>PLRJ01000048.1 GCA_003163855.1 Bryobacterales bacterium | reverse complement strand
TGCGAAAAAATTCTCGAACGGGCCAGGCTGGAAAAGGCGGACCTTATTGGCCTCAGTGGTCTTATCACTCCGTCGCTGGATGAGATGGTTCATGTTGCGAAAGAGATGGAACGGCAGGGTTTTAAACTGCCGCTGCTGGTGGGCGGCGCCACCACCAGCCGGGCCCACACGGCCATCAAAATCGCCCCGCATTACAGCCAGCCCGTGGTGCATGTGCTGGACGCCAGCCGCGCTGTCCCCGTCACTACCAGCCTGCTGAGTGACGATGGCAAAGAAGCCTTCATCGCCCAGCATCGCGCCGACTACGACACGCTTCGCAAGAACCACTCCGCGCCTAAACAGAGCATTGTCGGGCTGCCGGCCGCGCGCGCGCGCCGGAGCCCCATCCAGTGGCGCGCCGAAGACATCGCCGCGCCTGCTTTCACTGGCGTGCGCGTGCTCGACAACTTCCCGCTAGCCAGGCTGCGCGAGTTCATCGACTGGTCGCCGTTCTTTCAAACCTGGGGTCTTAAGGGCACCTACCCGCGCATCCTGGATAACGAAAAATATGGCGCGCAAGCAACGCAGATTTTTGCCGAGGCCAAGGCGCTCTTAGACGTCATTGTCAACGAAAAGCTACTTACGGCGCGGGGCGTCTACGGCCTCTTCCCGGCCAATGCCGTGGCGGATGACGTCGAGCTCTACACCAGCGCGACGCGCAGCGGTGTCCTTGAACGGTTCCACTTCCTGCGCCAGCAATCCAATCGCGAAGGAAGCGAGCCTTGCCGGTCGCTGGCTGATTTCATCGCTCCCAAAGAAAGCGCGCTGCCCGACCACATTGGAGCGTTCGCGGTCACGACCGGCATCGGGCTGAAAGCAGTCTGCCAGCGCTTCAAAGCTGAAAACGACGACTACAGCGCGATCATGGCCGAGGCGCTGGCCGACCGCCTGGCCGAAGCCTTCGCTGAATGCCTGCATAAGAAAGTGCGCGAAGAGTGGGGCTACGGCCGGGCGGAGAACCTGAGCAGCGCCGATCTCATCCACGAAAAATATCGCGGCATCCGCCCCGCACCCGGCTATCCCTCCTGCCCCGATCACACCGAGAAGGGAACGATCTGGAGCCTGCTGGATGTCGAAGAAAACACCGGCATGCTGATTACCGAGTCGTTCGCGATGTGGCCGGGATCCAGCGTTAGCGGAATCTACTTCGCGCACCCGCAAGCCCGCTATTTCGACCTTGGCAAAATAGACCGCGATCAGGTGATCGACTATCACCAGCGCAAAGGCATGACGGTGGAAGAAGTGGAACGGTGGCTTGGCCCGAATCTGAATTACGAACCAGTAGCGGCGACTCCGGTGCTCGAGTACCAACTGAACGACTAAAACGCAATCACGAATCCAGCGCCTCCACGTGTGCCTGCATCCGTTCCAACAGCCTGGCCAAATCCTGATGTTCTTGCTCACTCAGGCACGAGAAAATCCTGCCCATGAAGGTTTTCACTACGGGCACAATCTTGCCCTCCAGGTTTGCGCCTCGCCTTGTCAGCCAAATCCTTGAAATGCGCTTGTCCTTTTCATCCGGGCAGCGCCGGACCAGTCTCCTCTTTTCCATCGAGTCCAAGCCGACCGTCACTGTCCCGCCCAATTGAGCCAGTTGATCTACAATCGCCCGGGTCGTTAACCCGTCCTCCCGCCACAAACAGCACAAAATCCCCCAGTGCAATGGCGTAATGTCATAGGGCAAGATAACCTCCTGAAACCGGCGCGTAAGTAACTGGACCAGCACCCTCATCTGCGCCGGCAAATTGTCCGGCGCTAAGACACTCTCCAACCCGCCATTGTTATCTTTCATGGACCTTGCCTCAATTTAGCAACAGTACCCGGCGTTTAATGATATTATTTCAAGCTTGAACTAATTAAAAGAGGGAACTATGAATGAAACAAAAAGCGTGGTTGTAATTGGCGCCGGACCTGTAGGCTTAACTTTCGCCAGCGAAATGGCCCGTTATGGCATTCCATGCCGAATTGTAGACAAGGCGCAGGGAACCAAGGAGATCTCAAAGGCTTTGATCCTGCACGTGCGGACACAGGAAGTTCTGGACGCGATGGGCCTGAGCGCCGAACTTCAGCGCGCGGCCGTTCCCATGCGGCGGGTTGACATCATCGGCTACGGCAAACACCTGGGCCACGGATCGATGGAGGGCATCAACAGCCCGCATCCTTATCCAATCATTCTGGGCCAGAACGTGACCGAACGCTTTCTCCACCAGCACTTGTCCCAGCTTGGCGTTTCGATTGAGTGGCAGACAGAAGCGACCAAAATTCAGCAGGATTCAGACGGAGTCTCTGTAAACCTCCGCCTTCCGAATGGATCGGATGAGGTGGTGCGTGCCCATTACGTTCTGGGCGCCGATGGCACGCATAGCATCACTCGACAGGGAGCTTCCATCGATTTCGAAGGCAACCCCTACGCCGGCCAAGCCTTCATCCAGTCTGATTCCAAGATCCGCTGGTCTCTGCCATCGGGCAGCAGCTATCTATGGTTCACCGACAAAGGCTACATGATGGTTATCGAAATGCCGGGTGGCATCGTACGAACCTTCATCTCCGTTCCCGATCCTGGGGCGGCCGTTAAGACAACCACCCTTGAAGAAGTAAACCGAACGCTGAACGAGTTGGGCGGCGTTGACGCGGAACTGTATGATCCGGTCTGGGTGGCTCTCTATCGGGTAAATCACCGTGCCGCTAAGACGTATCGAAAAGACCGCATCTTCATTGCGGGAGACGCTGCCCACGAACACGTTCCCATTGGTGGCCAGGGCATGAACACCAGTATTCAGGATGCCTTCAATCTGGCATGGAAACTTGCACAAGTGATGCAAGGCAAGGCGCAACCTATCCTGCTCGATTCCTATCAGGCGGAGCGCCACCCCATCGCCGAAAGCCTTTTGCGCGGTACGGACGAGGCGTACACAAAGCTCCTGAAAGCAGGCGACCTGGGCCGCGCGGCTGTGCGCCAGCTTGGACCAATCCTCTTATCGAACAGTTTTGTGCGCGAGAAGATGCGCAACACGCTCGAAGAAATCGAAATCAACTATCGTCAAGGCCCCATCACTGAGGAATATGGCGGCAGCGACGGACCTCGCGCCGGCGATCGCATCCTCGACGCAAATGTTGTCAAGCTGCCCGGCAAAGAATGCCTCCCTCTGCGCGAGGTTCTGCGCGGCACATATTGGAACCTCCTTCTGTTCTCGGGTTCCCATCCTCAACAGACAGACTTGGGTCAGTTCATCCGGCTCGGGACTGACCTAATGGCGCGCTTCCCGGAATCGCTGCGGCCGTATCTCATCTATGGCGGGTTTCCGGTCGCTCAAAACGCCCAGGCTGGGTTGCCCGTGCTACTCGACCCAATGAACCAACTTCACGATCAGTACGGTGTTGCCGATCCATGCATCTATCTCATTCGTCCCGACATGTATGTCGCCTTCCGCGGCCGTATGGATCATCATACTCAGTTGGCCGACTACCTGAATAGGCTCCTGATGCCGGTTCAAAAGTCCGCTTCCGGCGCCTGAGCGCCGTAAGTTACTTTTAAAGCATGAGCCCGCGTCCGGCCTTCACAGATAAAAATATACTAGTTACCGGCGCGGGCGGCTACATAGGTTCGGCCCTGGTGAAGGCGATTGCCGCCGGGGCCCCACAATCTCTCACCCTGCTCGACCTTTCTGAGCACAATCTTGTTGAGTTGAAGCGTGTCTTAGACGCAGATTTTCCCTCCGTCTCCTATCAGGCTGTCGCCGGAAGCGTGAATGACTCTACGCTTGTCGGTTCCCTCTTCGCCGAATCGCGAAAGCACCTGATTTTCCATGCCGCCGCTTTCAAACACGTCGAACTAATGGAACTTAATCCGTTCGCCGCGCTTATGAATAACGCCGTGGGAACTTTCGTTCTGGCGAGGGCTGCAGTCGCTCATGGTTGCGACTCTCTCGTTCTGGTCTCTACCGATAAGGCGGTGCGTCCGCACAGCATGATGGGCGCATCTAAACGTCTGGCCGAACTGATCACCATTTCGCTAAGCCGGCCAGATTCGCCTATGAATGCCGTGCGATTGTGCAACATCAGCGGTTCTAGCGGAAGCGTCATACCCCTTTTTCTCGGACAAATCGCGCGCGGAAAAGCACTGACCATCACCGATCCGGATGCCACTCGCTCCTTTATGTCGGTTGATCAGGCCGTCACAGCCATTCTCGATGCCGCCGCCTGCAGAGCGAATGGATGCATTCTGATGCCGCGTTTTCCAGAGCCGGTTCGGATAGCCGATCTTGCCAAAAGCCTTGTTAATGGGCATGGTCCTTACCCTATTGAAATCGTCGGCCTGCGGCCAGGCGAAAAAGTGAGCGAGGATTTTATCGGTCCCAACGAAACCGAGAACGAGACAGTTCGCGGTTCTCTGATTGCCCTGGAGACAACCAAACTCCCTCCGGCAGAGTGCGACCAGTTGATGCAGCGATTACGCACATATATCGGTTATCGGAACCTGCCTGCTGTGTTAGATCTTCTCAAATGCACGGTGCCCGAATACGTGCCAAGCGAGCTAATTATGAGGGGAGCGTCAGTTAGCGCCAAGCAGTGACAATGCCCAGGACCATCGCCGTCGTGACAACCTCGCGGGCCGACTACAGCCATCTCTACTGGCCGCTGCGAGATCTCGCCTCGCATCCTGAGATCAACCTCCAGCTCATTGCCCTTGGACCTCACCTCTCGCCCGAGTTCGGCCACACGGTACGCCAAATTGAAAAGGACGGCTTCTCCATCCATTCCCGCATCGAATGCCTGCTCAGTTCCGATAGCGACGTGGGCATGGCCAAAACCATCGGGCTGGCTACATTGAGTCTGGCGGATTGTCTCGGCCAGATGCGGCCTGACATTTTGTTGATCATTGCCGACCGCTATGAAATGCTCGCGCCAGCCATGGTGGCCGTCGCTCTCCGCATCCCGATTGCCCACATTGAAGGAGGTGAAATCAGTGAAGGCGCCATTGACGATTCTATTCGCAATGCGTTGACGAAGCTGAGCCATGTGCATTTCACATCTACCGAGGCCGCCCGTGCGCGCGTCATTGCGTTTGGAGAAGAGCCATGGCGTGTCCACCGAGTAGGGAGTCCTTCGCTCGATCACCTCCGCCGCAGCGGTCTCAAAGCTCCTGACCAACTTGAGAGCGAACTCGGGGTCGATCTGGGTGTGCCATTCTCCTTAGTCGGATATCATCCGGTTACCATTGCTCGCGACACAACTCGCGAGACAACAGCGCTGTTTGAAGCGTTGCGTACGACCGCTATACGGCCCTTCTTCTGCTACCCGAATGCGGACGCCGGAAGCCGCAGCTTGATCGAGCGGACCAGAGCCTTCTGCCAAACTCGGCCCGATTCAAAGATCTTTATTAATCTCGATCCAATCACTTACTGGAGCCTTCTTCGCAACGCGCATTTGCTGATTGGAAATTCCAGCAGCGGCATCATGGAGGCAGCCTCCTTTGCCACACCTGTGGTGAATGTAGGAATACGCCAGCAAGGCCGCGAACGTGGCCGCAATGTGTTGGATGCTCCGGCAGATGCAGCTGCCATTCTGGAGAACATCAACATCGCCGCCAGCAAAGAATTTCGAGGGGGACTGAGCGGAATGAAAAATCCCTACGGCGAAGGTTGCGCCTCCGAACAAATCGTCAGTTTCCTGAGCGCCGTTCCGCTTGGCGAATCGCTGTTCATGAAAAGATCGAGTAGTGAGTTCGCCTATTAGAATTCCGCTCTCGCAGCCCGACATAACCGACGCCGAAGTGACCGCCGTGGTGCAAGTGCTGCGTTCTGCGCGGCTCAGTCTCGGACCGAAGCTTGAAGAATTTGAAAGCGCTATCGCGGAGTATGTGCAAGCAGAACATGCTGTTGCGCTTAGTTCTGGTACGTCCGGCCTGTGCCTCGGCCTTCAGGCCCTCGGCATCGGAGAAGGCGACGAGGTGATTGTCCCCTCATTTACGTTCATTGCCGCCGCCAATGCAATTCGTTACGTACGTGCCACTCCGGTTTTTGTAGACATCCGTCCACTGACGTTGAATCTTGATCCCGAAGCCGTAAGGCGGGCCATCACCCCGCGTACTCGCGCCATTATGGTGGTCCACACCTTTGGCTATCCGGCGGATCTGGGCGAGCTGCGGCAGATTGCGGACGAGCACCATCTCGATCTCGTCGAAGACGCGTGCGAGGCGCTTGGGGGCGAGTATGGCGACCGGAAGGTGGGTGTACTTGGAAAGTTCGGCGTGTTCTCGTTCTATCCGAACAAGCCCATCACCACGGGCGAAGGCGGATTGCTGGTTACGCAAGACGCCGCTTTAGCCTCTACTGTCAGAGCCCTGGGGAATCAGGGCCGATCAGACCAGGACAACTGGAACGAACACTCGTTGACCGGTTATAACCACCGGCTTCCTGAGATGAGTTGCGCGCTGGGAATAGCTCAATTGTCGCGCATCGAATCCATTCTGGCGCGCCGTGCAGATCTTGCAAGGGAGTACGCCGAGTGTCTGAAGGTTCTTTGCCCGGAGGTCGAAATACCGCCTCTACACGCATCAAACGGGCGTATTTCGTGGTTTTGCTTCGTTCCCAGACTTCCCGTCAGCTTTACCGGTAGCTTGCGCGATATGCTGATCCAGAAGATGGCCGCATTGGGAATTCAGTGCCGTGCCTATTTCTCACCTGTGCATAGGATGCGACCATACGCCCGGTATGCAAGCTGCGATCTGCCCGTAACGACCGACGTCTCCAGCAGGACACTAGCTCTGCCGTTCTTTAATCAACTCCAATCGCAGCAGATTCTCGAGGTCTGTCACAGCCTGAGAGACGTTATGTCTTCTTTGACGACGCAGTAAAGCAGATTCCCCTCGTAGGAGCGCTGCCGCATAAGTCCGGTTGAGTAATCGATGACGAACCTCTGCCGAATCTTGAGACCAGCACCCTGAACGAGGCTCCGAATTTCTTTGTCAGTAAATACATGGCCATTGGTGGCCCAAGTCACTCCGTCGATGCACCAGCTGGCAGTTACATCCCCATTTCGCTCATCGGGTTGCAGCGTGTCCTTCAGCAAACGCAGCAGCGTGAACGGCATTCCGTATTCGGAGGCGTTATATCTGTGATTTACATCCATAAACAACATGCCACCCGGGCGGAGCAGACGCGAAAAGTGTCCTACTACCTCGGCGCGACGCGCGCCTGAATCGACATGGCCTAACACATTCCACAAGCACGTGACAACGTCGAACTGATCGTGCACTCCCCCTAGCTCTTCTGCGCGCATCTCCCAAGTTTCGGCTCCAGTCGCAGCCAGCCCGCGCATGGCTGCGCTGGGCTCCAGTAGAACCAGGCGCTGGACGCCGCAAGCCTCAGCGATTCTTGTCGCTCGGCGGCCGTCACCTGATCCGACATCCAACATGGAAGGAGCGCTTTTCGGAGCTTCCCGGATGATGCAGTTCTCTACCTGTTCGAGGTAGGGGTGGCGTGCCTCCGAAAGCCGGTTAAATCCAGAAGCGATGCCGTTATAGGCGGTAACCGCGTCAAACATTTGCGGCTTGGATGTCAAGTTACAATTGTGCCTCAACTTTACTTGCAGCGCGTTTGTTACACCCGAATGACTTGCATCCGTCAGCCACGTCTGGTACAAACATGTCGTGGCGTTTGCCGAGCAAGCGCCACCAAGGAGACCGCATGAGCGACACGCTAACAGTTGCCAACAAACTCGTCGAACTATGCAAAGAAGGTAAGAATATGGAGGCGATTAATACCCTTTACAGCCACCATATCGTCAGTGAAGAAGTATCCGGGGGGCCCGGTATGCCCGCCCGTATGGAAGGCATTGAAGCCGTCAAAGCGAAATCGACCTGGTGGGAAGAGAATCACGAAGTCCACAGCGCTGAAATCGCCGGTCCGTTCCCGCATGGAGACCGCTTCATCGTTTTCTTCCATTACGACGTGACTGGCAAAGGCGGCCCCATGGCCGGCAAGCGTTTCAAGATGGAAGAGGCCGGCCTGTACACTGTCAAGGATGGAAAAGTCACCCACGAGCAGTTCTTCTACAAGATGGGCTAGTTTCGCTGTGGAAGCATGATGGCGGCGAAGCATGGACGAACCGCGGTAGTTACTGGAGGAGCGCAAGGCATTGGCCGCCGCACAGCCGAAGTCCTCTCCGAGCGTGGCTATCGCGTCGCCATCATTGATTTGCATGCTGCCACTGAAACTTTGAACGCCATTACCTCCCGCGGTGCGCACGCCACCGGCTATGCGGGCGATATTGCCGATGAAGCTACCGTCAGCCGTTTCGCGCGGCAGGTGTTCGATAGCTTTGGCCAAGCGGATGTGCTGGTAAACAATGCCGGCATCAGCCTCATCTCGCCGGCTGAACAAACCACCGCCTCCGACTACCGGCGCGTGATGGAAGTCAACTTGGTGGCGCCCTTCCTGCTGGCCAGGGCGTTTGGCGAAAAAATGCTGCAGGCGGGCGCTGGCTCCATCGTGAATGTGGCCTCTGTCGCCGGCTTACTGGGCATATCCGATCGTGCCGCCTACAACGCGTCCAAGCATGGCTTAATTGGACTCACGCGCACGCTTGCAGCCGAGTGGGGCGGCCGCGGCGTGCGGGTCAACGCTGTTTGCCCTGGCTGGGTGAAGACGGAGATGGATGTCGCCGATCAGGCTGGCGGAAGCTACACGGATGCCGATATCACCAGCCGCATCCCGATGGCCCGCTTCGCTACTCCCGATGACATCGCCAAAGCCATTGCCTTTCTCGCCGATCCCGAAGAGAGCGGTTTTATTAACGGGCAGGCCATCGCGGTCGATGGAGGCTGGTCCTCCGATGGAAGCTGGGAATCGCTGCGTCTGCGCAAGCGGTAGCTATGATTCAGGGAGATGATCCCTGTTGCCGGCATTTACACTTATTACCCTAACCAAGGGCATGGATTGAAACACGACCCGTTCAACGCCATCATCGGTCCCAGGCCCATCGGATGGATTGCATCGGTAGATAAGAACGGCACTCGTAACCTTGCGCCGTATAGCTTCTTTAACGCATTTAATTACACGCCTCCCATTCTCGGCTTCTGCTCGGTAGGCTACAAGGACAGCGTACGTAACGTGCAGCAGACGGGCGAGTTCGTGTGGAATCTGGCAACTCGCGCGTTGGCTGAAGCCATGAACAGCACGGCGGCGACGGTACCGCCAGAGGTAGATGAATTCGGCTTGGGCCAGTTGACGCCCGTTGCCAGCGTTAAGGTGAAGCCGCCGCGGGTGGGAGAGAGCCGTGTGGCTATGGAATGTAAGCTTTCCGACATTGTGCAGCTAAAGACTGCGTCGGGAGGCAGCCTTCAAAGCTGGCTCGTCCTGGGTGAAGTGGTAGCGGTTCACATCGATTCAAGTCTTTTAAAGGAGGGCATCTACGACACTGCTGCCGCCCACCCGATTCTGCGTGCGGGCGGATCCAGTAGCTACGCCGAGATCACCCCTGGCATCATGTTTGAAATGGACCGTCCTAAGTAAATGCACGAGGTGGTATTTCCAAAAATTCTAAAGTCCTCACCCGACCGTCCGATAAGAGTATCGGTGCGTGTTCTACGGATATTCGCACTCGAGGGAGAGCCACATGACAAAGATTGTTCTTGAGACGGGAGATGGCCAAGTCAAAGAAACAGTGCAGCGCGCATCTCCGAAGATGTTGCACGAAACGAAGCACGAAGAAAACGTTTTGTTGATCGAGGACAGCGAAGACGCGATGTTATTGGTTCGCTACGCCTTGAACGAGCACGGCGATGGCAGATTCAGGCTCGAATGGGTGAGCTGCCTGCAAGATGGTCTAGCCCGGATTGCCAAGGGAGGTACCGACGTTATCCTGCTCGACCTTGGGCTGCCGGAATGCTCTGGCGCTTCGAGTTATGCCAAGGTGCGTGAAGCCGCGCCCAACGTCCCGGTGGTGGTGCTTACCGGTGATACCCGCGAAGAGACTGAACTTTCGGTGTTTTCGGGCGGCGTCGAGGATTACCTGGTGAAAGATCAGGTCTCCGGATCGCTACTTATCACGGTGCTGGACGAAGCACTCCGAAAAAACCGCCGCCAACACCCTAAGAACATGAGCCATCAGATAAGCAAGCGATTTCACTGGCGGTCAAAGGCCTAACCGGCGTGAACCGGAACTAAACTGTCGATAGCTGCCAGCAGCTCTTTCCTGGTGACCGGCTTTGTAACGTGTCGGTCCAGGCCTGCCTCCCGGCTCATGTGAACGCTTTCCTCACTAGTGTTCGCGGTAAGCGCGATCATTGGAACCCTCGGCCGGCCGCGTGCATGCTCTTGCGCACGAATCAGTTTAGCCGCCTCTAGGCCGCCCATCACCGGCATCTGTTCATCCATCAGAATGAGGTCGAACGTCTGATTCGCCGCCTGCTCTACGGCTATCTTGCCGTTCTCGGCAAAGGTCAATTCGTACGGACCAGTTCTCAAATATTCGTTTAGCAGAAAGTTGTTATCTTCAGAATCATCCACGATAAGAATGTGCAGATTTTGCTTGTCCCGCTGCCTTGGCGTAAGTTCAACGGGGGCGGTCTGAAGGGAACGGCCGGTCTCAGCTACGCTGAGCAGCTTGCATACCAACCGATGAAGTTCCGGACGCCCGACAGGTTTCACGGCGTACTCGGTCGTTCTCAAAGCGAGAACTCTCGTCTGATCACCAGGAATGCTATCCGAAGTAATCATAAGAACAGGCACACTGCGGCCTGCTGCTCTGATCTTTGCGATCAGATCCAGGCCGCCGTCGCCATGGCCCAGCAAACGGTCAACAATTACGATGTCGAAAGCCTCCCTGCCTCCGTCGCTGCTCGCTATCGCAGCCAGAGCTAAAGCTGCATCTTCACACTCCGCTGTTTGCATGCCCCAAGCCCGAAGCGCCTCCACCAGGATCATGCGATTCGTTTTGTTGTCGTCGACAACCAGTGCGCGTGCACCGGCCAGGTGAGGCGCACCTTCTTTTCCCGATCGCTTCTCCTTTTTATGACTCCTGGCTAACGCCACATCAAAGAAAAAGGAACTGCCTTCGCCTAACCTGCTGCGCACCTGCAGTTCCCCTCCCATTTGACTGACCAGCCTTTTGCAAATGCCCAGGCCGAGCCCTGTTCCCCCAAATCGACGGCTGGTTGAGGTCTCCGCCTGGGTGAAGTCCTCAAAGATTTTTTCCAGCTTGTCCTGCGGTATGCCGATGCCTGTGTCGGTCACATCAAAATGGAGCCGGTTGTGGTCCACTTCGCCAGGCCGTACCGTCAGCCTGATGCTGCCCGCCGTTGTGAACTTAACGGCATTGCTCAACAGATTTCCAAGTATCTGCTGTAATCTCACCGGATCGCCCACAAACCAGTTGGCCATCTCGGCACTGATGTCAGATTCGAGAACGAGTTTCTTTTCCAGAATCTTGGGGCGGACTAAATCTAAAGTCGTCTCCAACAGATCGCTCAGATCGAAGTCAATCTCCTCCAGCTCAAAACGGCCGGACTCAATCTTTGACAGATCAAGAAAGTTATTCACCAGCGAAAGAAGGTTGCCGCACGACCGCCTGAACACCTCGACATAACGCCGCTGTTCGCCGCTTAGTTGCCCCTCCTGGAGCAACTCAACCATTCCCATAATGGCGTTCAGCGGGGTGCGAATTTCATGACTCATGGTGGACAGAAAGTGGCTCTTAGCCCGGTTCGCCTCTTCCGCCTGCCTCGTCTGCTCCTGCAGAATGAGGTTATTTTGCCTCAACTGCTGTTCCAGCGCTTTGCGCGGCCGCATGTCTACCGCGACAGCTAACTTGCCCAGCCTCTTGCCGTCGCTGTCGATCATGGGCGAAATAGCCAGACTTACATCAATCGGGGTGCCATCCCGATGCAGGTAAACCGACTCCGCGACGAAGGATTCGCTTGGCTGGTTATCGGCAAGGAAGATCTGGTCCACCCCTATCGGCCGCCCCAGTTCAGCCGACAGTTGGTCCGCGCGCAAACGGCATTGGTCTGGCGGGTAAAGCATGTAAGGAGTGCATTTGCCCACAATCTCTTCTGCCCGGTAGCCCAGCAGCCTTTCCGTGCCGGAGTTAAAGAACGTGATGACGCCTTCATTGTCCAGCGCCATTATGGACACGTCAGTGGCGGAATGAAGCATCGCCTGCAACCAGGTTTGAGTGCGGCGAAGTTCTGCGTTCGCCCACGTCAATTCCTTCGTCCGCTCCTGCACTCGAAGTTCGAGTTGCATGTTCAGCTGCAGCACATCGGCTTCGACCCGTTTGTAGTCGTCGATATCGGTGGACGCGCCATACCATTTCACGATCTGGCCTGCCTCATCTTTGACCGGCCGCGCGCGGCCTAAATGCCATCGATAGGAGCCCGATGCTTTGTCGAACAACCGGTACTCCTCTCGAAAGGGCTCGCCTAAGCGCACAGCTGAATACCACCCCTGGCAGCGCCTCTCCAGATCCTCGGGGTGCACCAGCGCGGCCCAGCTTTGGTCGGCCGGTATGGCGCGGTCAAATCCGCTGAAGTCGTACCATTGCTGGTTGAAATAATCCAGTGTGCCGTCTGCGCTCGCCGTCCAGACAATTTGCGGCATACTGTCGGCAAGCTGGCGAAATTCCGCATTGCTCACCTCCAGCGCTTCATAGCTTGCCCTCAGTTCGTCGCTGCGTTTGTGTAATTCCCGATTAGAATTTGAGAGCGCTTCGTTGGCCGATTGAAGTTGTTCCGAGCTGGGAATGGCAAACAAGGCTGGCAGCAGTTTTCTAAGGCAAATGGCGGTCATCACCGACGCAATCGCGGTGATCAGCTTGATAATTCCCTCTGTGAGATACAGCGGTCGCCAAATCACAGCGATAGACATGAAGTGGGTGGCGCCGCAAGCGAGAATGAAGGCTGCGAACGATAGCAGCACCCAACTAAACGAAATGTCTTTGCGCTTCCGAACTACTTTGAGCAACAGAATAGGGATAGAGGCGTAGGCCAGAACGATAAGGGCATCTGAAACCACATGCAGCCAAATAATGCCCGGCTCCCACCGCATACAGAAGCCGTGGGGCATTAGCTGGAGCAGGAGGATTCCCTGTGAATTACCCATCCTAAGAACCTGAGTCGAGCTTTCGCGTGACTTCTCTCAGGAATATTCGTTTTACGATAATCTTACTGTGGCGCTTGGCCAGCGCCGCACGATTGCCTTATCACCAACTGGCAGTCCAGCAGAATATCGCGCGCCGGCATTCCGGGGTGCTCAATTCGTTCAATCATGGTCCAGACTGCGGCTGCTCCAATGTCATGGCACGGTTGTCTGACGGTTGTAAGCGGAACTGACAAAAGGGTGGAATACTTGGCGTCGTCCATGCCTGTAAGCTTGACCCTTGCCGGCACATCCACACCAAGTTCCTTCAACCGGATCATCAACTCTGCGGCTGTCCGGTCGTTGGCGCAGACAAATCCGTCCGGTTCGTACTGGCCCAGCAAGTTGCCGATCCAGTCCTGCTTTTCGGGGTTGCCGATCTCCACCCAGGCCGGCAAGCCGTGTTTTTGCATTACGTCGCGATAGCCGACAATCCGCTGTTCCACCGTCGGAGCAGAGTATGGACGCGCCATAAAGACAATTCTTCGGCAGCCCTGGTTGAACAGGTATTCCGTGACAAGATAGCCGGCCCGGCGGTTATCTATCCCCACCAGGTCGAACTTGCTTCGTTTGGGGTAGGAGAAAACGTCCCGATCCAACAGCACCACCGGAATCGCCGCACTGGAGAAGTCATCCAAGATTCGCTCGTTTACCTCATCACAGCCGGCCAAATGCTCCAAGGGGGCGAAAAACACACCCGAAACCTTGTTTGCGACATAGTAGCGGCAAAGCTGCAGCGCCTGCTGCTCGGTTGACACAACATCGCGCGTGGCTGCTCCCCAAATTAGTTCGTCATGGCTAGCGCGACTGGCCCGCGCCATCCCCTGGCAAATGGGTTCGAAGATTTCCGTTTGACCCAGCTCAGCTATTAACAGTCCAAAGGTGCGCCGGCGGGTTTTCCCCTGTTGCTTGACGTAGCTGCCGGAGCCTGCGCGCCGTTCAATCAGGCCGGCTATTTCAAGTTCCTTGAGTGCCCTTCCGGCCGTTAGCCGGCTTGCTCCAAATGTGCGGCTTAGCTGGCTTTCGCTGGGTATGCGTTGGCCTTCGGCATACTTGCCGCGCAGGATAGACTCCTGCAGGTGCTGAAAAATGGCCTTATATTTGTTAGGCCGCTCTCCGAACCTTTGCTCCCCGTCGCCAGTGCTCTTCATTCGGCTGTCTCCGTGTTCGGCAACCTGCCTATACAGCTTTAATCGACGTTACTACAATGTTGATAACGTTTCAAACCATTTTCATAAATTTGCTGCCCACGCCGGGCGACACTCTCTGAGCAACCACCAAAAAAGTTGTTTATACAGGTTGCTGTGTCAATGGCTGGTAACTGTTTGATAACAAAGCGACTTATTATCGTATCCCCACCACGACGGTTCTGCGGGCTATTACGATCGTTGTTTTTTGCTATTCGGACTAAGAAGAATGATCTAGACTGAGGGAAGTCTTTTAGTTTTCGCTTCCAAGGAGAAGACATGGGAAACCTTCGTAAGGTTATATTCACCGCATTTACCGTGTCTGCCATTCTGCTCGGCATGCTAGGTACCGTTAACGCCCAACAGGTGTTCGGCACCATTTTTGGAACCATCACCGACCCCGCGGGCGGTGCTGTTGCCAATGCCAAAGTCACAATCGCAGATACAAACAAAGGAACAACTTTTGAAGTAATGACAGATGCCCAGGGCAACTACTCAAAAGGGCAGTTGATCCCGGACACCTACAAAGTCACGATTGAAGCCCCCGGCTTTCAAAAGGTGGTTTCAAACGGACTCGACGTGCGCGTCGATGAATCGGTCCGCTTCGACGCTCCCATGAAAGTGGGCGCTGTTGACACAACCGTAGAAGTGACCGCCGCCGCGCCGCTGCTCGAAGCAGATCGCGCCGACGTGTCGCAGACCTTCTCGGCGCAACAAATTAACGACCTCCCCAATATTGGCCGCAACGCGCAGTCGATGGAGTTGTTAAATCCAGGTACCGCGAAAATCGGCTGGCAGCATGCCTCCGACGAAAACCCGCAAGGGTCGGTACAGATGATCGTTAACGGCCAGTTGTTCGATTCCATGGGTTATGAACTCGATGGAACCACCAACCAGGATCCTATTCTCGGCATCATTGTTATTAATCCTACTTTCGATTCGCTTGCCGAGTTGAAGCAGAATAACCAGGATTTCGACGCGGAATTCGAATACGTCGGCGGCGGTATGGCCAGCTATTCGACAAAATCAGGTTCAAACCAGTTCCACGCGGATGCGTTTGAGTATCTGCAGCTGAACACGCCCGGCTTCGTTACATCGGCGGCTAATCCTTTTAACGGTGGACTGGCTGCCCCCACCTACCGTCAGAACCAGTTCGGCGGCGCCATCGGCGGCCGCATCATCAAGGACAAGCTCTTCTTCTTCGGCGATGCACAGTTGAATCGCGAAGCACAGGGCGGTTCGGTTGTCACCAGCGTTCCCGATGCTCTGAATCGTGCGGGTAACTTTAGCGACTGGGCTGCTTACAACTCCGGAAACTACACTATTTATGATCCAAGTACCGGTAATCAAACGACCGGCCAAGGCAGAACGCCCTTCGTAAATAACACCATTCCTACCTCGCAGATCAGCCCACAGGCGCTGAAGATTCTCAATTACTTCCCGGCGCCTAACATCACTCCGCAATTCGGGTCATCGCAGCCGTTCTACAACAACTACGCTGCCAACGGAGCTATCGCTGTTACTGCCAACCAATGGGATACCCGCGAAGATTATTACCTCAACGAGAAAAGCACCATCTTTGGCCGTTACAGCTATGCGGCCTTCACTGAAGCCGCTCCTGGCGTGTTCGGCGTCATCGCGGGCGGACCCTCGTTCGGTACGTATGCGGGCTCTTCGCAAGCTCTCAACCAAAGCCTTGCCATTGGTTGGACCTACACCGCCAGCCCAACGCTGGTGAACGAAGTCCGCTTCGGCTACATGCGCTATCACGTCTTCGACGTTCCGCAGGGCTACGGCACACAACCCGCTGCGGCGGCCGGCATTCCTGGCCTGAACCTGGACAACACCTATACTTCCGGTCTTCCCTACTTCAATATCACCTCACCGCAAGACGCCTATAAACTCGGCTACGCGCTGGGTGTGAATTCCTGCAACTGCCCTCTCACCCAGACGGAGAGCCAGTATCAGTTTGTAGATAACGCAACCAAGATTATCGGGAAACACACCCTGAAAATCGGCGCCGACATCCGTTACGCGCAAAACCTGCGCGTACCCAGCGACGTCCATCGCGCCGGCGAACTCACCTTCAATGGAACGCAAACCGGCGTTGTTGCAGCCGGTGCCGCCAACATCGGCACCAATCCAAGTCCGGGCATCGGTCTTGCCACCTTCCTGCTCGGCGACGTCAGCCAGTTCCAACGCTATGTCAGCAGCAGCACGAACGCCTCCGAAAGCCAGCCTCGGCTCTTTTTCTATGCCCAGGACGAATACCACCCGACCCCCAAGTTGACGCTCAACCTAGGCGTTCGCTATGAAGTCGTCAAGCCTGAATCGGTAAATGGCGCAGGCAACGGAGCCACCTTGAACCTGAACAACGGTTTGATGTACGTGTTCGGCTACGGCAACTCGGTTGCGCCCAACGGCATTCAAACCACCAACTGGCATGATTTTGCACCCCGCATCGGAATTGCCTACCAGATCAATTCCAAAACGGTCATCCGCGCCGGCTACGGCTGGTCGTATGACTTGGGTGTGTTCGGTTCCAACTTCGGCCATAACGTGACACAGAATCCGCCCGTTCTCACCGCCCAGCAGGACAACCCCTCGGGACAGTTCAGCGGCGTCTTCAACCTGGCGCAAGGCCCTGGCGGTTACACCGGCGGTGGAACGGCTGGCCCGAACGGTCTGCCCGCGCCCATCACCATCAGCTCCAACGGCACCTTCCCCCTGCCCAACGGGATCAATATTAAGTTCCGGCCGGCTACGGTTACGTTGCCGCAGGTGTACCAGTACAACCTTTCGCTACAACGGCAGTTAAGCCCGAAAATTGCTGTCACTGCGGCCTATGTGGGGAACGTGGACCGTCACAACTTCAACGGTACGGGTAACTCGCAGAATCCCAATGAAGCCGTCTTCGTTCCTGGCGTCTCCAACACAAACCTGGATCGGCCTTATTACGCCAAGTTCGGTTGGACGCAGGATCTTAGCTACTACTGCGATTGCGCCAACGATATGTACAATTCGCTGCAAGCCTCCGTCAAAGTCAATGCTTTGGCTGGTTGGACTCTGCAGGGGAGCTACACCTATCAGCGTCAATACGGTACAGGCTACGATCCGTATGATTCCAACTACTACTTCTTCTATAATCGTGCAGCCGGTGAAGGTTATAGCAATACTTTGGCAAACAACCAGGTAACGCTGGCTCAAACCTACGACATCCCGGTGGGTAAGGGACGCAAGTACCTAAACAGCATGAGCAAGGTCGCCGATGCTGCCATCGGTGGCTGGACCATCAGCGGTGTCAGCACCATTTACAGCGGTTTCCCGTTCTCGCCCACGTTTGGCAACTCCTATGCGGGCAAGCCGAATGCCGGACCGGCCAACCGTCCTGAAACGGGCACCACCATTACCTACGAAGATACTCGCAATGAATGGTTCTCGGCCTCGAACATTGTGTATCCTTCGGCCAATACCTTCGGCAACTACCCCATCAACACGCTGTATGGGCCGAAGTTCTTCCAGCAGGACATAACCCTTGCCAAGAGCTTCCACCTGAGTGAGAAGATGCTCTTCACGCTGCGCGCTGATTCAACCAACGCGTTCAATCACACTAACCTCGGCCTGCCCAACACCAATATCGACCAGGGCAGCGTGGGTCAAATCACCGGCCTTGCGGCTGGTACCGGCGGCTATATGCGCAGGATGCAGTTCTCTGGAACTATCAAGTTCTAGTCTTCCGCTTCCCGAGCAGTAACTAAAATAAAAGAGCCGGTCAGAGATCATCTGACCGGCTCTTTCTGTTTCACCGTGCGTCTCTTAACTGCCCTCGCATCACTCCTGCTTCTTGTCCCAATGCCGCACCTGAGCGGTGACGACCCGCGCGCTCCTTCCACGCGCAAGATGGCTGAATTGCTCGCTTCGATCTACCAGTCGCAAGACTGGAAGCTTGATCCCAACAAACAGGCCGAACGTGCCGCCTATTATCGCCGTGTTCTGCAAACTCCCCTGACCCTGGCCAATGAGATACGCGTGCGTTTCGATCTTGCTACTTTTCTGCTGCAGGCCGGCGACAGCACCGGCGCCGTTAGTGAGATTGAAGCCCTGCGCGCGCGAGCGCAATCCGCGCGCATCGTTTTCAAGCCTGACTTCGACCGCCAGATAAGCGAACTGCACGGCCTCGCCTGCCTGCGTTCGGGCGAGCAGCAGAATTGCCTGACGAATCATAATGCTCAATCCTGCGTTTATCCCATTCGCGGCGGCGGCATTCATATCAATCGTGAAGGCGCCGAGTGCGCCATCCAGCAATGGTCCCAGCTTCTGCGCGAAGGCAAAAGCACGCTCATCGACAAATGGCTCTTGAACATCGCCTGGATGACTCTAGGAGGTGCACCCTCGGACACGCCGAAAGACTGGCTTATCCCCGATTCCATTCTCAAGCCGGACGCCGATATTGGCCGCTTTCACGACATAGCTCCTAATGTGGGACTGGATCTAATTACTCGCTCAGGCGGCAGCATCGCCGAGGACTTCGACGGTGACGGCTACTTCGATCTCGTTATCTCGTCTTCCGGTCCCACCGATCAACTCCACTACTTCCACAACAACCACGACGGGACCTTCACTGACCAGACTCACGCGGCCGGACTGGATGGGGAAACGGGCGGACTCAACATCATCCATGCCGACTACAACAACGACGGCTGGCCCGACATCCTGGTGCTGCGCGGCGGCTGGTGGGGGAAATTCGGCAATTATCCCTGCTCCCTGCTACGCAACAACGGCCCCGATGCCAATGGCCAGATCACTTTTACCGACGTGACCGTAGAGGCTGGTTTGTTCTCACCGCACCCCACACAAACGGCAGCCTTCGCCGACTATGACAATGACGGCTGGCTGGATCTAATAATCGGCCACGAAACGAGTTATGAAGATGCACAGAACTCCGAACTCTTCCATAACAACCACGACGGAACCTTCTCTAACACAACCCAGAAGATGGGTCTGCCATCCAGTCTCCGCTTCGTCAAAGGAGTTGCCTGGGGCGACTACAACAACGATGGGCGGCCCGATCTCTACGTCTCCCGCAAGGGGGCTCCGAACATTCTGTTCCGCAACGACGGCGACAAATTCACCGACGTAACAAAAGAAGCCGGGGTGGCCGAGCCCATCCAGAGCTTTGGCACCTACTTCTTCGATTACGATAACGACGGCTATCTGGACCTCCTGGTCGCGGGCTATTACATTGATACGCTGGATGACATTCCCGCCTTTCACCTAGGACTGCCCAACAAAGCGGAAGTGCCGCGCCTTTACCACAACAACGGCAATGGAACCTTCACTGACGTGACCAAGCAGGTGGGACTCAATCGCGTCATTCTCACGATGGGCCTCGGATTCGGCGATCTCGATAACGATGGGTATCTGGACTGCTACTTCGGCACTGGCACGCCCGACTACGAAGCGCTTCTGCCGAATCGCATGTTCCGCAACAACGGCGGCAAGTCTTTTCAGGATGTTACCACTTCAGGAGGTTTTGGACAGCTCCAAAAAGGCCACGGGATTTCCTTCGCTGATTTCAATCGCGATGGCAATGAAGATGTTTTCGAGGTGCTTGGCGGAGCTGTTCCTGGCGACAGCTATATGGATACTCTGCTGGAAAATCCCGGCCACGCCAATCACTGGATCGGTCTTAAGCTCACTGGCACGAAATCGAACCGCTCGGCTATCGGAGCTCGCGTCCAAGTGCGAACGGCTGAGCAAGTCTTTCACCGCGTGGTCAATTCCGGCAGCAGCTTCGGAGATACGCCCTTTGAGCAGCACATCGGTCTGGGAGCCTCGGCGAGCCCGGTTACGGTCCAGGTTCGCTGGCCCTCCGGAACTCTACAGCAACTTACGAAACTTGCGGTCGATACGGTTTATTCGTTGCGCGAAGGCGACCAGACTCCGGCGATTCTGCCGGTCAAGGCTTTCGCCTATCATCAGGGCGCAATGCACCATCACATGGCACAATAAGGAGCAGGCAGATGGATCAGACCCTCAGCACAGTGATCGCGGCTGCCGTGCCGACTCTCGCGGTGATCCTGGCCATCGTCCGTAATGAGGCGGCGACTTGCCTCAAAGACAAAACCAGCTTGGATTAAGCCGGCCCCTCATGGCGGAAACAAACTCCCTTCGACAAATCCGGATAGGCAGCGCGGCGATAGGCGCAAACGCCTTAGGCGCCTTGGCCGTAGGCGCCTTCGCGCTGGGAGTACTAGCGATTGGCCGCCTCGTCATCGGCCGGTTAACTTTGCATAAGGCTAACCTTAACTCGGTATCCATCGAAGATCTGAACATCACTCGCCTGCACGTCCGCGACCTCACCGTGACCCATTCGCTTACTTTACCCCCTGCGGAGTAAGCTGGCCAAGCTCAAAAAGACTGTCGGCCCGCATTACAGAACTAGGGTGATTCGGTCGAAATGTCCTGTAGGAATGCTGGCATTCGTTCAAAGGTCGATGGGGATTGCAGTTGCCGTCTGCGTGCTTTGCTGCGCGCTTCTGCTTGCCAAGCCTCCCAATCCACTGCCCACGCTCACCAAAGTGAGCCAAATTTGTGCCCTGTCGACTGAACAGGCGGCACAGAGATTCCCGGTGCGCGTTAAAGCGACGGTAATTTTTTTCGACGCCCCGCACTGGATGATGATGATCCAGGAGCAAGGCCGCGGCATTTATGTTGCCGGTCCTTATCCTACAATCGAACTGCACGATGGCGATGTCGTTGAAGTCGTAGGATACTCGGAGGCCGGCGACTACTCGCCAATGATACAGTCCGAGAGCATACGCCGCATCGCTGCCGGTTCTATGCCGGCTCCGGCTACCCCTACCATCGACGACCAGTGGGAGGCGCGACGCGAAAACATTTGGGTGAAGTTGCGCGCCCGGCTCTTAGGTATCCGAGTTAATGCGCGGCTCCGTCCCGACCAAGTGGCTACCGCGACCATTCTCACCCTTGGCCTGGGGGGCTATCGCGTTCGGGCTCTCATACAGCAGAACCCGCCTGCGGGCATTGAACACCTTATAGGTTCCATGGTGCAAGTGCTTGGAGTTAATGGGACGCTGTCCAATCTGCAGCATCAGTTTCTGGGACCTGTTCTGTTCGTCAAGGACTTTTCTGACATTCATCCAGACGGAAATTTGGCTGACAGCGTAGATCACACGGTGACTCCTATTCGCGATCTGCTTTCGTACCGGCCAGGAATTACACCCACCGGGCTTTCGCGTATCCAAGGCGCTGTCACCATCGCTGATCCGATGCTGGGTTTCTACTTGCAGGATAGCGGCCGGGCCATCGCCATTCGCGGCGACATTCCTAATGGGCTTCAACCAGGCGATGGCTTAGAGGCCTTAGGGTATCCGTCGGCAAACCTGAGTGGTGCCTTTCTCAGCGATGTGACGGTGAAGCGAATTCCGGCGCCGCTTATTGTTAAAGCCAAAAATGTGCCGGCCGCGGATGTTTTGCGCGGCAACTTCGAGGCCGCTCTGATTAAGGTAAATGGCCGGCTAGCTGAATGGAATAGGGTTGGCAGTTTTGACCGCTTTACCCTTCATTCCGGCAACACTATTTTCAAGGCTGAAATGAGAGTTCAGCCAGGTGATAAGTCCAATTGGAAAGTGGGCAGTGAACTGGAACTCACCGGTGTATGCCAGCTTGAGTATGACGCACTGGGTGACCGTCCTGCCGGATTCCGCATGCTGCTGCGAACGCCCGCGGACATCGTAGTGTTACAACCCGCTCCCTGGCAGTCGAACTTCCCCTGGCGAGCATCTTTGGGTGCCGCTGCCGTGCTGCTGCTGGTGGCAATAACCTGGGCCGGCTCGCTTAGGCAGCGCGTGCGCGCCCAGACTGCGCAATTGCGGCAGGCAAAGGATCGCGCCGAAGCCGCCAGCAAAGCTAAGTCCGATTTTCTCTCCAACATGAGCCATGAGATTCGCACGCCGCTCAATGGCGTTATCGGCATGACCGGTCTTCTGCTGGGGGAGGATCTTCCGGATCATCAGCGTGAATGGGCTGAAACCGCCCGCGTTTCAGGGGAAGCACTGCTGGCGCTTATAGATGACATTCTTGATCTTGGAAAAATCGAGGCGGGCAAATTGAGATTCGAAGGCATTCCCTTCAAGCTGCGCGTCACCGTTGCCGAATCCGTCATGTTGATGCGGCTCCGCGCCAGGGAAAAGGGACTTGCTCTCATCATCGACTATCCGGAGGATCTGCCGGAATGGCTGGTAGGTGACCCAACGCGACTCCGGCAGATTCTCTTGAACTTCATTAGTAATGCCGTAAAGTTTACGCTGGAAGGCAGCATCCGGGTTGGTGTGCGAGTTACTCTCCAGCCGGACGGGACGGCCTTGTTTCGCTTCTTCGTTGCCGATACCGGGCCCGGTATTTCACCCGACGCGCAAGTCCGCCTTTTCAGCAAGTTTGAGCAAGCTGATTCGTCCACCACGCGCAAGCATGGCGGATCGGGTCTCGGGCTGGCCATCTCGCGACAACTGGCGGAACTGATGGGTGGGAAGGCCGGCGTCGAAAGTGAACTAGGGCGAGGAAGCACATTTTGGACTGAAATTCCTTTCGCACTATGCGACCCGCCCGGCGCCGTTTTTCAGCGTCCGCAGGCTCTCACCGTAATCACGCAAAACACGGAAATGCGCCGCGTATTGCTGGTGGAAGACAATCCGGTGAATCAGAGACTGGCCCGCCACTACCTTGAGAAACTCGGCTGCGACGTGGAACTCGCCGAGAACGGTAAAGAAGCGGTGACTTTATGCACCAACCGCTCGTACCAGGCTGTCCTTATGGATTGTCAGATGCCCGAAATGGACGGCTTTACTGCTACCGCACTTATCCGTCAGAATGAGGCTGGGGCCACGCGCGTCCCCATCATCGCTCTGACCGCCAACGCCATGGAGGGCGATCGCGAACGATGCCTCGCTTGCGGGATGGACGATTATCTGGCAAAACCACTGAAGAGCGCCGACTTGGCCCGTGCTCTTGATCGCTGGATCGGAACCATCGAACGTCCATCGGTGACAGTTATGAACGCGGATCTAACGACCTGAATTGCGAACCTTTCTACGCTTGCAGGCACCAAAACGTTACACGTACTTAAACGTGCACCTCTTTCGGTAACCTCTTCGTCGATCCGCCCAATCTAACTACGGAGCGAAAGAAATCATATGGGACACAACAAAAAGACGTTAAAAGCTCTGCACGATCTGGTGGCGACCTGCAACGACGCGTCGGAGGGATTTGGAAAGGCCGCAAAAGGCGCACACGATCCAGACTTGAGCGACTTCCTGGCACAGGCTTCTGCCGACCGGGAACGCTTCGCATCCGAACTCAGCCACGCCATCAGAAAACTAGGAGAGGCATCTGAACTTGATCTGCACGAAGGCGGAATTCTTCACAAAGGCTGGGTGGATCTCGAACAGCATCTTCGCTCGTCCGGGAATAACGTCCAGTCAAAAGACGACAGAGAAATAATCACAGAATGCGTTGCCGGCGATTCGGGAACTTTAAGCCACTATGATCATGCGCTCGCTCAACAGTTGGATGATCAGTTGCGCTCCCTGATCATCGAACAACGGACGACCATAGGTGATGATTTGGTTTATCTTCAAAGTCGCCTCGACCGTTGGAAAGCCCACACCGCTTGAGCAGTGTATAAAGGAAAGGGTTGAATAATGCGCACGATGGCCGGTCAAAAATCATGGCGGTTGTGCGCGTCTCCAGCGGCAACTTTCTGGAGATGTACGACTTCATGGTCTTCGGTTACTACGCTGTACCCATAGGCAAAGCATTCTTTCCCAAAAGCAGCGACTTCGTCTCCCTCATGCTGTCGCTCGCAACGTTCGGCGCTGGATTTCTTATGCGGCCCCTAGGTGCCGTGATCCTGGGCTCCTACATTGATCGAAAGGGCCGCCGCGCCGGCCTCATCCTTACGCTGGCGCTTATGTCACTGGGAACCTTGTCTATAGCCTGTCTGCCGGGTTACGCCACTCTTGGCATCATTTCACCCATCATCGTCGTACTTGGAAGGCTTCTGCAGGGCTTCTCGGCGGGAGTAGAACTCGGAGGTGTGTCGGTGTATCTTTCCGAGATCGCCACACCCGGACACAAAGGATTCTATGTCAGTTGGCAATCCGCCAGCCAGCAATGCGCCGTCATCGCTGCCGCTGTTCTCGGCGTCCTGGTGACTTCCATACTCACTCCAGGGCAGGTCTCATCCTGGGGTTGGCGCATCCCGTTGTGGGTAGGCTGCTGCATTATTCCGTTCTTGCTTCTTATTCGGCGGTCGCTTGCCGAAACGGACGAGTTCATGGCGCAAAAGCATCACCCGAGTCTAGTTGATGTTCTGCGATCACTTGCCGGCAACTGGCGCGTTGTTGTCCTTGGAGCCATGCTTGTCGTCATGACGACGGTCTCGTTCTACCTCATTACCGCTTATACGCCCACCTTCGGCGGCAGCGTCCTTCACCTGGCGAACCGTGAAAATCTGCTCGTCACTTTGTGCGTCGGTTTATCGAACCTGATCTGGCTGCCGACTATGGGTGCCTTGTCCGACCGGATCGGTCGCATGCCCCTGCTGCTGGCTGCGACTTCTCTCGCACTTATTACGGCCTACCCGGCATTGTGGTGGCTCTCGACCCATCCCACTTTCGGAGGTCTGCTGGGAGTCGAACTCTGGTTCTCCTTCCTATACGGCAGCTACAACGCCGCTATGGTCGTCTTCCTCACCGAACTGATGCCAAGCCACGTCCGCACCACTGGTTTCTCCATCGCTTATAGTCTCGCCACCGCCATCTTCGGCGGATTTACACCGGCTGTCTGCACCTATCTGATTCACGTGACAAGCAACAAAGCTATGCCCGGCGCGTGGCTCTCCTGCGCGGCAGCCTGCGGACTTACCGCGGCCGTCATCTGTAACAAGCGGGATGAAAGACTGCTCCACCTGTCGCCAAGCCCTCACGCGCGTACCAGCGAAACGTAGGATTGCCCGTCAGAACTGAACTCGATACCGCGCTATTATTTGGTGCAGTTCAGATTAATAGTGGCTCGCCTGCAGGCGGAGACGTTCCGGAGATAGTTCTGCTACGTTAGTCAGCATCTCGTCCAGCGTCAACCAGACCTGCCATGGCGCTTGACCAGACAAGAGTGCGATATGTGCTAATAAAGACTGCTCAAGGGCCTCGTCTCGTTTTCCTTTCCATACCTTGTCAGCAATGGCAACGAGCAGATCTTCTATCGGATCGTTGGCGTCGAGCTTGCGTGCATGTGTCACGGGAAAGCGGGCTAACGACGCAGACCAGCCGAGTTCGAGCAGCAACGTTCGCCCGGCGTCTTCATGTTCAAACCCTGGTTCGTTTAATTCATCAGGGTGGATTACCTTGCCAATATCATGAATTGCGGCACCCAGATGAACCGCTTGCTCATCGATTACCAGCTTTGGCCAGGCACTCCTGAGGTTAGCCGTTAGTTGGCAGGCGGTGTCATGAACCAGACAAAGATGCACCCTGAGGCGCGGAGGCGCTTTTGTTTGGACAAGCAGATCTGCAACTTTCGACGGCAGAGGGCGGAGTTGCATACTTAGGAATTGGGTTGCAGAAGAAGGCTAATTATGCCAATGCGTTAGGGACACGCCTGCGCTTCGGCTTAAATATACAGCCGAAGCGCTAAACGCTAAGCTCTTCCGATTCGGGCGCAGGAGCATCTGGTTCCGGTCCATGGACCGCTCCATTTACGACTGGCTCTTCTTCAACTTTTACCAATTCCTGCTTCAGCGGAGCCGCTTTCGATTCCAGATAAGCCCGGCGTGAGTCATTGATGACGCGGCGTGCGTCGCGGGGTCCGCCCCAGCCGTCCATCTTCGCTTTGGCGCTTTGCAGTTCCTTGTAGATGGTGAAGAAGTATTCAATCTCGCGGCGGATATGCGGGTAGACCTGGTCGATGGTGTGAATACTGTCGAAGCGCGGGTTCCGGTTGGGAACGGCCAGTACTTTCTGATCGTTTTCCACGCCATCGACCATATGAAGAACACCAACTGGACGCGCTTCCATCAGACAACCGGTGAAACTGGGTTCGTCGACAAGTACAAGAATGTCCAGCGGATCGCCATCGTCGGCCAGCGTACCCGGGATGAAGCCGTAATCGCCCGGGTAATGCATCGGCGAATAGAGTGCGCGATCCAAGCGGAAGATGCCTAATTCGCCGTCGTATTCGTATTTGTTAACCGAATTTTTCGGGATTTCGATGATGGCGCGAACTAACTCCGGGCAGTCCGGTCCCGGATCGATGTCGTACAGCTTCACGGGTTCACTTTAACAGAAAAGCATCATCTTTGGCTAAGTTCCGCCGCGTTTATGAGACACTTTTTACGCTTATGCCGAATGAGATAGTGAACTTACCGAGTAAGGTCCGCTGGGGGATCTTGGGGGTCGCGAACATCGCGGTCAAGAAAGTTATACCGGCCATGATGCAGGGAGGCGATACCGCCGTTGTGGCGATTGCCTCGCGGCAGTTGGACCGCGCGCAGCAGGCTGCCCAGCGCCTTAGTATTCCCACTGCTTACGGGAGTTACGAAGAGTTACTGGCAGATGACAACGTGGAAGCGATTTACAATCCGCTGCCCAATCACTTACATGTGCCGTGGTCCCTTCGTGCGGCTGAAGCAGGCAAGCATGTACTGTGCGAGAAGCCCATCGCTTTGTCGGCGGAGGAAACCAAGCTACTGATTGCGGCTCGTAATAAAACCGGGGTTAAGATTGGCGAAGCGTTCATGGTGCGGCTTCATCCGCAATGGCTGCGTGCACGTGAGCTGGTGTCGTGCGGCGCAGCAGGTGAACTGCGATCGATTGTGAGCGTCTTCAGTTACTTCAATAACGATCCGAAAAACATTCGCAATCAGCGGGAAATTGGCGGCGGCGGCTTGATGGACATCGGCTGTTATCCCATCACCATGTCACGCTTTCTGTTTGGCCGCGAGCCGGTGCGCGTGGCTGCCGTGATGGATCGCGATCCCAACACTCAGACCGACCGGCTTACGTCGGTGCTGCTGGATTTTGCGCCCGGCCAGGCCATCTTCACATGCAGCACGCAACTGGTGCCGTTTCAGCGCATGCAGGTGCTGGGCACAAAGGCGCGCATCGATCTGGAAATTCCGTACAACATTCCGCCTGACCGTCCCAGCCGCATCTTCATTGATGATGGCTCGCAGTTGGCGGGCCTGAGCGCGCGCATGGAGGAGTTTGCGACGGTGGATCAATATACTTTGCAAGGCGACGCTTTCTCACGCGCTATCAGACAGAACAGCGAGGTACCGGTGCCGCTGGAGGACGCTTTGGCCAATATGGCTGTGATTGACGCTGTGTTTCGCGCGGCGGAGTCAGGCCAATGGCAAGCGGTTGAACCCTGATGTCAGCGCTGCAGGATCTCTTGGATCGGCAAGGCTTCGTCATTTTAGACGGCGGCCTGGCGACGGAACTTGAACGGCACGGGGCGGACTTGCACGATCCGTTGTTCTCAGGCAAAATTCTGCTGGAATCGCCGGATCTAGTGGAGCGCGTGAACTACGACTACTTCGTGGCCGGGGCGGATGTCGGCGTAACTGTCAGCTACCAGTTGACGTTTCCGGGACTTTTGGAGAAAGGTTTCAGCGCGGCGGAAGCGGAGGCAGTAATGCGAGAGAGCGTCGCGGTAACGCGGCGTGCGGCCGCGCGTGTGCCACGAACGGGCCTGTTAATTGCGGCCTCTGTTGGGCCCTATGGAGCTTATCTGCATGACGGCTCTGAATATCGCGGCGATTATCGACTGAGTACTAGCGAGTTCAAAGAGTTTCATCGACCACGACTGGCTATTCTGGCTTCGTGTGAACCTGACGTAATTGCGTTCGAGAGCATTCCCAATGTGCATGAGGCCGAGGCGTTGGGGGAACTGATGAGCGAGTTTCCAAGTTTGCCGGCGTGGCTGAGTTTCACGTGCAAGGACGCGGTGCATATCTCGGATGGGACGGCGTTTCGTGATGCGGTGGCCGCCGTGGAACGCTTCCCGCAAATTGCTGCGGTTGGTTTGAACTGCACGGCTCCGCGGCATGTCAGCAATCTGCTGACGCTGGCCGCGACGGCCACGAAGAAGCCGCTGGTGGCCTATCCCAATAGCGGCGAATGCTTCTTTCCCGATAGCGGCATATGGGGTTCAACCAGCGAATTGGGAATTATTGAGCACGCCGCGGCCGATTGGTTCCAATGCGGCGCGCGGCTGATTGGCGGATGCTGCCGGACCACGCCGGAGACCATTCGCGCCATTCGCCTAGCAGTGGCGCGCGCGGCCCTGTGCTAACTTGCGCAGATGCAAGCAACACGCCGCCGCTTCCTGTCGCAAGCGGCTACTACTATCGCCGCCGCAGCCGCGATTGCGCCCGTTTTACCGGCTACTCCCTTGAAGCGCCCCATCGGGCTGCAACTGTACACCGTCAGCGATGCTCTTCAGAAGGACTTCAACGGCACGCTGAAAAAGATTTCAGATATGGGCATCAAAGAAGTCGAACTGGCGCAGACGTTTGGTCTTTCCGGGCACGAGATTGGCACGATGTTCAAAGACAACGGCCTCAACTGCCGCAGCGTGCATATGTTCGACCTTGACCAGAAGCCGGGCGCCTTCATGGATTTTGCCAAAGAAGTGGGCGCCAAATATGCCGTCACGTCATTCAACCCGCCGGGGATGGCCATGTCGGCGATGCGCGGCGACCATCCCGATTTCGAAGCTTTCAGCCAGATGCTGGACAACATGACGCTGGACGACTACAGGCGCAGCGCCACCGTCTGCAACATGTACAGCGAACTGGCGCATAACCGGGAGATAGTCTACGCTTACCATAACCACAACATCGAGTTTAAGAAATTCGGCGACATTACCGGGTTTGAGACGCTGTTGTCGTCTACCGACCCTAAGATGGTGAAGTTTGAACTGGATTGCGGATGGGTTGCGGCCGCGGGGTACGATCCGGCAGCGTTTCTAAAAGAGTACCCGGAACGCATCAAGTTACTGCACATCAAGGCGTTCAAGCCGGGGCCTCCAACGGTTTCACTGCAAGCCGCAAAGAAGCCTCAGCCGACGGAACTCGGCAGAGGGAAGCCCGACTACAAGGCCATTTTCGCCGCCGTGAAACACGGGGCGGTAGAGCAGTACTACATAGAACAGGAGCCGCCTTTCACCGACATGACTTCGTTTGAAGCGGTGAAAGTGGATTACGATTATTTGGGCGGTCTGTAGAAGCCCAAGTCGTCACCGGTAAAGATCTTTGTGGCGAAAATAATCTGCCCGGTGTGCTGCTGGAAGTGGCCCACCACTTGATAAATGGCCTCGAGCACCGAGACATGGTGATTCTGTGGAGTTATTTGATCAGTCAGCCGCTGCGCGGATACACCTTCGATAATGCCGACAGCTTCGGCCACGGTGGTCTGCATGCGCGCTATTAAATCCGCGGCCGACATGCCGCCGGTGGCTGCAAATTCGCTGTCGCGGTCGCGCACGTCTTTCGCGCCCGCTACACCCGAGCAGATCCACTGACGCACGTTTCCGCACAGGTGCAGAACCAGATTGCCGACTGAGTTTTCGCTGGCTGCGCCGCGCGCCCAGATCTGATGATCGTTGAGACGGCCGATGCAGTCCTCCACATGCGAACTCATCTGGCGAAGCTTATCGGCGGAGTATTTAATGAACAGCCCGGAAACTTCACCCTGCATTTATTTTTTGCGCGCCTCGGCCATGATTTCTTCCACATCCACGCGCAGGGCTTCCACTTTGGGGTCGCTCTGGCCGGGGCAGCTTATGTCGGGTGAGCGAACGCCTTTGTACTCGACAAAAACGCGCGAGCCGAAGGAAACGCTCTTGGCGCAGTGGCGGGTGTTCAATTTATCCACCGGCGCGGCGGCTTCCAGGTCGGTCATAAGGCGCGTGCGGAGGGCGTCGCTAACCTTCATATTCGTTTTGGCGCCGCCGCCACGCGTGTGTTCCACTATCGCGTGGCCTTTGGCGCCCATGGAAACAGTCATCCCCGGCATATTTGTTGACCCGGTGTCCACAATGGTTGCTACGGCCGTGGTTTGGGCCTGGAGGCCTGTCATTAATATCGCGATTGCTAAGAAATTCGCTTTCATAAATCGGCGTCCTTTACGCTTGCCAGCGCGCGCTCGCCATTTCCATGCGACGAGTGGCTTCCATTAAATTATCTATCGAATTAGCGAAGCTGAAACGCAGAAATCCGCGTCCATGGTCGCCAAAAGAACCACCATCCAGACAGGCCACGCCGGCTTCCTGTAGCAGGAGGTCGGCCAACTGCTTTGACGCTACACCCGTAGCTTGCACATTTGCAAACGCGTAGAACGCCCCGCCCGGCAGAGCACAGGTGAAGCCTGGAACCCGGTTGAGCGCAGTGCAGAATGCGAGCCGACGCCGGGCGAACTCGTGGATCATGGCTTCGATCTGGTCCTGTGGACCGTTAAGTGCCGCGATGGCAGCGCGTTGGGTGAAGGTGGCGGCGCAGGAATTGGAATTCACCATCAACTTATTGACGGCGGCGGCCAGCCAAACGGGCATAACGCCATATCCCAGACGCCAGCCAGTCATGGCGTAGGTTTTAGAGAAACCATCCAGCAAGATAGTCTTGTCCGCCATGCCAGGGATGGTGGCAATGGAGAACGGCGCTTCGGTGCCATAGTATAGGCGCGAGTAAATTTCGTCGGACAGCACGATGATGTCGCGGTCCATCAGCATTGCGGCTATTTCGCGAATGTCGTTCTCAGGAATAACGCCTCCGGTGGGATTCTGCGGCGAATTCAGAATCAGCAGCTTCGATTTAGGGCCGATGCGATCGCGCAGAACGTTCAGATCGAACGAAAAACCGCGCTCCTCGACCAGCGGTATGGGCACCGGAACGCCGCCCAGATAGCGGATCATCGAACGATATATAGGGAAACCGGGATCAGGATAGAGAACTTCGTCGCCCGGTTCGATGAGCGCGAGCATGGCGAAGAACAGAATCGGTTTGGCGCCGGGAACAACACAAACTTGTTCGGGCAGCGCGTTGAAGTGTCGCGTGTTCAAGATATGCGCCGCAATGGCTTCGCGTAATTCCGGCAGTCCTTGGGTGGGCCCATAGTGCGTGTAGCCGTCGTCGAGCGCCTGTTTAGCGGCTTCTACAATGTGGCGCGGCGTGGCGAAATCGGGTTCCCCGATTTCGAGGTGAATGATGCTGCGCCCCTGTGCCTCAAGGGCCCGCGCCCTGACCAGGACATCAAAGGCAGATTCAACTTCTAACCGCGCAATTCGTTCCGCAACGTTCATGGTTGTTATTTTCTAAAAGCGAAAGGGGAGCCTTTTGAGCTCCCCTTCGTCGCGTCGATCGGAATCGACCCTAGAGTTGTGATCAGATGGTCCCCTTCTAATCGGGGTACCTCTAGTATAGCGCGGCAACAAACTTATGCTATCTGTGGTTGGTGTTTTCGACCATCAAACCTTTCTTTGCACTCCTGGTAACCGGCGTCATTTGCGCAGCCGCAATACCGACTCCCGAAAGTCACTTTGGCCATCCGATGGGCGTGGATCGGGTCTTACTCGACTGGGATCAGGTTGTCTCGTATTTTTATGCGTTGCAGAAGGGCAGTTCTTCCATCCGCGTGGAAGAAGCGGGCAAGACGGTTGAGGGCAGACCGATACTTGCCGCTATTATCAGCGCTCCCGAGAATATAAGTAATTTATCGAAATATGCGGAAATTCAGCGGCGGCTGGCGGACCCGCGAATAACTACTCCGGAGGAAGCCGAGAAGCTTTTCGGGCAGGCCAAGACGGTTGTCTTAATCACGTGTTCCATTCATGCTTCGGAGGTAGGTTCTACTCACACAGCGGTGAAATTTGCTTATAAGCTGCTGACCGATACGTCGCCCAAGTACGAGTCGATCCGGCGAAACACGATCGTTATCCTGATGCCCTCGATAAATCCGGATGGAGTTGACATTGTCACTCGCTGGTATCGCAAAACTCTGAACACTCCGTTTGAAGGGACGGCGCCTCCAGAACTGTGGCAGCACTACGTGGGACACGATAACAACCGCGACTGGTATACGTTCTCACAACCGGAAACACGCGCTGTTATCAACGTGTATAACAAGTGGCTGCCGGAAGTTCTTTATGATGTGCATCAGCAAGGCGAGCGCGACTCGCGCATTTTTATCCCGCCTTGGCTCGATCCGATTGAACCGAATATCGACCCGATTATTGCGCAAGGCATGAACATGCTGGGGATGTCGGTAGCCAACGACCTGACTGCGCAGGGAAAGCTGGGAGTTGCGGTACATGCGGCGTATGACTTCTGGAGTCCGGCGCGGCATTATCAGGCGTTTCATGGAGGCATGCGGATTCTGACCGAATCGGCCAGTGCGCACCTGGCGACGCCGGTAACGCTCAAGTTCGACGAATTAAATACTCACCCGCTGGGTTATAACGCGCAGCAGCGAAGCTGGAATTATCTGCAGCCCTGGCGTGGAGGCACGTGGCACTTGAGCGACATTGTCGATTACCAGATGGCGGCCTTCGAATCGGTTTTGCACAACATAACGATTCATCATGACGATTTGATTCGCAACTACTACAAGGTGGGTCAGGACCAGGTGGCGCGCACCACTCCTTACGCATGGGTGATTCCGGCGCAGCAACGTGACCCGGGCGCGGCACGGCATCTTATGGAGATTCTGGAGTTCGGCAAAGTGGAGATTCAGCGTGCTTCCAATGGCGACCATATTGTCCTGATGCAGCAGCCTTATAGCGGCTGGGCCAAGGCGTTGCTCGAGAAGCAGGATTATCCGGATCTGCGCATGTATCCGGGCGGGCCGCCGCAACGGCCGTATGACACGACAGCGGAGACTCTGCCGCTGCTTTTCGGAGTGGATGTGAAGACGGTGACGGACGATCCGAAAGGCCCGTTTGAGAAGGAGAAGTATGCTTTCGATGCTCCGGCGCCGCAATCGTTCAGTGCATCCGACACAGATACCTGGAAAACTGTGACTGGTTTATGGAAAACGCAGGGATCTGTCTGGCGAAACGAACAGAGCGGCGATTTTTCCGCTAGTGACAAAGGTCCGGGATGGAAGAAAGTTTCCGCTCCGAGGATTGCGCTTTATAAGAGTTATTTTCCCGTGATGGACGAAGGGTGGACTCGCTGGCTGTTCGATCACTTCGGTTTTGCGTATAAGAATGTCAGCAACTCGGATTTACAAGCCGGCAAGCTGAAAGAGAAGTTCGATGTGGTTATTTTTCCCGACCAGCCACCGGCAACCATCGTCACTGGTTACAAGAAGGGCGCTATGCCGGCGGAATTTACGGGCGGTGTTGGCGATAGCGGTATACAGGCCGTTAAGCAGTTTGTGAGTGAAGGCGGCACGGTCCTTTGTTTTAATCACTCGTCCGCTTTTTGCATCAGCCAGCTTGGCGCAGGGGCCACCGACGTTTTGAGCAACCGGATTATTTCGACTGGGGGCGACGAACCGGCGGGCGCAAGCCAGGGCAGACGCGCAGATGCCGATTTCTATTCGCCTGGGTCGCTGTTGAATGTAAAGCTAAACCTCTCGAGTCCACTGACACGCGGACTACCGGAAGATATCGCTATCTGGAGCGAGCAGAGTCCCGCGTTTACTACTACACAGACCGCCGTCGCCACTTACCCGGAAACAGGCATTCTGGCGTCTGGTTGGCTGCTGGGGGCAAAGTTAATTGCAAATAAAACCGCGATTGTAGATGCGACCGAAGGCCAAGGCCACATCATTCTTTTCGGGATGAGACCTCAGTATCGAGCTCAAAGTTACCAGTCGTTCAAATTATTTTTTAATTCCCTAATCGCTTATTTGCCATAAACTACTCGTTGACTTCTCGTAAAACCGTACTATCCTAAACTCTATTATCGAAAATAGAGTTCACTTATCACTCGCTCTCGCGCTGAGCAGTCTTTTCCACCTGGGAGCCGCGCCGGTTGCGACTCACCGGTTGACACTGGAGGATCTGCTGTCGGTTGAACCCCTGGGTGAGACGTCTCTATCGCCGGATGGCAAGAATTTTGCATTCGTGCGAAACGGTCAGATTGTCTTGTTTCCAGCGGATGGCGGTTGGCCTGTCACGCTGACCAGCACGGCGGGAGGCAAGTCCGGCATCAGTTGGTCTCCGGATGGACAGACACTGGCATTTGCCAGCCAAGGCAGTATCTGGACGGTCTCGGTTGAGGGTGGAGCGCCGCATCGGCTGACCCGGTCACAGCCTGGGCCGGGAGATCCGCGTCAGGCGGGCGATCGTAATCCACAATGGTCTCCCAAAGGCGACTGGATCCTGTTTGAGACCGGACGGCGCGGCCATAGTGACTTGAATGTTGTCAGTCCAAACGGTTTGAGGGAAAGTGTTCTAACGCCTTCCAGCAACGATTCCGGCGCGGGGGCATGGTCGCCGGACGGGACGAGCATCGCCTATGTTGAGCGGGCTCCGAGTTACTTCAGCGGCAAGTTGGAAGTAATGAAGTTCGATTCGCAATCGGGCCGCGCGGAGACGCCGCAGACTCTCTATACGTCGCCGGTGGACCGCGGGGGTGGTTGGTCGCTGAGACGCGCCGCCTGGTCGCCCGACGGGAAAACCTTGGCGATTGCTCTGCAGGAAAGCGGATGGGACAACATTTACCTGATAAATGCAAACGGAGGGACTCCTAAACCGCTTACTCGCGGCGAACAGGAAGACCTTGATCCGGTTTTCTCGCCCGACGGTAAGTCCATCGCGTTTGTTTCTAACAGAGAGACGCCGGAGGAGGCGCATATCTGGACCATCCCAATTGATGGTAAAGGCGCCCACATCTTGACAAGCTCGAAGGTTCCGGGCATCGAAGCGATGCCGGAATGGAGCAGCGATGGAAAAGAGATCTACTTTCACCGAACTACTCCGCTGGAAGCGACTGAATTGATGGTTTCGGAGGTTGGCGGAAACTCGGAAGCGAAGCGGCTGACACACACATCTCCGAAGAATCTGGAAGGCGCGCTGCAAGTGCCCGACAAAGTTCGGTTTCAGAGCAAAGATGGCGTTTCCGTAAGCGCTTTGTTGTACAAGCCGAAGGGATTTAAACCGGGCACGCGCTACCCGGCGGTGCTGTGGATTCATGGCGGGCCTGAGGGTGAGGATGTGTATCGGCTAGACCTGTGGGCACAGTATCTGGCGCAGGAAGGATATCTGGTGCTGGAACCGAATTACCGGGGCAGCACCGGGTATGGAGAGAAATTCCGCAACCTGAATGTGGAAGACAGCGGCGGCGGTGAAATGGACGATGTGGCCGCGGCGGTGAAATATCTGGTTGACCAGGGCATGGCCGATCCCAAGCGGATTGCCATTGGAGGCGGAAGCCACGGCGGCACCATGGTTGCCTATGCCGTGACCAGGTATCCGCAGCTTTTCGCGGCGGCTATCGAGATGTATGGCGTTGTTGATCGCGCCACGTTTGTGGAGCGAACCAATCGTAATTCAGCGGTCCGCTGGATGATGAAAATGGGCGGTACTCCAGCCGAGAAGCCCGATGTTTACAAGCGAGCAAATAGCTTGCTTTTGGTGGACAAAATTCAGACGCCGCTGCTGATACTGCACGGTGAAGACGATCCGCAAGTGCCGCCTTACGAGTCGGTACAGTTCGTCAAAGCGCTGACTGCAGCGCACAAGACGTTCTACTATTTCACTTACCCGAACGAATTACACGGGTTCTCGCAACGGGAACACCGGCTTGATGCATGGAATAAAGAACTTGCATTTTTACAGAAGTATATTAATCCAAAGTTTGGGCTTAGCAGCACTTCCACGGATGATTTCTTGCTAAGCGGTCCCACGCACGCGACCTCCGAACGCCCGGCAAGACCGTAAGATCGCAAAAGACTAAAAGATTGGAAGAATAATGCTGAAACTGAAGCTATTGGTGTCTCTATTCGTACTCGCACTGGTCGCTTGGGGCGCGCCTGTTGGGGCCATTAAGGGCTACGTACGCGATGCCTCGGGCGCTATTGTCGCCAATGCCAACGTGACTCTGACGAATATCCAGACTGGCGTGGAGCAGAAGAGTGTGAGTGATTCCGCCGGTCTCTACCAGTTTCTGGAGCTGAATCCGGGCAACTATAAAGTCTCGGTAACGGTTAAGGGATTCCGTACTACTGAAGTAAAGAACGTTGTCTTGCTGGTAGATCAGATTGTTTCGCTGGATTTAAAGCTCGAGGTGGGCGATGTGACACAGTCGGTGGAAGTTTCGAGTTCAGTGGAGTTGCTGCAGACGGAAAGCCCGGCCACCGGAACCAACATCACCTCGCAACTGACAGCCGAGCTGCCACTCGCCAACCGGCAGTTTACCGATTTGGCGGTACTGACACCAGGTGCTTCGTTCGCAGCTCCCGGGGCGCAAGCCGGCGCCTTTGCGGTTGCGGGAACACGCTCGCAATCAACCAACTGGCAGATAGACGGCGTAAACGCCATCGATCCGAACGTGAATGGACCAACAAACTCCTATCGGATTGCAGATGCGATTCAGGAACTGAGCGTGGCGACCTCGGCTTATTCGGCGCAATTCGGGCGCGCGTCTGGAGGTGAAGTCAGTGTGGTGACTAAAAGCGGCACCAATCAATTTCATGGCGCGGCCTTCGAGTTCTTCCGAAACGATGCTATTGATGCGGTCAGCTTCTTCACGAACGCCTTGAACGGCGCCCGACCCATACTCCGCTACAACCAGTACGGCGCCAGTTTAGGTGGCCCTATCAAGCGCAACAAGACGTTCTTCTTTTACAGTTTCGAGGGGCTGCGTGAGATTAATCCGGCAGCTGTTTCAGCGGTTGTGCCCACGCTGGCGCAACGTGCGTCTATCCTCGATCCCATTGCGGCGAAACTGGTGGCGTTTTATCCGCTGCCGACAGTGACCAGCGCCGCGGCCGGCACGACGAACTTCGTGGGCAACGTTCCTAACAAGACGAATGACAACACCAATTTCATCCGAGTAGACCACGCGTTCAGCGACTACGACAAATTGTCAGGGCATTACATCACCTATTCGGGCAACACGGCTTCAGGAGGGAGTCTGCCAACAACCGGCGGCAGCACCAATGCGCCCAATCAACAGAACGCGGAGTTGAGCGAGACGCATACTTTTTCACCCACTTTCCTGACTGAGCTTCGTCTCGGATTTTCGCGCAACAAAACACACTTTGAAACGCAGGACGCCGGTTTGAACGCGCAAACTATTTTGCCCGGTGTTCCCGGCGTGGTGAACGGCACAACCAACGTGCAGGATTCGGGTATTCCGACAGTTTCCATTACCGGTTACGCAACGCTGGGCACAGCGTCGAACCTGCCGCAAGGTCGCCGATCGAATACCTACGAAATCTATTCCGATACAACGAAAATAGCGGTTTTGGGAAGCACCACGCACACCATAAAGTTCGGCTGGTATGGGCGACGCGAAGAAACATGGCGCTATCTTGACGGTTCCTCGCGAGGCACTTTGGGGTTTGCCAGCTTCGCCAATTTTGCCGGAACTTGCGCCACGTGCGCAGGAGTTTCGCAGATTCAGACTTCTACCATTCACACCGGCGACACGCTGGGTCACTGGTATCGCTATCCGGAAGCCTTTTATGTTCAGGACGATATCAAGGTGAGCCCGCATCTTACCGTGAACGTCGGGTTGCGCTATGAGGTGCCGTCTGTGCTCACCGAGAAGCGGGATAAGGGGACGAATTTTATTCCGGGAGTGGGTCCGGTGCTGCTGGGAACCGATGAGGTGCTGGGCATTAATCCGGCCCTTACAGGACCTGCAGCATTTACCTTGACGCCTGGACCAGTGACTTTGTCGGGCGCAGGCGTGAAGCCGGATTACACAGATTTCGGCCCCACCATCGGCGCAGCCTGGACGACCAAAGACGGAAAAACAGTTATCCGCGGAGGGTTCCGTATCGGGTATGACGATCTGTTCAACAACATTCCTATCAACCAGACCTCCAATTCACCATTCTCACTGACAACGACGCAGACGGCGGGCGTAACGCAGCCTGGCACCTATAGCTGGAATCTCGCATTCAACCAAAGCGTGCCACTGATCACAAAAACTCCTGGCGGGACCTATGTCGGCCTCGACTCTTTCAATGCGGAAGCCCTGAATGCGAAGCAGGCTTATGCAGAAAACTATAATTTCACGGTTCAGCGCGAGATCACCAAGGGCAGCACGCTGGAGGTCAGCTATATCGGAACTTCCGGGCATCGTCTGGGTGTGGAGTTGGACACCAACCAGCCCACCGTGATCGTCAACAATCCCGCGCTGCGCGGGTCACAGTCGCCTAACGTGCAGGTATTTCCGTATCCAAACTGGAGCAACGTGGACACCGGTGAGTTTGACGGCAAATCAAACTATAACGGCCTGGTAGTGTCGGGCAAGATTCACCTCAGTTCGACTTTGACCATGAATTCATCCTATACATGGAGTCATTCCATCGACGACACGTCTTCCTTTCTGGGAACCACCTTTGACAGTTCCATTCCGGTTTCCAGCAACATTCCGCTTAGCCTGAATCGCGGGAACAGTGCGTTTGATCAGCGGCAGCGTTTCATCAATGCATTCTCGTATAACCTGCCGCTAGGGCGCAGCGGAAAATTTCTTCAAGGCGTGAACCGGGCTGTAGATGAACTGGTCTCAGGCTGGACGCTTTCCGCCATTACGAACCTTACAACCGGAGAGCCATTCACTATGCTGATCAATACGAATCTGGATTACAGCGGCTTCAATCAGTTAGTGGACCGGCCGAACTACATTTGCAGCGGGCCGCTGCAAATCAATGAAGGCACGCGCCTTAATTTCTTTAACAAGTCGTGCTTCGCTCCGGCCTATGCGGGCCAGATTGGCAATGTGGGGCGAAACTCTTTCTATGGTCCGGGATTGATTGATGTCGATATGAGCCTGTCGAAACGATTCAAGATTACGGAACGGATAGGATTCGCACTGCGCGGCGATTTCTTTAACGCTCTGAACCACACCAACTTTGCTCTTGCGTCGGGGAACCGGATTGAGTCGAATGGAACGTTCGGGCAAATAAGCGGCGTGGCTGGTCTTTCCGGCGGCAACAATGGCGGGCCACGTGTGCTGCAGTTGACGGGCAGGATTACGTTTTAGGAAAACGACTCCAGACGCCCGATGGCGATCGGTAGAGCTTCGAACGAGCTCGACGATGGCGGCGCAAATTGGAAGGACATGGGTTTGCCGGCGGAATCGACTTTCAAATTGATAAAGCCTGATCCTATTCCTGAAGTGCCTGTGGCGCGAGTGTCTTCGAAGTGTGGCGTGGCTGCGGAGTCGTAGACACGGACAGCGTAAATGCCGTTGTCCATCGCCTTGGGAGTGTCCGCGATAAAGACAACATGGCCGGTGTCATGGCCCTTCTCCACCATCGGAAAGCGCCAAGCGAGCATGTCGCCTCGGCGTGCATCTTTAAGAAACTCGATATTGTGCCAGCCCGATACCGGCTGCGTTACTAGCGAATTAAAGAAGACGTAATACTCAAAGGCACGCGGGCGCGGCTGGGTCGGTTCTTTCGGTATTGGTTTGAAGTGGTCGGGCGCGGCGCGCTCGAGTACGAATTCGGCAAAGCCATTGCAATCGCATTCGTAGATGCCGCGGTCCACGTCAATATTGTCGGTGTGTTGATACTTGGTTTCGGTCAGGTTATTAACGATGAATTCGGCTTGGGTAGCTACTTGTTCAGGAAGGGAAAGCTTCAGGGCGGGCTGCATGGTAGTGAGTGAGCAGGAACGATCAATCGTTACAGTTTTTCACGCCGTCGCCGGCTGTCCCTGTGGCCGCGTCTTGCCGCGGCGGAACCATTTCAGCAGCGAGAAAACACTTCCTGCGATGCACACGAAGACAAAAAAGAACATGGCCCAGCGGAATGGCGCTGAATTTGCTACCCGGATGATCAATCGTCCATACCGGATGGCGAGGTAGCCCAACAGCAGAAAGCGCAGTGCACGGCTGACTGCCACAATGGCCAGCAATTTTTGGCGCGGATAGCCCAGCGCGCAGACTGTGGACACAACTGCTGTAAAGGGAAACGGCGGCGGCGACAAACAAGCCAGTGCAATGGCGTAGCTGCCGTTCTCGCCGATCTTTCGTTTCATGTATTCGAAGCGCCTTTGCCCTGTCACGTGCTGCAATCCGGTTTCACCCAGCTTGCGCGCCACCAGATCGAGCAGAAGCGTTCCCAGCGTGCTGCCAACCACGGCTGAGAGAACGTACCACGGATAGCCTGAATGGTGGCGCGCCACCAGGCTGATGACAACCAGGTCGTTACCGAAAGGCAGCATCAGAAACGACGAGTCCATAATGCCCATCACCAGCGGACCGAAGTAATTCAGGCCGTACAGTGCGTGCAATAACCAGCGCAGAACATGATTCAAGGAAGCAGCCTCATTACCTAAACAGACGCTACCCCGCTGTGATAGGTTTTACTTTGCCAATCGAGGTTCACCGCATGAAACTTAACCGTAACACCGTTTTCGCCTGCGCCGCCGCTTTCCTGGCCTGCGGCATCCTTTACACCGCCCGGCTGAACGGGCAGGCCCGACCTGCGAGTCCCCCACCCATGGCGCACGTGCTGGTGGTTTCCCAAACCAAAGGCTTTGAGCACGATTCCGTTCCCGACGCCATGGCCAACATCTGGAAAATGGGCCACGATACAAAGATTTGGGAAGCCACTCTACGCACGGATACGGAGAACATTACCAAAACCAAGAAGGGCGGCAACTTTAAGGATCTGAGTTACTTCGATGTTTTGGTTTTCGCCAGCACCACGGGCGAACTGGATCTTACGGACGATCAGAAGCGCGACATGATGTCGTTTATCAAGGAGGACGGCAAAGGCTTCGTTGGCATTCACGCTGCGTTGGATACGAATTACAAGTGGCCCGAGTATGGCGAGATGATTGGCGCGTGGTTTGACCAGCATCCCTGGTTTACGTTTAACGCACCCATTATTAATGAAGCGCCCGAGTTCCCGGCCACCATGCACTTTCCGCATGCCTTTACCAAGCGTGATGAAATCTACCAACCTTCGAAGGATTTCTCGCGCGACAAGGTGAACGTGCTGCTGAGTTTGGACGCTTCGAAACTTGATTACAGCAACAATCCGCGGATTCACCGCACCGACCATGACTTCGCAGTCGCTTGGTGCAAGATGTATGGCAAAGGGCGGGTTTTTTACTCCACGCTCGGCCACACCAAAGAATCTTGGGACGACCCGGATATTACGAAAATGTACTTTGAGGCCATCAAGTGGGCTTTGCATATGAGCGAAGGGCCGACGACTCCGCACGCGAAGATGACGGCGGGGACGCAGTAGACTCTAAAAAAAACGCCCTGCACCGAACAGGTCCGGGCTACTGAGCGCTCTTAACAGTTGTGAGCGATGACCGAGACGAGAGCGTTCTGGTGCTGCTGGTGCAAAGTGGCGATGTCGCGGCTTTCGAAAGACTGCTGATGCGCCTGTATCAGCCATTGCGAAGCTATGTTTTCAAAATGGTCGGTACGGCGATAAGCGCTGGCGCAAGTGGGAGAACGACAGCGAAGCAGTCGTAAACGCAAGTCAGCCAGAGTTCGAATCTGAACTGCTGAGCATGGTTGATCTGGTTTCGCCGGCCAGCCGGGCGATCTTGCTGCTTCATTATCAACAAAACTTGTCGTTGGAGGAGACCGCGGCCGTTCTTGACATTCCGCTTGGAACGGCTAAGTCGCGGCTGTCTTATGGTCTTGCGGCGCTTCGAAATTTTATGAGGGAGAACAAGAATGAACACTAATGTCGATTCGGAAGAGCATGTCTTCATCAGGAAAACGCTGGCCGCAGTGGAAAAGGCGGAGCGGTTTGAACGGATAAAACAAGTTGTTGTCACCGTGCTCGCGTTCGGAGCCGCCTTCTGGCTGCTGGGTTCGAAAGGACCTAGTTCGGAACTGAATATCGAGTGCACCATACTCATCATGGTTGGCATGATGCTGGCAGTATGTACGACGAAAATATTGTCGTCGATCAACAGGAATACAAAGGCTGTGCTGCAAGCCATCGCAGCTATGCAAGAGAAGAGGCCCTAGACAATCCCAACCAGTTCCGGACTCGAACGCTTCAACTGCCCGCATGCCGCATAAATATCACGCCCGCGGGGCTGGCGAACGAAACATGGAACGGCGCGCTTGATAATTTCCTGAAAACTCAAAACGCGCTCCGGTTCCGGCGTCTCAAACTTGATACCCGGGCCGGGATTCAGCGCAATCAAATTCACCTTGCAGTTCAACCTGGAAAGCAAGCGCACCACGCGCCGGGCGTCGGCATCGGTATCGTTCACGCCGCGCAGCAGAACGTATTCAAACGTCAACTTCTCCCACGTGCGCAGAGGATACACGCGGCAAGCCTCCAGCAGATCTTTCAAATGATACTTGCGCGTAATCGGCATCAATTCGCGCCGCTGCTCTTCCGTCGAAGCGTTCAACGAAATCGCCAGCTTCGGGCGCACTTCTGCCTTCCCCATTTCTTCCATCGCGGGAATAATGCCCGACGTAGACAGCGTAATCCGCTTAGGCGAAAGACCCACGCCAGCGACATCGGTCAGCAGCCGCGTCGCTTTCAGGACGTTATCCAGGTTCAGCAGCGGCTCGCCCATGCCCATCATCACGACGTTCATGCGCGGACTCGCGGCCGATAAGCCCCGCTCGGCGGCGATAAAAAGCACTTGCCCGACGATTTCCCCTGCCGTCAGGTTCCGTTCCAGACCCATCAGGGCGGTGAGGCAAAAACGACAGTCAACCGGGCAGCCAACCTGGCTGGAAATGCAGACCGTATCCCGGTTTTCCTCCGGCATTAGTACCGCCTCCACCGTCCGGTTATCAGCCAGGCGGAGTAGGTAACGGCGCGTACCATCGCTGGAATCGAAACGCTGTTCGGCGATCAAACGACCCAGGCTAATCTTTGTAACTAGCTCATTCCGAAGGGTTTGTGGCAATGCTGAAATTTCGGTTAAATTAGCCACTTGTTTCCTGTACAGCGCGTCAAATAGTTGTCTCGCGCGGTACGCAGGCTGCTCAGGTCCGAGCATCGCTTCTAGCTCGGAGAGCTCCATTCCGACCAGCGTTGGCTCCTCGGCGCTTGCGTTCATTACGTTTTAGTGTAGCGTCGTACACTGGAAAAGGCTTCTTTCTAATGGTTTTAGCACTCCCCAAAGTCGGTGAAATTGAGCGTGCCACCCTCCCCAACGGCATTCGAATCGTGACGGAAGCCATGCCTTATGTGCGCTCAGTGTCGCTCGGTGTCTGGATTGGCGCCGGCTCCCGCATCGAACGCGGTCCGGAAAACGGGTTGTCACATTTTCTCGAGCACATGGTGTTCAAGGGAACCAAGAACCGCTCGGCGGAGGACATCGCGCGCTCGGTGGATTCGGTGGGCGGCGGCCTGGACGCATTTACCAGCAAAGAACTAGTCAGCTTCAACACCAAGACCATGGACGAGCATTTGCCGCTGGCGCTGGACATCCTGGCCGAACTGGTGGTTAACCCGCTGCTGCGCGAAGAAGATCTGGAAAAAGAGAAGAGCGTGATCCTGGAAGAGATTAAGATGGAGGCCGACCAGCCGGAGTTCGTGCTGCACGAAACCTTTATCAGCAACTTCTGGAAGGGCCACGGCTTGGGGAAGCCTATTCTTGGCACGCGCGATTCGGTGAAGAAGTTCCGCACCGACACGCTGCGTGAATTCCACTCGCGCGTTTATTCGCCTTCCAACATGGTGATTACCGCGGCGGGCAATCTGGACCATGACAAGCTGACTAAGCTGATTAGCGATAAGTTTGGCGGCCTCGAACCGCGGCCGGCGCTTGCTCCCGATAGTTTGCCTAAGGCGCACGCGCCCATCATTCTGAAGAAGAAAGAATCGCTGGAACAGGTCCACATTACCTTGGGTGTGCCGGCTTACCGGATGGCGCACGAACTGCGTTACCCGCTGTATATTCTGAATACGGTTCTGGGCGGCGGTATGAGTTCGCGCTTGTTCCAGAACATACGTGAGAAGCAGGGGCTGGCTTACGCGGTTTACAGTGAGTTGAGTCTGTTCAGCGACACCGGCTGCTTTACGGTCTACGCGGGCACTGCGGCAGAGACGGCGAAACAGGTGATCTCGTCGGTGATGGAGGAACTCCGCCTGCTGAAAGAAGAGCTTATCAGCGAAGATGAGCTGCGCCGCGCGAAAGACCACTTGAAAGGTTCGCTGCTTCTGGGCATGGAGTCCACACCCAGCCACATGTCGAACCTGGCGCGCCAGGAACTGTACTTCGAGAACTTCATGACGCTCGACGATATGTTGGAGAACATGGAGAATGTGAAGCGTGATGAAGTGCAGGCAATTGCGCAGGCGTTCTTCCGGACCGAGGACATAGCGCTGGCGATGCTAGGCAAGCTGGGCGATATGCAGATTACGCGCGACGACCTGGTTTGTTAGGAAGCCGCGGCCTTACTAGCCAGCTTCTCGTTCAAGAAATCGAGTGACTTTTGCAGGATCTCGCGGTAGCGCGGATTGCTTGCCGATGCTAAATCAGTCATGACGCGCGTGCGAGAAAGTTCGAGGCTCTCGCGCTCCTTTTGCGCCGCTATATCCAGTTCATTGAGCTTTTGAGTCCGGGCCTGCGTGGCCCTGTCCTCAGCCGCTTCCATCTGCTCTTCAACGGATTTACTTTCCCAGCCGCGTGCCATTTGTTAACTTCATGGTCGCATGTACTGGCGTTTACCGCAATTGCTGGTAGTTTTCCTGCTGATATCCTGAAGTTCAAGAGCCTGCCGCTGTATCCATGCCGAATCTGCGCTACACAACCCCGCACGGAATAACCGTCACTCGCACCAGTACTAAACTGCCTTTTTCGCGGGGGTTGGGCCACATTCTGAAGGATCTGGATTCCAAGCGCGGAGTTTATCTTTCCTCAGGTTACGAATATCCGGAGCGGTATTCGCGCTGGGACATGGCGAGCGCCGCTCCTCCCTTTGAAATCATTGGCACTGGCCGCACGCTCAGCGTCCGCCCGCTGAATCAGCGTGGACGCATCATCATTGCGCTTTTGCTGCCAGTGGTTCAAGAGCATCCGCATTGGACTTGGTCGCTGGGCACGGATGGCGTGCTGCAACTGGATCTTAAGCCGCTGGGTGAACGCTTTTCGGAAGAGGAGCGCAGCAAGCAGCCGTCGCTTTTCTCACTTTTGCGGGCCTTGGTAGACGAATTCAAAAATCCGGAAGATTCGCGCCTGGGTCTGATTGGCGCGTTCGGCTACGACCTGTTGTTGAAGTTCGATCCCATCCAGCTAAGCCTGCCGCGCGATGGCCACAAGGATCTGCATTTGTTTCTCTGCGATGACATTTACTTCATGGATCGCAAGAAAGAAACGATTGAGCGCTACCGCTACGACTTTTCGGGCGAGGCGGGCGCGACCGCCGGTCTACCACGCACGTCGCCGCGGATCAAAGCGTACCAGGCGCTGCGTCAGCACGCCGAAATCGTTTCCGACCACACCTCGCAGGAGTACATGGACAAGGTGGAAGTGGTCCGCGAAGGAATGCGCCAGGGCAACTATTACGAAGTGATCCTGCGCCAGACGTTCAGCGCGCCCTTCGACAAGAGCCCGTCGGAACTGTTCCAGCGCATTCAGAAATCGAGTCCCAGTCCCTACGAATTCATTTTGCAGATGGGTGACGAACAGCTGGTGGGCGCATCGCCGGAGATGTTCGTGCGGGTGGAAGGGCAGCTCGTCGAGACTTGCCCCATCTCGGGTACGGCGCGGCGCTCGGGCGATCCTTTACGCGATGCCGAAAGTATTCGAGAATTGCTGAATTCGACCAAGGAAGAATCGGAACTCACCATGTGCAGCGATGTGGACCGCAACGATAAGTCGCGAGTCTGCGTTCCGGGCTCGGTAAAAGTAGTGGGGCGGCGATTAATTGAGTCGTATGCGGGTCTATTTCACACCGTCGATCATGTGAAAGGCACTCTGGCTCCCGGCTTCGATTCGTTGGATGCTTTCCTTACTCATATGTGGGCCGTCACGATCATCGGGGCGCCTAAAAAGGCGGCTGCGCAAGCGATTGAAGATCTGGAAAAAGACGCGCGCGGGTGGTACGGCGGGGCTGTGGGGATGTTAAGCCTGAATGGCGACATCAACACCGGCATTACCATTCGAACGGTTCATTTGAAGGATGGAATTGCCCGCTATCCTGCTGGCGCGACGCTGCTTTACGATTCTGAGCCTTCGGCTGAAGATCAGGAATGCCGCCTGAAGGCGACGGCTTTCTTCCGTGCGCTCTATCCGCCTCCGGCGAATACCGATGCGGCAACCGCGTCGCGCAAAGTTGGCACGGGCGTGCGACTTTTACTGGTTGATAACGATGATTGTTTTATCCATACCCTAGCCAACTATGCCAGGCAAACGGGGGCAACTGTTTCCACTTACCGGTCGAACGTGGCGCTTGAGGTGATTGATTCCGAGAAACCCGACATCGTTCTGATCTCGCCTGGCCCGGCGCGCCCGGAGGATTTTGGCGTCCCGAATTTGGTGCGTGAACTCGCCAAACGCGCCATTCCGACGTTCGGCGTTTGCCTGGGACTGCAGGGAATTGTGGAGGCGTTCGGCGGCGTGCTTGACGTGCTTCCCTACCCGATGCATGGCAAAGGATCGTCGGTAACGCATCGCGATGAGGGTGTTTTTCACGGCATTCCGTCGCCTTTCCGCGTAGGCCGCTATCATTCGCTGTACGCCAAACGCGAAGCTTTTCCCGCATGCCTGGAGATCACGGCGGAATCGGAAGACGGCGTCATTATGGGTGTGCGTCATCGCGAACTGCCGATTGAAGCTGTGCAATTTCATCCCGAATCCATCCTCACGCTGGAGCGCGATTGCGGTCTGCGCCTGATTGAAAACATGATTGAGTCGTATGCGCGGGCCACAGTCGCCCGATAAGCCTTCTGTCGCCGTTTTAGGCGGAGGTCTGGCCGGGCTTGCCACGGCCCTGGCGCTCGGTTCGTCCGGCTTCCCTGTCACCGTGTATGAAGCGCGGCCATTTCTAGGTGGCCGCGCTACATCTTATCCGTTAAACACGGCGGAGGTGGAAGCGGGCGAGGAGCCGATTACCATCGATAACTGCCAGCATGTGCTGCTGCGCTGCTGTCACAACCTGATGGATTTCTACCAGCGATTGGGTGTGGCGGACCGAGTAGAATTTTTCCGCGAGTTCTATTGGATAGAGCCAGGCGGACGAACATCCATCATGAAGCGCGGTATGCTGCCTGCTCCGCTGCATTTTACCGAGTCGTTTGCCAAGCTGTCGTTCCTCTCTTTAGCCTCAAAACTGAGCGTGGCGCGCGGCCTGCTGGCCGTAAAAGCCGAGTACGGCACGCGGTCCGATCTTTCAGAGATCACCATGCTCGACTGGCTGCACGAGAAGAAGCAGACGCCGCAGGCCATCAATCGATTCTGGCGTCAGGTGCTGGTGAGCGCGGTCAATGAGGATCTGGATCGGATGGCGGCCGTTCATGGTTTGCAGGTGTTCTACCTCGGGTTCCTTTCCGGCGCCGATTCGTACCAGATGGGTGTTCCTAGCGTGCCGCTTGGCGAACTTTATTCCGAACGCGTGTGGTCGAAGTTTCCGAATGTGAAGATCATTCATCGCGCGCCTGTGCAGAAGCTGCATATTCACAACGGTCACGTCAGTTCAGCCACCATCGACGGACAGAACGTAACGGCCGATGCTTACGTACTGGCCGTTCCGTTTGAGCGAGTGGCTGCACTTGCACCCGGTCTAGACGTCGACATTTCGGCCTTTACGCACGCGCCCATCACCGGCATTCATCTGTGGTTCGACCGTTCTATCACCGACCTTCCGCACGCTACCCTGCTCGACCGCACCATTCAGTGGATGTTCAACAAGGCCGACGGCAAGCATGTTCAGCTGGTAGTGAGTGCTTCGCGCAGCTTCACTGAGTTGTCTAGGGCAGAGGTAATTGAACTTGCGTTACGCGAGCTAAAAGAGTTCTTCCCGGCAGTCTCCGAAGCGAAATTGGAACGGTCGCACGTAGTGAAAGAGATGCGGGCCACCTTCTCCGCCGCGCCGGGATTGGAAGAAAAGCGGCCCGTCAATGCGACGTCTGTCTCCAACCTATTTCTGGCTGGAGATTGGACCCGCTCGGGCTGGCCATCTACCATGGAAGGCGCAGTCAGGAGTGGATACCTGGCAGCCGAAGCGTTATCGCGCTCCCTCGGCGTTAACGCTGATTGGCTTTTAGAATCTTCTTGCGCAGCCGGATAGACTTCGGCGTTACTTCCACCAGTTCATCGTCATTGACGAACTCAATGGCTTGTTCCAGATTCATCAGCTTAGGCGGAATCAAGCGTATAGCATCGTCGGCGGAAGAAGCTCGCATGTTGGTCAGCTTCTTTTCCTTGACGATATTCACGTCCAAGTCGCTATTGCGCGCGTTCTCGCCGATAATCATGCCTTCATACACTTCGCGCGTCGGCTCGATGAAGATAACGCCGCGCTCCTGCATGTTGTAGATGGAATAACTGGTAGCGACGCCCGCTCGGTCCGCAATAAGAGAACCGGTTGGCCGCATCTCAATTTCGCCCTGCCACTCGATGTAGCCATGGAACAGCGAATTCATGATCGCCATACCCTTGGTGTCGGTCAGCATTTCGCTGCGGATGCCGATGAGTCCACGCGACGGAACTTCGAATTCAAGCCGCACACGGCCTGAACCGTTGTTGATCATCTTGGTCATCTTGCCCTTGCGCGAGCCCATTTTTTCGATGACAACACCGATGAACTCTTCGGGACAATCGATCACCAGCAGTTCAAGCGGCTCATGCTTCTTGCCATCAATCATCTTGGTAAGAATTTCGGGCTTGCCCACCTGCAGTTCGAAGCCTTCGCGCCGCATCATTTCGATGAGAATCGCCAACTGCAGTTCGCCGCGTCCCATCACTTTAAATACGTCGGGACCTCCTGCTTCCTCCACCTTGATGGAAACGTTAGTCAGCAGTTCTTTATCCAGACGATCGCGCAGATTGCGCGA
>PLRJ01000033.1 GCA_003163855.1 Bryobacterales bacterium | reverse complement strand
GCCAGGACCGGCGGCAGAGACAAACACGAATCGGCGGACGAAGAAATCAGGGTGCCGGAACCGGAGAGCGCGTCCGGAAGGGCGTCGACGGCCAGTTCCCTGCCCTGGGGGTGGGCAGCTTCTCTCCGCATTTCGCTGTCAGAATTATTTGGCGTGATCACGTCAACATTATGTGGCGCAGAACTTTGCGACCTCATTGGCGTAAAACTTTGCACGTTATTTGGCGTACTTTACCCTCCGCGAGAACGAAACTCCCTGAAATATGGGTTTTTGTAATATCGATAAACGACAGGAATGGGTTTCGACAGCCCATTCCCTGCCTCGATTTCCGCATTTTGTTCTTCGCTGTTCATTCTACTATATGATCTCAGATAACTGATTTTATCTGATNNCCGGAGAGTTCGCGATTTGTTCCATGGGGTTCATATTAACATGGGATCAGATAACTGATTTTATCTGATTTATCGGCAGGATCCTCGCTTAATATTCGCCAAGCAAGGGGGGGTTAGTTTTTTCCACGAATTAATGGAGACCATAAAAAACCTGGGGGCGTGGCCCTTGACGAGATCCCCGCCTTCATGTTGTGCTGGCAAACGGGAGGGATCAGAAATGAATTATCGAGTCAAGGTCGAATGGACTGATGAAGACGGCACCGTTGCCACCGCCGATTTGGGCGAACTTGAATCTGGGGATCGGGCACCGGTCGTAAACTGGTACGGAACGCGGGGAAGTAGGGGAGGCATGAATTGACGAGGTCGGAAAGAACCCAACTTGGTTGGCTCACGTACTGGGCGCTCAACGCAAAAAGCCGCAGGACGGGCTTCCGCCGGCTGCTCCTCTGGTTCTTACTTTTTTCGGCGACCTGCCTGGCTGCAGGCGCAGTGCTTGAAGTTATACAGCGGCTGCTGGCTTAGGCATCTCTTGCCAAAAGCTGGCGGCCTGCGGCGGCCCGGTGCCCCAACCCAGACCGCATGAGAATAATCCGTTGCTTCCGCTTACCTTTCAGGTGCCACTACACCGAAAAGGCTAAGCCATGAAAAACCGGGTCTCAATTCTAGCCTTCGCCCTTGCGTTGCCTGCTCCTTCCGGTCTGCCTCAAACCATTTCAACAGCAAAGGGAACCGTGAGGCTCATTGATGCCGCAGGAAAGCGAGTAAATCACCCTGCTGGCGGATGGCAGGAGTTCGGATTCCGGGGCTCTCTGCGGAATGACACAGACTTCGGAATAAAGGGGATCATACTGGAACTGACAACCCTCGGCCCCAACGGAGCGCCCGTAAACGCCTGCAATTTTGGAATCGAAGAGTGCTCCTTCGGCACATTTCGCGACATAGCAGCCGAAGCGCAGTTCCATTCGATCCCGTGCGCGCACGGCTTTTCTTGGATCCCTCAAAGAACATCACAGCCGTAAAATGGACCGCACGTAAGGTGTTCTTCAGGGTCAAGTAAGACGTTCAGTTGGGTCCGGTCTCCTTTCCGCAGTCGCTATCAGATCAGTGTTCACCACCGACGGTATCGCTCTTGAACTGCAGAATACCTCCACGGACTTCGTTGAAATTTGTGTGGGACCAAACGGTCTACGTGGATGAAGATGGCGTGTCAAGCCGCCTGCTTCGCGGCAATTTCAAACTGGATGAAAAAGATCGCGCCCAGCTGCGTTTGGCCGCCAGGCGCAAAGATTAACGAGACGCTCTTCCCAGTAAGCCACATCCAGCTGGATCGCGGAGGAAAGTGGTCGCAGCGGCCGCTCCTGAAGGGAGGATGTCCTTTACGAGTCCGGGTCTAACGTTACCCGGAGTTTGGCAAAAGGACGTTACCGGAAAGGCGATCACGGTCTTTCTCCACATTAGAATCAACGACCAAACGCGAAATGTGCCCTACTATTCGATATCGTCGGCATGTCTCAGTAGCAGCGGTCAACCGGTCAACCACCAAACACCTATACCAATGGCACCAATGGCCTAAAAGCAGCGTTTCCAGCGATGATGGGAAGCGCGGAAACCTTCCGCTTTGGAAAAAACACTATGGACACCTTGCTTTTACTCTTGCTGGCGATGTTTGGTGGTACAGCTTCTCCGCTGGATTCACCGCCACCCATCCACACTTAGGACTCTTCTCGCACGGTCCTGTTCGGACAACCCATACGTAGGTGTTCCGTGCCATCCTTGTTGGACGGGATAAACAGCTTCATGTGGGCGCTGCGCGAATTATCGACGTTCCTTCCACTGCTCCTGCTGGCGAGGCTTTTCCAGCAGGGGCTTTGGAAGGTGCGTCCGTACTCGGCGCTGGGAGTGTTCTTGCTGGTCGATCTAGCCCGCGATCTAGCTTTGCTTTTGCCTCCTTACGACAGCCATCCGTATACGCTGATTTGGGAAGCCACGCTGCCAGTGTTGCTGCTGGCGCAGATTGGCGCCGGTGTCGCAACCTATGCAGCGATTACAGAACTGTATCCAAAGATCGGGCCCTTTGCAGTCAAGTTATTCGCCGCGTGCCTGATTTTGGCTTGTCTGGCTGGATTGGTGTTGTTGCCATTCGAAGTGAAGCGCATCGGTGCCGACGAGGCGCCGGTCCGCGTCTTTATCCTGGTACAGCGGTGGGTGGCGACACTGCTGGCGGGAGGCTTGGTGCTCGCGGTATTGTTTTTGGCGCGGTTTCCGCGTCCGCTCAAGAAAATGCCGCGCAACATCATGACTCATACGGCGTGCATCGCGCTGTATTTCGCAAGCTACGCCCTGTTATATGCGATCAAGAATTTGAAGTCGATGCACGGGGCGCAGTGGGCAGCGCAAGGTCAACTGGGATTTGTGTGCGTGTTGTACTTGGCTTGGACAGTCGGCCTCTCGAAAGCTGGGCAGGCCAGCGAACCGTGGCGGCAGTTAGATCCGGCGGTGAAGCAGATGCTGGACCGGCGTTACGAACGGGCTCTGGAGTGGATGCGTCAGGCTGCAGGCGACGGCCGCAAATAGACCAGGCGCAGCAGGGAGAAGACGGCGTTGTCGCAGACTTCGAGCGCGCCGGGGCGTTCCCAGCGGAAGAGCTCGGCGGCGAAGCGCAATTGGGCGCGGCACTTGAACATCTGGGCGCCGTCGGAGAGGTAGTCGTCGAGGGAAGACCAATCGGCGCCTAGAGACATCGTGGAGCCTCGGCTGGCGAGGGCCAGTTGCACGTTCAAAGAGAACATTTCCAGGTATTGCAGGTATTGACGGCGCCGCGCGCGTCGCAGTTTACGGAGTACCGAAAGCGGGGTCGCCTGGGAAGCGCCCCAGCGAAAATCCTCTTCGTCCAGCGAAGAGCGCATGCCGCGATAGTGCGCGAATACACTGAGGCTGGCAGCGCTTTCGTCGTCGAGCCTATCGGCAAGCTGCCTGATGGTAGCGCGAGCATCATCTTCGCCCTGATCGTTGAAGATGCGCTCCAGAAGCCCTTCTAAAATCTGAGCGGCTGCAATTTCCGCCCGTAAGATGAGGTCGAGGTCTTTAGTAGAGAGCATGGTCCGAGGTCTTAGGTAGATCCATAATGAGCCAAAACCAACGTTTTAGAACCATCTAATCTTGTCGCATGGCGGATACTTAGTACCAGGGGGACTTCCACGTACCGGTACCTTTGGTACATCAGGGCCAGTCTGCGCGAACTTCTAACAGTTGCTCCACGAGATCCTTGATGCTTTTTTCCATCTTGTTGCGAGGGCTGCGCCACCAGTCGAGGAGGTCGCGTTCGTCGCCCGACATCCGCTCCGGTTGCATCGGCGATCCGAGAGCAATACAAGTGGAGTCCAGGGCCTCAATCGACAAGCCACTGAGTTCAATCCAATAATGGCGGTCGTCAGGCGGGCATACTCCCGCTAGGGCCAGACATGTCGCCGGGCCAGGCTGTTTCCTTCCGCTGGCAAAGGTAGATACAGAACTCTGCTCAATGCCGAGTTTCCGCGCGAGGGCGGACTGGGTCATACCCACCAGAATCTTATTAATCTTTTCAGCGGGTTGCAACGGTAAAGGAAAATCCTAATTGACGAGACATGCATTACTCAGCAATAATTGCTTCACACAACCAATGGCACCAACTGGCAAGCGTACCGCAAATGGATAAACGAGTCACTGTTTCAATTGGCCATAACAGTTGTAACCAAGAGAAAGCTCTCCTCGGCCGCTGCTGCTTCAGAGAGAAGGTAGTTCCTCTCCGAGATCTGGAGGAGTTGGAAGTTCCAGGCCCGCAAGGCTACTTCGTTCCGGCCGTCGAGGCGACAAAGAGAAAGTAACAGATTTTTGTAATGCATCGGTAGGCGTGATCGCTGCCGGAAATGAAAGGCGGTTTTGGCCGGATGTGCTATCACCCGACTCGAACCTAACCACCCAGCCACGAAGGAGGCCGGATGCCTAGTCAAAATCGTCCGAGAAATCGGCGGCGCACGCTAGTGCGATCGCCCAATATAAATGAGCAAGCCTTAGCACCCGAGCTAGCGCCATTAATCAGCCAAGCCTTTCGCGTCACCTTCGGTCGCAGCAGGATCCAGCTAACGACCAACCACGTGAAGGCGCTCTGCATCGAACTGGTCGTTACGCGAGCGATGCGCGCCGTAACCGGTCCCGATGACCCCTTGCTCGGGTTAATCAAGTCGCTTGCATCGTCTAAAGATACACATTCGCGAGGAAGCACACCGTGAATTCCGATGTTCAAGAGGAGGCCCTCCTGCTGGAAGCCTTCCTGATCGCCGACGGTCAGGGCCATGCGGCTCCCACCAAGGCGCACCTACACATACTTAAGCTTCATGCCGAGGTATCGCTCGAAGAACTAGACACCGCGATCAAAGAACGCGACTCCGCTCTGATCGCCCTGCGCCAGATGGCGCACAACCAAAGAGAAGCGACTACGTTTGACTTTCTCGCACTTGCCGAATTCGACACGGGCAAGGTGACCATTCAGTGATTACCCTACTCGCTCTCTCGGTGCTTGTCGCTGTTGTCGCAGCGGTCAAAGAGCGCGGCCTTGCCGCTACCATTTGCGACGGCCCGCCAGGCCTACCGAAGCTAGCCCAGGCTAGCCATCTAGCGTTTGAGGTCGTTGGCAACCCAACCGCGTAGCCGGTGCGGGTTGGAGAAGCTCGCCGTCGAGCGAAGCAAGACACTCAGATAACGTCGGTGTTCGCCTGAATGGCGGCGGGGGGTTACCTCAGTTGAATATTTCTATACTTTGCGTCTGGGCGTTGAACCGGCGCACCATCCGGGAAGCGAAAGCGGCAGCCGTCATCGTACTCAGCCTGTTTCTGATACTCGCTCTGATGTCGATGTTCACGAAAAAGGGCGAAGAAGATCGCCAGTCAGAGCAGTAAGGCGTTTNNTGTTCGAGGGGAAACCGGATGCAAGAGAGACGAAGAGCTGCATATTCGGCGTTATTGTGCCTGCTGGGAAACTCCACACGGCCCATTCCACGCTTTGCTGTTGTGAGAGTCGAGGTCGGAAGGCACATCGTCAAAATCGGCGCGGTCAAATTCATCGAGTCGCGCAGTGCGGCGTTCGGTGACATCCTTGCGAGTTCGTCAGACGGAAGCCTGACTGCCGTCTGCGATCTGCACGCGATCTGGTACAAGCTTTCGCGGGAAGGAGACGCGCGGCCTTGAGCACACCAGCCGATCGACCCAGGCTAGACACGTCGAAGCTGCGTGACGACGACATGCTAACCGTCAACCAGGTGGCGGACTGGCTACTGATGTCGCCGGACTGGGTACGCGCGCACTCCAACAAGAATAGGGAGCCGTATCTTCCTTCTGTGAAGCTCGGCAACCAGCGGCGGTTTCCGTGGCGGCTCCTGAGAGAGAGGGTGAATGAATTAATGGGCCTGTAGGCCTAAATCGCTGTGGAAAACATAAAGAGCACACAACCATCAGTACTTTCTGGCCAGTTGAAATTGCTTACCATCGGCGTGTCGATGCCGAGAGCGAGAAGACAAAACGGGTACGTTAACCAGACCGGAATAAAGCCGAAGAGCTGGACCGGCTACTGGTACGTCTATGAAATGGTCGATGGCGTGGAGAAGCGCCGCAAGAAGTCCCAGGTGCTGGGCTTTTGCTCGGAGATGACAAAAGGAGCCGCGAAAGACAAACTGCGGGATATCCTCCGCGAGCAGCGCCCTCCGGAGAGCGGTGCAACCTTCGAGCAATGGGCGCACTGGTATCTGAAGACAAACGAGGGACGGTGGAGTAGAAATTGGAATGCCTCGGTCAGCTCGATCTTCAAATATCAGATCCTTCCGCAACTAGGGAAGTTTGTAGCGGAGGACATACGCCGTTCCGATGTTCAGCAGGCTATTAACGCCATTGCCGCTAATTCGAAGTCGCAGAGCGAAAGTGTTCTTAAGAAATGCGTCACGCAGATCCGGGCCGTCTTTAACTTCGCGATCGAAGACGACGTGCTCGAAAAGAACCCGGCGCTAAAGATCGACATGCCGCCCTGCAGAGAGCCTGGCGGGGAGTTCCTGACGCTAGAAGAGTGCCAGAGGCTACTGACAGTTGGCGGCGAACGTGACCAACTCATCCTCCGCGTGTTCATGGTATGCGGCCTGCGCCCGTCCGAGCTATTCGCCTTGCGCGTGAATGATATTGGAAACGGCGAGCTGCGCATCGACGAGACGATTGTCAGGTGCCAGGTCACGTCGCGAACCAAGACGGCTGGTTCCAGGGCGTCTGTGCCGTTATCGCCCGAGTTGGAGTCGGCGCTTCGGTTTTACGCGCTAGGGGCCAAACTGGAGGAAAACGACTTTCTATTCCCCAGCGAGGCCGGTACGGCGATCTCGCCCGACAACTTTCTTGACCGCGTTCTCCAGCCCTTGGGCGTCCTTGCCGGCATCGACCATTTGACGCATCAGATGCTGCGGCGCACGACTGCAACCCACTTCCAAAAGCACGCCAGCTTCAAGTCTGCCCAAGGGTTAATGCGGCACGCAAACGCTGCGACAACGATGAAGCACTATCAGAAAGTGCTGGAACCTGATTTGTGCGCCGGTGTTCGAAGCTGGGATCGCGCGCTGACACGTCCAAGAAGTCCAGGGAGCGAGGTCGGCGAGCTTATCGCGTTCCCAACTAAGGCGGCTGGCCAATAATGTGGTGCGCGAAGCGAGTATTGAGTGGGTTTTGAGTGGGTTGCCAGGATTGAAGCTTGTAAGTTGTTGATTATGGTGCGCCCGATAAGATTCGAA
>PLRJ01000185.1 GCA_003163855.1 Bryobacterales bacterium | reverse complement strand
CCGCACCCTCTGAGGTGGCTCTTACCGGCCTTTCCAGCCCCGAAGCTCAAAGTCGTTTGGAGAAATCCGGCGCCAACACCATGCCGGACACGGCTCTGCATCCGCTGCGCAGAGCAATGAGCAAGTTCTGGGCTCCGGTGCCCTGGATGCTGGAATCCGCCATGGTGCTCGAACTGGCACTGGGCAAGTATTTCGAGGGTGCCATTATTGCGGCGCTGCTGGCCTTTAACGCGGGCCTCGGATTCATTCAGGAGGGAAGATCACAGGCCACACTGGCGGCCTTGCGGTCAAGGCTGGCTTTAAATGCCGCAGTAAAGCGGGATAACTCCTGGCGCACCATGCCCGCCTCCGGACTAGTGGTTGGAGATGTTGTCAAGCTGTCGCTCGGGGCGGTAGTCGCTGCGGATGTTCGTCTCACAAGCGGCTCGGTCTTGTTAGATCAGTCGATGCTGACGGGCGAGTCTGTGCCAATCGAAGCGGGCGCCGGATTCCAAACCTATTCGGGCGCGCTGGTAAGGCGTGGCGAAGCGGTGGCGGAGGTTGTGGCTACTGGGTCGCGAACGAAGTTTGGACGCACTGCGGAATTAGTGCGCACTGCCCATGTGGAAAGCTCCCAGCAAAAAGCCGTGTTGCGGGTAGTGCGCAATCTAGCCGTCTTCAACGGCATAGTAATCATCCTGCTTCTGGGCTACACCTATACTCTTCGAATGCCGGCAGCGGAGATCATTCCGCTGGTTCTAACCGCCATTTTGGCATCCATTCCCGTCGCACTGCCGGCCACATTTACCCTTGCGGCCGCGCTAGGTGCGAAGGCGCTGGCAAAGCTGAACGTTCTGCCCACAAGACTGTCCGCGGTGGATGAAGCCGCAAGCATTGATGTTTTGTGCGCGGACAAGACCGGCACGCTGACAGCCAACGAATTATCAGTAACCGAAGTCCGCTCGCTCTCTGGTTTTGACAAGGCACACATACTCGGTCTGGCAGCCTTGGCCAGTTCGGATGGCGGCCAGGACCCGGTGGACGCTGCCATCCGAGCGGCAGCCGCAAAAGAAAAAGCTGCCGGCTTACCCACATTGGTCACATTCACTCCATTCGACCCAGCGAAAAAGATTTCAGAGGCAACTGCAACAGATATACACGGTGCCCCCATTCGCGTGGTTAAGGGCGCATTTACGGCAGTGGCCAGTCTGATTCAGTCGCAAGACTCGGACGGCAAGGCGGCAGAGGAACTGGAGCAGCGCGGCCTTCGGGTCTTGGCAGTCGCCATCGGTCCAGCCGCATCAATGCAGCTTGCCGGACTCATCGCACTCAGCGATCCACCTAGAAGTGACTCAGCCGAATTGATAACGGAACTGCACGCGCTGGGAGTCCGGACGGTTATGATTACCGGCGATGCCGCCGTGACCGCATCGAATGTTGCTCAGGCGGTGGGTCTGGAAGGGAAAGTTTGTCCGTCCGGACCACTTCCCACCGGTTTGAACCCGGACACGTTCGCAGTCTTCGCAGCAATCCTTCCAGAAGGAAAATATGACCTGGTGAAGTTGTTTCAGAAAGCCGGTCATGTCGTCGGAATGTGCGGCGACGGCGCCAACGACGCGCCCGCTCTCCGTCAGGCGCACATGGGGATTGCCGTTTCAACCGCCACCGATGTCGCGAAATCTGCTGCTGGCATCGTGCTGACCAAGCCCGGACTCAGCGGAATCGTCGCATCGGTCAAAGAAGGCCGCGTGACATTTCAGCGAATCCAGACCTACACGATGAACTCAGTCACGAAGAAGATTGTCAATGTGCTGTTCCTGGTGGCCGGCCTTCTGATGACGGGGCACGCCATCCTGACACCGATGCTGATGGTGATTCTGATGATTACCGGCGACTTCCTGGCCATGTCGCTGACAACTGACAATGTCCGTCCATCTGCCTCTCCCAATACGTGGCAAATCGGGCGGCTGACTGCCGGTGGCGTAATCATCGGCTCTTGTGACCTCCTGTTTTGCGTGGCGATCTTAGCATTTGGCAAATTTCATTTGTTGCTCGGGTTAAACGCCCTGCGAACTCTGGCGGTGGTTGCGCTGGTCTTCAGCGGCGAAGCCAGCTTGTACGCCATTCGTGAGCGCCGCCACCTTTGGAATTCCCGTCCCGGCAATTGGGTTATCGCATCCACCGTCGGCGACCTGATCATCATCTCCACGCTGGCTGCCTTCGGGCTTGCCATGACGGCACTTCCACTCCTCATTGTTATGTGGACACTGGGCGCAGCCGTCGCCCTCGCGTTCGTGCTCGATGCAGTGAAAGTGCCGGTCTTCCATCGCCTCAATATTTCATGACAGAACTTCAAAGCAAGGTCGGTCTGTTGCCTAAGATGCCCTCGTCACTGATACACGAAGCTGAAATGGTGTTTATCCAGTTCATGTTCCTCGCAAGTAGGCTCACGACCCTGATAGCCGCCGTACTTGCCATCTGGTGCTTCTTGTCACGGACTCAGATGTTGGCAGAATTTCCAATTCACACCGGCCCGCTGTCAGACTGGATTGACTGGATTCTGATCAGCATTGCTGCCGGCCTAAGTGGACGGGCGTACTCGACGTTGAGGCCGGTAATAAAATGCATGAGCGATGCCGGAATCCAGGCGGTCCAGCGTGTACTGGCTGGCAGGGCCCTGACTCCCACCGCAATCCTGGAGGCGAACCGACTGCCTCTATCGGTTTCACCTTCCATAATCATTCATCCACCCTCACACTCAACTGACCCGTTTTAAATGGCTAAGCCGACAATTCGCTAAGCGTCTCGCAGAGAAAGAGACTCACTATGCGTAACGTCATTCGGCCAATAGGGAGGGCGGCCATAGTGAAAGTAAAGCTGACTCTCATATTCTCTGGTTATTGGAATCGACTCGATGTATTCAGGCCCACTCTTGATTACTTCCCTGAGCAGTCCCACATAAAGCTCGGGGCTGGTCCAGCTAATGCGCTCAATCCAGGCTGGGGAAACAAGAACCTTTTTTCCCGGCCACCAGTTGCGGGTAGCAACTTCGATGTAGCGTAGCGACCAGGGTTCATCATCCATCACAAAACCGTCCAGATGGCCAATTTCTCCATCCTCCGCATAAATGTTGTAGCCGATAATTCCCTCAGTGCTGCGCAGATGAGATTCTTCTGATTGTCTGGTGACAAACTCAGACGTTTTATTGGCAGGCTCAATCGCCCGTTGATCCGGATACGAGGAAGGGCCCCACAGATAAGGACCGACCCAATATCTGGCATACCCGTAATAGCCAAGGGTAGCGGCCTCATGCTGGCGGGAAACGGGAAGCTTGGTATTGATGTCAGGACTTTGCTCCACTTGGTGCTTTGTTAGTGATACGTGTATAGACCTGGATTGCCAATCAGTATGGATGATGGCGATGGGTGAAATCAGGACTTGGCGTCCGCTCAACCAGGTTCCAGTGTAAACAGCGAGATAGCGGACAGCCCAAGTTTCATCGTCGAAATACAGTTGATCCACAACTCCAATATCACCATCCATCGCTCGGATCGTAAACCCCTTCAGTTGCTTCGTGTTTCTCAGCATAATTCTGCGCTCCCTTGGGCTCATGTCCCGCCTGTGTGTGAGCAATTCAGCCGCCACAACGCGGAGCGGTGAGCTTTGCCTCAGGCTGTTTGACCGGATGCGGTCATCTGACGCCATCCGGTCATTCTGTTCATATGTTTTTCAGACCAGCTAGCGTCTTGCTTTGGTATTCGGTGTGCTCTCACCAATGTTGCAACAAGGTATCTCGCTGCATCACCTGCCAGGAACAGGAAATTAATTATGGCAAAAGCAATTGGTATTGATCTCGGCACCACAAACTCCGTAGTCGCCGTCATGGAAGGCGGCAAGCCCACTGTAGTAATCAACAGTGAAGGCAACCGGTTGACGCCTTCGGTGGTAGGTTTCACGAAGACTGGAGAGCGGCTGGTGGGTCAGTTAGCAAAGCGTCAGGCTGTGCTGAACCCCGAAAACACAATTTCCTCCGCTAAGCGGTTCATCGGCCGCCGGTTCTCAGAAGTCCAATCCGAAATTAAGAATGTGCCCTATAAAGTGGTGGCTGGATCTGATGACGCGGTGCGCTTTCTTGTGATGGGAAAGCAATATCCGCCCGAAGAGGTCTCCGCGGTTGTGCTTCGCCGGTTGGTGGAAGATGCGGCCAAGTACCTGGGCGAGAAGATCACAGACGCGGTGATTACCGTGCCCGCCTATTTCAACGATGCGCAGCGCCAAGCCACTCAGGACGCTGGCAAGATAGCGGGTCTTAACGTTCTTCGCATCATCAATGAACCAACCGCCGCCGCTCTCGCCTATGGTTTGGAGAAGAAAGGCAACGAGACGATTCTGGTGTTCGATCTGGGCGGCGGAACATTCGACGTTTCCATCCTCGATGTGGGAGACGGTGTGTTTGAAGTTCACTCCACCTCCGGCGACACGCATCTGGGCGGCGACGACTTTGACAAGCGCCTGGTGGATTGGATTGCCGAAGACTTCCTTCGCAGCCAGGGCATTGACCTGAGAAAAGACCGCCAGTCGCTGCAGCGTCTTTCCGAAGCAGCGGAGAAAGCCAAGATCGAGCTTTCGGGTTCGCTGGAGACCACAATCAGTCTGCCCTTCGTGACCGCCGACGCTTCCGGCCCCAAGCATTTGGAGATGAAGCTTTCCAGGGCTAAATTTGACCAGTTGACAGCAGACCTGGTGGAACGCTGCAAGGCGCCGGTTGAGAAAGCGCTTGCCGACGCCAAAATTCAGGTCTCGCAGTTGGACGAAGTGATTCTGGTAGGCGGATCAACGCGTATTCCAGCCGTGCAGGCTTTGGTGCGGCAATTGACTGGCGGCAAAGAGCCAAATCAATCCGTGAATCCAGACGAAGTGGTCGCCATCGGTGCCGCCATTCAGGCGGGAGTGCTGGCCGGCGAAGTCAAAGGCGTTGTCCTGCTCGACGTGACGCCTCTCTCGCTGGGTCTCGAAACCCTTGGCGGCGTGATGACGAAGCTGATTGAACGAAACACCACCATACCGGCCAGGAAATCGGAGACTTTCTCTACCGCCGAAGACAATCAAACGGCAGTGGACGTTCATGCTTTGCAGGGAGAACGCGAATTCGCGCGCGACAACCGCACTCTGGGACATTTCCGGCTGGAAGGCATCCGGCCAGCACTCCGAGGTGAGCCGCAGGTGGAAGTCACGTTCGACATTGACGCCAACGGCGTCCTGACTGTAGCCGCAAAGGATAAAGGAACCGGCAAAGAACAGAAAATCACCGTTGCCGGGTCTACCCAGCTTGCAAAGGATGAGATTGACCGCATGGTAAGAGATGCGCAATCCCACGTGGAAGACGACAAGAAGCGGCGTGAAGAAGTGTCTGTTCGCAACAGTGCGGATTCCATCGCTTATCAGGTGGAACGGCAGATTCGGGAACTCGGTGCCACAGTTCCAGCTAATGATAAAGCTCGCGCGGACCAGCTTATTAAAAAGGTTCGTGAGCAAGTCAAGAACGAATCCTCCGACCTGGCGGACATGCGTCAGTCGACAAGCGATCTTCAGCAGATAGCACATGCGTTGTCATCCGGTGCTTCAGCCCAAAGTTCGGGTCCCGGCGCGCCCAAGGCCGGCACGGAAGACGTAATTGACGCGGAATTCGAGCCAACCAGGTAACGGGAAGCGGGCCGCGGGACAAACAACCGCGGCCCGTCCTGTTATTCAAATATGACCGACAGCACCAACGAGATAAACGATAAGACCATCGACATACCTGCGACGCAGGAAGTGGAAAGCCTTCAGGCGCAGTTGCGCATTGAACATGAGATGTACCTGCGCTCCCTGGCTGATTTTGATAACTATCGCCGCCGCATGGAAAGGGATGTTGCCAGTTCCGTGGAGAGAGGCAAACGGGATTTGATCTTCTCGTTCCTCGAAATAATGGATTCTTTTGAGCGGGCTTTGCAACAGGCAGGTGGTGCTTCGGCACCGCTTGTGGAAGGACTGGAGGCGACCCACAGAAAGACGCTGGCCTTTCTTCAGACAAATGGCATTACTCCCTATAAAAGCGCTGGCGAAATGTTCAATCCGGCCTTGCATGAGGCCGTGGCCACCGTTAGCGATTCACAATACGCCCCTGGGATGGTCATTGACGAATTGCAGCGCGGGTACCGGTCCGGTGAGGCTGTCCTGAGACCCGCTCTGGTGCGAGTTTCAAAACAATCCTGACGTTTTGCTGGACAAATAATGGCGACTGCATTCAAAGACTATTACCAGGTTCTCGGAATTCCCAGGACTGCCAGTGAGGACGATATTCGCAAGGAATACCGGAATCTGGCGCGCAAGCATCACCCTGATCTTAATCCAGGCGACAAGTCCGCTGAAGATAAGTTCAAACAAATTAATGAAGCTTATGAGGTTCTTTCCGATTCGGTAAAGCGCAAGCAATACGATCAGCCAAGTCCGGCTTCCAATGCTGGTCCCGGTTTCAGGCAACGTCAGGGAGGAGCGAACGGTCAGGCCGACTTTCATAACGGCGGAGGTCAATTCAGCGATTTCTTCGAAAGCATGTTTGGCGGTCAGCATTCGGCGCGCGCCGGGGCCAGCTTCAGCATGGCTGGCGAGGATGTCAACGCGACCATACATTTGACACTGGAAGAAGCGCATAACGGTGCTGTCCGAACAATCCAGTTTGGAGCCGAAGACGGGCGGACAAAATCGCTTGAGGTTACCATTCCGGCCGGAGTACGTGAGGGCTCAGCAATCCGGCTGGCCGGGCAGGGTGAGCCGAGCACCGGCGGATCGGCCTCAGGCGATCTGTACCTGCATGTCGCACTCGATCCCCACTCGCTGTTTCAGCTTCTCGGCGACGACATACAAGTGGATCTGCCCGTAACTCCGTGGGAAGCGTTGCTCGGCGCAAAAGTAAATGTCCCCACGCTTGACAAACCGGTGGAGATGAAGATTCCGGCCGGTTCGCAGGCCGGCCAGCGGTTGCGGCTTCGAAGGCAAGGCATCAATAAGCGCTCTGGCGGGCGTGGTGACGAATACGTCAAGCTCAGGATTGTGGTGCCGCAGTCGCCCACGGCACGCGAGAAAGAACTATTCGAAAGCCTGGCCGCAGAATCCCGATTCAATCCAAGAGAACAGCCGTACGGAAAGACCTGATCCCACCATGCTTTACAACTTAGTAGTTCGCTCAATTAACTCCGAAGACGTGACCGTTGAACATCTGGCAAACCATGCTGAAATGCACCCGGCTGCGGTCCAGCGACTCATCGACTTCGGACTCATTCGGCCAGTTACTCCCACGAATGCCGTGTTTTTGTTCAGGGCTTCTAACGTGCTCCGGCTGCGCTCCATCAAGAGACTTCGAAGTGACTTAGGAATCAATTTGCAGGGTGTCGCCGCAGTTCTTGAGCTGGTGGAACGATTGCGTAACCTGGAGCATGAGAACGCTTCTTTGCGTGCCAGACTGTAGCAGGCTGACGGGACGACATCGGCCAACCCGAATTCACTTTTCTATGGAATCGCGCAAAGTCACTCTCGGATTTCCAGGTTCATTGACGATGCCAACAGAACGAATTCCTTGCCGAAATTCCGCCAAAACATTGCCCAGGTAGCTCACGGTTCCAGCGAGCATCAGGTCCGTTGCTCCCCCAATGTGTGGAGTTACAAAGATCCGTGGCTCCATAAGCAGCGGATTCCCTTCGGTTACGGGCTCGTTTTTTACAACGTCCAACCCTGCCCCATAGAGATGACCGCTCTTCACCGCTGCCAGCAAAGCCGATTCATCGACCAGAGTTCCCCGGCCGACATTCACCAACACCGCATTCTTCTTCATCGCGGCGAGCACGGTCGCATTGATTAGGTTTTCGTTGTCCTTCGTTCCCGGAATCGCCAGAACTAAATAGTCCGCGTCCGCCGCTGCAAGCTTCAACTCATCGTGTCCATAGCCTTTGACGCCCTTCGGCGCGTGTTCCGGATGATTATCCACACCGCTTAAAATCATCCCGAATCCCCGCAGCCTTTCTATAAGCAAATCTCCAATTCCGCCTAATCCCACAACGCAAGCGGTCTTGCCGAAGAGGCATCTATTCACTTCCAGCCTGGCTGAAACCTGTGCGTGGCCTTTTGTCACGGCCAGTTCCTCATTGAGCCGGCGAGACACGGCGAGCATCAGGAGCACCGCATGTTCCGCCACCGACTCGCCGTTGCCTGTCTTCGTAGTCGGCGCCGAGGCCACCCAGATGCCGGCCTTTGTTGCTGCATCAACGTCCACTCCGTCATAGCCCGCGGTAGCCATCTGAATCAAACCAAGCTTGGTCTGAGCTTCTATGTCTTTAGAATCAACCTTGCCGACAGCAAAGATCACTTCAAGTTCCGTCGAGGGGGCTCTATCTCCGGGCTGCCATGCAGAAAAATCGTCTTCGGGATGTTCAGGCTGAAGTCGCCTCAACATCTCCAGCGCAAACGCATTTTGCTTTCCTAAGAAACCGATTTTCATAACATTTTCATAACCAAGTTGCCGCCATCAGTCCCCGGCCTTGGCGGCAGCAGCCTTTTCCTGATGGCCGCCGAACTCGTAACGAAGGGCCGACAACAGCTTATCGGCGAAGTCGTCCTCGCCGCGTGAACTGAAGCGTTCGTACAATGCAGCACTCAAGACCGGAGCCGGAACCGATTCGTCAACAGCCGCCGCGATCGTCCAGCGCCCCTCCCCCGAGTCCGAGACGCGACCGGCGAACTTAGACAAGTCAGGACTGCCCAGCAGCGCGCTCGCGGCCAGGTCGAGGAGCCACGACGAAATAACACTGCCACGCCGCCAGACCTCGGCTATGTCGGGCAGATTCAAATCGTACTGGTAGAGCTCCGGCCGGCGAAGCGGCGCGGTTTCAGCATCGGCGGTTTGCTTTTGCTTGCCCGCGTTGGCATGGTGAAGGATATTCAACCCTTCTGCATAGGAGGCCATGATGCCATATTCGATACCGTTGTGGACCATCTTGACAAAGTGGCCCGCGCCGCTCGCGCCGCAGTGCAAGTAGCCATGTTCGGCGGTGCCTCCGGCTGCTGCCTTCTCCCGGCCGGGCGTGCGTGGCGCCTCATCCATACTCGGAGCCAATGCGGAGAAAATCGGGTCCAGTCGCTTGACGGCTGCTTCCTCACCGCCGATCATCAGACAGTAGCCTCGCTCAGAGCCCCAGACACCGCCGCTGGTTCCGGCATCCAGATAATGAATGCCCTTCGGTTTTAGTTCGGCAGCGCGGCGGATGTCATCGTGATAATAAGAGTTACCGCCATCGATAATCACGTCGTCAGGTCCCAGCAACGGGACAAGACCCTTTAGCGTCTCATCGACAACCGCCGCCGGCACCATCATCCAGATTGCGCGAGGCGACTTCAGTTTCTTCGCGAAGTCTTCGATGGAGGTGCTCCCCACCGCCCCTTCTTTCGCCGCCGATTGCACGGCTTTCGGCTCAAGATCGTAAACCACGCACTGGTGACCAGCCCGCATAAGACGCTGCACCATGTTGATTCCCATCCGGCCCAGCCCAATCATTCCCAGTTCCATATCTATTCCTTTCGACTACGTTTGCGCTGGCTGGCGCATGCCCTCGCATTCGCGGCGCGGCACACGCCACCGTGCCTTCAGAACTAGCGGCGACCGCCTCCGCCTCGCCCGCTCTGAGATCCGGCGCTGTGTTCGTGACCCCCATCATGACCGGCATTCCCAGCGTGACCTCGCCCGTCTCGCGCCTCGTTGGCATGGAAGTGATTGAACGACTGTTCCCCACGCTCTGGAACCGGCCCATTGTAGCCGCGCCGAGGATCATAGCGATTGTCAACGTGGCCGTAAAAGCCGCGACCGCCATGAAACCATGGGCCAGCTCCAATGAACAAACCGCCATTGAACCAGTCGGGTCCATAGTAGCCATAAGGAGAACAACTGTAGGGAGCGTAATCGAAGTAACCGTAGGGACAATTAGGGGCGACTCCGATGTTGACGCTAACCTGAGCCGGTGCATTGGAAACGGTGGCGGTCAAGCCTATTCCCGCTATTGCTAAAACCAAACATTGAAAACCGCGCATAAATCTTGCCTCAGATCGGTGAGAGCACTTACGCGGCCATCTCCAGAGAGTGGATCGGCCTGAAGACATATCAGCCTTGGCAGGCGGCGAGAGCCAAGACTGGTGACGCTATGCGGTCAAATGACGTGGCATGGTCAAAACGGCAGTGAGCCGGCTATGCAGCAGCGCCAACACAAGGGCGGTTCGTCGATCTTGGCGCCCTCTCGCTCGACAGCCAAGGCGCGCGGACGATGGCAAACTCACGGGTCGTGGTGAAGAGGCACGTCGGTTGAGCAGGGCGATGATGAAATCCGCCGGGAAGCGTTCAGAAAAGAATATCCGTCTCTTCAACCAACAAACCCGTCGTAGTCTGACACGGTTGGCCGCGTCCGTATGTGCTTGGCTGCGGACCCGATCTAGCGGGCCACGATCCAGCCGAAGACGGCACCAGGCCGACGAACGACGGGCGGTGCCATAGTTGCCGTGCCGGAGTTTATGGGCAAATGCGTCAGCGGCAGAGCGATAGCACGGACCGAACACCAGACGTTGCTCTGCATGCTGCCGCAAGATTATTTTCCAGCGCGTGTCCGAAATCGCGGATTTTACCCCTCTTGGTAGTAGAGGGACAAATTAAGGAGTTACATGCGGTGACAAGGATGGTGGGCAGATTTCCACAGCTTTATTTGATGATCGCTTCAACGTTTTTGCGATTTTTACCCCGCTATATAGTGTGCAGATTAAACCGACAAAATATTCTGCACATGCGTGTCCGAAAATGGCGCTGCCAAACCC
>PLRJ01000108.1 GCA_003163855.1 Bryobacterales bacterium | reverse complement strand
TGGAGCACGTTGGGTTCATGACCGTTCCAACTATAATCCTCGCGAACGAACTGATTAATGGCATTCCAGCCGTTTTGATAAGCAATGGACGGTTGTGCTGTTATGGGAGACTTAGCGACTACTTGACGCCAGAAGAAACTACCTAGATCGGTTTGAGACTCGTTGGTGAGCATACCGCACGTGATGAAAATTTCCGGATTGCCGCAATTATCGAGATCGTGGCCGCCGGCGGCCCAGGCCCAGCGTCCAAGATTCACATGTTCAAGAAGGCTGACATCCTGGAAAGTGCCGCCAGGGCGTTGTTCAAAAAGTGAGTTGCCCATGGTGTGTGCGAGGTAAGCTTCACGTGTCTGGGGCGACTTGGAAGGATTGAAGTTGGGGTCGTGAATGACTCGCTGACCGGCCGCCGTCCACATATTGGCGACGTAAAGGTCGGGGAGTCCGTCGTGGTTGTAATCGAACCAACTGGCACTCATACCCGGACCTATGTCGTCGACACCAAGCTTGGCAGCTTGATCAGTGAAACGCCCGTCTTTATTGACGTAGAAGTTCTTGCGGCCGAAATCGTTGGCGACGTAGAGGTCGGGCCAGCCATCATCGTTAAAGTCGCACCAGGCGGGCGCGAAGCTGAAGCGATTGTTATTTTCGTTGAGGCCAACGGCAGCGGTGACGTCTTCAAAAGTTCCGGTGCCATCGGGATTCAAGTTGTTTTTGAAGAGGAAATTGGGAGGACCGTTGCGGGCGTCATGATAGGGCGAAGCATAGGTGTATTGCGCCTCGCTTTGAAAGTAGACGTAACAGCAGAGATAGAGATCGAGTCGGCCGTTGCGGTCGAAATCCGCCGCGGCCATTCCGGTGAATCCGCCTTGCGGCGCGGTAAGGAAGTGGAAAGCATCGGTGCGGACTTTGAAAGTGGCTCCTTCGTTGATGAGGAGAACGGGACCGCCGCTGCGCAAGACGACGAGATCCTGACGGCCGGTGTTACGGAGATCTAGGAACAGAGCGGCGGAGGTGTCGTCAAGCATGTGGGCGTTCCACTGCTGGGAGATGTCGGTGAGTGTGCCGTCTTCGCCGAACTTGAGGAGACGGTTGGGAATGCCGCCAGGCTGGCAGACGTAGATCTCGTCCATTCCGTCGTTATCGATGTCGCCGACGGCGATGCCGTTGCTGCCATAGATGTCTATTCCCGTTGCGGGATCGAGCCGGGAACGCCAGTAAGGAACGCCACGAGACAATTGTTCGGAGAAGACGGGTGAGTTTTGAAAGGCAGCTTCTGTGACATCGCGAAAAAAGGGCTGGGCGGCAAAGGCGGTGTGCTGTTCCAGCGGGGATGACGAAGTGAGTTTGCCATCGGACCAGGTTTGTTTCCAGAGACCGGTGTGGTATTTGTTCCCGGCGGCTACTTCGAATCGAATTACATCGTTGGGAAGAGCGAAGAATTGGGCGCGGCGGATGACGCCTAGAGAGGCGATCCACTGAGACCAGCCGTCGGTGGAGTCGGCAGGGTTGAAAACGGCTTCGCTTAAATCATTTGCGAGGTTGTTATAACTGGCTGGACAGATGGAGGCGAGCTTGGCACCAGGACTGACAGGCATTTGTTTCGAGGCTAGAGCGGCGTGAAGCGCTGCGGTGATATCGGCGGCAAGTTTTTCGCCGGCGAATTCGTCGTTCCCTGGTTCGATGAAGGGTTTGAGCGCCAGATAAGGCGCGGCGTGAGTGGGTTCGGCGGCGAGAGTAACGCGCGGACAGAAATTCTGAAGAGCGGGCAGAGCAGCCACTGTAACTAGAAACTGCCGCCGGGTCACATTGGCTCCGTTATGTGAAGAGTCTGGTCGGCGATCGTTTTGCCTATGTTCTGGACAGTGCCGCTGGGCCAGCGAATTTGCAGGCCATCGACGGCGGCAACCGATCCCAGGCCGTAGTGAAGAGTGAAGGAGTTCTGCGAATAGTAACTGGCTCCGCTCATTACTTCGTCAATCCATTTTCGTCCAGCGGCAGTGACGACGACACGTGCACCGATGGCGCTGCGATTGGATTTGGTTCCGGTAAGCGCGACGTTCAAATAATGTCCATGCGGGCCGAAGTTCTTCAGCAAAGAAGGCGCGGCGTTCATGTTGACGATGACCATTTCAGGGCGGCCATCACCATCCAGATCACCAATGGCCAAACCCCGAGACGAACGGTTGACTTGAAAGGCAGGCCCGGCATCGGGAGTAATGTCGCTAAACTTGCCGTTGCCTAGATTGCGATAGAGGATGGGTGGTTCCAGGTACCTATCTCCGAAATCTTTCTTTTCAAGTTCGGGGTAGACGTGGCCGTTGACGATGACAAGATCGGGCCAGCCGTCATCATCGACATCGAGAAACACGATGCCCCAGCCGACCGAAGAGTGAGCGCGCACTCCAGCCTCACGAGATAGATCGGTAAAGAACTTGCCGTCATCGTTGTGATAGAGAGAGGATAAATCGCCGGAGAAATTCGTCTTGGCGATATCGAGAAAACCGTCACCATCATAATCGCCCACAGCAATACCCATACCAGATTGAAGCGCGCCATCGAAGTTAAAAGCTACGCCGGCTTCGGCACCGCGCTCTTCAAAGGTTCCGTTGTGGAGGTTGTGATAGAGCAGGCTGGGAGTTTGATCGCAGGCGACGTAAATGTCGGGCCAGCCGTCGTTATCGAAATCGGCAGCGACGACACCCAGGCCGTAGCGGCCACCGGGTTTGAGGATGCCGGCAGCCTCCGATAGGTCGGAGAAGGTGCCATCGCCATTGTTGTGATAGAGCACATTGTTGGATTTGGGTAGACCTCGAGGGCCACACATAACGGGCACTGACTTCCACTCGCAGAATTCATTTTCGCCGGGCTTCGGAGTGGTTGCGAGATCGAGATTGACGTAGTTGGCGACGAATAGATCCACGTTTCCGTCGCGGTCGTAGTCAGTGAACGAACAACCTCCGCCGTAGCGAATGCCGGCGGTGGGCAGGTGGGCTTTGGCAGTCGCGTCTTCAAAGGTGCCGTCGCCCCGATTTCTATAGAGGATGTTATGACCGTAGTAAGTGACAAGCAGATCGGGGTGACCGTCGTTGTCATAATCTCCGACGCAGACGCCTTGGCCCCAACCGGTTGCGGTGAGCCCAGCTTTGGCCGCAACGTTGGTGAAATGGCCGTTGCCATCGTTGTGATAGAGCTGGGCTAAGGGTGCGGCTTTTGGATCGGTGTCAAGGCGGGTGCCGTTGGCGATAAAGATGTCGTTGCGGCCGTCGCCATCGTAATCGAAAATAGCGACTCCGTTGCCGGTGGTTTCGAGAATATATTGTTTCTGAGTGAGGCCACCGGAGGTATTAGGAATGGTGAGGCCGGATTGGGCGGCGATGTCGCGAAAGTTCACCTGGAGCGCTGGAGCGGCGAAGGCGGAGAGAATGGCGAAGGTGCACGCCGCAGCCGTAATAAGAGCCACGGCGGAGTGGCGCTGCATGAAGGTTTAGTATAGCTGCCTAAGACTTGGCCTGCGCGTCAATCCAATCGTTCAAGTAGCTTTCCAACACATCCAGCGGGAGAGCGCCCTGACTCAGAACGGCATCATGGAAAGCGCGAATATCGAACTTCGATCCCAACTTTGCTTTGGCTTTTGCACGCATTCGCAGAATGGTCATTTCACCCAGCTTGTAGCTCAGCGCCTGACCGGGCCAGGCGATGTAGCGGTCCACTTCGTTCTCGATGTTCTGATCGTCCATGGCGGTGTGTTCATGGAAGAAGTCGATCATCTGCTGGCGTGACCAGTGCTGTGAGTGAACGCCGGTATCCACCACGAGCCGGATGGAACGCCACATCAGGTTCTGCAGACGGCCGTATTCGCTATAAGGGTCCTGGTAGAAGCCCATCTCGTGCGCGAGGGTTTCTGTATAGAGCGCCCAGCCTTCGGAGAAGGCACTGTAACGGCCGAACTTGCGGAAGGGCGGCACGTCGCGAAGTTCCTGGGCAATGGAAATCTGGAGATGGTGGCCCGGCACACCTTCGTGATAGGCGATTGCTTCGGAGTTCAGCAGCAGGCGATGCGTGGGGTCGTACTCATTTACGTTGATGCGTCCGGGGCGTGAGCCGTCGCCTGCTCCAGGTGAATAGTCGGCCGGGACACCGTTAGGAGCACGAAACTCCTCCATCGGCGTAACAGCCAGCTTGTTCTGTGGCAGGCGGCCGAAATACTGCGGCAGCTTCAGGTACATCTGGTCGGCGTAATGCTGGTAGAGCGCCAACACCTGCGCACCACTGGTGCCGTATAGCTTTTTGTTTTCGAAGATGGCGTGGTTAAAGGTCTTCACGTCCTGAAAACCCATCTGCTTGGCAATGCCCAGCATCTGCCCTTCGATTTCCACCACTTGCTTCATGCCCATGTCATGCAATTCACTGGGAGAACTGTCGGTGGCGGTGTTCTCCTGAATGTTCTGGCGATAGCGCGCTTTACCGTCCGGCAGCGACCAGATGCCATATTCGATGCGGCCTTTAGGCGCGTAGTCGCTTGCTACAAAGTTGGCGAAGGCGGCGTAGGCGGGAAACACCTCTTTGCTGACGGCACCTCGGATGGCGGAGGCGAGACGGCTCCTATCGGTCTCGGATATATTTGCAGGGAAGTGACTCAACGGATCGGTGAAGAGACTCTGATCGAGGGGCCTGGTGGCGATATCGTGTGCTTCCACGGCCACTTTTTCAAGCAGGTATTTCGGAGGCATAAGGCCGTCGCGCATGCCCAGCCGCATGTTGCCGGTGATCTGGCCCAGCGCCTTTGGTAATGCATGCAGGCGCGCCAGATAGTTCTCATAATCGTGCGCGTCGCGAAAGGGCATGTTCTTGGAAAGCGCGGCGTATTGGAGATGGGGACCATTCATCTGGTTGACCGGCATCTCCCACTCTTTGAAGCGAGCCCCCTCAATGGAGGTAGATAGACGGCGCTTTATCAGCATCAGGTTCAGCGCGTCATCTTTATCCAGTTTGCCGGCGTCAATGGCTTCGCAGGCGGTCAGCGCCGCCTGGTCGTGCGCTTCGCGTTCGGCTATGGCTGCGGCGGAGTAATCGCTCAGGCGGTTGTTGTAGCGGTTGTCGCCGACGGCGGTGGCAAACTCAGGCGAGTTCTGGAGACGGTATTGCCACTCCTGATCGATAAGCGCGGTGAGTTTGTCATGCTCGGCAGCCGAACACAGTTGGACTGCGGCGAGCAGCGCCGTGATGACAGGCAGTTTCTTCATTCGACCTATTGTGAAGCATCGTTTTTCAGAATCGCGGTCGCGCGGTCGATCTGATCCGCCAGCGCGTTCAGCGTTTGGGCAGACAGGGGTATTTGTGTGGAAGCATCCTGCCAGCGGCGTTCCTCAATGGCCTCGCGAACGCCTGGAAGAGTCTTTGGCGTATAGCCGGTATAAAAGCCGGGCGCGTAGATTTCATTGCGGTACCAGGGTCTGCGCGGAAGACCTTCCTGTCGCAGCAGAGCACGGTCACAGTGCATAAAGATCTGGTCGAGATCTTTCCGCGTTGCCAGAGGCAACGTTCCGGTTAGCCGGGATTCGTGTTCCTGAAAGGCCTGGGCGCTGTGTTGAAGCCGCGCCAGCGCGTTCTGCAGCGGCGCAAAATCGAGATAGGGTACTTCGCTTTCGGGTGTTGCAATGAACGGAACCAGCGGATCGGCAGCGAGCGCCAAGGAATGATCGCCGATGGACTGATTACGATCGGCGGTTTCGGCGCGCATGGTGTCGGTGAGTTTCATCAGTTCGTCAACATAGCCACTGACGGCACGAACGAAACCGTTGAAGCGAATGGGCAGCGTGCCGGCATCGGCAAGGCGCATAGTGAGCCGCCCGCCAAGCTGAACCAGCGCCATGGAGTACTGAAAGTCCGGATCCTCAAACTTTGTGTAGTGGTCGTAGGAATCGTAGATGGAGTGATAGGTTCCTTCACTGGCATTCTGGCCGGTAAAACTGATATCGAGAGTGGCGATTCCAAGATGGTCGAGGAAGACGGTGAAATCGGAACCCGAGCCGATGGGAGTGATGGCAAAATCGCGCTTATCACGCGCCGATTGCTTATCCTCCGGGGTACCGAAGGCAATCAGCGCAGCGCGGTAACGGTCTTGCACAGAGACTTTTCTATCCGGGTCGGTCACGTCGCGAGCGGCTTCATTGGCGAAGTGCTCCAAGGTCTGGGATCCACCGAGCGACACGAATCCCCGGCCATTTACATCGGAGTTGATGTAGGCGACGGCATGCTCACTGAGTTCGGCGGCATGCTGTTCGCCCCACTCGGTGGAACCCAGCAGCATAGGCTCCTCGCCATCCCAGACGGTGTAGACGATGGAACGGAGCGGCTTCCACCCGGTTTTCGCCAGTGCCGCCACTCCACGGGCTTCTTCCATCATGGCAACCAGGGCGCTAAGCGGGTCGGACGCTCCGAAGACCCAGCCATCATGATGATTTCCCCGGATCACCCATTCGTTGCCCAGTTCGCCTCCGGGCAGGCGCGCGATGACATCATAGGCGGGCGTCAGATTCCAATTGAATTCCACCTGGAGATGAACTACCGCAGGACCTGCCCCGAGATGATAGGTGAAGGGCAGCGCTCCGCGGAAAGATTCGGGCGCAACCGGTCCGCCCAGCGCTTGCAGCAGAGGCGTGGCGTCGGCGTAGGAAATAGGCAGCACCGGAATTTTGGTTATGGTGGCGGCCTCTTCCCGTGAAATGCGCTTGGCGTCTTTGGTGGCTCCTATGAAGGGCGTCAAGGGATCGCCGGGGTATATGGGCATGTCCATCACGCTGCCGCGCTGAGCCCCATCGGCGGGACGCCAACCGCCTTTCGGGTAAGGGTCGCCAACGTAGTAGCCGTCATCATAGGGGTCGGAGTAAATGAGGCAACCAATGGCGCCATGCTCGGCCGCTACCTTTGGTTTGATACCGCGCCAGGAGTGGCCATAGCGGGCGATTACGATTTTGCCTTTGACATCGATGCCTCGTTCAGCGAGAACTTTGTAGTCGGCCGGCAAGCCGTAGTTGACGTAGACCAAGGGCGCAGTTACATTGCCGTCTCTGGAGAAAGCGTTGTAGATGGGTAGTTGATCCTGCCGAACGCTGGAGGTTCGATCTTCGGAGATGGCTGGTTCTTCGAGTTTGGCCACGAAGTGGCGAGGTTCGGTCAACTCGACAAGGCGCAATTTCGGCGTGGGGAAGAGCGGATAAAAGGTTTCGATGGCGGTATCGTAGCCCCACGATTTAAACTGTGCCGCGACGAACTCGGCTACCTCTTTACCGGCGGGGGAACCAAGGTGATGGGGGCGGGCCGAGAGACGCTGGAGCCATTGCTGAAGATCGGCGCGGTTGAGCGATGAATCGAAACGCTGCTCGCGCGCCAATTGATCGGCGCCGGCCGAGTCGTCAAAGCCGGTCAGCGGCCGTGATGGCGGCGTTTGTGACGCAACAAGTGAGGTGAAGAGGCACAGAAGAGAGATAGAAATTTGCCGCGACATTTTGACCGATGGTAGCTTATAGAGCTTCTACTCGGTTATTCAAACGCATATCAACAAGAAGATTTATGGAGGTTTGAAGATTTCTTAAGTTCTGCCACGGTGATGATGGGTATCGCGGTCTGGATGGAAGCGGCGATGAGGCTTTCGCCAGCGCCGGTTTGCTGGCCGACGCTCTTGCCTATTGCAGCGCTCACCGCCGTGGATGCCCTTGTTAGTGGGAATCGCCGTCGTGGTCGACGTCGCCCTTGGCAGCGGCCTGAGCTTGGGGACTAAGTTGGACAGAGTCCTGTTTCGCGGGTGCGGCGGCGGGCGCAGGTGCCTGCGTTTTGGTCTGGGCCGCCTGAACTTCGGGAGCCGTGCTTGCTGCGGGAATGTTACCGATCATTATTTGTGATCTCCTTCAAAGAACCCTATCGCTGAGCGTGGGGAAGAGTCGAACCTTCGATCTGGAGAATTTCCTCAACCGCGCATAAACAGGTGAAGGTGGTAAGTTGGTGCGCCTGGAGTGGCTTGAACTGCAGCCCACTACGGAGCGGCGCCTCGGGCTAGCAAACACGATGCCGTTTTCAGGCACGGGCACCATTCAATCCATGAGCGGCCCATTAGTGACCCAAGAAAAGGTATGCAGATGATGAGCAAGATGGCGCGAGTTTGCCGATCCGTGGCCTCAATGCTAAAGCAAGGCTAATAGGGTAATGTCCGTGGAAACAGAAGATATCTTCCTTGGCAGCAGTTACCTTTAGCGGACTAAATGCACAAAAAGCGATCAGGCGCTTTTTAGGCGTTTCTCGATTGTGATCGGCACGGTCGTAGCTGGATTGTGTGCGGCTGAAGTACCTTTCCTCTGGTATTTCGCATATGTCGAGGCTCACTCAGGGACGTCACACATCACCGATCAGTGTCTCATGGAATTGCTACAATTCCACTCGTGTCAATAGGGCGCTGGATTCTAAATTGCTGCCTGATCCTGTCCGCTCTTTGCGCAAGTTGCTCACATACCTCTCCATCGGAACTGTTCCGACTTCAAGCTAAGTGCGCCGACGAGGCCCGTGCGTTTGAAAGCCAATGGAAAGAATCGAACGGGACTGATTTTGAGATTCTGCTGTTCAGGCACCACTACCACCAGGCCCAGGGAAACTGTTATTCCCTTGTCTATTTCGGCCATCCTGATCTCAACTTCGAGATGGTATATGACGCATTGGCTGGTACTGCAAAGCCGCCACTGGTGACGCTGGTCGGCGGTAACGACCAGAAGGCCAATAACAGCGAGGACCACAAGAAGTTGGCAAGGCAGGTCCGCGATTATATGGAAGAGGACACGCCCTAGCGGACTTTGGGGAGACCGCCGAGGAATGAGCGAAGCCAGAAGGCGGAGCTGAACTGGCTTACGATTAACACTGGGAACGCCGGCAAGAGGTTGATATGAACGTCAGAGAAGGTATGCGCCGTTTGGGTATTCTGCTAGGTGCGTGCGGCGGAATTGTGGGCGCGAGCCTCGCAAACGGCGACGCAAGAATCACATGGGAACAGCACATGGCGCACAGGAAGTTCGAGGCCGTCATGTCCGCGCCAACAGTGCAGAAGGTCGCTAAGGCTACACGCGATTACATTAGCAAGGGCGTAAATCTCCTGGAAACAAGCGGCGACTTGACCTACGAAGCCAACGGCACGATCTGGAAGACGGTTCCAGGCGATGCGTCGCGGCGAGAGGAGGTAAAGGCCGCGCCACCTGGCCCGATGTTCCACGGAACTCCCGTAGACGAGGTTCCCGCTGCTGGGCGCAAACCCGATGCTTGGGCCAAGCTAGCGAAAGAGATGGCGAACAGCAAAGAAGTAAACCCTTGGGCACTCCGCGAAACGATCCCCGTTTTAGTAAACCTTGACGGGATCAAGCAAGTAACGGTGGACGAAGTCGGTGTTATCTCCTCGATTGACCTTTCAACGGGGAGTCGGTTCCGAGAGCGGACCCGCCGCCCCTGAAAGCCTACTTGATCCCACTTCTCTATCCCGTCCTTGGCTTTCTGTTGCCGTGGGGCGGCATTCGGTTACTCACTTGGGTAGGAAGCGGGTTCGTTGGGTAAAAACATGCCGCACTGGCGAACGGGTGATAGAGTGCCTTGATGGAAGATCCATCACAATTCCGCCGAGCCTCTATCCTTTTTCACGAATCTGTCCTTGGAATAACAGAGCAGCTAAATCGGGAAACTCTTGTGCTTCAGGCGATGCACGAAGCTCTTGAAAATTTGGTGCCAGGATTTCGAGAGAAGTTCGAGAAAGCCCTCTCGAGCGATAGCGCTCTAAGTCGTGCAAGAGTGCAAGGCGACCACTGGAAAGGCTTGAAAGCGGCTGTGGACTATCTAAAAAATCAATAGGCTGGTTCATGCAATTCTCCTATACTTGAATTCCAGGTTAGTGAGATTGCGATTCTAAAAAAGGGTTTAACGCTCTTAGTTTTGGCGACCGTGCGCGTTAGCTTTCCCTGACACTGCCAGTGTGTCTGAGTGATCGGTTAATGTCAAATGCGGTAACGGCAAACTCCGAAGGCAGGACTAGCGAGCGCGAAGCCTTAAAGCAAGAAAGTACGGACTGACCATCCCAAAATGAGGATTACCGTATTTGTAAGGAATGTGCCTATGCTTGGACTTGCTTGTGAAAGCACCATAGCCCACGATTCTTCCTCTGGCTTGAACGACTGCTTTATGGTGTAAAGTCGTCCGGGAGTAACCACCGATTCCAACATAGCGATGGTCTTTTGAGAACGAAGTTCTGTGGCGTATTTATCAGGTTCACCATGCTGGAATAGCCGAACAAAAAGAAGTATCCCGAACGATTGCCAGTAAGACAGCTCAGCATGAAATACGTTCGCCAAATACCAGTTCCAAAGCATCTCGACTGCGAGCGCCGTGTAGAACCCGGATAGGAAGAAAATACATACACCATATGCCAAAGTCTTACGAACACGCTGCTTCCACTCATATTACTCGTCCAGTAGCCCTTCTTCCCAAATTGATCTGAGACGCATGTCCATTGATGATGCCGGCTGGAAACCGCAGGTCATTCAAGCTCTAGGAAGGGAAGCCGTTTTCGGGCGGGTTCGTTGAGCCGTGCCGATAGACTGAAAAATCCAGCGTTGAGATTTCTTGCGGAGGCAAAACAGACGGCTGGCTTTCCAAACATTTTCGGTTATTCTCGTAAAGAGCCGCCTAGCTCGACGGGGCGACAAGCCGAATACCCTGTTCGGTTGGCGGCAATCCATCTCAGGGCATTGCTGAGGGAGCAACGTCATTTGCTCCCTACGATCTCCGTCACACTTGCCTAACGCGGTGGGCCCGATATCTCGATCCATTCACGTTGAAAAGGCTGGCTCGTCATGAGTCCTTAGAGACCACCATGAAGTACGTTCACCTAAACGAAAGCGACTCAGAAGCTCGCTTAATGGAGGCGCGGGAAAAGATGCAAAAAGCGAATCCCGAGGTTCAGGGTGGGCATAGTTTTGGGCATAGTCGCCAGTTGGAAGAAGAACTCGGAAATTTGGGGGCCGATAACTCCAATGAATCCAACGAGTTATGGTGCGCCCGGAGAGGCTCGAACTCCCGACCTAATGATTCGAAGTCATTCGCTCTATCCAATTGAGCTACGGGCGCACAAGGCCATTATAGATGCGACACTAAGGCTGAAGCGCGCAGTCGCATGTCCACCAAGAACCTGACAGAAACAGAAGTGAAAATTTCGGTGAAGGACCGGGATGCGTCGTCGGTTGTCCGCCTGCTGGAAAGCCATGGTCTGCGGGTGTCGATTCCGCGGGTTTTTGAGGCGAACGCGGTGTATGACACGGCCGATCAAAAGATTCGCGGCGCCGAAATGCTGCTGCGCCTGCGCCAGGTAGGGGACAAGAACATCCTTACCTGGAAGGGAGCGCCGGTTCCCGGTCTTTATAAGACGCGCCCTGAGATTGAGACGCGCTTCGAATCTTTTGAGGCTCTTCATCAGATCCTGCAACAGCTCGGCTATTCTGTTTTATTCCGTTATGAGAAGTACCGTACTGAGTTCAGCGAGGGGGCGGGTGACGGCTCCGTCACCTTTGACGAAACGCCCATCGGGAACTACCTGGAGCTTGAAGGAGACGGGCCTTGGATCGATAAATGGGCAGCTAAACTCGGCTTTACACCAGCGGATTATTTGCTCCAAAGCTATAGCCGTTTGTATCTCGATTTTTGCCGAGAGGCGGGTGTGCAACCATCTCATATGACATTCGCGTCCTATACTAAGTGAATCGCTTAGTTTCGCGCCGCCCCGATTGCCGCCGAACGCCTGTCCGGTCGTACCTTATTATTCTTAGAATGATCTAAACAATGGCAGAGACTTTAAGTGCAGTCAATCAAGGGCTTGAACGCGCCACGGCCGAACTAAGCCGGGTTCGCGAGGAAATCGCAAAGATAATTGTTGGCCAAACCAACGTGATAGACGGCGTGCTGGTCTGTCTGGTGGCCGGCGGCCATGTGCTGCTGGAGGGCGTGCCAGGGCTGGGCAAGACTACGCTTCTGCGTACTCTTTCCAGGGTGCTCGATTTGCGCTACCAGCGAATCCAGTTCACACCTGACCTGATGCCTGGCGACATTGTGGGCAGCATGATTATGGAGAACGATGAGCATGGCCATAAGAACTTCCGCTTCCAGCCAGGACCCATCTTCTCGAACCTGGTGCTGGCCGATGAGATCAACCGGGCCACGCCCAAGACGCAAGCGGCACTGCTGGAAGCAATGCAGGAGCGCACCGTCACCAGCGGAACTAATACCTACACTTTAGATGCTCCGTTCCTGGTGATGGCGACGCAGAACCCGATCGAGATGGAAGGCACGTATCCGTTGCCTGAGGCGCAACTTGACCGGTTCCTGATGAAGATTCTGGTTGAGTATCCTTCGCGCGAGGATTTGAACCGGATTGTGGAGTACACGACACGCCGGGAAGATGTTGAATTGCAGCAGATTCTGAATCGCGAACAGATCGCCGAACTGAAGACCATCTGCCGCCAGGTGGTGGTGGCGCCGCATGTGCAAACGTACGCGGTGGAACTGGTGATGGCGACGCAACCCGGCAGCCGGGGCGCGTTGGAGACAACCAACCGTTATGTACGATACGGAAGTTCACCGCGCGGCGCACAAGCGTTGATTGAATGCGGACGCGTGCTGGCGGTGATGCGCGGACGCCTGCATCTGAGTATTGAAGACATCACGTCAGTGGCGCTAAGTGTATTGCGGCACCGCATCATTTTGAACTTCGATGCGCACGCTGACGGCGAAACGACTGAGACCATTCTGGATAAAATCTTAAAAGGTGTGGCGCCGAAATCGTAGTTAAGGAGCTTGTGCTGCATGGCTGAGCCTCTTGTCGATCGCCACTTCCTGGAGCGCCTGGAACGGTTGACTTTGCAATGGCAGAAGTCGTTTAACGGTCTTGTCGGAGGACATAATCTGTCCCACTTCGCCGGCCCCGGTCAGGAGTTTTTAGACCATCGCAACTTTCATCAAGGCGACGATCTGCGCGGCGTGAACTGGCGCGCTTATATGCGCTTTGACAAGCTGTTCATGAAGATGTTCCAGGTTGAGCCACGCGTGCCGGTGCGGCTGCTGATTGATACCAGTGCGTCGATGACGGTGGGTCAGGGGCGCGGCGATTTGAGTAAATTCGACTATGCGCGCAAACTGGCGGCGGCGCTGGTGTACGTGGGTTTGGTGAGACTTGACAGCATCCTGCTGCAGCCCTTTGCCGAACGGCTGCACGATCCATTTTTTGCCAGTGGCGGCAGGCACCGTTTCCAAAGTTCCGAGATTTTTCTGCGCGGCCTGACAGCGGGCGGGAAGACGGATTACATGCAGACTGTCAAGCAGTTCCTGAGTGAATATCCGCAAAAGGGACTGGTGATGGTGGTGTCGGATTTCCTGGAAGAAGGCGATTGCCTGCGCCCTTTGCAGTACCTGGCAGACTTTGGGCACGAGTTGATGCTGTTGCAGGTTTGGGGTGAAGAAGACCGGGCGCCTTCGGATGTAGGCGAAATGGAATTGATAGATGCCGAGAGCGGCGAGCACGTCAAGATTGCNNATGCCGGTGGAAGATGCCGTTTTTGGACCGGTAATGGCGGCGCGAGCATAGCAGCATGTTTTTCCTGAACCTTTCAGCCACGGAGTTTTTCGCCGTTCTTGGGGCACTGGGCGGGTTGATCAGCCTGCTTTACCTGTTGGATCGCAGCAAGCGTAAGAAGGTTGTATCGACGTTGCGGTTCTGGACGCCGGCGCGCAGCGCGCAGGGGCAGCAAAGCCGCAAGCGCATGCGCGAGCCGTGGTCGTTGATTATGCAACTGCTTGCCTTGCTGCTGCTGCTGCTGGCCATTGCGCAGCTGCAATGGGGAACAAGGGAGCGGCGCGGCAGCGACCACGTCCTGTTGCTGGACACTTCGGCGTGGTCGGCACAACGAGCGGCGGATGGTACGGGTACGGTGCTGCAGCGGGAGAAAGCATTGGCGAAGCGCTATCTGAATGGCCTGCCGAAGCGTGACCGGGCGCTTATCGCGCGGGCGGATAGCCTGACTACTCCCAGCACCTCGTTCACCAACAACAAGGCCCAGCTAAACACGGCCATTGACGAGATAACCGCCGGTTCGTCGGCGTTGAATCTGGACCAGGCTTTGAAGTTCGCCAAACAGGCGCAAAATTGGTCGGGCGGGCAGGCGGGCGAGATTGTCTATATCGGGCCCGAGATTACTGGGGACGATCCGGCTGATCTTCCCGCAGTAGCGAATTTGCGGACGATCGCGGTGGACCCGGTGCGCGAAAACGTGGGCATCCGCCGATTGGGCGTGCGGCGCGATCAGGCGGAGGCGAACGGCTGGCAGGCCAGCATTGCCGTGAAGAATTACGGCGCCCAGCCGCAGAGTGTGCGCCTGCAGACTGAGTTCGCGGGATCGTTGTTTCAGCCGCGATTGCTGCACCTGACGGGCGGTCAGGAAGTGACGGCTGAATATAAGTTCACCACCAATGGAGCCGGGAATCTGGAGGCCAAGCTCGAACCGGGTGACGGCCTGCCGATGGATGATCAGGCTTCCATTCATCTGCCCAAAGCGGGTTCTTTGCGGCTGGCGGTTTTTACCTCGCGGCCGGCAGTTCTGCGGCCTCTGCTGGAGGCCGACCGGCGCTTGAGCGTTCACTACTTTGACCCAGGCGAGTATACGGCGAAGCCGGCCGCCGATATCGTTCTGCTGGACGAATTCAGCCCGAAGATGAGGCCCGGCCTTCCCAGTCTTTGGATTAACCCGCCGCGCGAGAGTTCGCCGCTGGCCATTAAAGAAGTTGCCAGCGATGTTTCTATTTCCACTTGGAACGAAGACGCGGGTATTTCGCAAGGCTTGCATGCTAAGGAAGCGCGGATTCCGCGCGCGGAAATCTTTCAGGCGTTCGACGGCGACACGACCATCGCCAGTTCTAAAGAGGGTCCGATTGTAGTAACGCGGGCGGGTTCGCGCGGCGACGCCAGGATGGCGCTGATCGGGTTCGATCCGATGTCCGGGCCGCTGAGATTTGAAGTGACAACGCCACTGCTGTTTGCTCACCTGTTGAAGTGGTTGTCCCCTGGCAGCATGCGGGAATCGGAGTTTGTGGCAGCGCGGTTGGGCGCCCTGACGCTGCCGCTGGACGGGGCAGAGCGGGCGCAGGACATTCAAGTTGCCGATGACCAGGGCGCGGCAGTTCCTTTCACGGTTCACGATAAATCCATCAACCTGTTCGCCAGTAGGCCGGGCGTAGTGCGCGTGATGACGCCGGAGCGTCAGCGGATTGTCTCGCTAACGCTGCCTGATATTGCCGAGCATGTCTGGAAACCGCGCGCGGAGATTGCCAAGGGGGTTCCTTCGGCACGTTTCTTCTCAGCCAGTTCAGTTGACCTATGGAAGTTCCTGGCTGCCGCGGCGGCGCTGCTGCTGATTGCGGAGTGGTGGTTATTCGGTAGAAGCCGCCGAACGGGTTGGCAGAACATTCCGCTGCTGTTGAAGGTAGCGGGTGTTGCCGCCATAATCATTGCGCTGTTTCAGCCGCATATTACGGTGCCGGGTACGCGCACGGGCACGGTTGTGCTGGTAGATACGTCGAACAGCATTACGCGCGACGATATGGCGCGGGCGTCCTCGATAGCGTCTGAAATTGCTAGTCATCGAGGCAGCAACTGGCTAAAGATCGTTCCCTTCGCAGGTCATGTGCGCCCGCTCGAAGAAAGCGAGCTTACCAACGGAGTTCATCTTGTCCGAACGGCTAACGAATCGGGCGACGCGACTAATTTCGAGTCGGCCATCTCTGATAGCTTATCGGCTGTTCCCGCGGGCTACATTCCGCGGCTGTTGCTGATCAGTGATGGTAATGAGAATCAGGGATCAACCGCGCGCGCCATAGCGGAATTGCAGCGTTTGCATGTGCCGGTTGACACGATCGCGCTGACCGGACGGGCGGCCGGAGGGCTTCGTCTGGAGTCAGTGACGATGCCGCCGACCGCCTATGCGGGTGAACAGATTCCGATTGATGTCACCTTTGACTCACCCTCGGCAGCGAGCGGAAAAGTTGAAATATCGGCGGAAGGTAAGTCGCTAGGCAGCAGCAATGTTGATTTGCAGGCAGGAAAGAATACGCTGCGCCTGCATGCCCGGGTGAAATCGAGCGGCGCGGCGGTTATATCTGGCCGCATCTCGGCGAACGGTTTGGGGGAAGCGAACTTTGAGCAAGCGGTAACTTTAGCCAAAGCGCGCGTGCTATTCATCTCCGAGGACACGCCGGAGTCTGACTCCAACATTCTGAAAGCCTTTGATGAGGCCGGCTTTGAGGTAGTGCGCGATTCGCCATCCATCGCCACCGACTTGTCCGGCATTCAACTGGCGGTGATTAATAACATTGATCTGAACACCGTCCCCGCTTCCGCTAAGCTGCGGCTGGCGCAATATGTGCGCGACGGCGGCGGCCTTCTTCTGATTGGCGGCGAGCGCCAGATCTACAAAGAAGACAAGCGCTTAGATGCGTTGGACGATGCGCTGCCGGCGAAGCTGGCGCCTCCTAAAACGCCCGAGGGCACCTGCGTTGCGTTGATTATCGACAAGTCTTCTTCTATGGAAGGACGCAAGATCGAGCTGGCAAGGTTGTCGGCGATTGGTGTGGTGGAGCATCTGCAACCCACCGACAGCATTGGGGTTCTGATCTTTGACAATTCCTTCCAGTGGGCGGTTCCCATGCGGCGGGCCGAAGACAAGTCGCTGATCAAGCGGCTTATTTCGGGCATCGTTCCCGACGGCGGCACGCAGATAGCGCCGGCTTTGGCGGAAGCTTATCGCAAGGTGGCTCCGTCAAAAGCTACGTACAAGCACATTGTTCTGTTGACCGACGGTATTTCGGAAGAAGGCGACAGTCTGGACCTGGCCAAGCAGGCCGCTGAGCACCAGGTGACCATTTCGACCGTGGGCCTGGGCCAGGATGTGAACCGCGCTTATCTGGAAAAAGTGGCCGATGTATCGGGCGGTAAAAGTTATTTCCTGAACGAGCCTCGAGGGCTGGAGCAGATCCTGTTGAAGGACGTGCAGGATTACAGCGGTTCCACGGCCGTGGAGCGTCCTATGACGCCGGTGGTGGATCGTCAGGCCGAAATTCTTGAAGGCTTGGATATGAAGAGCGCTCCGGCACTGCAGGGTTACGCACGCTTCACGGCAAAACCGGATGCTGAAACCATACTGTCTATCGATCCGCAGAAGAAGGATCCGCTTTATGTGCGCTGGCAGTATGGATTGGGACGGGCGGCGGTTTTTTCCTCCGACGCGAAGAGCCGCTGGGCGCAGGCGTGGGTGACGTGGCCCGGCTTCGATAAGTTTTGGATCAACGTTTCGCGCGATCTGTTGAATCATTCGCGCGCCTCCGATGCCTCGGTCGATTTTGATTCCGCGAACAACGACTTGGTGGTGAACTACAGATTGTCGAACGAAGTGCCGGAGCCAACGAAGATTCCCGAGATCTTTGTTATCGGTTCCGATCATTTCGAAAAGCCGATAGCAGTGCAACGGCTGACAGCGCGGGTGTACCAGGGGCGGTTGCATATAGGTCAGACGGGCGGATTGTTTCGCATTCGGCCAGTGGCGGAATCGCGCGCGTTTCCTGAAGTTGGTTTCTATCGCCAGCAGGGTGAAATGCGAGACAACGGGGCCAATGAGGCGCTGCTGAGACAGATTTCTGTATTAACCGGAGGGCACGTCAATCCGTCTCCCGCCAGTGTGTTCGATTCCGGCGGCCGAACTCTTTACAACACGCTGCAGTTGTGGCCGCTTTTATTAGGCTTGGCCATTACGCTGACGCTGGCTGAACTGGTGGCACGAAAGTGGAAGGGCCTTATTACGCGCTTTCGAAACGCCTAAAAGCCGCGTTACTTCGCCATCAGGTGCACTACGGTTTCCAGATGATACGTCTGCGGAAACAGATCGACCAGACTCATCTTCGCGATCTCGAACCCTTCTAACAGCAGCTTTAGATCGCGCGCCAGCGTTGCCGGATCGCAACTGACGATGGTCAGCCGGCGCGGCTTCACGCGCAGCAATTCAGCCGTAGCGTCTTTTCCCAAGCCTGAACGTGGCGGATCGACAATAATCAGGTCGGGCGCAGCTGTCAGGCGGCGTAGAAAATCCTCCGCCGATGCCCGTACCGACATGATGTTCGTAATGTCCGCGTGAACAGCGTTGTATTCGAGATCCCTGACGGCTGGTCCGCCGCGTTCTACCGCCTGCACGGACTGGAAGCGCCGGGAAAGCGGCAGTGAAAACAGCCCGACGCCCGCGTAGAGATCAATCGCCGTCTCGCCTGTTTCATCGCCCAGCACCTCAGCCACAAGCTTTTCAATCAAGAACCGGTTTACCTGAAAGAACGACCCGCGGCTGATGCGGAAAGTGTAATCGCACGCCGAATAATCCAGTGCTCCCGGCGCGAAAGGAAGAAAGCTCTTTGACCATTCAAAGAACCGTGCGGCAATGGGCCGGGTGGAATCCAGAATGTTCAACTGAATCTCCTGCTCGTTACTGAACAACTCAAGCGACTTCAGAAACCTGGGCCATTCGGGCTGACGAACCGCTTCGCTTATTTTTTTGATTGCGTCCGACAGCATGGGGCTGGAGATGGGGCAATGGTTGATCGCTTCCAATTCGTTCGAACCAAGCCGGTGAAATCCGCACTCGCCAGGTTCGAAGTGGAGTTGAATGCGATTGCGGTACGCCCAGGGCTCCCCGCTGATAGTTTCGATGTCGCCTTCAAACTTCAGCCCACCCTGGCGCTGCAGATTTTCCAGCAGAATCGCCCGCTTCTGTTCCAGTTGAAAGCTGTAGCGGGCATGTTGGTACTGGCAGCCTCCGCAGATGCCAAAGTATTCACATTCCGGGACAATGCGCTCGGGTGAAGGCTGTTGAAGTTCGGCAACGGTTCCGCGCAGTAAACCAGTTTTCACGCGTTCGGTCGTTACGGAAACGTGCTCACCCGGCAGCACCCTTGGAACCAGCACTACTTGGCCCTCCAGCCGCGCCAGACCTTCGCCGCCGTACACCAACTTCTCTATCTCGATATCCGGCATCCTTTACGATGTAAGTTCCATTCCTATTCAATGAGAGCACGAGTATTCTCCGGCGTTCAGCCAAGCGGTCAACTTCATATCGGTAATTATCTGGGCGCGCTGAAAAGCTGGGCCGAGATTCAAGCCGATTACGAGAGCATTTTTTGTATTGTCGATTCGCATGCCATCACGGTTTATCAGGATCCTGCTGAGTTGCAAGCCAAAATCCGCGAGACGGCGGCGCTGTTTATCGCGGCCGGCATCGATCCGGCGCAGTCGTCCATCATGGTGCAGTCGTCTGTCTCCGGACACGCTGAACTCGCCTGGATGCTTACCTGCGTAACACCGCTCGGCTGGCTGCAGCGGATGACGCAGTTTAAAGCCAAGGCGGAGAAGCAGGAAACCATCGGCGACGGTTTGCTGCAATATCCGGTTCTGATGGCGGCGGATATTTTGCTTTATCAGGCGGCTATCGTTCCGGTGGGTGAAGATCAGGCACAGCATCTGGAACTGGCGCGAGACATCGCGCAGCGCTTTAACTCGCTTTACGGCGAGACGTTCGTGATGCCCGCCACTCACCTGCCGACTGTAGGGGCGCGTGTCATGGGATTAGACGACCCGACGCAGAAAATGAGCAAGTCGGCCACGGGAACGGGCCATGCCATCGCGCTGCTGGACGATCCGAAGGTAATTCAGAAGAAGATTATGCGTGCGACTACCGATTCGCTGCCCGCCGTGGACGCCGAAAACATGGGTGCGGGCGTTGCGAATCTGCTGGCTATAGGGCAGGCCTGCGATGCTTCCATAACCAGGGAATCGGTGGCCGGGATGCGTTATGGAGACTTCAAAAAGCGCATTGCCGAAGCGGTGGTGGCGCGGCTTCAGCCTATTCAGCAGCGTTACCGCGAAGTGACTGCGGACTCGTCCTATGTTGACTCCGTGTTAGCGGCGGGGCGCGATCATATTCTGCCTTTCGCCGAAGACACAATCAGAAAAACGAAAGCAGCTATGGGCCTTTACGTTTGGTAACAAAGCTGTGGTTTGTGCGACGATGTACACAGGCGAATACACGCAATGACAGAAACACTTTCCATCAGGATCGATAACGCGACCAAGAGGCGACTCGATGCGCTGTCGCAAAAATCTAACCGTTCGAAATCCTTTCTCGCTGCGGAGGCGATTACCGCTTACGTCGATGCTGAGGAGTGGCAGTTTGCCGAGATGGAAGCGGCGGCAGAGGAGTTGGATGCCGGCCAAGGTGTGAACCATGAAAAGGTGGCGAAGTGGCTCGCTTCATGGGGAACGCAGGGCGAGAAAAAACCGCCTAGATGAAGCTGATTTGGTCCCGCCGCGCGATCCGCCATTTGGTCGCGCTGCGGAAACGTATCGAAAAGGACTCCGAGCGAAACGCGGTCCTTGTCGCTGGACGTATTTTGAAGGCAGTTGAGTTACTCGAATTTCAGCCTTCACTGGGACGGCCTGGACGCATTTTTGGCACAAGGGAACTCATCGTGCCTGACACTCCCTACATCATTCCGTATCGGGTTCGTGGCGAGCGTCTTGAACTGATGGCTGTTTTCCACGGGCGGCAAAAATGGCCGGAGAACTTATGACCCCGCGGCATGGTGGTGTGACCACCGGGAGCGACTTTATGAAACGGCTTTCGTTCACCTTCTGCTGTATCGCTGGTATCATTTCGACCGGCTGCTCATGGTATCTGCCGCAAGGTCAAACGATCCAGAGTGAGGAGCTAAGGCCATACACCCAGTGCACGTTTGCAGACGGCCTGCAGATTGTGGCATTGGACTCGCTGCCACCCGGCGTAACGACACGTTCCGTTGAGACCGCCACCGGGAAGAAAATGATCCCGATGCTGGCCGGTGTCAGAGTCATGTTCGCCTATCCCCACACCGACTTTTTTGCCAACGTCAAGGCGGAAAGGCTTCCGGCTTCACAGTACCCGACACTAAAGCGGGTTCTGACGGACAGTTTCGATTATTTGTGCGCCCAATCGCCCTCTTTTTCGATAAACACTGGCGTCGGCTCCCTCCTGCATGGGCTCGATGTGCGTGGCTCGGATCGCGACAAGCTGGAGGGTTCAACACTGGGCATCTACCTCATTTTTGATGACAATAAGCAAGTGGTCACGACCATCTACCTCTTAAATCAGGAGCCGCAAAAGCGCAAATTCCAAACCATGAACGAATACCGACGGCTTCGTGATCAGTTTCTATCCAGGTATGCTTCGTGTATCGCGGGAAAGCCATAGCATCCGCGTTAGGTCTGCAAAAGGAAAATGCAAGCGTTAGCTATGGAATCGCAAATGATAGACGCCGTTATCGGAACGTGATATCAAAACCAGCTTCCACGAAAAGTTCGGCCGTCAACCCCACCGAGCCAACCCGCACTTCCAAACGTAAACGCTATCATGAAGTTGTTTGACAGCTAAAACGGTCCCGATCCGGAGCCCAGAGCGCACAAAGAAGTTTCGTTCCTGGGCCATCATCATCCTGGCGAATCTGGTTTCGTTGATCTGCATGACCTGGGTGCTGAAAGACGCCGGTCTGCAAAAAATCTGGGGTGAAGTTCACCACATGCGTTGGAACTGGGTCTGCCTCGCCCTGGTTTGTGATGGTTCGGTCTACCTGCTGCACGGGCTTCGATGGCAAATCCTGCTCCGGCCAGTTAAGCGCGTTCCCTTCATGCAGTCGGTGATCGCGATTTACGTCGGCCTGTTTACCAATGAAGTCTTCCCGCTGCGCGCCGGCGAACTGGTGCGATGTTTTCTGCTGGCAAAATCGACTGAGATTCCTGTCTCGGTCACCTTCGCTTCCGCCTTGATTGAGCGTATTTTCGATGGCATCTGGCTGATGGCCTGCTTCCTCATCACGCTGCACATGGGAAAGCTTCCCGGCGTGCTGGTCAAGGGCGGTTATTTCTTGGGAGCGCTCATCGTCGTCCTGGGTGTTGTGCTGGCCTATGCGATGTATGCCAAACAGCAGTCGCTGGACGCCATGTTCGGCATTGCCTGGCCCAAGTGGTTTCACACTCTGATTGAAGATCTGCACCTTATCGGCCACTCCCGCTATCTTTACTACGCCTTCGGAATCAGCGGACTATACATGATGGCGCAAATCCTGCCGATTTACTGCCTGGTGCAGGCCAACCTCTTGCCTGTTCCGTGGATGGCCAGTTTCACCATGATGGTGCTGCTGCGGTTGAGCAGCGTAGTGCCGCAAGCCCCGGGTAATCTGGGAGCGTTTCAGTGGGTGGCGGCTAGAACGCTGATGATGTTCGGCTTGGGCACTGCGTTAGCTAAGCGTTTTTCGCTGATTCTTTGGGCGGTTGTCACGCTTCCGCTTATCGTTATTGGCTTCTTCGCCATCACCATGGAAGGTTTGAATCTTAGTCACTTGCACAGGGAAGCTACGGGAGCGGCTAAGGACCGTCGAAAGATAGCTTAAGCACGCTCGTTCGTTTGTGGTTAGAATAGTGCGCACAAGGGTTGTGTTGTGGGTTTGCTAGTTTTTGCCTTCGCATTCTTAGCTTTGCCGCAGCAGCCGGACTTGCAACAGTCGGGCCTGCAAGCCCTGGACCACCAGGACTATACGCAGGCTGCGCAAATTTTCGAAAAACTAGCCGCCGCCGATCCGAAGGACTACACCGCGCTTTTCAACCTCGCCTTGGCGGAGAGCGGCCTGAAGAAAGACGACGAAGCCGCCGGGCATTACCGGCAAGTGCTGGCTCTTAAACCAGGGCTGTATGAGGCGGAATTGAATCTTGGCATCGTTCTGGTGCACCAGCACAAGGCCGACCAGGCAATTCCACTGTTGCAGGATGCCGCCAGGCAAAAGCCAACCTTGGCGCGGCCAGAGCGTTATCTGGGCCAGGCCTTGTTGGACCATGGCGACACCGCCGCCGCGGCGGAGGCTTTTCAGGCTGCTTTGCGGGTGGACCCTAAGCTGGCAGTGGCCGAGTTGGGCCTGGGACAAGCGCTGCTGCGTCAGAACAAAGTTGAGGACGCGCTACCTCATTACAAGGCTGCGGCTGCACTTGACCCCTCCTACAAGTCATTTCAGCTTGAAATAGCCGGGGCCCTGGCGCAGTCAAACCGGCAAGCAGAGGCGATCGACTTGTTAACGCAATTCCCGGATGATGTTGGGGCGCGGGAGGAACTGGGTCGCCTTTACCTGGCGTCGAACCGCCCTGCCGATGCCGTGGCATCGTTTGAAGCCGCCGTTCGTATGTCGCCCACTACGACAAACCAGGTCGCGCTGGCCTCGGCTTACCTGAAGAACAACCAGGAAACGGACGCTAAACCACTGCTGGAGCGCGCGCTTGCGGCTAATCCCAACGATTTTGATCTCCGCATGGTGGTCGCACGTATACATCGCGACCAGAAAGATTACGCCGTCGCCGCCAACGGGTTCGTGCAGGCGGCAGGCATAAAACCCGACTCTGTGAAAGCATGGCAGGAAGCCGCCAGCGCCTTCGTTATGGCGGAACAGTACCCCCAAGCCTTGGCAGCGCTGGATAAAGTGCATAATCTGAATGCAGAGACGGAAGGCGATTTTTACTACCGCGCCATGGTGCTCGATAAGTTACATAACGTGAAACCGGCCCTGGCTAACTACCAGCGGTTTCTGCAACTGAGTCAGGGCAAACACCCCGACCAGGAGTTTATTGCGCGGCAGCGAAGCAGGATCCTCGAAAAGGAGGCTAGTCGATAATGTCAATCCAAATGAACCGATGGATAGAAGTAAGTCTGGTGTTCCT
>PLRJ01000089.1 GCA_003163855.1 Bryobacterales bacterium | reverse complement strand
CTACTCGTACGCTTTCATCGCGCAGCCCGGGTGTTGATGGCGACTTGTAGAGCCCCTCAGGACTCAGTGATCCCGGCCCGGATAGAGACCACTGGATGTCACCCTTCGCAAACCAACGAACCGCATAAAACTGTCGTTGTTCGCCAGTAACAAGCGAACTCGTCGCCGGCATCACACTCAAATGCGGCGGGTCGCCATCCGGAGCCACCACGAATGCGTTGAGAAGGGTTATTCCTCGATGAGTTTTGTCGATGCCTGAGCGCAGCGAAAAAGTGAGCCCGTTGTCAGTGACGGCGGCCGGTAGATATTCTTCCGTTGGCGTTAGGCATTGATGGTTGATAGAGTCGCCAAAGTCGAAATTACGAAGGATAAGCTGACCTTGAGATTCCAAATAGACTGGTGCAAGAAGCGCAGGATCATAAGGACCGGTGCAATCTGGTTTGGCCATCATTAAAGTTATCTTGTAATTCCCGTTTGGCACTAAGAACCTGTAAGTCATATCGCCGAAGGCGTAGCGGGCGGTGTAATAGAGTCCGATATCCTGCTTCTTCGGCCATCCGCTTCCAGAAGAAAATTCCAGTTTGGCTCCGCCGCTACTTTCAGCCGCCTGATCCCGCCACCACATGTGACCTTCAGCGTCGGGCCCGTAATCCGGTGCATGTATATTGGGCGTTCCGGGCATCTGCGGCGCGCTGCCAACGTCTATCCGAATGGGACCTTCTGGCATAACCGTTACCGCAATTGAGGTCCTCGAGTTCGGATCAGCCGCACTCATAACCGTTATGGTTCCCGTAGTGGGATGGTCAACTTTTGGAGCGGTAAAGACGCCTTCAGGCGTGATCTCACCTAACTGTGGGCTCAAACTCCACCGCAGAACCTTATTCGACGTGCCATTCACCCAGGCAACCAGTTGTTTCTTAACGTTGCTCTGAATCCAAAGCGCAGCTTCCGGAACGCCTACCGTAATTGCCTGGAGTGCAATAGGCACTTCCGCGAACTTGGATGCATCCCTGGAATCTGTAGCCACCACGACGGCAAACATTCCTGGTTTCGCGAATTTATTTCGGGGATTAATTCTTCCCGATGAAGTCGAAGTCATAAGCGGCGATTCATCTACCGCCTCCAGCTCATTCGAACGCGGACCCGACGATGCCAATTCGTCCAGCGCCATCTGCACGTCATAGTCTTTCGAAACGTCAGTCGAAGCCTGAATGTCCCAATCGAGCCCGCCGTCTGCGATTAGCAACCCGTACTGCTTCAACTGGGTCAGCAGCACCTTCGCCAAGGGGCTAAAGTGCGAAATGTCGTAGCTCGCTTTCAGGCGGAAGCGAGACCCATAAGGAATAAATCCCCAGGCGCCGGCATGCGCGTTGCTCGGCCACGCGGAAGTAGGACTTATAAAATTGTTTCTCAGCGTTACTCTCAGCGCATGTTTGATAGCTCCAGATTGGATCTCATCCAGGCGCAGTGTCAGCGGGGCCAGAAACAGACCGGCGGCATCAGTCGAAGCACCTGGCAGCGTATAGCTCATGCTGCCATACCTGACACCGCTTTGTGCATTGCAGGTAGGACATTGGGGGTTCACTCCAGGATCGTAGTTGTTGTAGATTTCAGAGACCGTACAAGTCTCGTGATTGATGGTGACGACGTGCCGGTCGGCGCCTGATAGAGGATCGCTGAAGACCCCGCTCTCACGCTTTAAGTTTGGCCACGCTGGAATTTGATACTTGCCATCGTAGTCGGGCGTGTAGAGAAAATGCATGGAGTGCACCGGCGTCGCGTTATCGCCGATATTGATTCCCCATGATGGGCTGAAACGCAAGGGACCAGCAGGCATTCGGGCCATCCAGTCAGCGGATTTAGCGCTGACCGGTAACGAGTCGATTCGACTGTTCAACACATGGTCGTTCGGAAGAAGTTGGCAGCCGCCAAGGTTGTCGTTTGCTTCGATGCTGGCAGGCGCATGGTAGTCGCCATTTTGATCGATGCTGCCTGCGCTGCCGGGCAGTAATGACCAGACAACTGGCGCATTTGCCTTAAAGTGGACGGTGCTTCCGCCAGTTGCAGTTACCTGCTTGGAAGGTGTGATGACAAGTTCCGCGCGAAGGCTTAAAGCACACAACAGAAAAGCAACCGCGCTTTTCATACAATTAGCTGCACAAATTTGACACCTCTGCGAAACATTGGATTCTCTGATTCGCGCATAACATCCTGAAGATAGCCGATGGTAGGAGGTTTGGCGACTCGCAAACCAGCCAAATACGTAATACCGCCGATAACGCAAGTGGAAATCAGTCTCAACCAATTATTTGAAATGGAAAAGTGAACCAGCATTTGCAGCCAAGCCAAGCATGCCAACGACATAACTATTGTTACCAGTAGCTGAGGCAGCAGCGCTTTTGCTAAATGACTTACTTTAAGACCAATCAAATGGAGGGGAACCGCAAACCCGGGAAAGAGCATGATTCCGAAGTAGACGGCAAAGTAAGCCTTTGCGACGCCAGCCACCCCGTAATGCCCTCCTATTACGAAGGCAGGAATCAGAACGGCAAGTGAAAGGGCGCCAAACCAGAACATCCAGTCGGTTCGGCCTTTTGCGACATAAATAAGGCCGACTAGTGTTTGCACCGATTGCACCACTCCCACCGGCGCCAGGATTTGAAAAATAGGAATCGCCGCAATCCACTTCTGCCCTAGCAGGGCGCGGATCATAGGGTCAGCAACAACGCCCAAACCTGCCATCACAGGGAAGGAAATTAGGGCAACAATGCACGAACTGCGCACGAAAGCAGCGGCAAATCGCTGATCGTCGTTTTGAATCTGTGAAAAGGCGGGCAAGGTGACCTGGCCAATAACCGAACTGATGCTTTGGATCGGCGTGATCATCAGGTTGTAAGCCATTTGGTAAACGCCTAGATCGGCTTGCCCCAGCATGCGCCCGACTACTACATTGTCGGCGTTGCGGCAAGCATAGTTCACCAGGCCGAATCCAGAAAGATTCAAGCTGAAGTTCATTACGGAAGCGACTTCAGCTCGGTCGACCTTGAAAATGGGACGCCACGACGATGCTATCCAGTACATTGCTGTCCCACCAATGGAGTTGGCGAGATTGGCCCAGACCAAGCTCCAAACGCCCAGCCCGCTAAAGGCACAAGCCAGCGCTACAAAATAGGAGAGCAACGCCGAACTCACGTCGATAATTGCAAGAGACTTGAACCTCATCTCGCGCATCAATAGGGAATTGTGAACTATTCCCGCAGAACTGAAGATAAACGAGAAAGCAATTGCGCACAAAATGGAAGTGAGCTCAGGAGTATGGAAAAAGCTCGCCATAAAGGCGCTCGCTCCGGCCACAACCAAAGCCAACACCAGTCCGAGACCGCAATTCAGCCAAAACAAACTAGCTAAAAGTTGTTGCGAAACTGAAATTCGCTGAACAATGGCTGTGCCGGTGCCCAAATCGCGAAAGTTAACAATGAAGCCAAGCAATATGTTGGCCATGCCCATAATGCCGTAAGCTCCGGGGCCCAACATTCTTGCGACTGTGGCGACCGATGCAATCGAGAGAACTTGCCGCGATACGGTCGATAACATGGACCACGCTGTGCCGGACATCGCTTTCTGCGAGAGGCTGGCGGGTTTCGTTTCGTCCGCTTGTACAGGATCACTCATCCTAAACTTACGTTAGCTGAAAAGGCCGGATACGAAGCTTTCGAAACGCAGTAGGTTCATCGTGCTGTCGTCCAGCACGCGCGGAAGTAGTAAGGGGTTCGAGTTGAGCCGCGCAAGTCCGCGCTCGCACGTAGTAGCAGATTGGACGCCGAGGTCGGAAAGCCACGGTAAAAACTCTGGTGCATAATCTCCACTCGGGTAACAGAAATGAACCGGCTCCTGCCCGGACAGATCATAAATGTAGTTCCGGTTATCGCGGATCTCTCGCGCAAAAAGTTCGGAATTGCGCGGAGTTCGGTGGCGATGCGTGTGGAGTTGAAGATCAATGCCCGAGGCCGCGATTTCGCGAGCTTCCTCCGGGCTCATGATCTGGATCATCCGCTTTGTGACAATGCTGTCGTAATTCATCTTTAACTTCACAGCAACAGAACGTGCCAAATCATCCTTTCCCTGAGTTCCCAGTTGCTGTTTCTCGGCCCAACTGAGTACTTTCCAAACGACGGCTTGCCTTTCGGAATAGGTGCCGATAGCAAGCGGAGCACAAATCCCATACTCCGGGAACTCAACCTGCATCCGTCCCGACTTCCAAAGTATGTAGTCCAAAGCAAGGTTGACTATTGGCAGGCGGTAATCGCAATAGTAACTGGTCAGATAAAGAGTTGCAGGCATGGCGAACTTCTTAAGCAAAGGGGCGCCGAAGCGGTAGAAGTCGTAAAAGCCGTCGTCAAAAGTGATGGCAACGCTCTTCGGCGGCAATGTGCCGCTTTGCAAATGTGCAATCGCTTCTCCCAGAGGGAGCACCGAAGCTTTCATGTCGCGCAAAGATTGCAGCCGCTGCCGAAAAGCTTCCGGTGTTATGAAAAGATTCGGCAACCACCTGTCTTCATCGTCCAGAGAGAGGCCGTGATAACACAAAATCAGCAGGCTTGCGCGCCGCTGCGCCGATTGCCCGGCGAGAGAAAAAATGCCCGCTTTCTTCAATGTGCTCAGCAGCGCAGAGTTCGCGGTTCGCTTCAGCTTGTCACTGGCTATCATTAACTATCGGAGTACTCACTAACAGTATCAAGCTGAATGCGCCTGCCACGGCGAAATTCAGCATAGCTACATTGCTAGTTCAATTCTGCTTTACCGCCGCTTTTCTTTCGATGTCTATAGGGCTGGCAGCTGTAACCTTCACGCTGGCGAAATTCGTTGCTGGCGGAACCGCGCCGGGGCTCCTGACGATGGGGGCGGGCTCTCTTTTCTTGGCGGCTCTGGTTTGGGCCGTCATGAATATTGGTTCAAATACAAGGTTCCTCGCCGCGTTAATCTCGACTTGGGTGTCTTTAAGGGTCGCGATAGTCTTGTTATTCCCAAAATACGTGCTGACCGGGGACGAGCAATACTTTCACGTTTTTGTAGCGAAGTTACACACCGCCCTGCTAAGCGGGAACATCGCGGCTCTCAGCAACATTTATGACTACCCTGTCTGGCTGTCCCGAGCCTTTCCACTCTATCTGCCGCTTGCATTTGCTTTTGGTTCGCATGACGCAATGGCTGCACGATACATGAATGTGTTGCTGGGCGCCGCTCAGGTTGTAATTTTGTTTTTTATTGCACAGATGTTAGCCGGGTCAAAGGTCGCCAAGCTGACATGTCTCTTACTCCTCATCTTTCCTTACCATTGCGTGAACGTCTTGAGCTACGATCCGCAAGTTGCCGGAACATTTTTCCTTCTGCTTGCCATTCTCGTTTTTCTTAAGTTGATTAAGCCGCTGCACCGGACGACGGCCGCGCTGGCATTATCGGGCTTTTTACTGGCCATCTCGCTGCTTTTCGCGGGCATCCAGCGCGGAGGCATCGACCTGCTTCTAATAGCCGTCATGATTGTCGTTACGGGTCTGCTTAGAGTGAATCGCCGCAGCGTAGTGGCGATTGCTTGCGCGGTAGGCTTCGTCTGGCTTCCGTGCCGCATGGCTTTCGACTACTGGATTGGGTCACATGATTCCTATCATCTTCGAACGCACGCTCTGGGATTCATGACCCGCGGATGGAATTTCGAGACGAGCGGAGAGTATCTGCCTCTTTACGAACAGTTGGACGTAGTTAGTCCTCCGTCAGAGAAAAAGCACCTCTTAGAGGCTATTCTTGTTACCGAGTTTGCGAAAGAGCCTGTTCGCGCACTGATATACCTGCCGATCATTAAAACTGCAAAGCTTTTCGCAATTGGCTTTGCCTCAACCGCTGAGATTGGGCTGGAACGAGGCGGCTACTTGTCGGCAGCCGAGGTTTATAAAAGCTTACGTTCGGTTTACGCGCCAGTCATCCTCGCACTTGCCATTTATGGTCTGTTGCTGTCCTTTAAACGTCCAAAAACCCTGCTAAGACTCATGCTCCCTGCAATCCTGATTGCATTCAGTTGCGCTGGTATCGTGCTTCTGTGGGAAACTTCGCCCCGATACGGGCATCCTTTTCACTTTGCCATCCTTTTCTTTGCTTCTTACGGCGCACTGGGCTTAAGCCGCAATGGGATTAGAACCGCCCAAGCTTCGATCAAGCCAATTCTAGGCGGCAATTTGGCGCTGGTTTGCTGTTGGCTAGCCTTTTCTACTGCACTGTTCCTAACGTGTCGCATGTTGAAGTCGTATTGGCTTGTCGATCCAAGGTCGCTCACCCTCACTCTTGATCAGAAGCCCATACAAATCGCTCCTATCAATCCATTGACAAAGTCCTGGGAAGGGCAGTTTAAGATTCCCTCTGGAACAGCCCTTCCTGCAACCCTACAGATCTCTACCCCGGCAGAAGACGGCCTTGTCCTTCACCTTTGGTTCCCCAACTTTGACCAAGACCGCTATCTAGTTGAAGTGCAAGATGCAGGCATTATGCCGCCGGGCGCTTCTGGCCACATCACGCGCGCCGTCATTCGCGCATCGCATGGTCACAAATTAATCCTGGAGGTCCGGTCCACAGGCGGATCGAGCCTTGCTTCTTTACCCTTGACAATCGGATTGGGCTTCATAGTGGGTGAGTAGGCGGTGGCAGATTGAGGGTCCTCTTCTTTTGTCCTCATCAAGTCTGGCCCATGAACACCGGGGCTCGCTTAAGAAATTTCCACCTGGCGAATGCAGTCGGAACCAGGGCGTCGGTCACTTTCTTGCAGATCCTGCAGCCGGGCGAAGCGGTGGTGACGCCACCTCCTAACAATTTCGAGCGCGTTCTGTCGGTGGAGAAGAGTCGCAGCTATACCTATGGCAAGGTGCTCCGAGGCATGGTTGGGCCTTTGCCTGTCACAGTGTTGAACTACACCGCTGCGTCGGTTGAGGGCTATTTGAAAGGGATTCTGCAAACAGGCAATTTTGACCTCATCCAGTTGGAAAGCATTCATCTTATTAGCTATCTGAAAACCATTCGATCAATGGCCTCAAGAACGAAGATCCTGCTTGACTGGCACAATATCGAATCCGAACTGATGGAGCGCTATGCACGCTCCACAAAGAACCCTGCCAAGCGAATTGTGGCCAATCGTACCGCCAACCTACTGGCCAAGGTCGAATTGGAAGCGCTAAGCAATTGTGATGCGCATACCGTTGTGAGTGAACGCGAAAAGGAAAAATTGATCAGTCATTGTCCCTCAGCCTCTATAAAAGTAATCCCCAACGGAGTTGATACCGCTTTCTTTCAGGGCGAAACTCAGAATCGCGAACGTAATTCCCTACTGTTCGTCGGATCGATGGATTACCACGCAAATGAGGAAGCTGTGCTTTGGTTTTTCCACGAGGTATGGCCAAAGCTTTCCGCTGATATGCCCCGGTTGCATTTCGTTATCGCGGGCCGAAACCCCTCTGCGGCGGCGAAAGCGATTTCTTGCGAGCGGGTCATAGTGACGGGGACAGTGGACGATGTCCGCCCCTGCTACGAGACGGCTGCCGCAGTTATCGTGCCGCTTAGGGTCGGTGGTGGAACCCGGCTTAAGATCCTGGAAGCAATGGCCGCAGGAGTGCCGGTGATCGCGACGCGCCTCGGCGCAGAGGGTCTGGACGTAAGGGACGGCAAAGACATCCTGCTGGCAGATTCTTCACTCGACATCCAGAATGCCGTTCAACAAGTCGTTAGCGACAAAGAGCTAAGAATAAGCCTTGCCGAAGCCGGACGAGAGCTTGTTCGATCGAAATATGATTGGGCAGAGCTGGGAAACAAACTCGCCGCACTGTATTCAGAGATTTGCGGCCATTAGTGCGCTTCTTCCAGCGCGAGCACAGAAAATGCCGTGGCAGCATCGCTCATGAACCGGCCTCTCTCGCTTGCCGGGTCGCGCTCCTTATTCAGCGAGGAAGCGGGCCAGAACCCTTCCGCTTTGTTCTGATTGTGCTGCAGCCAGGCGACACCCTTTCCTAGATACTCCGAGTTTTGTGTAACCCCGGCATTCTCCAGCGCCAGAACAATCAATCCGGTCGCATATCCATCACTGGCTTTCGATAGCTCGCTGTTGTCTTTCCGCTTGAAGTCACCCAGATTAGTCAGGCTCCAGCCTCCATCTTTTTGTTGCTTGAGAAATATCGCATCTATCAACCCGCTGCGCTGTTCGGCGCTGACTAAGCCAGGCAGCTTGCTGGATGCCCACAGAGCCGCAACCTGGTTCAGTAAAGGCTGCTGAGCGAAGTTACGCTGCAGGTAATTCTTCAGGAGCGACAAGTTTTCTTGTATAGCTGGCGACGAAGCATAACGATCGGGAGCCGTTCCCACTGCCAGCGCGGCCATAGCGGCTCCATAATACTGACCTTCCACTGTCTCCCAAGGCGCCAAGTGAAAATTGAGCCAGGTCCACGCCCCAGCTTTCTCTCCGTTCTTCAACTGAAGCGCCCACAAATTATCCAAAGCGGTGCTTGTGACATCCGAAAGGTGTCCGCGCCTTGCATCGTCGCTGGCGAGAATCAAGGCATTTAGAACCGATTCAGTACCCCGAGCTTCCGCCGACTTCGGCGCCCCCTGTTTGTCGTCACTATAAAAAGGTTCAACCTCGTTCCATAGACTCACCCGCTTTGTCACGCCAGCCAAAAGGAACTGCTCAGTAGGCGACGGACCGTCCTCTTTCAATTCTTTTCGAAGTGACGGTCTCGCCAGCGCATAGGGCAGCGCCGAGTGGCAGGAAATACATACCGTCTCGTGATCGCGCTTGGAGTTAGGCCACTTCTGCCACCAGGCCTCTCGCGTATCCATGTACTTGGCGGCGGCTGTCGGACTCCACATCGCGGCAGAGTCAATGTTCATGGTTGCATCCACCTTATCCGCTGCCAAGGCCGATAAGCAACAGACAGTCCAAATAGCAAGACCAATTAATATAGCTGGAAATTTCAAGTGATTCGCTCCTGCCCGCACTACTAGTCTCACACTAACTCTGCGGAAGTGCAAAGGCGACAATGCTGCTACCGGAAGGTGCGCCATTTTTTCCACCTCCACACACAATGGCTACATACTCGCGCCCGTCAATTTCATAAATCGACGGAGTTGCGTTGCCAGCCGCGGGCAGTTCGGTTTCCCAAAGCATTTTGCCGGTCAACTTGTCAAAAGCCCGAAACTTTTTGTCGAAATTGGTGGCGCCGATAAATAGCAGGCCGCTTGCTGTCACCACCGGGCCTCCGTAATTGTCACTGCCCGTATTCTTGATGCCTTTCGCCACCAGCTCCGGATACTCTCCCAGCGGTATTTGCCACCTGATCTCACCCTTGTTTAGATCGATAGCATTAAGCGTTCCCCAAGGCGGAGTCAGGGGTGGATAGCCGTTAGGATCTCGAAACAGAATGTAGCCCTCATTGCGATATTTCTGCCAGTTCGGGTCTTTTTTGGCGGCTTCAGGGTCTACCGCCGCTGTGTCCTTCCCCGTTACCAGAAAATCGACAATCTGGTCGATCCCTTTCTCCAGGTAATCGAATCCCGGCATCCGCCCCGTGCCTTCTCTGATAATGCTCGCGATTTCCGTTCTGGAGCGACGTTTTCCAATGTCGATGAGGGATGGAAAAGTCGGCGGAGAACCAGTCCGATCGGAACGATGGCAGCTTGCACAGTTGTTGTTGTAAAGGGATGTCGTGTCGTGTGTCACCATGCGAATGGCCCAAGGCTGCTCATTGGCGTTTACATAAAGCAGGGCCGTATCCGGATCGAAAGCTGCGCCGCCCCATTCAGCGCCGCCATCGGTTCCAGGCATAAGCATAGTGCCGCGCAAACTTGGCGGTGTGAACATGCCGTTGGAATCAAACGTCTTGAGCGCTGCCAGCACGGCGGCATGCGCCTCCGGCGTGAGATTCGTCACCATAGCTGGAGTGAAGGCTTGTCTGGTGAAGGGCGGAGGCTTCAGCGGGTAGGGCTGAGTTTCCGAGAGTTTTTCCCCCTCCAAGGTCGACGGCAGAACTTTGCGGGAAGATACGGGGAAAAGCGGTTTTCCCGTCATCCTGTCGAGTACGAAAACATAGCCTGTCTTGGCTATCTGAGCCACCGCTTCCACCTTTTTTCCGTCTCTGGTTACCGTAACCAGACTGGGAGCGGCCGGAAAATCGAGATCCCAGACGTCGTGATGGACTCCCTGAAAATGCCAGATTCGCTTGCCTGTGTGCGCGTCCAGCGCCAGTACGCAATCGGCAAACAGATTATCTCCGATACGGTTTGAACCATAGAAGTCGAACGACGCGGATCCAGTCGCCGCAAACACCATTCCCAACTTAGTGTCGATAGTAAGGCCCGCCCAGGCATTAGCTCCGCCGTTGATCTTATAGGCTTCTGGCGGCCAGGTATCGTATCCGAATTCTCCCGGATGGGGGATTGTGTGAAAGATCCAGCGCTGGGCGCCCGTATGGACGTCGAATGCGCGAATGTGTCCGGGCGATCCTGGCAATGTCTCGGGCACAGTGCTGCCCATAATGATCATGTCCTCAAAAATCACCCCTGGTGAACTGGCACTCACGGTCATCGTTTCGGGCGGCCGCCCCAATCCATTCCTCAAATCGATTCGACCGTTGTCGCCGAAGGATTGTACTGGCGTTCCGGTTTTTCGATCCAGGCAATAGAGAAAGTTGCGGTAGGTAACAAACAAACGGTCTTGATAAACGGTTACTCCGCGCTGCCGGAAACGGCGGGTGATTTTCGCGCCTCCGCTCGGATCGAAACTCCAAATCTCACGCCCGGTTGTAGCGCTTAGCGCTATAACTCGCATCTTGGGAGTCGTCGCATACAGCATGCCGTCTACAACAATCGGATTGCTCTGCATCTCGGAATCCTTGAACGCATCATGCGCGTCGTACGTCCATGCGACCTGCAGGCGCGTGACATTCTCACGATTGATTTGGTTCAATGTCGAATAGCGAATGTTGTTTGGGCCGCCGTTGACGGGCCACTCTGTGTCTGCTGCAAGCGCAAGGGCTGGCAGTAAGAGAAGGAGGATTTTCACAGTATTATCGAATGCTACCGCAATCTATAATTGCGTATGCGAATCAGTTGCCTCAACGCGACACTTCTGCTTACGTGCCTCCTGCAAAGCATCCTGTACGCGCAGGCCACAGTCTATGTGCTGAAACCAAAGCTCACCTTCGATGGAGAGGTCATGCATGAAGGCTGGGCCGTCAAAGTGAAAGGCGACCGAATCGATGCGGTCTCTCCGGCGGCAAACATGGATACAACGGGGGCCAAGATTATTGAGTTGCCGGGGCTAACTCTCATGCCTGGACTTGTGGAAGGACATTCCCACGTCCTGCTGCATGCTTACAGCGAGACTTCCTGGAACGATCAAGTGGCGCACGAAGGCCTGGCGCTAAGAGTGGCGCGTGCTACCAACCACTTACGTGCGACACTGATGGCCGGCTTTACCACCATCCGCGATCTCGGTACCGAGGGTGCAGGGTATTCGGATGTCGAGCTTAAGCAAGCGGTGAATCAAGGCATCATTCCGGGGCCTCGGATGTTAGTCTCTACTCGCGCCATTGTCGCCACCGGCAGCTACGCTCCGAAAGGTTTTGTTCTGGAGTGGCACATTCCACAAGGAGCCGAAGAAGCGGACGGCGTTGACAGTCTAATTCGCACCGTGAGGGACCAAATCGGCCGCGGTGCAGACTGGATCAAGTTATACGGAGACTATCGTTGGGGGCCCAATCCCGGTTCTCACCCAACATTTTCGCTCGAGGAGATGAAACTGGCCGTTGAGACGGCAAAAAGCGCCGGTGTGCCCGTAGCTGTCCACACCAGCACTGTAGAAGGTATGCGCCGGGCCACTCTAGCTGGCGCCGAAACGATTGAGCACGGTAACGAGGGAACACCAGAGATTTTCAAGCTGATGGCCGAGCACCACGTGGCATTTTGCCCCACGCTTACCGCCGGAAGTGTCGCTAAACCCAGGAAGGACCAACCGGAGTCGCCCGCCACAATACGCAAGCGAGCCAGTTTCAAAGCCGCCCTCGACTCCGGAGTGACCATTTTGAGCGGCAGCGACGTCGGAACGTTCCCACATGGTGAAAACGCCCGCGAGTTAGAGCGTATGGTCGATTATGGAATGGCACCCGTTGAAGTTCTGAAGTCAGCAACCTCGGTCGCAGGCCGAGTTCTTCACATGGAGATTGGTTCGGTAAAGCCAGGCATGCTTGCCGATTTAATCGCGGTAGACGGCGATCCACTAAAAGACATCTCCGTCATCGAACAGGTAAAGTTCGTAATGAAGGGCGGCACTGTTTACAAGCAGTAAACAAGTCACTTCTCGGAAGTTATCTTTTTCTCACGCCGAGACCCGGCGTCACATTGGCTGGACATTCAAGTGGGCATCCCAAAGCGCGGCAGAATGACCTTCATCAGAACCACGTATCCGGCAATTCCCAGTAACAAGATAGCCCAATCCGGCATGATGTCCTCGCTTCGTCTTTAGCCTACCAAAACCGCGGCTAGTTGTGTGTCAACTCGTAAAGATAGAGCGCAACGCGACGCGTCTGTTCTGGTTGCCGCGCCATGTTGATGCTCTCTCCGGGTGCGTGCGCTCCGGCGCCATAAGCACCTAAACCAGAGATGCTCGCCACATAGGGAGCAACAAAAGACAGATCGCCCGCTCCGCGCCGGCTCGGATCCAGCGGTTCCATAATGTTCATACCAAGCTCGCGGTTTACCTTGTTCAACTCCTTCAGCAAAGCCCTGTTTCCTTCAGTCTCCGGCATCGATGGGTATCCATCTTTGAATTCGATTTCAGCGGAGGTCCCTGGCAGATGCTCACTTATGATCTTCAGCATCTTCTCCTGTGTTCTTTTGTACTGTTCATCGGTGACAGTGCGCATGTCTCCGACAGCTTGAGCCTTAGCCGGCACCACATTCACTTTGCCTGAGGCCGACGCCGTGGCTGTTGAAGGATCATAAGACGCCTGTGTGCCGCCAACAAGCAAACCGACGTTGTAGGTGAGTCCCGGATCATGCAACTCCTGATCAAAACGATAAAGAATCCGAGACATTTCATAGATGGCGCCATCTCCTACACCTTTGCCGAAGACACCACTCGAATGCGCCGTCTTTCCTGTCGTCGTCAAAATCCAAGTGTAGGCACTTCGCCTGGCGATACTTGCCGCGTCCTGTCCGCCGTTTTGCACGCCACCTTCAAACTCCAAAGCCGCATCACTCGCCTTACCGGCTGCTATCAGATCGCGCCGTGCAATCGATAGCGGTTCACCCGGACGTTCTTCGTCGCCGGTAAGAAATGCGGTGATGCTGGTTGCGTCCAGGTCGTGGTTTTCATTCAAAGCTTTGAGTGCGCTGAGCATAATAACCAAACCGCCTTTCATGTCGGCGGAGCCCGGACCCACCGTTTTGCCATCCTTTTCCTCAAACTTCTGAAACGGACTATCAGACTCGAAAACCGTGTCCATATGTCCGATAAGAAGAACTCGCTTGCCCGTCTTGCCCTCTCTGGAACAGACCAGATGCCCCGCCCTGTGAACCTCCTCCATCGGAAGCCACCGGCAGGCAAATCCCAGAGACTCAAATTGCGGCCGCAAGACATCTGCAACCTTGCGGACGCCTGCGGGATTCAGGGTGCCGCTGTTGATATCGACAAGCTCCTTCAATAGAGCAGTTGAATACGTTTCATTGGCTTTTACGGACGCAATGATCTTCTGCTGTTCGACGGTAAGGGCATGGAGTGCAGCGCCTTGAGTTAGCGTGAACAAAATTGTCGTCAAAAGAATACGCTTGTGATTCATACTAAGTTCTTATGATAAGTGCCCCACTTAGACGAACCGGATATCCGGTAATTTTCTTGTTGCTCGCGCAACTCGCGGGCGCGCAGGACGCTGTGGTTCTCCGGGTGGGAACCCTTCTCGACGGCAAGGGCGGAACTCGGCACAACGTGGATGTCGTGGTAACGGGTTCGCAAATTTCGAAAATCGGATCGGGTGAGAAGGGCAAAGTTGTCGATCTCAGAAAATTCACCGTGCTTCCGGGAATGATCGATACTCACGTCCACATAGGCTGGCACTTCGGGACTGATGGACGCTACCAACAGCGTGAAACGTCACAGGCCTCGGCGCTTGGATATGCCGTGGAGAATGCCTACCTGACCTTAATGGGCGGTTTCACCACTGTGCAAAGTGTAGGTGCTCCTATCGACGGCGAACTCCGCGCAGCTATAAATCGAGGTATTCTACCCGGCCCTCGAGTACTGACCTCGCTAGGCGCCATCAGCGATCCTTCCTTGTCTGTTGAGCAGATCCACGCAGCCGTCAAGAAATTTTCGGCTGACGGTGCAGATCTGATTAAGATTTTCGCCTCCAAAAGCTTTCGCGATGGTGGCGGCCAGACTCTCGCGAAGGAACAGATCGATGCTGCCTGTGGCGAAGCTAAAGCCCAGCACCTGCGAGCGATTGTTCACGTCTATGGTCCCGACACAATTAAGCTTGTTTCCGAAGCAGGCTGCAATTCTGTGGAGCATGGAACGCTGATAACCCCTGAGGCGCTGAAATTCCTGGCGGAGCGCGGCACCTACTTCGATCCCAACATCGGATTGGTTGCTCAAAACTACTTGGCCCATAGACAGAACTATCTTGGTATCGGCAACTACACGGAGGAAGGCATGGCTGCCATGCAGCGATCCATTCCTCTTTCTCTAAGCGTTTTCAAACAGGCGCTGCAGACACCGAAGCTGAAGATCATCTACGGTACCGACGCAGTGGCTGGCGCCCATGGCCACAATGTCGAGGAATTGATCTATCGCGTTCAACAGGGCGGCCAAAATCCCACGGATGCCATCACCTCCGCAACTTCCTTGTCCGCCGAGTCCCTCAATCTGTCCGACCGAGTTGGTACTTTGGCTGCCGGTATGCAGGCGGATTTAATTGCCGTCGACGGCGATCCCATCACAGACATCACCGCTCTTCGTAGGGTCGTTTTTGTCATGAAGGGCGGCAAGATCTACAAAGGTCCAGGTCCTCTATAAACCTTTCCGCCTTTCATCACGAAGATCACTCGGCGCACGGCTGTGATGTCATCCAGCGGATTGCCCTCTACCGCAACAAGGTCTGCGTCAAAACCAGGCGCTACAGTTCCTATTGTTCTGCCCAAACCTAGCGCTTCCGCCGCGACTGAGGCGGAACTCAACAGCGCCTGCATTGGCGTGTCGCCGCCGTCTTTAACTCGATAAATAAATTCCTCGGCGTTGCGGCCGTGCGCTCCAGCCACGGCATCGGTTCCAAGCACGACCTTTACGTTATATTTGCGTGCACGCCGAAGCACATCGGCAGTCGGTGGCAGACCCTTCTCTAGACTGGCGGCAACCGCTGGAGTGAAGTTGAAGTTCGGCAAACGCTCCAGATAGTTGTGTAAAACCAGAAAATTCGGATCAAAGTATGTGCCATGCTCGGCCATAAGTTCCAATGTGGCGTCACTCGTAAAGATTCCATGCTCAATGGAGGTGCATCCGGCAAGCACGGACGCGCGCACGCCCTGGTCGCTGATCGCGTGAACCACGGAACGCAGCCCCTGCGCTTTTGCCTCGCTGCAGGTTGCCTGAATCTGAGTGTCGGTCATCGTCTGTGCACCGCCTGAACCAAGCCCTGCTGTGGCAAAAAGCTTGATCTCGTTAGCGCCATCCGCCTTCAGTTGTCGAACCAGCGCTCGGAGAGCCTCGGGATCGCCCGAATCCTTCGTCAGTTGCTTGACTGAGGTCAGGATCCGAGGTCCCGGCAAACTCCCCGAGTTTATTCGATCCCGCACCGGCACATCATTCTGTGACCCGACACTCTGCACGGTTGTAAACCCACCTTGCAAAGTCAGCCACGCGTTCTCCGCGTCGTAAAGAACAACCTCCTCCGGCTTTTCACCTGCGGCTCTGGCCAGCTTGCCGTCCTTGCCAAAGTGCCAATCCAGATGAACATGTGTATCAATCCAGCCGGGCATTACAGTAAAACGGCGGAGATCGATGTCGCCGGTCGTATTTCCAGGCTCTACGCTCACAATGCGTCCGCCCGAAATCTTTATCAATTGGTTCTTTAGAACACCTCCTTTGCCGTCAAGGACAGTCCCGGCGCTGATAACCAATGTTTGCGCGGAAACCGACAGAACAGCTAGAACACTGAGAACGATAGACCCAATCAGCCCTCTCACTTGCCGTCTCTCGGGAGCCAATCGGGAAGCTTAACCGGCTTCCCACCCATCAAAGTGGGACCGTTCTGCCTGGTTAGGGCGTCGTTCACCTCTGGCACACCTTTGCTGATAAACGTATTCACCCGGCCAACGTCCGATATGAACTCCTGTTGCAATTCGTTGTAGTATTCACGCTGATATTGCGTCGGCGCTGCCAATACGTGGTCAAGCTCGGAACCCAGCCCGCCTAGCCGATCAATCAACCGCGGACCCATGCTGTAACCGGGAATGTCGCGCGGCCGGGCAAGCTGCAATTCCATAGAGTGCAGTTGCTGCAAGCGTTCTGAGAGCGAGTTCATAAGATCCGCCGGCGGTTTGCTGTTAAGCGCGGTCATGCTTTTCTCAACCTGCTGTAACTGGTCGCGTAGCGAATCCACTGCCCGCAACGCCAGATTGGTCGACGTTTGCAGGTCCCGCAACTTGATTCCATAGTCGAAAGCCGTCTGGAGTTCGGCGGGAGTCGCCTTAACGGTGGGATCTGCATAAATCGTGAGCGGTTTCTCCAGCACCTCACCATCCGCCGTCAGACGTACCACGTAGTCGCCCGGTAAAGCTTGCGGGCCCCCACGCGGTCCACTGAATTCTTCTTCGGGATCCACATCTTCCGCCTTCAACCGTCTCGGATCAGGGCCTTGATAGCGCAAATCCCATGTTGTGCGATTCAATCCCTTCTCTTTGGGCACTTGTGTTAACTCCCTTATCACCTTCTTGTTCTTATCCAAGATCTCGATTTTAACCGTCTTTGGAGATTCCAGATAATAAGTGATTGGTGCTCCATAGGGAGGGTTTGGTCCGGCAAAAGGCTTATTTCCGATTCCATAGCGCGTGAATCGTGAGTCGAATCGCGTGGTGTTGCGAGGCGCAAACAAGACGGACGCCTGCCCATTCAAGGTCTCACTGGCTTGCTGCAAAGGTGTGATGTCGTCTAAAATCCATACGCTTCTGCCGTGCGTTCCAATGATCAAATCATTCTCTTTGGGGTGGATCATCAGGTCTCGGACAGCCTCAGCCGGCGGAAACCCTTTCATCTTCAGACGCATCCAATCGCCACCCTCATTGAAGGAGACAAATAATCCAAGTTCCGTTCCGGCGTAAAGCAGGCGCGGGTTCTTGGGGTCTTGCTTCACCACCCACACATAAGCGTTCGCGGGCAAATTGCTCGTAATGTTGGTCCAGCTTTTGCCGTCGTCCGTGGTTTTGAAAATATACGGATGCAAATCATCGAACCAGTGATTTTCGAACGCCACATAGGCCGTGCCGGCTGCCGTGCGCGACGGTTCTATGGAAGCAATCTCCGAGAACTTTGGCACACCTTTGAAATTGCCTGTCAGGTTGCTCCAATTCTTTCCGCCGTCGGAGGTCATCTGCAGGTTTCCATCATCTGTGCCAGCCCAAACCATTCCAGCTTTAACTGGCGACTCAGCTATCCGGATCACAGTGCAGTGGTACTCGGCTGTCGTATTCTCGGTCCAGATGGTGCCGACGCTCTTCAGCTTTTCAGGATCGTTGGTGGTCAAATCCGGGCTCATCGGGCTCCATGTTTTGCCAAAGTCCGTCGACTTGAAAATCACATTGCCGCCAAAGTACACCGTGTTCTTGTCATTTGGTGACGCGACAATAGGAGTGTTCCAATTGAAACGGTATTTCAACTCGTTCACAGGACCTCCATCATTGCGGCGCGGTTGCGGGCTCACGTCATGCTGTTCAAGGGTGTGCAAATCCGTCAGGACAATACCACCTCCCTGGTTCTCCGACAAAACCAGATCAGGGTCGTCCTGATTCACAACAACGTGAAAGCCATCTCCGAAGCTGACCATCTGCCAGTCATCATTCAGAATGCCCTCCGGTTGTCTCTTCCGGCTTGGACCCGCATAGGTGCCGTTATCCTGCAGACCGCCATAAACGTTATAAAACGGCGCGCGGTTGTCCGCCGTCACCTGATAAAACTGACCCAACGCGATGTTCCCGACAAACTCCCAATTTTCACCCTTGTCCCAGGTGGTGGCAATGCCGCCGTCATCTCCCATCCACATGTGGCTGGAGTTCTTAGGATCAATCCATATCGTGTGATAGTCACTGTGCGTCTTGTTAGCGATGCGATGAATCGTTTTGCCGCCATCAATTGACGTCGAGACACTCATGCCGATACTGTAAATACGGTTCTCATCGTTTGGATCAACGCGCATCTGGCTATAGTAGAGTCCGCGTCCAACCAGCGCTGGATCCTTCGAGATCATTTTGAAATGCTCACCGGAGTCATCCGAACGGAACAGCGTCCCCTCGTCGGACTCTCCAATCGCGTAAACAACCTTTGGGTCTCCCGCCGCAACCTTCACGCCCATGCGCCCAAAAGTTTTCGGTATACCGTCTGTGACTTTCTTCCAGGTGAGGCCGCCGTCCACAGAACGGAATAACCCTCCTTTTTCTCCGCCGCTGATGAATCTCCATGGCTTGCGGTCAAAGCGCCACATCGTGGCGAGCACAATATTGGGGTTCGTTGGGTTAATGTCCATGTCGGCAGCGCCGTGTTCCGCGTCGATATACAGCACTTTCTTCCAGTGCTCGCCGCCATCGCTTGTCATGAAGACGCCGCGTTCTTCATTCGGTCCGCTGTTATGTCCAAGCACCGCAACATAAACGATCTCTGGATTAATCGGATTGACAACAATGCGGGAAATGCTATGCGAATCGTGAAGGCCCAAATTCCGCCACGTCTTACCACCATCCAGCGATTTATAAACACCATCGCCGAAAGACACACTGTTACGTGCCGATGCTTCGCCTGTTCCAACCCATATCACGTCAGGATTTCGCGGATCAAGCGCCAGCGCGCCAATCGAAATCACCGGCTGATCGTCGAAAATCGCCGTCCAGGTTATCCCTTGATTCGTCGTTTTCCAGAGGCCTCCGGAAGCGCTGGCCACGTAAACCAAAGAAGGATTGCCCGGAACACCTTCAATGTCGGCGATGCGCCCGCCCATGATGGCCGGTCCAATATTGCGCGGCTGCAAGCGTTCAAATAAATCAGCATTGACGGACGCGGCTCCTGCCACTCCGGCCAATTCCAGGAAAAGAACAAGTTTATAAAGTTGGCTTAAACACATTAGAAACAAGTGTAAGCCGACCTCAACTCACTTTTTGCTCTTAGCCAGTTCTAACTCCGAGCCGATGAAACCCCAGGAGTTCCATGCCGAGCCTTTTACCACCCGGCGGAAAAATTCAGGCGCTCGTGCCGGATCGTTATTCGTGTAGAGATACCAGTTGCCGTCGCCATAGTTGATGGTGTTGAAAGACAGTTCTCCTTCTATGTCAGCCGGTCCTTTGGGTGCAGGCGGTAGCAAATCCTTTTCAGTGATTTTGCCTTGGTAGAAATGTAGCAGTTGTAGATAAAAATAAAGATGCGGCTCAGTATTCTTCACGTCCGGCGTAATCCGCTTTAGAACGTTGGCCGCCGCCTCCGTTTTTCCGGCGCGACGAAGCGATACGTACAGCCAATTGGAACAATCAATGACGCTGTCGTTGTTTTTTGCCAGTTCCAGCCCGCGCCCAAATCCTTTAGCTGCCAGGTCGAACTCGCCCAGAAAGTAGTGGGCCATTCCCAGGTGATACTGCGCGTCCAGCAGCGTAGGATCCAATTCCGCAGCCCGGTTCAGATCTGCCAGCGCAACCTTGAAATCCCGTAGCCCAAGTTCGCGATGGCCTCGTTCCAGATACAACTGCGCATCTTTGGGCGATGCTTTCAGGCCCTCTGTACAAGTCATTATGGCCTCACGGTACTGCCGCTTCGCGGCCTGCGCTTTAGAAAGCTTGAGGACCAGGGCGCTATTTTTGGGGTCAGCGGCCAGTTCTTTCTTCGCCGCTCCAATGGCGCCGTCAGAATCTGGAAGCGCATAGAGTTTTCTACCCAGTCGTGAAGTTGCCTCAAAAGGCCCGTCGTTTGCCGGGTGGTCATTCGCTAATCCTCTTTGAACGAATGGCAATACAACTACGGCTGCTAGGACTAGGGTCGGAAAACGCATCATGAGAGGGAGTATTGCATAGCGGCTCGTCGGCGTTTGGCGTTGGCGCAAGTTTTACAAGCTCTTACCAGAGAATATACGGGTTCCCTATCCACTTTTCAGTTGGAACGAAGGAGCTTCTCAAAAAGAAGTTTATGAACAACTGGAAAATCGGAACGCGCATAGGATCTGGCTTTGGCGTTGTTATCGCGATTGTCATTGCGCTAGGGCTATTCGCTTACTTTAAGGTTGGCAACATCGAGAAGAGTGCCAATCAAATCGCCCAGAACTCACTGCCATCCACGTACTTGGTGGGCGAATTAAAGAGCGGTGTGTCAATGAATTACATCCTGGTCAGCCAGCACGTACAAGCCGCCGGAAAGCCGGAGAAGGAAGAATTGGAAAGCCAGATTTTGTCCACGCGCACAAAAAACTCGGACGTACTTGCCGCGGTTGACAAGCTGATTCTGACGGAGCAGGGCCGTGTACTACTTGAGTCGCTCAAGTCGAGCCGGCAGTCGTTCGCCGCCACTACGGATGAAATACTCCGGGCGAGCCGCCTGGGAACTGATGCCGGCAATAAAGAAGCCGCCGAAACGCTGCGGCAGCGCTTGAACCCGATCTTCCGGAAAGTAGTCGAAGACTCCGAAAACTTGGTGAACTTTAAGAAGAGCAGCGGTGAAAAAGAATCCCTTGAAGTTCAAGGCGACGTCTCGTCGGCTAGAACGGGGATATTGATCGGGATCGTCGTTGCCGTAATCATTGCCGTGTTCATTACCCTCTTCATTGTTCGAGCAATTACTTCACCACTGGCCGTGGCCGCCGGATTCGTCGATGCCATTTCTAAAGGCGATCTGAGTCACAACATCGAGGTGACTTCAAAAGATGAGCTTGGCCAGATGCTAAACGCCCTCAACCTGATGGTCGATAATCTGCGCCGCACGATGACCGAGGTAACGGAGGCTGCCAAGAACGTGGCCGAAGGCAGTGAAGGCATGAGCAGCACTGCCGATCAACTTTCGCAGGGGTCTAGCGAGCAGGCCGCTGCGGCCGAAGAAAGTACCTCTGCTATGGAGCAGATGGCCGCTAGTGTCCAGCAGAATTCGGAAAACGCCCGCCAAACGGACAAGATTGCCTCAAGCGCGGCCGAGGATGGCAAGCTGAGCGGTGATGCCGTTTCGCGAACTGTCAGCGCCATGAAGGAAGTGGCGGAAAAGATAAACATTATCGAAGAGATAGCCCGGAAAACCGATCTGCTGGCTCTGAATGCCGCAGTAGAGGCTGCCCGAGCCGGAGAGCATGGTAAAGGATTTGCGGTGGTGGCCTCTGAAGTTCGCAAGCTGGCCGAGCGCAGCCAGACGGCAGCCGCCGAAATTAGCCATCTGAGTAGTGACGGTGTTAAGACGGCGGAAGGGGCCGGACAATTAATCACTAAACTGGTCCCCGATATTCGCAGAACGGCCGAGTTGGTGCGCGAGATTGCCGCCGCCAGCGCGGAACAAAGTACAGGCGCTGCCCAGGTGAACAAAGCTATTCAACAGCTCGACCAGGTCATTCAGCAGAACGCTTCGGCCTCTCAGGAGATGGCAAGTACGGCCCAGGAACTCGCTAGTCAAGCGGAAGTGCTTCAGTCCGCTATTTCCTTCTTCAAGCTAAGTGACGATTCACGAGGCCCATCTCCGCGCTTAACAAAAGCCTCTCCGCGGAAGACTCTTGTTGCTCCCCGGAAAAGCCGCGTGATGCCGTCAACCTTGGGGCTTGCCAACATGCATCGCGCTGTCACCGGTCCCGGCATTGAGCTTGACTCTAATACCGGCGACGTCGATTCCCGCGACCGGGATTTTACCGCCTATCAGGACTAGTAGTGAACTGTGCTGAATTCAGAAGAAGCCATGACACAATACATGACCTTTAGACTTGGCGACGAATTGTTTGCCATAAGCGTCGCGCAAGTGCGCGAAGTGCTTGAGATTTCGTCCGTCACCAGGGTTCCCTCCGCACCCCCTTATATGCGTGGCGTGGTGAACGTGCGCGGAAAGGCTGTTCCGGTGGTTGATCTGCGCATTCGCTTCGGATTGACGCCCGCCGTCGAGACCGTGAACACGCGCATTGTCGTCATGGAACTGCTGATTGATGGCGAGACTACTGTTCTCGGCGGCATTGCCGACAGCGTGCATGAGGTAATCGAACTCGATCTCGCGAACATCAATCCTCCTCCAAACATCGCGTCGCGCTGGCGCAGCGATTTTATCTCCGGAATGGCACGGCGGGGCGACGATTTCATCATTATCCTGGACGTGGACGCGGTGTTCGCCTCCGACGAGGTGGCGTTGGTGACTCAAGTGACTGAAGAGACTAAGAGCCTGGCCGAGTTTGGTTCGTCTGCCGCCGCAGACGCGGAGTCGCTGCGTGGTGCAATGCCCGCCTTTACCGGAGCAATTGGCACCTAGTATCTCAGTTGAGGATAAAGAAAAAGGCCGCTAGCGGCGATAAAGACTATGACTGAAAAGCTCACCGCGTTTAGAGCGGGATTAAGGTATGAAACTTAGACAAGGCGAATCACCAGGGGTATTAGCTGTCTCAGGATCGCTCGACATTGAAGCGGCAAATGAATTGCGCCAGGCGCTGCTCGTTTGCCTCTCTCAACAGTCGGAAATCATGTTGGATCTCAGTTCCGTGGACAAGTGCGACGTTACCGGACTGCAGATTCTCCTAGCCGGGCAAAAAAGTGCGTTGGCTGCTGGCAAACCATTTCGCATTCTGGGGGTGCCTCCCGCTGTCACCGAACCGGCAGCGGCCCTCGGCCTATCGCTGGAGGGATTGGTTTAGCTTAGCCATGGCAAAAAAGAATCACCCGAATCCGGTAGATACATACCTGCAGGAAGCTGACGACTTGCTGGCTGAAATCGAATCCTCGGCCCTCACCCTTTCCGAGGATTCGGCCGATCCGGAAACTGTCAATCGTATTTTCCGCGCTTTTCATACCATCAAGGGCTCCGGCTCAATGTTCGGCTTTGCTGATGTAGCTTCCTTTACACACCATGTTGAGACACTTCTCGACCTTGTTCGAGGAGGCCTGGTAACGGTCTCGGATGAGCTTTCAAACGTAATTCTCGGCGCGACCGACCAGATCCGGTTACTTCTTAGCACAGCACAGGCAGGCAAGGCCGCTGACCCATCTCTGCAGACGGCTTTGTTGGAAAGGGTGCGGCGTTTGTCGGCGCCTTCCAGCGGCTCGCCTATCATTGCCCCGAAATCCTCCGCCGACACGTCTGAGACGGCGCTGTCAGTCTGGAATATTCACTTCCGGCCTGATCCCGCCATTCTGTCGCGGGGCACAAGCCCGCTCCTCCTCTTCAGAGACCTCAAGCAGTTAGGTGTTTGCAGTATTGTTGCCAATATAGATCGCGTTCCGCTGCTTGCCGTAATGGACGCGGAAGCCTGTTACCTTTCGTGGACCATTCGGCTAAGCGGCGACACTAACCTTGCTGCTATTCGAGACGTGTTTCTATTTGTGGAGGATGGCAGCGATTTGCGCATAGACCCAGCATCGGAATCGGCCCTCCCGGCTGCGATCAGCGTCTCGGCCGCTCCAGAACCGGCCCTTGCCGAACCTCCTCAAGTGATGCCTGCAAATGCAGGCAACACTCCGTCCGAACAAATTGAAAATAGCAGCTCCGCCGCTCACTCCGTGGCCAAGGAGGCTATCGTCAGGGTGCCGGCCGCTCGGCTCGATCGATTGGTGAATCTGGTCGGTGAGCTTGTGATGAACCATTCGCGGCTGGTTACGGCGGCCTCCCGCCTCGATTCATCCGAACTGGCCGAACCTGTCGAAGAAATCGAGCGTCTGGTTTCGGAACTGCGTGACGACGTCTTGCAGATTCGTATGATGCCTATTGGCACCATTTTCGGCCGTTTCCGTCGCTTGGTTCACGATCTCTCGCGTCAACTCGACAAGGAAATAGAGCTTGTTACCGAGGGCGAAGAGACTGAACTGGATAAGAGTATTCTCGATCAGCTTGGTGAACCTCTCGTTCATCTGCTGCGCAACAGCATTGATCACGGAATCGAGAAGGTTGCCGACCGTTTAGCTCAGGGCAAGCCTCGGCAGGGAACCATTCGCCTGATTGCTTCGCATCGCGGCTCTGACGTCGTGGTGAGCATTGAAGATGACGGCAAGGGACTTGATCGCGAAGCGATTCGAGCTAAAGCGATCGCCAAGAACTTAATTTCAGCCGATGCAACCTTGACCGATAAGGAGATATTCAACCTGATCTTGCTGCCGGGCTTCTCCACGGCGCAATCGGTAACCAGCATCTCCGGACGCGGAGTGGGTATGGACGTTGTGAAGCGTCAAATCGATTCCCTGCGCGGCACCCTGAGCCTTGCGAGTAAGCCGGGCCGCGGTTCCAGTGTCTCCTTAACGCTTCCCCTGACGTTGGCCATTATTGACGGTCTATTGGTGCAGGCTGGCGAGAGCCAGTACATCATTCCAATGCCTATGGTGACCGAAAATGTCGATCTTCCTTTCGTTGAGCGTGAACGCAATAACGGGCGCAATGTAATTGCGGTTCGGGGCGAACTCATTCCGTATATCGACCTGCGTGATCTTTTCCATATGGCCGGCAAAAGTCCAGCCATCTCTAAAATCGTGCTGGTCCGCTACGAAGACCACCGGGTCGGTTTAGTGGTGGACCGGGTGATGGGGACTCATCAAACCGTAATTCAGGCGCTGGGCCGCTTTTTCCGTAAGATCGACGTAGTTTCGGGGTCCACCGTCATGGGAGACGGACGCGTGGCTCTCATCCTCGATGTACCCGGAATCGTCCATCTTGCCGGCGTCAAGGATAGCAACAGGGGATTGCCTCAAGCAGCCGCGTAGGAAATGCTTCGGGAAAAGAAAGGTTTACCCATATGAGGAATTACAAAGCAGAAAGATGGATTAGCATGGGTGCCGGTAAATGACGGAGACCGTCAGTTCCGCGGAAGTTACGCAGTACATGACGTTCAAGCTAGGGAACGAACTCTTTGCTATAAACGTTGCTCAAGTGCGCGAAGTGATCGAAGTGCCCGCCATAACTCGGGTCCCTAATGCGCCGGAATACCTGCGCGGAGTTGTTAATGTCCGGGGTAAGGCCATACCAGTGGCGGATCTGCGTCAACGCTTCGGCCTTCCCGCTGCGATTGAGACACACAATACCCGGATTATTGTGATGGAGCTCCAGATTGAGGGAGAAGATGCTGTCTTGGGCGGCCTCGCCGACAGCGTTCATGAAGTTATCGAACTAAATCCTTCCGCCGTTAATCCCCCGCCGCGCATCGCGATGCGCTGGCGCACCGAGTTTATTCACGGCATGGGCAGGCGTGGGGACGACTTCATCATTATCCTGGACGTCAATGCAGTCTTTGCTTCCGAGGAATTAGAACTGATAGATAACGCTTCCAGTTCGCAGCCCGAGTTGCTGCTACCAACCTAGTTCGCAAGAAGAGGTGCGCGACATGGGTAGATTTTTCATCATCGATGGCTTCCAGCGCTTGGCTGCCCCGCCTGCCAATGGCGTTTCGCCTGTGGGCACATCGTATGCCTGGTAACTCGCCAAGTGCCGATATCCTGGAGCCGGCCATTCGCCTCTCCCAGCAGAATTACGAAAAGATGGCGGAGTTTGTTACGCGCGAACTCGGCATAAAAATGCCCGCATCTAAGAAGTCCATGGTCCAGAGCCGTCTCCTGCGGCGCGTGCGCGAGCTGGGCATGCAATCGCTTGACGAGTACTGCGAGTATCTATTCTCGCCTCCGCATTCGGCGGACGAGCGCGTTCATTTCATCGATGCGATGACCACGAATAAGACCGACTTTTTTCGTGAACCGAAGCACTTCGATTACCTAACACAAAAAGTTCTGCCCGAATTGGAAGGCACTGCCGTGCATAAACTCAAGAAGAAGATAACCGTCTGGTCCGCAGCCTGCTCGACCGGAGAAGAGCCCTATACTCTCGCCATGATTATGAGCGAGTATGCTCTTACCCGCCCGCAATTTGACTTTCAGATTCTTTCAACCGATATCTCCACCCGCGTCCTGCTCACTGCAAAAGACGGAATTTACTCACGGCATCAGATCGAGCCTGTACCACGAGAATTGCGGCGCAGATATTTGCTAAACGGAAAGGGAGAGTACCGGTCTCTGGTGCGCGTTAGGCCTGAGTTGCGAAGACGTGTCAGCTTTCATCAGTTGAACTTCATGGATGAAGACTACCGTGTCAAACAGATTTTCGATATCGTCTTCTGCCGTAATGTACTCATCTATTTCGATCGAGCCACACAGGAGTCAGTTATAGGTAAAATTTGCCGCAATCTGGTGCAGGGTGGCTACCTCTTCATTAGCCACTCGGAGTCGCTTTCGGGCTTGAATTTGCCGCTTACTTCGGTTGGGGCATCGTGTTTTCAAAAACAGGAGGGTCTATAGTGTCTCCTTTACGTCGCAAGATTCGCGTCCTAATCGTAGACGACTCGGCCTCAGTGCGTCAGATGATGACTCAAGTGCTCGAGTCCGATCCTGAAATTGAGGTCGTTGCTACGGCATCCGATCCGTACATCGCCGTCGAGCGGATTAAGTCTACTAATCCCGATGTCATCACGCTGGATGTCGAGATGCCGCGTATGGATGGCTTGACTTTCCTCGAAAAGATCATGAGCCAGCATCCTATACCGACGGTAATTTGCTCAACCCTGACCGAGGCCGGGTCCGAGGTTGCTCTTCATGCCCTCGAGAAGGGTGCTGTCGATATCATCACCAAGCCGAAGCTCGGCACCAAAGAATTCTTTGAAGAATCGCGAATCCACATCTGCGATATCGTTAAATCCGCGGCCTCCGCCAGGCTAAGAAAATTGCGTGTGAACCGCGTTCCCACGGTTGCCCCTAAGCTCACAGCGGACGCTGTCCTGAGCAGACAGCCTCAGGGCGAAGCTATGATCCAGACTACAGAGAAGGTGGTAGTCGTTGGAGCTTCGACTGGCGGGACAGAGGCTTTGCGTGAGTTCCTTGAGTCGATGCCATTGAACTGCCCCGGCATTGTTATCGTCCAACATATGCCGGAAACATTCACTGCACGCTTCGCCGAACGCCTCAACGGCATCTGCCGGGTGACTGTACAGGAGGCTGCTAATGGCGATACGGTTCTCCGTGGACAGGCCCTGATAGCGCCGGGAAATAAACATCTGCTTTTGAAGCGAAGCGGCGCCCGTTACTACGTGGAGTTGAAAGACGGTCCTCTGGTAAGTCGGCACCGTCCTAGTGTCGATGTTCTATTTCGGTCGGCGGCGCGCTACGCCGGAAAAAACAGTGTCGGCGTAATCATGACTGGGATGGGTGACGATGGCTCCAGGGGCATGCTCGAGATGAAAGAAGCCGGCGCTTTCAACCTCGCGCAGGACGAAGAATCTAGTGTCGTCTTCGGTATGCCCGCGGAAGCTATTAAGCTCGGCGGCGTTGACCGCGTTATGCCGTTGAGCCGCCTGGCCGCTGAAGTCATCCGTATCTGCCGGTAACTTCACTCACATTCGCGCTCGATACACTGGAGCAGTGTCTGCGTCAATTGGAACAGTAGCAGCGCGCCAACTGCCTGTTCTGGACGTTGGCTGCGGCATTAACAAATACCTGGGAGCGATCGGCCTGGATCGCAATCCGAACACGCACGCCGATGTAGTAGCCGACCTCGACCAGTTTCCTTTCCCGTTCGCCGATAATTCGTTCCGCCAGGTGCGCGCCATTCATTTGATTGAGCACGTGGCCGATGTCATACGAACTATAGAGGAGTTTCACCGTTTGCTGGCCCCTTCAGGACGGCTGGTGATTGCCACTCCTCATTACACCGATTTCAGCAGCTTCTGCGATCCCACACATCGCTGGCACCTGAACAGTTTTTCCCTGCGTTACTTCGGTGACGACAATGCCGGCTACGGCTACTATTCGCGCGCCCGATTCCGTGAGATTTCCACCCACGTCCGGCTACTTGCACTGTGGAGATACCTCGGATTTGAATTTCTTGTCAATCGCTTTCGCCGTTTTCGGCGCTTTTGGGAGTTTTATCTTTGCTACATCATTCGAGGAAAAGTCATCGAATGGGAACTAGAGGCAGTCAAGCCCGAACCTGGACGCTGAGTCCCACCCAACAGCTTTGGAAACTTGGCGACGCCGTGCGTCAATTTCGGCAGAAGCGTCTGCTGACGGCCGATCACGCATTGGGAAAGCGCGGCGAAGACCTGGCGCATCGCTATTTGCAGAATGCGGGCTTTCAAGTCGTCGCACGCAACTACAAGCCGGGAGCCGATTCAGAAATCGACATTGTTGCGCGGCAGGGCGATTTGGCTGTCTTCGTCGAGGTGAAAACCCGCACATCTTCTGAATACAGCGCTCCTGAAAGGGCCGTCGACGAAGAAAAAGAACGCCATATAATTCGTGCCGCCCGCGCTTATACCACCCGCGCCGGCATCGACTGGTCCTGCGTTCGTTTCGACATTATCTCCATCGTTATGACCTCGCCGCCGTCGATAAAACATTACGAAGACGCGTTTTTCCATGACCGCGTGCGTTAGCGCTCGCTCAGGCCGCCGTCAACCGTCAGAATCTGTCCGGTGATGAAATCGGGCGCGGTTAGAAAGAAATGCACCGCCTCGGCAATCTCTTCCGGCTTGCCGGACCGGTGCATGGGTGTGGCGTCAATCATGGCTTGCGTCCGCGCATCCACATCATTGAACGAGATCACACCTGGAGCCACCGAGTTCACCGTAATAACCGGTGCGAAAGCCTTTGCCAGAGCTTTCGTCAGCATGATGACACCGGCTTTTGAGGCGCAGTAATGCGCATGTTCCGCCCAGGGCCGGATTCCGCCTAAGCTGCTAATGTTCACAATACGTCCCGCGCCTGCTTCCTGCATCTGGCGGGCGCCCTCCTGGCAGCAGAAAAAGGTCGCTTTCAGATTGACGGAGTGAATGAAGTCCCAGTCGGCTTCGGTGATTTGCAAAGGATCGAAGCGCGTGAATCGCGCCGCGTTGTTCACCAGTGCCTCGACGGGTCCAAAGCGTTGGCGGACATCGCTGAACAGCCGGCGAATTTCTTCAACCTTCGACAGATCCGCCTGAAAAATCGGTGCGCCATTGCATGCCTGGGAAACGTGTTCGGCCTCGGCGCGCGACTGGTTGTAATGAATAGCCACTTCAAAGCCGCGTTTGGCCAGTTCAATCGCGATTACACGACCGATGCGCTTGGCGGCTCCTGTTATCAGAACGCGCATATCGCGCGCGCCGTCTGCGCTATCTCAGCCGGTGTGTGAACGGCTGAAATAAACAGCGCTTCATACTGCGATGGCGGGAAGTAAATGCCCTTTTCCAATAGAAAATGGAAAAGCCTGGCGAACTTCGCCGTATCGCTGCGCTTTGCATCTTCGTAGTTTTGAACCGGACCCGCATTGAAAAAGAAAGTGACCATGGAACCGACCCTATTGACCGTCATGCCAGCAGGAACATGCGCGGCCAACTCGGCGCCGTTTCTTTCCAGGATGTCGTAGGTCTCGGGATGATCCTCCAGGTAGCGAAGCATGGCAATACCCGCAGTCACCGCCAATGGATTACCGGAAAGCGTTCCCGCCTGGTAAACCGGACCTACCGGCGCAACGCAGCTCATCACGTCCTTGCGGCCGCCATAAGCCGCCAGCGGCAGGCCGCCGCCAATAATCTTTCCCAGCGTCGTTAAATCAGGCGTGACGCCATAAATCTTCTGCGCACCGCCGCGGCTGAGGCGAAAACCCGTCATCACTTCGTCGAAGATCAGCAGCGCGCCATACTTCTCGGTTATCCGCCGCAAACCTTCCAGAAATCCGGGGGCAGGCGGTATGCAGCCCATATTGCCCGCAACGGGTTCGACGATAACGCTAGCAATGCGATCGCCCTGAGATTTAAAGGCTGCTTCCACTGACTCCAGATCGTTGAACGGCAGCGCGAGCGTGGTGTCTGAAAAAGCGCGCGGCACGCCGGCGGTATCGGGAAGGCTCAGCGTCGCAACGCCTGAGCCGGCTTTCACCAGCAGCGAATCCACGTGGCCGTGATAGCAGCCTTCAAACTTCACCGTAAGATCGCGCCCCGTGAAACCGCGGGCCAGACGAATGGCGCTCATGCAAGCTTCGGTGCCTGAGTTCACCAGGCGCACCATTTCGACCGATGGGACGGCGTCGATGATCAATTCAGCCAGTTCCACTTCGCGCCCGGTCGGCGCGCCGAAACTGGTGCCGAGTTCCAGCACCGACTTCAAAGCTTCGATGACGAAAGGCGGCCGGTGGCCCATAATGAGAGGTCCCCATGAGCCGATATAGTCGATGTAATCGTTGCCATCGACATCATAGAAGTGGGAGCCTTCGCCACGGGCAATGAAGCGCGGTGTGCCGCCTACCCCGCGAAATGCGCGCACCGGAGAGTTGACGCCGCCGGGGATAGACTGCTTTGCCCTGGCAAAAAGAGCGTCAGACAGTGGAACGTTCATACTGGGTTTCGGACAGAATTAGCTTGCGAAACAAGAAACTCATGAAGATTTCATGCAGCGTGGTGTTAACGTTGCGCAGCAGGCGCGTCTTCAGTTCCAGGTAAGGCTGGGTGCCGGCGAACAGATCCTGAATGATTTCGCAGAATTTAGGACTGCGCTTCATGAAGTCGATCATGCGCGTGGGAACCGCGCCGAAGAAGAGCGCGCCGCAGAACAGGCGCTTTGCCAAACCGGCGCCGTAAGTCAGATCAAGACCGAAATCGCGCGAAATCACCTGGCGATACAAGTCCGCTTTTCGGTCCCATGAATTGTCTTCCAGCAGAACTTTGCTAGCCAGGTCGCCCGATCGAATCGCATAGTAAAGACCTTCGCCCGTAATCGGATCGACCAAGCCGGCGGCGTCGCCCACCGCGATCCAACCGTCGCCGGCGACGCGATTGTTGCGCCACGAACCGCGCTCGAGCGCGGGAAGCATATGACCATAGAACTTGGCATCTTTACGCGAAATGCTGCGTTCTTCCATGTAGCGTTCCAGGCGCGTGCGCAGGCACTGCGACGATTCACCCTTGCCGCAAATTCCTACCGACAGGTGCCCGGCGCGCGGAAATACCCAGATGTAACCCTCCAGGTTCGGCAGAAACTGAATGTCGATATGCGCCTGGTCGCTAGGCACCCAATAACCGAGGGCATACATTGTGTCCTGCGCCGTGTACTGCGTTCCTACATTGCGCAGCGGATTGCGTGCTCCGGTGGCGACGACGCAATAATCGGCATCAATCCTGCCCGACTTGGTTTTGATCTGCCATTTTTCATCACTACGTTCCAGGCTGAGTACGCGTTCTTTCTCAATTTCAGCGCCCGCGGCTTCGGCGCGTCGCAGCAGCATGCCGTTCAGGTCGATGCGCGAGTAAATCAACAGGGGGCGAGCCAATTGCATTTTGAATGCGCCGGATTTGGGAGCGGCAAGAAAGGTGTCGGTGACGACCTTCTTGGGAGTGTCGTTATCAAAGAGGTATGGATATTGCGAATAGGCTTTGTAGGTGATGCCGCCACCGCAAGGTTTTTCCCACGCCAGTTTCTCGTCGAGAATGATTGTCCGCAGACCTGAGCGAGCCAGCCGCTCCGCCGCGGTTGCGCCTGCCGGGCCGCCGCCAAGTACGGCAACCGTTTTCATCGACCGGGTCCTAAAGAAGGATGCCCCGGCGGAAGGGTTGAATCGCCGCCCGAGGTTCCGGGCTGGCTTGGCAAGGGATGGGCCGAACCAGAGCCTTGCGCGCTGCCGACATTTGTCACCTGCCACTTGCCATCGCGTTCTTCCAATGTGTATTTCATCACCATGCCGCTGGTCACTGAAGGATCGCCTTTGGGATGAAAAGAAACCGTCGCGAACGCCTTATTTTTTTCAAAGCTTACCGCGGTTGTGGTTACATCTAAAGCCTTCAAGTCCAGACCGGAATGCGCGCTGAGGCGGTCCAGTATCGCTTGCTGTATCTTTTCTTTTTTTTGCTGCTCACTTTGGCACGATGCCGTGAAAAGGAGCGCAATCAGAGCAACCACGCCTAAAAGCCGTAACACCATCTGATTATAGCCAGTTGGTTCGGATAGACGGCATAACTCTATAATCGGGAAACACCACATGGAAACGACATCGGAAAAGCAAAGCCTGAGTTCGCTCTTCGAGAGCGACAAAAGATACAAGTACCTGGACTCCTTTATTACTTTGTTCGTCACCGTTCTCCTCATCTCGAATATTGTGGCGCCGAAGTTCTGGGCCATTGGCTGGCTGCGCATCAGCGCTGCGCAAATTCTGTTCCCGATCACCTACATTTTTGGAGACATCTTTACCGAGGTGTATGGCTATTCAGCTTCCCGGCGGGCAATCTGGTTTGGGTTTTTTGCGTCCGCCATTCTGGCGTTGCTGACCTATATTTGCGTAGTCATTCCGCCTGCGCCTGAGTACATGAATCAAGCCGCTTTTGAGACGATCTTCAAACCGGTGGGCCGGGTGGTGGCGGGCAGCCTGGTTGCGTTCTGGTGCGGGGAATTTGCGAACTCTTTCACACTTGCCAAGCTAAAGGTGGTGACGAAAGGACGCTATTTGTGGACGCGCACGATTGGATCTACTGTTGTCGGCCAGGCAGTGGATACGACGATTGTGATTCTCTTCATTTTCTGGGGAACGGCCACGGTGGGGACGATGTTTCGCTTGATTGTTTCGGGATACGTGATCAAAGTTGTCTACGAAACTCTGATGACGCCCGTTACTTACGCTGTGGTCAACTTCCTGAAGCGGACGGAAGGTGTGGATTACTTCGACTACAGCACGAATTTCAGCCCGTTCGCCACGAAGGTGGAAGAGTAGTTTTTGCGCCGCGCGCCTGGAGATTTTCTTCTCGGGTGCCACAAAGAGAGATCCTTTCGGCTTTGATCGTTGCGGATGGGTTGTTCGGCGGACGGTGGGAAACAGGGTTATGTGGTTGATTTGGTGGGAGGAGATTTATTTGGGCGGCGTGTCACCAGCAGGGTTGCTATCAAGGGTCGGCAAGATAATCGGCCGCCGATAGACGCTGATTAATCCGAGGCGGACTAGGCCGGGTCAGACAAAAACTACCTCCGTCCGCTTTTTGGCGCGCTTTTTGGCGTTATAGATCGGCGGTGGGGCGGAGCAGTTTGATGGCGGCGCTGAAGGTTTTGGCGTTTCGGACTATCGTGATGTTGATGACGTCGCCGACGCGTTTCTGGGAGACGGCGCGCACCCAGGCGTCTTCGCGGTCGATGGGTTTGCCTTCGATGGCAATAATCAGATCGCCGCCGATGCCGAGTTCGACGTTGCCGATGGCGACGATCTGGCGGGCGCCGCGTAGTCCTGCGGCATCTTCGGAGGAACCGCTGACTACGCTTTGCACCAGCAAGCCGCCGCGGCGGGGGAGTTCGAGCGCTTCGGCCAAGTCGCCCGCAACCCATTCGGTGGTGATGCCTACCTTGGGACGTTCGGTGATGCGGCCGGCCTGATAATCGCTGAGCAGTGCTTTGGCGCGGTTGATAGGCAGGGCGAAGCCGATTCCTAAATTGGCCTGGCCCAGGATGGCGGTGTTGATGCCGATGACGGTGCCGCTGGAATCGAGCAGCGGGCCGCCGCTGTTGCCGCTATTGATAGCAGCATCGGTTTGGATCATGCCTTCCATCCTCTGCTCATTCTCCCCTTCTATGGAACGGCCGATGGAACTGACGACGCCGGTTGTCAGTGTGCCTTCAAGGCCGAAGGGATCTCCGATGGCCAGCACTTTTTGGCCGACTTGCAGATGGTCGGAATCGCCCAGCTTGAGGAAGGTGAGGTGTTTCTTGGGAGCGATCTTGATGAGCGCGAGATCGTCGGAGCGGTCGGTGTCGATGGCGGTGCCAAAGTACTGGCTCTGGTCGGAGAGGGTGACCTGAATTTTGCTGCTGCCGGAGACGACGTGGAAGTTGGTGAGTATAAAGCCTTCGTCGTTGATGAGGAAGCCGGAGCCGAGGTTTTTGGAGGCGACGGGGCCGAAGAAGTCGCGGCGGACGGTGGTGCTGGTGATGTACACCGTAGCGGCTTGGGACGCCTTATAGATATCGATGTTGTTCTGTTCGTCGGGCGTGAGTCCGGCGCCGTGAACGGGTTGCGGGTTCGACCAGTTGAAGCCGGCTCGAGACAGGGGCGCGGCGACGCTGCGAAGATTCCAATTGGCGTGCGTCAGCCAAACAAAGGCCGCTGTCAGGGCCAGGGTCCAGAGGAAAATGCGCGATCTCAAGAAGGGGAAGCCTCTCCTAATTGTCGCAGTTCCGCGTGGATGCGATGCAAGTCGGCGAGCGTTTCGTCTTGGGGACGTTCGGTCGAGATGACGTAATCTGCGAAACGAATCCGGTCGGCGGCGGAAAGTTGTTTCGAAAGGCGGAGAATTACTTCCGCTTCGGATAAGTGGTCGCGCTGGATACCGCGCGCGATTTGGGTGGCGGGTTCACAGGTGGTCACGATCAGCTTGTCGTAGTGGCGGTAGCGGCCGGTTTCGATGAGAATGGCGGCCTCGACGACAGCGATGCCGTGGGGATTTTGCGATTCAAAGCCATTGATGGCCTCGGTTTCGAGTTCGAAGACGGCGGGGTGGACGATATCGTTCAGTTGCTGAAGAAGAGGGGGCGAGGAGAACACGATGGCGCCGAGTTTCTTGCGGTCGATGGTTCCGTCGGCGGCAAGTATGGTTTTACCGAACAAAGCCAAAGTGGGTTGGAAGGCCGCGCCGTCGGGATAGAGGACCTGGTGGCCGAGCTTATCGGCGTAAACGACGAAGCAGCCGAGGGATTCGAGTTGTCTGGCTACGAATGACTTGCCGGTGGCGTATCCGCCGGTGAGGCCGACTTTAAGCATCTGGCGTCCGGGCGCGAGAAAAAGGCGACTTAGGGGCTTGGCGGTAGGGGACACGCCTGCGGGTTGGACTTGGGTGGTGAGTCGGGAACCAGCCCGGAATGTCCCCGAGAGGCTTTTGGGTGGCGGGGAGAAGAGGAGTCAGGTGGTCAGGGGTGTTGCGGTAGGGGACACTCCTGCGGGTTGGACTTGGGTGGTGAATCGGGAACCAGCCCGGAATGTCCCCGAGAGGCTTTTGGGTGGCGGGGAGAAAAGGAGTCAGGTGGTCAGGGGTGTTGCGGTAGGGGACACTCCTGCGGGTGGGACTTGGGTGGTGAATCGGGAA
>PLRJ01000075.1 GCA_003163855.1 Bryobacterales bacterium | reverse complement strand
AAAAAGGAGTACGCCGCCGAATTGGCGGCAAAAAAGGCCGCCTAACCCGAAATCACGCGCGTATTCACCTCGAATCAAACGGCACGACGAAAGCCCGCACCCTTAGTGCGTCTGCATGAAGGCCGGTTCCCTTCACAAAACACTCAGTAACGCAATCGGCACAAGTCGACTAAACCTTCTTGACCATGCGGACAATCGGCAGATGTTCGCCGTTAGCCAGCGGTACCGCCATGCGCTCCGCCTCCAGGTAGCCGTGTGCGCGGTAGAGCGGTATTCCGGTCAGCGTCGCCCCCATTTCAAACCGGGTAAATCCCTCTTGGAGGGCGGCGTCTTCACACGCGGTTAGCAGCAAAGTCCCTATGCCCTGGCGCACCCAGTCCGGGTGTACGAAGAAGGCGCGGATTTTGGCGGCATCCTGCGCTGGATCAAGGTAAACGTCTTCGCGCGCCGTCCAATTGTCGCCTCCGAACAACGTTTTTCGTTTGCTCCAGCCGCCGCAAGCCACAATCGTCCCGGGCTTTTCCACCACGAAGTAGGTGCCGTCCGTCACCAGGGCCGTGTCCACCCCGAAGACGCTTTGCAGGGCGCCTTCAATTTGCGCCGGCGTGTAATCTTCGCGCTGCAATCTTCGTACAGAATGATGTATCAGCGCGTTTAAAGCGGGAACATCGGAGGAAACTGCCTTCCGTAAATGGAAGCTCATCGCTCTAATTTAGAATGGTGACCGCCTGTATAGGCCATCCTAAGGAAGAGGCCTATAGGCCGAGATAAAACGGGAAAACAGATTATGAACGTTCCTCCGGGGCCGCGTGGCCGTCAGGTGCTTGGTTTTTTTGGTCGTGGCCGCGAATCGGGCACACTGGGTTTTCTGGAAGAAACAGCCCGGCGCTATGGGCCCATCTCCAGTTTTCGTCTGCTTCACAAACGCATCTACCTGGTGGACGACGCCGACCTTATCAAGGAGATTCTTGTCAACCAGCAGCATAGCTTTGAACGCGACACCGGAGCAAAATTGCTGCGTGAATTGGTGGGCGACAGCGTCATCACGCGCGAAGAACCGCTGCACCGGGAGCGTCGCCGTATTCTGCAGCCGGCCTTTCACAAGCAGCAGATTGCCGGCTATGCGCGCATTATGAGCGACGCTACAGCCGGCATGTCGGCGGCATGGGAGGACGGCCAGGAGCTGGACGTTCGGGCCGAAATGCGGAAGCTGACGCTTGAAATTGTGGGTGCATCTCTGTTTGGAGCCGATTTCCGCACCAACAGCGAACAGGTCTCCGACGTCCTGGTTAGTGCGGGAAAAAAGACCCGTTGGCTCGCGCCGCTGTTCTATTTCATCGAGCCGCTCTCCGACAAATACCGTCAGTGGTTTCCGCATGGCCCCAGCCTCTTCTTTCGGAAGGAACGAAAAGATCTCGATCGTATTCTAAAACCGCTGCTGGAAGCAAATTACGATTCCAGCCCAAGTGGCGAAACCAACTCAAAAAGCATGCTGGCGCTGCTGGCGGGCGAGGAAGGCATCCTTGATGAACTGGTGACGTTCATGCTGGCCGGCCATGAAACCACCGCTACGGCGCTGACTTGGAGCTGGTATCTTCTCTCGCGTAATCAGCAAGTTGCAGAGAAGCTGCACGCTGAACTCGACGATGTATTCGCCTACCGACCGCCTGCTTCGCCGGCGACTTTCGAGGACCTTCCGAAGCTGCGCTACACCAGCCTGGTTTTTCAGGAGGCAATGCGTTTGTATCCACCGGCCCTGGCTTTTGCGCGGCGCGCCATGGAGGAAGTAGAGCTCGGTGGTTTCGTTATTCCCAAGAACGCCAGCGTTTTCATCAGCCCGTTTATCACGCAGCGCAATCCGGCCTACTTTCAAGATCCCGATGAGTTTCGGCCCGAGCGCTGGGAGGACCCTACTACCTTTCCGAAGTTCGCCTATTTCCCCTTTGGCGGAGGGGCCAAGATGTGTATTGGCGAGCCTTTTGCGAAGATGGAAGGAGTTCTGGCGCTGGCGACGTTGGCTCGTGATTGGATGCTTTGCCCGGCGCACGGCGGCGAAGTGAGCATCGGTCCTGGATTCATTTTGAGGCCAACACAGCCCATCCGGATGATCGCCACGCAGCGGATCAAAATCCTTGAGAAAGCCAAGGTCGGCACATTACTTAGTCCTAGGGTGGTACAAGGGCAGCTGTAAAGCGTTAGAATGTGTATCTCTGAGAATTTGTCCTNNTTCAAGGTGCGGCTGGAACCGTACCTGATTGAGAGCATCTGCGAACTTTCCCGAGTCATTCGCGAAAAAGGCAGCGCCCAAACAGATGTCAGCGGTTTGCTCTACGGATCGGCGGAAAAGGGTTCGCGCATCGTCACGGCGCTGAAGACGTTTCCCGATGCGGGTCCGCGCAGCGATCTGGCCCGCCGCGAACGCCTCGAAAAAGCCTACATAACGGCGGTGGAAGAAGCTAACGAAGACCCTGAACTATCTTCGCTGCAATTAATAGGTTGGTTTTCCTTTCGCAATGGCAGCGGACTGCTAAGCAGTGATGTTGTCTTCCACAATCAGCATTTCCGTAAGCCGGAAGACCTGGCGATAGTCATTTGGCGCGAGGGTACCGCGCAAATTACCGCGGAGGTCTATTCCAAATCGGGTCAGACATCCATGACCAGCAGCGACTACCGCTGGAGTTCAGTCCGCCTTTCGAGCGAAATTCGGCACATGACCGAGCCCATAGATCTGGCCATGCGGGTCAAGTTGAGCGACGACTCCTTCCTGCGCGCCTACTCGAACGAGCCGGATGAGCCCGAGAGCGTATTTGACAACCTCAAGAAACGCACCGGCGAGACTATGTCTCGCATGCTGGGCTTCTTCCAGGTGCGTCCCAAGCAGGAACTTTATACAGCCCGCGTGCGTGGCTTGATAGGAGACGGCCGCCTTCCTCAGCAAGGCTGGGATATGCCGCCGGCTGGACCTGAAGCAAGTCCGGAGCCTCCCTCGCGTAGCGACGATTGGCGGCTTTATGACTTGGCGCCGAGAACCGCGGAACCCGAGCCTAGCCGCTCTGCCGCCGCCGCAGCGTCCGCCGGTGCCGTCTTCGGCGCCCCCCGGCAAGCCGAACCGCAGCGCATGCCGGAGCCTAAAACTTCGGCCGCGAATCTGCCTCCCATTCCCATCCTCGATTTGGGAAAAATAGGTCAGAATCCTCAGCGGGCTCGGGCGCAAGCTGAAGTGGGTGGATTACCGATGGTAATTCGTCCGCAGAAAAATAGTGTGCCATGGCAGTGGGCGGCCATTATTTTCATCGGTTGTTGCGCGGTTGTTTTCGCAGTGCTCGCGTTTACTGGCTGGCAGGGCGGTGACAACCGGGTAACCGAGGCGGTGCGGTCCCTATTCTCGGGTGGCGACCTCAACCTGCGAGTTCGATCGGAAGACGAACGTCTTCGCCTGATGTGGAATCCGCACAACCCGGCCGTGGCATCGGCCACAGACGGAACGCTGCAGATTCTCGATGGAACGCAGCGGCGCAAGATTCGCCTCGAAGGACGTCAGATCGCGGATGGTTCCGTTTTCTACCGGCCTTTGACTAACGACGTAACGTTCCGGCTTGATGTGCGGGGCGAGCGTGCCTCAGCGAGCGGAAGCGTCCGGGTATTGGATGGTCCGCAAGGACGCCAGAGTCCGGTGCTTGACGTCAGCGATCCGGCGCCTACGGCAACACCGGTAGATCAGGCACTGAATCCGTTGCCGCCAACTACCGATCCGGGGTACGTTGATCCGCGCCTTCCTGACCAGGCCACCATTGCGAACACGCCGGTAATCGTGCGCCGCGGCGCAGGTGGTACCGAGGATGTTCCCGTTCCGGTTCCGTCGTCAAATCCGGGATCGTATCCAAGCAACGGCACGCGTTCCGCCATCGCGACGTTACCCGACCCGAATACTATCGGAACGTCTCCCTACGAAACAGCCAGCGAGCGAGCAGTACAAGCTCCATCCCCGTTGAACGATCAGTCTGCGGTGCGTGCGACCTTACCGTCCGCCAACAACAAGACGCCGGGTTACACCGGCGGTTCAACTATTAACGGCTGGGACGCAACGCCTGAACCAGCCCGCAAGAGGCGGCCCGCAGCCACCGTCGTTCCTGCCACCAATAACGTCGCCGACTTTGTAGCGCCTCAGCCGCTACTGCAAGTCACCCCCAACACTAAGTCGCTTGCCAATGGGGCAGTCACCACAACGACCCGCGTTGAGGTTCAAGTGCGGGTGGATCAGACCGGCCATGTGGCTTATGCGCGAGTGTTGAATGGTGCAAGCGTGAAGCGGGCCGTTTCCGCCGCGGCGTTAAACGCAGCCCGGCAGTGGACCTTCCAACCCGCGACTCTGCGCGGCCAGCGGGTTGAGAGCGATCACACCATCGTGTTTGAGTTTCGCCCGCAGCATTGATCAGCCAGCGCCTTCTCGCCATTTAATGCTGCACCCCAGGCTCGGTATCTGCTCGGCCTTTACTGGCCGGTCGTTGAGTATGGCGTCAATGGCAGAACGGACATCTGCCCCCGTAATCGGAATCGTCGTGTGACGGCGGCTGTTATCCAGCTGCCCCCGATACGCTAATGTCCTCTCCGCGTCGAAGACGTAAAACTCGGGCGTGCACACGGCATGGAATGCCTTGGCCGCCTCCTGCGTTTCGTCGTAACAAAAAGGAAAGCGGAAACCAAGCTCCGCGGCCATCGCACGCAGGCTTTCCGGCGCATCGTCGGGATAGGCGTCCGCATCATTGGATGAGATGGCGACGATGCCTACCGATTGTGCGGCGTAATCGTGCCCGATGGCGGCCAGTTGCCGCTGCACATGCTTCACATAAGGACAATGGCGGCAGATAAACATCACCAGCAGCGCCTTCTTACCCTGGAAAGTTTCCAGTGTGATCAGGTTGCCTGAGGTAACATCCAGAAGCCGGAATTCGGGAGCGGGCGTGCCCAAAGGGAGCATGGTGGATTCAGTACGTGCCATATTTCAAGCATGAGCGTAGCAGTATATGAGCGATGAAACAGATTTGCCGAAGCCGCGTTTTGACCCGGGCTTAACCCAGCAGTATACCGGCGGACTCAAACGGGCATTAAACCCGGACGGCAACTTTAATGTGCGCCGGCAAAATGGCAGCTGGCGGGATTCCCATCCCTACCTGTTCTTGATCCGCGTCTCGTGGACAAGGTTCATTCTGATCGTCATTATTGCTTTTCTGGTTCTCAACACCCTCTTCTCGCTCTTGTATGTAGCCGTCGGACTCGATCATTTAAGGAATGCCGAAGCGCCGACCCGCTTTGAAAGTATGCTGAACGCTTTCTATTTCAGCGCCCATACGCTGACTACCGTAGGCTACGGCAATATGTGGCCGGTTGGCCCGGCGGCCAACTCGATTGCAGCCTTGGAGTCGCTGGCGGGAGTGCTGGTTTTTGCCATAGTAGCCGGTTTAATGTTCGGGCGTTTCTCGCGGCCCTCGGCGCGTTTTGGCTTCAGTCCAACTGCCATCATCTCTCCCTATGCAGGTGGAACCAGTCTGCAGTTCCGGGTGGCGAACCGCAGGTCGAACAACATCATCAACGTGGATGCGCGTGTTTTGCTGATGAGCGTGGAGATCTGCGACGGGCGGCCCGAGCGCCGATTCACCGCGCTCGAACTGGAACGGGCCGAGGTTCTTTTCTTTCCCATAACCTGGACGGTAGTTCATCCCATTACCGCCAGGAGCCCGCTGTTCGGAAAGACAGCCGCTGATATGGAAGCCATGCAGATGGAGCTGATAATCCTGATGCGTGGCTTCGACGACACCTTTGGCCAGAATGTTCACGCGCGCTACTCCTATCGATTTGACGAGATTGAATGGGGCCGGAAGTTCGCGCCGGCATTCGAAGTCGAGAAGTCGGGCGATCTGCTCATCGACTTGGCACGCATCGGTTCGACGGTAGCGGCGTCACTGCCAGAGGCCAGGAGAGCATGACTCCCGAGACGGCCAACGAGGACTGCGTCTTTTGCAAGATTGCGAGCGGCAAACTACACGCGCATCTGGTTTATGAAGACGAGGAGTCCATCGCTTTTTTGGACATCGATCCTTTGTTCCCAGGTCATGTTCTGCTCTGCCCACGCGAACACTATGAGACGCTGACCGATTTGCCTATGGGCTTATCTGGACCGATGATGGCGAAGTTGCAATTGCTGACCAAGGCGGTAGAAAACGCGCTTGATTCCGAAGGATCGTTCATCGCCGTGAACAATCGCGTCAGCCAGACGGTTCCTCACCTTCACATTCACATTGTGCCGAGGCGCAGGCGTGACGGGTTGCGCGGTTTCTTCTGGCCCAGGCAGCGGTATCGCGATGAGGCTGCCAAGGCGGCCGTTTGCGATGCCATTCAACGAGAGGTGCAGAAGCTGTTGGTTTAACCCGCACTCACGGGCGCGGCATTCTTGGCAAGTGCCGCGAGAATGGTTTCCCTGCCCTGCAGTGCGCGTGCAACAGACGATTCCAAAGCGATTCGATACACGATAAGACCGATAACAAATTCCACTCCCAGCACCGCCATAAATGCCCAATCCTGATCGCTGGCCGCCCAGCGTGCCAGGTACGCAAAGCCAACCAGCACAGCCATACCCAGCGAACAGGCCAGCAGCCACATCTGCACTTTGGCTCCTGCCTGGCGGCGGAAGGTGGAACCCGGATCCATCGGCCTTGGAAGCGTGGTAGACATCAGGTTGCCAGCCGAGAGAAGAAAAAGCGTGGCGACTGCCGAAGCACAGACGCCGGCCAACGCAGCCATCAGCGTGATGTGAACGAACAGGCTGGCTACCAGCGGGATGGCAATCGTCTGCAGGCTGATGAAGATGAGAGCCGCACAGTTCTTGGCCTTTATCGCGGTTTCGATAGGCATAGGGGTGACGAAGTAAAGCTGAGCCGCGCCACGGTCAAAGCCGAAAATGTTCAGCAGCAGCGCATCGCTTAACAACAATAGACCGTAGAGGCTGATGACCGGGACAAGGTCCTGACTCATGCCATGGCTTCTACCCATTTTCAAAGGCAGGAAGATGACCACACTAAAGATGCAAGCCATGCCAAACAAAACGCGGAAACGCGGCATGCGCACCATGGAACGAAGCTCTTTTTCGACGATGGCTCCCATGGGATCGGCAAAGAAGTTCGACAGACGCCCGGCAAGCGCAAAGGAGGGTCGCGTGGAGTCACCCTTTTGCGGCGATGCCACCGCAAAACCATCATCCTGAATTTTCGACAGCCGGAATTGCCAGAACGCCAGCGCCGCTGCAAGGGCGATCCAGACGAGCAGCAAGGCTGCATCCGTGAAGCTGAAGATGCCGGTGCTGAGCGAAGAGACCTCTTGCCACGGAGCCCACCGAAAGCCGGCAATCTGCAGCATGTAGGGCTTAAGCACTTCAATGGAATTGGAGCGGACCAGTATCTGCGGCAGCAAAGCAATAGCAATGAAAAGCACCATCAGAAGTTCGCGAAAGCGGTTGCGGGCAAAGATATGCAGCAGAAAATCGCGAATAGCGAGTTGCAGAAACAGGTTGAACGGGATAAACAACAGCAGAAACAAGGGCGCCAGCGCGAACACATCCGGACGGCGCAAGAGGCCAAGCATACCGCCCAGGAGCATAATCAGCATCTCAGGAGCACTGGTCAGCCGCAGCAGAACTTCAATAGAGAACAGCGAAGCGTCGCTGACGGGATAGATCTGCAGCTTGTTGAGTTGGAGCGACCAGCCGCTGGACAAGGTAACCAGCGGCACAATCTGCATGTACAGAAAGAGTGCGAGCAGGGCAGCCGGGAACCATGTCTGCAACAACTCAAACGGCGCCTGCGAAACGGCAATGCCGCCCACAATCGCGAGAAACAAAAATGCGCCATACCATAGCGTTGACAGCGTCCAGGAAAGAACAGTGCCGAAAGTAGTGCGGGCAAAGTGATTGCGGGTGATGCGGCTTTGCGCCCAGAGTATGGCAAGAAAATGGTCCCACATAGCTCAGAGCCACTCGAGCCGGTCGGTATAGCGCTCCGCACCCACGATGTTCACGAAAATTTCTTCCAGTGTATTGGCGCCGCTCTGGGATTGCTGGCGCAGTTCATCGATGGTGCCCTGCGTTACGATTTTGCCTTTATTGATGATGGCAATGCGGTCACACAGACGCTCCACCACCTCCAACACATGCGAGGTGAGAAATACGGTGGCGCCATGCTGCACCTGTTCCAGCAAGATATCCTTCATCAGGCGCGCGCCCACCGCATCCACGCCTTCAAACGGTTCGTCCATAAGAAACAGCCGCGGCCGATGAATGAGAGCGGCTGCCATGGCGATGCGTTTGCGCATGCCTTTGGAGTATTCGCCAATCAGCTTGCGCTTGTTGTCGGCTAGTTGAAAAAGGCCGAGCAATTCAGCGCCTCGCTCCTGCGCGAGTGGACGCGCCAAGCCATAAAGGCGGCCGACAAACTCCAGGTATTCGGAGCCATTCAGATAATCGAAAAGCAGCGAGTCGTCGGGAACCAGCCCGATCTCACGGCGTATCTCTAACGACTCGGCTGGCAGCTGCATGCCCAGGATCCGAATGCTTCCGGCATCAGGCTGGGCAAGCCCCATCAACATTTTGATGGTGGTTGTTTTGCCCGCGCCGTTCGGCCCAAGAAATCCGAAAAAACAACCCTGCGGGACCTGAATGCTCAAATCATCAACAGCGCGCACGCCGCCGTACGTCTTCACCAGGCCGTCGATTTCGACTGCAAAAGCAGCTGCCATTGGCTATTGAGGCTTTCCTTCGGCGCTGCTGTCACCGGCACGAAGCGTGGCCAGCAGCGTTCCCATCTCGCGCAGGATAGCCAGCTTTGCTCGCGTCACCTGCGTTTCGGCATCATAGAACGCCATCCATCGGTCGGCCTCATCCAGACGAGCCTGCTCCACCCGGCTTAACGGCGCGCGGCCTTCGCCGTTTTGCGCTAGTTCGACACTGAGTTCTTCGCGTGCAAAATCAAGCTGCATGCGCGATAAGTTGCGGATGTTTTCCGCCTTCTTCCACTGTTCGTAACTGCGCCGAGTGTCTGTGATGATTCGGTTGCGAACCTGGTCCATTTGGATGCGGATTTTTTGCATGTCAGTATAAGACTGCATTGCAAGACTACGGCTGGCTGAACCGAGCAGGATAGGAATGCGCACTGACGCGCCTAATTGAAAGTTGTTGCGCTGGAACTTCTGGAAATAATTTTCATAATTGTACTTCGCGAACAACGCGTATTGAGCTACCAAGTCAACCTGCGGCAGCCGCTCGGCTTTGTAGGAGCGGACATCCAGCTCTTTCACCAGAACACTTGACCGCATGTGGCTCAACTCGCGGTTGTTGCGCAAGGCTATGTCGGTTGCTTCGCCCTCGGTAGGTGGAGCAGGGCCGATGGAGGCGTCGGAATCCACCGGTTGCACGCGATCGGTCGCAGGATAGCCCAGCACCACGGCCAGCTGCATCTGGTAGTAATCGGCATCCATCTGGGCCGACGATAAGCGTTCCTGTGACAGTGCCAGATTTACCTGCGCGCGTTTCAACTCTAGAGGAAGCTGGGCTCCTTCTTCGACTGCAGCGCTGGTGGAGTCGATAACTTTCTGCAAGCTGGGGATCTCCGCCGCAAGCGATTGCGCCTGGTGCTGCATCTGGTCAGCCGTAAGAAACAGATCTGCCGCCTGGTAAGCCACGTCTTCCGCTTTGGCCTGTGCAGTAAACTGGCTGCCGCGTGCGGCTTCTTTAGCAGACGCGACACCATAGGTCTTAGGCCGATTGTAGATGGCCATATCGGTGCGAACCTGGAACAGGCTGGGTGCGTTGCCATCGATGCTGTTTGGATAACCATAGGTGTACGCCAAACCGCTGCCGCCGTAAACTTTGGGACGGAAAGGATCCTCCGCTACTTTTATCTGCTGCTCAGCCTTCTGTTCATCCAGACGGGCCAGCATGACGTCGGGATTCTGGCGGGCGGAGAGTTCAAGCGTCTGCTGCAGCGTGAGGGAATGAACCTCCGCTGCTGCGAAAGATGAAAAGACGATGGGAAGTAGTAAGCGCAGGCGTCGCACAACTACATAGTAATGAATAGCGGCTGATGGCGTAGGCTGAAAGATGGCCGAAACGCTTTCTCTTTTTCCAGAATCGGAGCCTGAGGAAAAGGAACCGAGTCTAAAGGCGGAACTTGCAACTCGCCTGCGCAGCCTGGCTGAGCAGGGCATTTATATTGGATCGAGTTCCTGGAAGTACGAAGGCTGGCTGGATAGCGTCTACACCCGGAGCCGCTATCTTACGAAGGGACGATTCTCAAGTAAGAAATTTGATGCCGAGTGTCTATTGGAATATGTCGAGGCCTTTCCCATTGTCTGTGGCGATTTCGCGTTTTATCAGTTCCCGTCGCGCGAGTTCTGGCAGAAATTATTCGCGCAGGCGCCAAAGAATTTCCTGTTCGGGTTTAAAGCTCCGGAAGAGCTGACGCGTCCGCGTTTTCCATCGCATCCTCGTTACGGTGCAAAAGCGGGGTCAGTGAACCAAAGTTTTCTGAATGCGGATATGTTTTTGACTCAGTTTACTGACCTGCTAACACCCTACGCGGAGCAGGTTGCGGTCATCATGCTTGAGTTCGGCCCGCTGCCAGGCAAGCTGTTCGCGACTCCGGCGAAGTTTGCGGCGGCGTTGGCGCCCTTTCTCAAAGCTTTACCCAAAACATTCCGCTTTGCTGTAGAGATTCGGAACGCGGAGCTTTTTCATCCCGATTACCTGGCAGTGCTGCGGGAAAACAACGTGGCGCATGTGTTCAATGCCTGGACAGCTATGCCGCCTTTGCCTGCGCAGATGGAACTCGAGACGGCTTTCACGGCTGACTTTACAGCAGCGCGCGCCCTGTTGACGCCCGGGCGCGAGTATGAGGAGGCACGGACGCTATTCCTGCCGTTTTCGGAAGTGCGGCAGCCAAATCAGCAAGTACGCGATGCCCTGAGGCAGCTTCTGATCCGTGCAAAACTCAGGCACGAGCCAACTTACATATTTATCAACAATCGAATTGAAGGTTTCGCGCCCGGCACCATGCTCGCCATTACGGACGGCTTATAAATTTACACCTGAATTTTCGCGAACATGCGGCTGCCCACCGCCAGAAAGAGAGCGGCAACACAAACCATCACAACAGCGTCGAACACGATGCCAAAGTGCGAAACGCCGATCAGGACGGAGCGCAACGCGTCTACGCCATAAGCGAGGGGGTCAAGGCTGGTTATGAAGGCGAACAATTTCGGCAGATTCGTAAGTGGAAACAACGCGCCTGACAGAAAAAAGATGGGCATAACCAGGAAGTTCATAACCAGCTGAAAACCTTGCATATTCTCAAGCGCGGAGCCGATGGCGGTGCCCAGGGCAGCGAACATGCAGGCAATCATCCCCATGAACAGAAAGGCAAGTGGCAGATCAACCCAATGGGCGATACGGAAACCGGCGATGAAGCAGACGATCATCACTAAAGTTCCTTGAATGACGGCTACCGTAGAGGCTCCTAAGGTCCGGCCCAACATGACTTGAATCCGCGGCACGGGTGCGACCAGCGTTTCTTTCAAGAAGCCGAATTGACGATCCCACAACAAGCCGATGCCGGAGAAAATCGAACTGAAGAGCACCGTCATTCCGATGACGCCAGGCGCCACGAACTGGATGTAGCTGCCTTGGCCAGCTTTCTGAAAAACGGGACCCAAGCCGAAGCCAAGAGCCAGAAGGTAAAGCAGCGGCTGGCCAAGCGAGGCCACAATTTGCGCACGTGAGCGCACATAGCGCCGGAGCTCCCGCAGCCACATGATGTAAACAACGCTCATCGGCGGCTCCACGTCATTTTCTACTCCACATCCGTGCCATCTGCCGCATCTGATCGGCCGAGGACGCGCTCTCATCGCGAATAGTTGAGCCAGTCAGCGCCAGGAATGCCTCTTCCAAAGATGCGGTGGAAGTCTGCTGCTTCAACTCATCGGGAGAACCTTGCGCCACAATCCTGCCATGATCGATGACGGCGATGCGCTGCGCCACGCGCTCGGCTTCATCCATGTAGTGCGTGGTTAGAAACACGGTCACGTTTTCAGATTGATTCAAGTGCTTCACATGCGTCCAAAGTTGGTTTCGAGTTTGCGGATCGAGCCCGAGGGTTGGCTCATCCAGGAAAAGGATTTTGGGCGTGTGGAGCAATCCGCGAGCAATTTCCAGCCGTCGCTTCATCCCGCCGGAAAACTTCTTCACCTGTTCATCGCGCCTTTCCCATAATTCGAACAAACGCAGCAACTGTTCGGTGCGCTCCAAACGGACGCGGCGCGGCACGTGGTAGAAGACGCCGTGCAACTCCATATTTTCGGCGCCGGTCATGTCGCCGTCCAGGCTGGGATCCTGGAACACAATGCCGAAGCGTTTACGGACCTCGTTAGATCTGGTTTGAATGTTCAGACCGTCGATCTCCAAAGTTCCCGAGGTGGGGGTAAGGAGCGTGGTCAGCATCTTGATGGTGGTTGTTTTGCCCGCGCCGTTGGGCCCGAGAAAGGCGAAGATTTCCCCGGCGGCCACGTCGAACGAGATGTTATCTACCGCGGTGAAATCGCCAAAACGCTTCACCAGTTCATGCACTCGAATCAAGATGGGCTCCGAGAGACAAGGCTAATAGGTCGGGGTGGATTCTGTCAAGCTGCCGGCAAGTGTTTGCGCACGACCTCGCCCAAGCGCATAAACTCGTCTACATCCGATGGTTTTCTGAAATACGCATTCGCGCCGAGGCGCGCGGTCGCTTCCCGATCCCTGGCGGAGTCGGAAGACGTCACAATAATTACTGGGATATTCTGGCAAGGCACACTCTTGCGAATACGCTCCAGCAATAGGAAGCCATCTTTCTTGGGCAGGTTCAAGTCCAGCAGAACGACGTCCGGGCAGGGTGCATCGCCCGAGGCAATCCGGTCGAGGTAACCGGCCATTTTTTCGCCGTCAGTCTGGACAATTAATTCGAAGTCGAAGCCATGCCCTTTTAATGCTTCCCGGATGAGGATGACGTCGCCCGGATTGTCATCTGCCAACAGCACTTGAACTAACGGCTTCAGGGAGGATTGCATGGTCGGCTCCTGGCAAGGTGAAGTAGAAGGCGCAGCCGAGCCCCTCTCCTTCTGACTCAACCCAAATACGGCCGCCGTAACGCTCAACGATCTTTTGGCAGATGGCCAGCCCGATGCCTGTACCTTCGTATTGGCTGCCGCCGCCGTGCAGCCGTTTGAACAAGCCGAAGACCTGCCTGGCATACTGCTGGTCGATCCCGATGCCGTTGTCTTTGACACTCAACCTCCACATTTTTCCATCGCGCTGAGCCGCAATGTCTATAACCGGTTGCGCTTTGCTTCGGTACTTTAAAGCATTTCCCAGCAAGTTTTGAAAAAGTTGAAGAAGATGTACTTCTCTTACACTTAACACTGGCAGATTCTCTACCTGAAGGCTGGCTTCGCTCTCCTTAATCGCTTGCGAGAGATTCTCGGCGGCCCTTGCAACCACCTGTCCCGCATCCACAGGATCTGTCTGCTCCTCCACGCCATCCACCACTTGCGTATAGTCCAAAAGATCCTTCAACAGGAGCTCCATCCGGCGCGCGCCCTGTACGGTGTAAGAGATGTATTCGGAAGCTTCTTTATCCAAAACATCTTTGTACTTCCGCTGCAGCATCTGACTGTAGATGGCGACCATGCGCAGAGGCTCCTGCAGGTCGTGCGAGGCCGAATAGGCGAACTGATTCAGGTCTTCATTTGCCCGGCGCAGATCTATATTCGAACGTTGCAGCGTTTCCTGCACTCGTTGCGCTTCGGCAAACAATCTGGCATTATCCAGCGCGATGGCCGCCTGCGCGGCGATGCCAGTAGCGAGTTCTTCGTGCAACTCGGAGAAGGCGCCGGCCTTTTCGCTGCCAAATAACATCCAGCCGGTGACATCGTAGGACCGGGATAAAACGGGCGCGGCCAAGAAACTCTTAACTTGTTCGCCGAAGTTTTCTGAGCGGACTACCCGCTCACCTGTCAGTAAGCGAGGGAGGCTACTTGCGAGAGCGGCAAAAGGATGAAGATCCGCAACGCCGGAAAGAGCCTGTAGAGTATAACCATCGAGTTCGTTCCTGTAGAGCGCGCCGAATTGCGCCCCGGTCAACTGCGTTGCCAAGTCGGTCACCTTCTGTGAAAGCCGAGCGGTATCCAACTCGACCAATAGACTGGGTCCCACCTTATTTAATAATTCCGCCGTTGCGCGCGCCTGCCGTTCACGATTTAGCAGGTCCTGCCGTTCCTCTAAGGCACGTTTCTGTTCTTCGATATCGGTGCATGTTCCGAACCACCTTTTTATGAGGCCGTCCAGTCCGCGCAGGGGTGTACCTCGAGTCTTAAACCAGCGGTAAACTCCATCATGCCGCCTGATTCTATACTCCACATCATAAGGGCCCTGTTCATCGACGGCCCTCGTCCAGGCTTGTTCTACCATTTGCCTTTCGGCGGGATGAATGACTGAGCTCCATTTCGTCCCCAACTGGTCAGCCTCTGGGACTCCGGTATACTCCAGCCACTGCCGGCTCAAATAATCGCAGGTTCCATCGGCAGTGCAGGTCCATACGAGTTGCGGCAGAGCCTCAGCCAAAGTGCGATAGCGGCTCTCGCTCTCACGCAGGGCCGCCGCGGCTTGGCGTTCCGTTGCCAGATGCGCCCGGATCTCATACTGATGGGCGCGTGCGCGCAAGGCCATGCGAAATGCACTGATGATTGTCTCAGCACGCAACGGCCGCTCCAGTAGAGTGACGTTTCCCAGGGGTTTCAGCTGGAGCAACCGCTGCCGTCCATCGGTTTCGCCGCTTAACGTCATAACCACCAGCGGAAGGTCTGACCAAGGGGGCTGTAAAGAGATAATTTCCTCCAGTTTTTTTCGATTAGCGGAAGAGAGCGCCTCATCGGCAATCAACAAGGCGCCCACACCCTGGACAATTGCGCCGCACAGCTGTTCGATTGTGGCGCAATGCTCCGCGGGTACGCCAGCCTGTCTCAATACGTTGGCCAGCAAGTCACCGTCGCGCCCGAACGGCGCCAGGATCAAGACCCGCTGCTCAAGATTTACGGGCGCGGCGATCTCACTTTGAAAGTTGCTCATTCATCGCCCCGTCCAGTCCCAATGAGGAGCCTGTATACGTCGGCAGGCCGGTTAATACTCCGCTAAACGCGCGCAATGGCTCACCAACATAAAAACCATCAGAGGTAAAGCGAAGTTCGCGGATGGTTTTCTCATGGTTGCCCACTCTCATCTTCACGACGGAGATAGCTTTTCTTACTTCGCCTTCGGCCTCAAAATAACGCAGCAAAAGCGTGTTGTCAGCCAGGTAGCTGAGATCCATGTCGGAGGGCGTTTCGGGCCCTATAAATCCGGTCTGAGACAGCACCAGGAAGCTTAGGACTCCTTTTTGGTTCAAGTAAGTGTTCATTTCATGCATTTGTAGCAGCAAGCGGTGTTCCCCCGCCATCGCATTGACAAAACCATTTATGGTGTCAATGGCCACTATCCGAACATTGCGATCCTCCACCTCGTTTCGCAGCTCGGCGGTGAATTCGCCTGGAGACACCTCGGCCGGATCGAAGTGCCGTAAATGAATCAAGCCGGATTCGATGTGTTGCTCCAGCGGCAAACCCAACTGAGCTGAGCGGGTTAACAGCGTGCTAACGTTTTCATCGAAGTTAAATAGCGCGACGCGCTCGCCACGGTCGGCGGCCGCCTTGGCGTAAGCGCTGACGATGGTTGATTTGCCGGTTCCCGCTGGCCCGGTGATCAAAGTGCTTGTGCCAAACAGCAATCCCCCTCCCCAAAGGCTGTCGAGGCTGGGCTGCGTGCTCTTGGCCAGCTGCGGTTTCCAGTCGGCATGATGTTCATTCGCCACCAGCCGCGGATATGCCTGAACGCCGCCGCGTAAGATGTTGTAGTCGTGAAATCCCTCTCTAAAACTGGACCCCCGCAACTTTGCCACTCGCAGCCGCCGGCGCTCCATTCCATAATCCCGGGGCATGCGTTCCAGCGACAGCACGCCATGAGCAATGCTGCGGAGGTTTAGATCCTGCGTATGGGATGAAGGCTCGTCCAACATCAGGACCGTACAACTCCTATTTAAGAAATAATGCTTGAGTGCCAGAACCTGACGGCGGTAGCGGAGCGAGTCGCGCGCCAATAGTCTGATCTCGGAAAACGAGTCGAATGCCAGCCGGGCAGGACGGACCTCCTCGATTTTCTGGAGAATCGTCTGCATTGTGTCCTGAAATTCAACCTCAGCCGGATGCAAGGCGGAGTACTCGTTGGCCGGGTTTAAACTCTCCTCCGTTGGCGAGTACTCCAGGATGTCGACACTTTCCAGATTGAGATCGTGCGATTTAGCCACTGACTCCAATTCGCGTTTTGATTCTGACAAGGTGACATAGAGAACGCGCTCACCTCGTGCTGCGCCTTCCAGCAAGAACTGCAGAGCAATGGTTGTTTTTCCGGTGCCGGGCGGCCCTTCTAAGAGGTACAGGTGGTTTGACGGCCAGCCGCCAAGTAAAATGTCGTCGAGCCCCGCTACGCCCGAGCCGACGCGCTGGAGGTCGTCGGAATTCCTCGAAAGTTGCATTCGTTTAGTAAAGTTCGCTCCTAAAGAGAAGACACACCACGTAACAATTACTTGGATGCAATTGCCGCTGCCTTACAGACAGAAAAAGGCAGAATCAGCTAAGGAGTAGAGGCTGGGAAATACACTGGCCTCAATGGTTTACGGCGTAAGTAAGTCAGCAGCAGCGCCAGCAGCAGACAGGCTGCAACACCGATAGCGCCGTCTATAAAATAGGCTTGCGCTATGCCGCCTCGGCTGTAGGCCTGCCCATCAACAACCTGCATGTAAACTATGGGAACCATAGCGGAAGCTTGCAGCAGACTGAATGTAGTAGCGGCCAGAGGATTGTCTCGCCCGATGGTCTCAAACGAGATGGCGAACAAGCCGGTAAATGCCAGTGACTGGAAGATATTCTCTCCCACGTAAGCCAGCGCGAAGCTGCCGGGAGTGTGGGGGAGAAGGATAAGGGTCAGTGTGAACAGACTGCCTACCATACCGATGGCCACGTAGAGCGGACGAAGCGCCAATCGCTTGGCGAGGAGAGGGAATAGGAGGCTGCCAAAGAAGCCGGCGAACGCCATCCCACCGCCTCCGAGGAGACTGATCATTCGCGCGGAGCAGTGAAAGTCACCACCAACTCCTCCCATGATGTTAGTCAGCGAGAACGTGCTGGCTGGGGCGGCAAACAACACCAGGGCGATAAGGACTTGCCGTCGGCGCAGCAGTGACAGCACCTCGCCGAAAAAGGCGGGAAAGCTCTCGCTCGCAAGGCGGCGGTCAGGCCCCGGCGCCGGGATCATTAAAAAAATGACTGTAGGAAGACAAATCAGCGCCCCAAGCACAAAAGCGGCAAGCAACAACGGCAGATGGTGAACAATCTCAGCGGCAACCAGCGCCATCAAACCGCCAGTACCGATATTGGCGACGTTGTACCACGAGCTAAGGCGGTTTTCATCCTCTTTCACAGTGACGGTGGAGAGCCATCCTCCGAGCGCACTTGTCTGGAGACACACGGCCAGAAAGCCTGCGAGCATGGCGGCTTCCAGCAATACCAGATTGTTCAGATTCGCAATGGAAACGGTAAGCAGGATTGCCGCAATAGCGGCGAAGACGGTAGCGTACCAACGACGGCTGAAACGGACATCGAGCATGGGGCTGAGCAGGAAAGCATAAAAGCCTGGAGATGCTACAGCCGCAGTTATGGCCGCCAGACGCGCTTCAGGGACGTGCTGTTCAGCCAGTAGTTGCGGCAGTGAGAACGTGATGAACCCTCCGTACATGCCGAAGGTGGAATTGGAGAGCCCCTTCAGCCAGAGGGGTGCTTCGCGGCGACCAGTAATCATGCGGTATTCAGATCAGTGTAGTCGAACCGATTCTTTTTTAAAAAAACCGCAACTTTGCGGGCGCGATTTAAAGCTTTGTAGAAGGATCTAAGATGCGTGTAACCTAAACTTTAGAATTCTCTGCAGTTGCGCCGCTTTCAGCCTAACGCTGGTTACGCTGGCACCAATCCTTTCAGCTCAAAGCAATCTCGATGAAAGCGCGTTCGTAGTTTCTCTCTACCAGTTGGAACACAAGCCTTGCAAAGAGGCGAAGCGTCTGGCTGAGAAGGGTTTCGACATGTTGAAACAACGCGACTATCAAGCCGCGGCTGAATTCTTCACCAAAGCCAACAAGTTAGATGATGATTACTGGGATGCTCAAAATTACCTGGGCTATGCTTACTACAGTCTGGGACTGCAGCAGAAGGCAGAAGAAGCTTTTCAACGAGCGATCGACATCGATCCTGAAAACGCCGTGGCGTATGCAAATCTTGGAATCGCCTTGTTAAAGAAGGGTGACTATGCACTTGCCGAAAAGTGTGGCGATCGGGCGTTGAGACTGTTTCCGTCGCTCCCACAAGCAAACGCGCTGTTAGGAATCATAGAGATCAACCAGCACCAATGGACAGCGAGAGCGCATAAATTTCTAGAGGAGGCCGCACCCGGCATCCCCGCAATGAGCGACATACTGCGCAGATGGCCGACGGCTGATCAGAAAGGCCCGAAAATAATGATTATGGTTTCGACGCTCCGCTAGGTTTAGCCTAACGCTTACTGAAAACAGTCTTAAGCAGCGGTGTCTGCGCGCTTGGATCGTCTCGAACTTTCCGCTCTTCGCTTCCCACCAGCGCTAACAAACCGTTCAAAGTTTGGCTCGCCATGTATTGATCGATATCAATAGCGGGAGGTTGACCCATCGTCAGCCCTGTCATTTGCACCTGCAACGGAGCATACCGCTGTTTTACAGAATACTTGCTCATAGCCGCTTCAACATACGGCCGAACGGCTTTAGTTAACCAGGGGGACATGGCCTTCTGCAGATAGTCTGTAGCCGCTTGGCTGCCGCCATTCAGAACCTGCCTCGGATCGGAGAAAGTAATGCTCGCAATCGCTTTCAGGAGAATAGGGCCGCAATACGGTGCCGCAGCCTCCGCAGCGCGGTTCATGGCAAGCTGAAACTGATCGAGGTTTATACCCTGACCAGCTAAACGCAGTCCGTTCTCCAGGCTGGCCATCTTGTCTGGAAGCGCAATCTTGATCTGATCGTTACTCCAGAATCCGTTCTCAGTACCGCCGATCCGAACCGCATCTCTGACGCCCGTACTGAGGACATCCTTGAGAGCCTCGGAGATTTGGCTGTCAGTCGCCGATGCCCCTCGGATCTCACTCTTATTTCCGAGATCTTTACCAAGATCTTGAGCTGACGCCGTCATCAGGAACATCGGCAGTAAACACGCAATCGTAAGAAGTCTCATCTTCCCGCACTGTAGCAGTGTTTGCTACAAAACCCAAGCCTTTAACGAGAAATCCAAAGCCGTTTCAACAAAACAGGTAGAACTACTCAAGAGACAAAGAAGCTTCGAGCAGATCTACTATGCAGCCATCAGAGGGTCGAAATGAATCGGTTAGCGAACAACGGCAAGCACTGCAAAAGCAGGGTAATACTTAGCTTTCTAACTGAACGAAATTCAATGCCTCCTTGGATGTAAATTGCAGGCAATTATTCTGAGGTACTTTTGACAGTAATTTTTTCCGTCCATTTTAGCGGAAAAATCGTAGCTTAACCGGAGAGCCAAAAGCTCTCGCTAACTAATCGTTTCGAACTGGAGGGAAGTAATGAAAGAACTCTCAATACCGGCGGGCAACCGACGCAGCTTTGTAAGGAATCTGGGACTTGCCGGCGCTGCAGCAGGCCTTGCGGGGTCGGTGAAGTTAGCCGACGCTCAGTCGTCGGGGCCTTCTGACATAGACATTTTGAATTTCGCTCTGAACCTTGAATTCTTAGAGGCAGAGTTTTATACCTATGCCACTACAGGTGGGTCGATCACCAACTTTGTGGTACCGATAACAGGATCGGGAACGCCAGGCCCGACAACGGGAGGTGCGCAAGTTCCATTTGATCCGAACAACAGCGCTATCCGGCGTTTGGCGCTTGAGCTTGCCGCGGACGAACGCTATCACGTGGCATTAATCCAAGACACTATTGTCGCTCTTGGAGGAACACCTGTTGCAAAGCCGGCCATTAACTTAGCCGCGCTGGGAACGAGTTTCTACGCCAGCGAGACCAACTTCCTGAAGCTAGCGCGCGTCTTTGAAGAAATCGGAGTGACCGCGTATGGCGGAGCGGCGCCACTAATTTCGAGTAAAACGGTGCTAGGTTACGCCGCCAGAATTCTCGCGACCGAAGCTGAGCACGTGGGCGGCATAAGGGCTCTCATGAGTCAATACGGAACTACTGCTTCACTGATAGATAGCGTAGACGTTCTTCCCCCGCCGTCCGGAACCATGTACTTTTCGACAAACAGCGACGCCATAACTGCGATACGTACGCCTGCCCAAGTGCTGTACGACGCCTTCGGCGGAGCCGCCAGTGCGACCTCGGGTGGCTTCTTCCCGGCTGGCGTAAACGGGAATCCGGCCCTAGGTACTTCCTCCGCCACGCCCGCCGTAACCGATGGCACGGTGTTCACCTGCGCCCAAAATCCCATTCCGAACACCAACGGCCTGGCCACAACCACACTCACTTGGGCAGCGCCAAGCACCACGCAATATGTCGAAATTCGAGTCGGAAGTCCGGCTGGTCCGCTCTTTGCCGTTGGCGGGAACAGCGGTTCCGCCACTACCGGCAACTGGGTAACTGATGGTATGATCTTCTTCCTGCAAGACGCTACCTACCCGAAGAACCTTTCGCTGACCGCATCAAATACGTTGGCCACCTTAATCGCCGTCCTCCAGGGCGTTGCTTAGAAGTGAGCCGATGAGGCGGCTGCAATTCTTAGTCGTACTGCAGCCGCCAAACTATCAATACCTGGAAATTCCAACTTCGACAGGCTAAGCTAGCAAGGTTAAGCTCAACTGTCAGAGACGAAGAATTGAAAAGACTGAAGCGGCTTTACCAGCGTTGGAAAGTACGCGGCCACGATACTGAGATCGTAGGCAACTCCGGCTTGTTCGATGCCGCCTTTTACTTAAAGAACAACCCGGATGTCGCCGAGTCCGGCGTCGAGCCATTGCGTCACTACATCAGGCGAGGGCGTTACGAAGGTAGAGCTCCTCGCGAGGATTTCGACGCGAACTTCTATCTTAATGCGAACCCAGATGTAAAAGCCGCGGGCGTAGACCCTTTCATCCACTTTGTTCTTAATGGGCGGAAGGAGAAGCGTCCCACTCACCCTCGGCATCAGACAGCCGAATATCGTCTCGGCCAATTGCTGCTGCGTACTGGCTTGTTTGATCCCGACTACTATCGAACCGCTTACCCTGAAGTAGCGCTGGCCGGGGCTGAACCTCTTGAGCACTATCTAGCCGAGGGAAGGCGGCAGAACCGCAAACCCTCAGCAGATTTCGATCCTGTTTACTACCTTGCACAGAATCCCGATCTCCGAAAAGCAAACAAGGATCCCCTGCTTCATTTTATCGAGATTGGTCATTCGGAGAGCCGCTGTCATCGTTCAGGCTTCAGCAAAGCACAACTGAGCGGTGTGATCGCCCAAATTAGAGACAGCGGCCTGTTTGATGCCGAGTTCTACCTGACGCAGTGCCCGGGCGTCCGAGATTCAGGCGTGGACCCTCTCTTCCACTATGTGGTGAGTGAACAATCGCTATTTCTCGACCCGTCACCAGGATTCTCGGCTTCACATTACATCGAAGCCCATCCCGAAATTCAATTCACTACGTTAAACCCGCTGGTCCACTATCTGAATGACGGAGCACAACAAACTCCCGCCGCCTGCCGAGCGCCCAGGGCTCCGGATGACTTACTGACGTTCGAGCGAAAGGCGGGAAAAGCTTACTTCGAGCGCTACCTGTTCCCGTTCGATTCTGTCGAATTGCCCAAGCAACACATCGCTGACGCCGTCTCCGACCTTGCAGGCTGCACACCGCGACTGACAATCGATGGAGAAGCGCCTGACGTCTCCATTATTATCCCGATATTCGGACAGACTCACTTTGTCCTCGGATGCCTGCACTCTTTAAGCCGTCAGAAGAGCCGGTTTTCCGTTGAGATCATCGTCGCCGACGATGCCTCGCCCGCAACAACGGAATCGGAACGGCTAGACGAAATACCTTGGATTCGCTATCAGCGGTTTGACGATAATCGCGGTTTTGTCGACAACTGCAACCGGGCCGCGGTTCTCGCTCATGGCCGCTACTTAGTATTCCTGAATAGCGACACACGCGTAGCCGAGGATTGGCTTGACGAACTGGTAGGCAGCTTTAGTTTGTTTCCCAAGGCAGGTCTGGTTGGTTCCAGCCTGTTCAACGGCGATGGCACTTTGCAAGAAGCCGGAGGCATCTACTGGCGTGATGGCAGCGCCTGGAACTACGGCCGAAATGACGATGGGAACCATCCCCGATATTGTTACGCGCGCCGCGTGGACTATGTTTCGGGAGCTTCTATCGCGATTCCCGCTGAGGTATGGCGTAGGCTGGGCGGATTCGACACAATGTACAGGCCGGCGTACTGCGAAGATGCCGACCTCGCATTTCGCCTGCGCAAGGCAGGCTATGAGGTGTGGCTTCAACCGCTGTCGCGTGTCATTCACTATGAAGGTAAAACCCACGGATGCAATGAGAACTCTGGAATCAAGCAGTATCAGCGGAGAAACATGCAGCGCTTTGCCGAGCGATGGCGCTCCACTCTGTCCGGGCACCGCGAGAGCGGGCGTGATCCAGATGAGGAGGCGAACCGCTGCGCGGCTGAGCGAGTTCTTGTTCTGGATGCCGTAACACCACGGCCCGACCAGGATTCCGGATCCTTTATCACGGCAAACATGCTGAAGGCGCTACAGCTTCTGGGTTATCAGGTCACTTTTGTGCCCCAACATAGTTACCAATATGACCCGCAGTACACGAATGAACTGCAGCGCGCCGGTATTGAATGCCTTTATGAGCCTTACTTCGCCAACATCGGAGACGTGCTGAATTCTAGGAGTAACTTTGATGTCGCTCTGAGTTACAGATTTAAAGTGCTGATTGCAGTATATGATCAACTTCGCCAGCGGATGCCATGCTGTCGCTTGATACTTCACAACGTAGACCTCCACTTTCTGAGAGAAGAGCGCGAAGCTGCACTCTACGGCAGCAGGAGCAAGAAAGTCTCGGCGGCACTGACGCGATCCGCTGAATTGGAACTCATCGCCAAAGTCGACTGCACAATCGTACACACCAACGCAGAAGCGGCAATTATTGAGAAGCATATTCCACTCACGAACGTTGTGGAATTTCCGTACATCGCCGATACACACAGGTCGGAAACGCCGTTTGAAGAGCGTTGTGACATTATGTTCCTGGGAGGGTTCGGGCATCCTCCGAATGTCGACGCGGTCAAGTATTTTGCCCGCGATGTATGGCCCGGCCTGGCCAAAAGCCTTCCTGCCTGCGCCCGGCTTCTGATAGTCGGTTCCTCTGTCACCGACGAGATCCAGTCACTGGCGGGACCTCGCATTGTAATCACCGGCCACGTCGAGAACTTGCAGCCGTACTTCGACGCGGCCAGGGTTTTCGTGGCGCCAATACGCTACGGTGCGGGCATCAAAGGCAAGGTTATTCAAAGTTTGAGTTATGGCACACCCGCGGTTATAACCTCCATAGCAGCCGAAGGAATTGGCATTGTCTCGGGCAGAGAAGCCATTGTCGCAGATGGTGACACGGCGTTTGCGGAACAAGTACTCCGTCTTTACTCAGACCCTATACTGTGGTATTCGCTGCAGGAGGCTGGCTATGAGTTCGTCGAAGAACACTTCTCCTGGAAGCGCTGTCTCCGGCTCATGACCAAGGTTCTTGATACAGCGGACTCGGTCTGGCTCGGTCGCCAGGAGCGCGCTCTGAAATCCCGGCTCAGGGATGTAGTGGCTGAATGTCAGTCGAATCCAGCGGTCCCCAGCGATGCTGTTAATACCTGGGTTGCACCGGGTCACTTCTATTCGCCGCTGGTGGACCCGCATGATCCGGTGGTGGCCAACACTCTTGCTCACTTTGAACAGCTTGAACTCCCCGCCCACTCCGGAGTAAAACTGGACCGGGACGCAATGCTCGCATTTTTTGTTCGTTTAAGCGAACGCTACCGTCAACTGCCATTTGTGGCCAACAAGACACCGCATCTCCACTATTATTACGAGAACCCATTGTTCAGTTATGGCGACGCAATCATGCTTGGCTTGATGACGCTGGAATATCGTCCTAAACGAATTGTCGAGGTTGGATCGGGATTCTCCTCCGCGGCGATGATCGACCTGAATGAACAGCTATTCGGGGGCAACATCGACCTGACTTTTGTAGAGCCATATCCGGAAGTCCTCACCGGGATTCTGCCGGAAGGTTCGCATTATCGAAAGCGTATATGCCGGCAGCCGGTTCAGTCCGTCCCAGGCCGTTTATTTCAGCAGCTTGAGCAGGACGACATCCTGTTCGTCGATTCGACACACGTGGCAAAGATGGGCAGCGACGTAAATCACCTGCTTTTTAATGTTTTTCCACTCTTGCGGCCTGGAGTTCTGATTCACGTACACGATATCTTCTATCCATTTGAATATCCGCCGGCATGGATCCTCGAAGAAAATCGGTCCTGGAATGAAGCTTATTTGCTGAGAGCATTTCTTGAGTTCAACGAGCGCTTTGAAGTGATGTTCTACAGCCACTTTGCATGTCGGAAGTTTCCGGATGTTCTGGAAGCTCGCGCACCCTTATTTGCAAAGAACGGAGGCGGCAGCCTTTGGATGCGCAGAACGCGCTGAATTGGCTGTGATTCGGCAGAGGACGAAAAAGTTTAGGACAGCCGTTTACAATGGCCGGACAGGTTCCTCAACTAAACTGGTTCCATTTTGGCCCAAGCAGCTTATCCGGAGTCACAGGCAAATTGCGCACGCGAATGCCGGTAGCATTGAAGATAGCGTTCGTTATAGCTGCAGTCGAACCGGTGATGCCAATCTCACCGATGCCCTTAGCTCCCAGCGGATTGATGTGTTGGTCCTCTTCTTCCACCCACAGAGCTTCTATCTGGCGTACATCTGCGTTCACGGGCACGTGATACTCGGCTAGATTGTTGTTCACCCAGCCACCCACGCGTTGGTCGAGCATCGCGTCTTCATAGAGAGCCATGCTAATACCCCAGATCATACCGCCCATCAATTGACTCCGGGCTGTCTTGGCATTCAGTATATTGCCGGCGCCGAAACAACCTACCAGACGAGCCACTGTAACCACTCCGAGATCGGCATCGACATGCACTTCAGCGAACTGTGCTCCGAAGGCATACATCGAATATTGTTCCTTCTCACTGCCCGGTTTGGCTTCGCCCATTGCTTCCAAATAAGGGCGGCCGCTGCGTTGCAGAATCTGCGACAGCGGCTCGCCTTTTGACGAATTGCTCTTCGAGTAAATGCGACCGTTGTCGAGTGCGACGTCCTGCGCGCCCAGATTATAGAGCGGCGACTTAGCATCCGAGATGGCCATCTGTATGATTTTCTCGCGCAGCGCACCGGCGGCTGCGTAGACTGCCGAGCCCGTGCTGGCGGCCGTTTGAGAACCACCTGAAACGGGCGTCTTTGGAAAGCGAGTGTCTCCCAGCAGAAACTTGACTCTGTCGGCCGGCACGCCGAAACTCTCGGCCGCTACCTGGGTCATGATAGTGTACGTTCCGGTACCCAGGTCCTGGGTGCCGGCAGTAACCAGAAACGTGCCATCGGAGTTCAAGCGGGCCGACGCATTAGAGGGCGACCGCCGGCTTGGGTAAACCGAAGTCGCCATGCCGTAGCCGATCAGCTGATTTCCGTTCCGCACAGAGCGCGGTTCCATCTTGCGCTTCTCCCAACCGAAGTGCTCGGCACCGACCTTGTAGCACTGGCGCAGCGACTTACTCGACCAAGGCTTGTTCTCCTGCTGATCAGTTTCGGCATAATTTTTGAGGCGGAACTCGATGGGATCCATCTTCAGCTCATAGGCCAACTCATCCATAGCGGCTTCGAGGCCGTAGGTACCGGATGATTCACCCGGCGCGCGCATGAACGATGGCGTTCCCAGGTCGGATTTGATTATCTTCTGCACGGTGCTGTCATTCGGCACTGAATAAAGCATGCGGGCCGAAAGACTCGCGGTTTCAACGAACTCGTCAAAGGAGGAGGTGTTGTTGATGGTGTCGTGGCGTAGCGCGGTCAGGGTTCCATCCTTCTTGGCACCGGCCGAGATGGTCTGCTGCGTTTTGGCGCGGTAACCCAGCATGCCGAACATCTGCGGCCGAGTGACTTCTAACTTCACCGGCCGGTTAAGTTGCTTTGCTGCCAAGGCTGCCAGGATTACGTGCGACCATGTGGGTCCCTTGCTGCCAAAGCCTCCACCCAAGTAAGGCGAAATGACACGCACGTTCTGAGCCTGCAACCCGAGCAACTCGGCAACGCGTGTCTGATCACTAAAGACACCTTGCGTGGCGTCGTAAAGCGTCAACTTCTCGGGTCCATCCCAGACTGCAATTGTGGCGTGCGGCTCCATCGGGTTGTGCACTTCAAACGGAGTTTCGTAAACATGTTCGATGCGCGCATCAGCCTCATCCAGGCCAAGCTTCACATCGCCGCGCGCACTGGTAGAGGGATCTCCGCCACCTCCAGCTTTGGCGGGAGAATAACCTTCCGAGGCACGAGGCGCCAGGCTCACACGCGGCTTCTGCACCTCATATTGAACACGGACCAGGTGCGCACCCTCCTGCGCCGCCTCTACTGTTTCCGCCACGACCACGGCGATGGGCTGGTTTCGGTAAAGCACGGTATTATCCTGGAGCACCTGGAGAACGCGGCTGGTGGGTGAACTCTTCTTCTGACTCTGCAGGGTCGGCAGCTTAGGTGAGTTCAGATGCGTCATCACCAATAGCACTCCAGGCGAACGTTCCGCCGCCCGGGTCTCGATCGATGTAATGCGCCCGCGCGCCACCGTGCTCATCACTAGAACGGCATACGTCGAATTAGAAATTCGATGCTCGAACGTGTAGGGTGCTTTGCCGGTTACCTTCAACGGTCCGTCAATTCTGTCGATTGGTTTTCCTAAGATGTCTTCCATGTTTGTCTCTGCCTAGGCTGCAACGGTGTTGATCGCACGGACGATGGCGCGCTTGGCCAGTTCCACTTTGAAAGCGTTCCCCGGGTAAGGCTTGGCAGCCTGCAACTCCGCTTCAGCCGCCGCTAGCAGTCGTTGCGGCTCTATTTTCTCGCCCACCAGGATCTTCTCGGCTTTAGTCGCGCGCCAAGGTTTAAGGGCAAGTCCCCCGAGCGCTATGTGAGCGTGGCGGACAATACCGCCATCATCGAGATCCATCACCACGGCGACTGAGACCAGGGCGAAGGCATAACTGTGGCGGTCTCGGACTTTTAGATAATGCGAACGGTTGGCATAGGTCATCGCAGGCAAATCGATCGCCGTAATCAATTCGCCGCTACGCAGGTTCGTGTCGATTTGCGGTGTATCTCCCGGTAGCCGATGAAACTCAGAAAAAGGTATGGTGCGTTCGCCCTTAGAGCCGCTGACTCGCACACTCGCGTTTAAGGCAGCGAGTGCTACACACATGTCACTCGGATTGGTGGCGATGCATTCTTCACTCGAGCCTAGAATTGCATGAATGCGGTTGATGCCCGATTTAGCAGCGCATCCACTTCCGGGTTTGCGTTTGTTGCATTCCGAGTAGCTGGGATCGTAGAAATAATAGCAGCGAGTCCGCTGCAACAGGTTCCCTCCCATGGTCGCCATGTTTCGAAGCTGCTGCGAAGCGCCTGCGAGGATGGCTTCACTCAGAACCGGGTAGCGCTGGCGAATCAGGGGGTGATTAGCGGCATCGGTATTGGAGACAAGTGCTCCGATTCGGAGATCGCCTTCGTGTTCCTCAATCTGGTTCAACGGCACGCGGGTAATGTCTATCAGGTGCGAGGGACGCTCGACTCCCATCTTCATGAGGTCAAGAAGGTTGGTACCGCCGCCGACATAGCGGGATTCTGAGTTGCGAGCGTATGCGCTCACCGCTTCATCCACCGAACTGACACGCGTGTAGGTGAAAGGCTTCATGCGTTGACCCCCTGTGCGACTTGGCGAACCGCGGCAACAATGCCAACGTAGGCTGCGCAACGGCAGATATTTCCGCTCAGACGTTCACGAATCTCATCGTCGGTAAGTTCAATTGTTCCTATCTGCGCCAGGTTTGGAGTTACCACGCTGGGGGCACCGTTCTTAACCTCCTGCAGCATGGCGACGGCCGAGCAAATTTGCCCCGGCGTGCAGTAGCCGCACTGCAGTCCATCGTGCTCGACGAAGGCGGCTTGCATGGGATGCAGCTTGCCGCCCGTTGCTAGTCCTTCAATGGTTGTAATCTCATTGCCATCATTCATTACGGCAAGGCTTAAACACGAGTTGATGCGTTTGCCGTTGACGATGATGGTACAAGCGCCGCACTGACCGTGATCACAGCCTTTCTTGGTTCCGGTTAGTTGCAACTTGTCACGTAAAAGATCAAGCAGCGTAGTACGTGAATCTACTTGCAACGTGTGCTTCTCTCCATTGATGGTGAGAGTGCAATCAACTGGATTGGTTAGAGCTTGCGTATCTTCGTTCGTCTGGGCGCCCGCTGTCAGCGCGAACGCAGTGCCAGCCACGGCAACGCCCACGAAGTCGCGCCGAGTAAAGCTATCCATATAGCTCCTGAGTAAAAATAAAATCCTCACCGACGTTAGACAGAGGCTCTAAGAAATGGTGTCCGTTCAAGCGCGCGAGTAGTCTTGCGAGTTTAGGCTTGCTGTAGTGTGTCAGCTACTCAGCGCTTCCGCTTAGCAAGTCTGACCCCTCATCAAATTGCCAACATCAAAGACTCATCCGGGATAGCGGCACGGCGACCTGCTATGCGGCAATAACTAATCGAAGCCGCCAGAAGCCGCACTATTCATTTTCGTAATCCATGCGGTCGTAGTCACGATCAAACACTTCATTCACTTCTGCGGCAAGTTCGATGGGCGGCCCGAGTTCCAGATGCGCACCGGGCTTGGAAGCAGGCAGTCGACAAGTTGCGGGGCGAAGACTACTACCTACTAATGATGCCGAATGAAAGTGTCTCGACGAACGTCCGCGCGGAGATTCGACTTGGCTAATCGGCACGGCTTTAATTATCGTCAGCGTGATCTTCATCGCTCCTTTTTTCGCACGCTAGCGATGCGGCGCAGAGCATCTTCAATCTTCGGTGCCTCTGCGTTCGAGGTGATCGCCCAAGGCCAATCCTACCAGCTTCAATAACTGACCTTCCCGGCCTCAGGCGGTCGGTTCGTCATTAACTAGCACGCCACGCTTACCGTTGCCTAAATCGCCTTTGTTTCTCATCGCCGCTGTTTGTGTACGGCGAGCATGCCGCGCCCCGGAATCTCGTTAGTCCGAGCGAGATGGCCTTCCTCTTCGGTCTTCAGCCGGGGCGGCGATGTCATCGTCTATGCGAACAGAACTGCAGTTTTGTAGGCCGAGAAATTTGCCCGGGACGCGCTAGCATTGTTCGATGGACAGCATTGAACATTCAGGATCTTGCGTGCCGTTTTCTCGAGTTTCAGGTGTTCACTGCTGAGGCGGGTTGCTGGAATTGGGCGAAGGCGGCGGGCTCGGGAACTGCGATCCTATGCCGGTGGAAGATCCACTCTGACCATTCGCATTCTGATTCGATCCGAAAGCGCTGTTGGAACCGCCGAATGAACTGCCCGAGCCAAAAGCGCTATTAGAATTATTAGAATTATTCAAGCCGTTGGCCCCATTTTGTGTGCCATTCGCATTAGGCTGGACTGCGCCAGGCATGGTCACGCTCTGTTCCTTCGCCAAGTCGTAGTAGAACTCCCATAGCGCGTACTTGGTCTGGTCGTTCACTAACTTTATGGTTTTTCCTGGGGCTTTGCTGGCCACGCCTGCGATGCCACCCCCGGCCATCTGCTGCTGACCGGGCTGCGTAGCGTTTTGTGGAAAAGCGCTTGAGTTCTGAATTCCATTAGCCAAGGTTTGGCCGGCGGCGTTCGTCTGTCCTTGTGGAGTAAGCGGGTTTTGCTGATTCAACTGCTGCGCCACCGCGGCGTTGCCAGGCGAGGCATTTACGGGCGGTGCCGACAAGCCCGTAGCGGTATTTGCGGCACCTTGTCCCGGTATCTGACTCAAGTTAGCTGAACCGTTCGCATCCAAGTTGGCAGTCGCCGGCATAGGGCTCTGACCGGTGTTCGGCATCGGCGGAAAATCCCCGTTCGCCGTGGAGCTTAACGAAGCGGCATTCACCGTGGGAGCGGGTCGTTGGCGCATGGCAACACTGGATGCCGCAGGCGTGTCGGCGTCAGGGTCTGCCTGAACAATGCTGTTATTAAACCCACCGAACGTTGCCCCCTGGCCCAGCGTAGACGCATTCTTTGAGTTGGCATTCTTTACCTTTGAATCGGTAATGATGCCGCCAGGCCCGGCGTGGATCAGACGCCAGTCATCTTTACCAGTTAAAGGGTCATCGTATTTCCGGCGCAGAAACCGCATGCG
>PLRJ01000216.1 GCA_003163855.1 Bryobacterales bacterium | reverse complement strand
TTACTGCGAAAGTCGGGCTAAGTGGTTCGGATGACGCCTACTTATTAGGCAAATCGGCGCCGACTTCACGCGCCACCTGACTGGCGACCGGGCTGACCGTCACGGTGACAAACCTGGAAGGAGCGGCGCTGGTTTTGTAGCTAATCTCATCCTTACAAGCGCTGTCGTTCTTCACCCATGCGGCGTCTGTGTAATGCCCAGGGCACAAGTGCGACCGCGCCTCATCAATCTCCACGTGCCGCTCTACTTCACGCTCCGTCTTGATAGTAAAGTAAGCCGCCGTTTCAGCGCGATCCTGTCTTTTAAAAGCCAACCCCTCACGCAGCTGCGCCGCGACCTCGTCCGGCCTGAAGTAAACCCGGAATGTAAAGCTTCCACTGCCATGCTCGTCGGATGGTAGCGGCTGCGCCAGGTAGGAATACACCACTTCATACCCCTTTATCGCGGTGCCCTCCTTCCCGCCAGAGCAGAACATGGAGCCACCCGGTTCACGAAAAGCAAGTTGATCGCAGTAGCTGGAGTCTTTGGCGGACGGGGTCGATGTCCGAATTTCCACTGCCTTCACTCTCTCAAATCGGATAGAGCCCAGGTCGCTGTTCACGGGTATATAGGCATAGTGTGTAAAGGGTTGTGCTTCCTGGTTGGCCACTCCGGCAGTGGCACCGCTAGTCACCGAAACCGGTTGCAAAGGTGGGGTCGTCTGGCCCTCTTGAGCGGCTCTGGCAGAGCCGGTCGAAAGACCTAAACTCAAGAGTACGAATAAGGCAGCAACAATGCGGTGCATCTTCGGGAATCTCCTTGCATTAACCACTTTTTGGTTACAAAGTGGTTACGAAAAGGTTACAAGAAGCCACCCAAGCTGTCAATACCCCGGTACTAATGTGGAGTAACTTACTATCGGCAAGCCGCCGGACCGCCCACGGCTATCCACTGGTTCCCACCTTCCCCCGCATCCTTCGCAAACACAAACACTCGCTGGACGCTCGGCGGAATACCAATGCGCCAACGCTCCCAAATCGAGCGCCCGTCAAACATCGGAGCCGCTGCAATCACCGCCTTCGTGTGGGCATCCATCAGCTTCACCGACTGTCCATAAGCCGACAGCCCATGCAGCACCGGCAATACCAGGCAATGGTCGGGCGCTTCAAAATCGTTGCTGCGAAGCTCCCCCGTCTTGTTGCTGCCGAAGCTCCCATATATAGGACCAGCAGGAGCGGGTCCGTTTTCATCCGAAACGAGCTGCCCATTCAAATGGAACCCAAGATCCATCTCCCAGGTGACTCCCGGCACCAGTGCGCCAGATTCAGTCGCAACGCTTATGTCAGGAATGGCAAACGGATCTCCCATCCGGTGCAGGGTCTTATCCGGATGCGCCCACACCCAAGCCGTCAACGGCCCAGAATCGTGGTTTGACCGCACAAACCCTACGAAAGCCAGCGCTGGTGGAGTCTCCCAGGTGCCAAAACCCATGGGAAATCCGGCTTTGGGACGCCGTCCAAACCCCACTATTTTCCCGTCCAGGTTCGTAAACAAGACGGCATGCTCATCCTGGAGGAATGGCGAATCGCTCCATCCATAAATCTCGAAGCCGCCTTCCACCGGATAAACCCGTGTAATCTGCCCCGGCACCGGCTGCGCAAAGGGCCACAGGCTCTTCACATCCTGTCCCAACCAACTGTCAGTCCCATGCGCATAAATGGATAGCCGCCTCTTTTGCAATTCCGGGAGCCGCTCACGGACAAACCCGGCACTCGGATAAACGTTGATCAGCGTGGCGTCGTCCTCTACGTTGTTCCGCAGCATCAGAGCGGCTATCTGTAGCTCCGAAGCCTCCTGCGCCGACCTCTTCACAAGTTCCTGCTCGGCCAGACAGCCGCTGAACGCCAAGGCAGCGCCCACCAGCACCAGCGGAATCGTGAACCGGGCCACTCTCGTTATCGACAATAGCCACACCGCCGCTACAATCAGCGCTCCCCAGGCTGCCATCGGTACCGTGATGTAACGCGCAGCCCTTGCGGCCTTGAAATACGGATCGTTCCATTCCATCCGCCCCGCCGCCGTCAACACCGCGCTCAGCAACGTGTAGAGGTAGATGCCAAATACAACAATCGCCAGTCGCGTATTCCACAGACCGCGCCTGACCGCCACCGTCACGCAGCAGGCAAAGATCAATAAACTGATTACACCCGCAGCCACCGACTCAAACGGCATGCTCAAAAACGAAGCCACGAAGCCGGCTGCATATCGCGGGTGCTGGAGCAACGGCAGCGCATGCAAGCTGCTGCGGCGCTGGTAACCGATGAAATAGGCGCCGACAGCTGCCAAGCCACAGATCGCAATGGCCGCCACTTGCCTTGCGTGCACCTTTAAAAGCAAAGCCGCGACAAGCAAAATTGGCCACAAGAGCAATCCGCCCGCGAGCGAATACGTAGCCACCACCGCGGCCATCGCAACACCGGCCGCATAGCGGCTCTTCTTCGTCTCATGCAGGAGCGCCAAAAAGACAAAACTCAACGCCACCGCCAACTGCAGCATGGTGAACGTCAACTGAAACGGCGTGGCCAGCACGCCCGCGCAGCCCTGCCACAGCATCAACGCACCGGCAAACAAAACCGCTATCTCGCGCAACGGCGCGCTCATGCGCGAGCCATAAACACCCCACAGCAGCGCGGCCCAAACGCCCAGGTAGCACAGCGAACTCAGCACCAGCGGCAGGATCATCCGCCCGCGAAACAGCAGCGTGTCCACCGCAAAAATCACCTCCGGAAAAAGAATTCGATGTTCGTTCTGCTGCCGCCAGAATGCAGAAAAATGCGGTGACGTGTAAGCCGCCACGTTCTGCCAATAATCGCGAAAGGGCAGCGGCGAATACCAATCCAATAACAAACGTCCGGTTTGCCAACAGTTCGCGGCAAACCAGACCGCCATCAAAACCGCCACCGCCACGGCGAACCAGCGCGCCCTATCCGCCTTCAGCATGCTTATAGAATATGAAGCAGTGTCCAAATTTGCCCTAGTCACCGGATCATGCGGCTTGATAGGTTCCGAAGTCAGCCTGTACCTGTCTCGTCACGGTTATCAAATCACCGGCATCGACAACAACGAACGCGCTGTTTTCTTTGGTCCTGAAGGCGACACCAGTTGGTCACTACGCCGTCTGCGCGCGCAAATTCATAACTACCAGCACTACCATCTGGACATCCGCAATCGCGATGGCATCATCCACCTCATCGGCGAGCTCAAGCCCGACATCATTGTTCATACCGCCGCCCAACCGTCGCACGACCGTGCCGCCGCCATTCCCTTCGCCGACTTCGACACCAACGCCGTCGGCACCCTGAACCTGCTGGAAGGCGCGCGCCGCGCGTGTCCCGAAAGCCCCTTCATCCACATGTCCACCAACAAAGTCTACGGTGACATGCCCAACAACATTCCTCTGCGCGAACTCGAGACGCGCTGGGATTACGACGACCCGGCCTATAGCCACGGCATTCCCGAAACCTTCTCCATCGATCAATCCAAGCACTCTATTTTCGGCGCGTCCAAAGTCGCCTCCGACGTCATGGTGCAGGAATATGGCCGCTATTTCGGTATGCCGACCTGCTGCCTGCGCGGCGGCTGCCTCACCGGGCCCAACCACTCGGGCGTCGAACTGCACGGCTTCCTCAGTTATCTGGTTCGTTGCAACGTGGAGGGCCGCGAGTACAAAGTACACGGCTACAAAGGCAAACAGGTGCGCGACAACATTCATTCCGAAGATGTCGCCAATTTCATCCTCAGCTTCGCACGCGCGCCTCGCAGCGGTGAGGTCTACAATATTGGCGGCGGTAAAGAAAACGCCTGCTCCATTCTGGAAGCCTTCGCTATGGTTGAAGCGTTAACCGGCAAGCCGCAGAACTACACCTACAGTGATCAAAATCGGGTAGGCGACCACATCTGCTATTACAGCGATCTGCGCAAAATGAAAAGTCACTATCCAAACTGGACCATCACCCGCCCGCTCCCCACCATCTTCAAAGAAATTGTCGAATCCTGGCGGGTCCGCCTCTTACAGACGGTGTCCGCCTGATCGCCAAGGATGAAACTTCTCATCACCGGCATCTGCGGCTTCGTTGGCAGCAGCCTCGCGCGCTATTGCAAGCAAGCCGACCCGAACATTGAAATAGCGGGCATTGACAACCTGATTCGCCCCGGCACCGAGCGCAACCGTGCCGAACTCAACCGCATCGGCATTCGCATGCTGCATGGCGATCTGCGCCAAGCGAGTGACCTTGAAACCCTGCCCGCCTGCGATTGGGTTATTGATGCTGCCGCCAATCCTAGCGTTCTGGCTGGCGTTGACGGAAAGTCCAGTCCGCGCCAGCTATCCGAACACAACCTTGTCGGCACGCTGAATCTTCTTGAATACTGCCGCCATCACGGAGCAGGCCTGGTCATGCTCAGCACGAGCCGCGTCTATTCGGTGCGCGATCTTGCCGCCCTGCCCACGCGCGAAGCTCACCACAGTTTTGAACTCGACGTCAGCCGCATCGCGACCAGTGCTGTCTCGCTGTCAGGCATCACCGAGCAGTTCTCCACCCGCGCACCCATCTCGCTGTATGGCGCAACCAAACTCGCCTCCGAAGTGATGGCGCAGGAATATGGCCTCAGCTTTAATTTCCCGGTTTGGATCAATCGCTGCGGCGTGCTGGCAGGAGCCGGCCAGTTCGGCACTGCGGAACAGGGCATCTTCTCCTACTGGCTGCATGCCCACGCTGCGCGCCTGAAACTTCGCTACATTGGCTTCGGAGGTTCCGGCCTGCAAGTGCGCGATGCTTTTCATCCCGACGACCTGGCCGCCCTCATCGCCATCCAGATCCGGCGCGATCCGCCGGCTGATCCTATCTTTCACGCCAGTGGCGGTCTTGCCAACTCCATGTCGCTGGCGCAACTCACCGCCTGGTGCGACCGCCAATTCGGCCCGCATACTCCCGAACCCGATCTCCGTCCGCGCCCCTTTGACATACCCTGGATGGTTATGGATTCCGCGCGCGCCCGCACCGAGCTTGGTTGGGTTCCGCAGCGTTCGCTTGGCAGCATTCTTACTGAAATCGCAGAACACGTTCGCGCCCATCCCGACTGGCTCGCCCGCTGCGGAGCCGTATGAACAGCCCGCCGCTCAACAACACCCGTCCGCCCTTACAACTGCTCAGCATTGTCCTTCCGGCGCGCGATGAAGAAGGCTGCATCGTCTCTACGGTTGAGCATCTGCACCTGGAACTCCGCCTGCAAAACATCCCGCACGAAATCATCGTCGTGGACGACGGCAGCACCGATTCGACCTGGCCCAAACTAACCGATCTCAGCCAAAAGATTTCAAACCTGCGGCCCGTCCAGAACCTCGGCCAGCATGGTTTCGGACGCGCCATCACCTATGGTCTCGATCAGGCTTCCGGCGACGCCATGGTCATCATGATGGCTGACGAGTCGGACGATTGCCGCGACGTTGTTCGCTACTGGCGACTGCTGAACGAAGGTTGGGATGCGGTCTTCGGTTCACGCTTCGTTAAGGGCGGTGGAGTAATTGACTATCCCTGGCTGAAGCTGCGCATCAACCGCCTCGCCAACTTCTTCATCCGCCTGCTTTTCAACATCAAGCTGAACGACACCACTAACGCCTTCAAGGCTTACCGCAAAACCGTCATCGATGGCTGCCGGCCGATTCTTTCGCCTCACTTCAACCTGACTGTGGAACTGCCGCTGAAGACCATTGTGCGCGGCTTCACCTGGACGGTTGTGCCCATCACCTGGCGGAATCGCCGCACCGGCGTGCCTAAACTGAAAATCACCGAAATGGGGAGCCGCTATTTGTTTATTTGCGCCTACGTCTGGCTGGAAAAATACTTCAGCCGGGGAGATTATCGGTCATCGGGCAGCTAAAGCACATAAGTGGCAAGCGCAAAAGTGGACGGAGGCAGTTTTAATCCGAGCCGGAATATTCCCCATCAGATAAAAACTACCTCCGTCCACTTTTTCGCTTTTTCGCGTCCACTTTTCCGCGTCTGAATTACGCCGAAGGAACCGGCTCCGTGCACGCAATGCAAATCACATGACCACCTGGCTCACGCACCGCCATCTCGCGCACGCCATAAAACGCCAAACGCTCCGGCAGCACCACTTCCATTCCATCCAGCAGCGGCCGAAACTCCGCAAAATCCTCCACCTCGATATAAAGCGAACAGCTGCCCGCCCCCACTTTCGAGTCGCTGCCCCGATCGCTCTTCAAACTCGCGAACGACTGCAGCATCACTTCCAGCCCATTCCTGTCCAGAATTACGAACCCGATGGCGTCGCCCTCCGGCACCTCTACCGTCTTCTGAAATCCCAGTTTGTCCACCCAGAACGGCAAACTCGGCTCAATCTTTTCCATGTACAGCACCGGGGTAATCTTCTTCATGCGGAAACGCTCCTAACTCAACTTGCCCTTCAAGACTTCGTTCACGGCAGCCGGATTCGCCTGCCCGCGGCTAGCCTTCATCACTTGCCCAACCAGAAACCCGATCACGGTCGTCTTTCCGCTCTTATACTGCTCCACCTGTTTCGGATTCCCTACCAGCACTTCGTCAACAATCTTCTCCAGCGCGCCCGTATCTGAAATCTGCTTCAGACCCTCGCGTTCCATAATCGCGGCAGGCGCTTCGCCGGTCTCAAACATCTTCGGTAGAATCTCTTTCGCCAGCTTGCCCGAAAGGTCACCCTTATTTATCAACGCCACCAGTTCCCCTAGGCGGTCCGCTTCAATCGGCGACTCGTTAATCTCTTTTCCCGCCGCTTTCAACATTCCCATCAGATCGCCAACCACCCAGTTCGCGGTACTGCGCCCATCGCCGCTCACCTTCGCCGCCGCTTCAAAATAATCGCCGGTCTCGCGTGTAAGGGTCAGCACCTGCGCGTCATATTCACGCAATCCATACTGCGTTACAAAACGCTCACGCCGGTCCGCCGGCAACTCAGGCAGCTTGCTTCTCACATCGTTCAGCCAGTGCTCGCTAACCCGCAGCGGCACCAGATCAGGCTCAGGGAAATAACGATAATCATGCGCGTGTTCCTTACTGCGCATACTCACAGTCTGCCCTGTCTCCGGATTGAACAGGCGCGTCTCCTGCGCCACCGTGCCCCCGCCTTCTATCAGTTCCACTTGCCGCTCAATCTCGTACTCCAACGCCAGTTTCAGAAACCGGAACGAATTCAGATTCTTCACCTCCGCTTTCGTCCCGAACTTCTCAGCGCCGCGCAGCCGCACCGAAACGTTGGCATCGCAGCGCAGTTGCCCCTTTTCCATATCGCAATCGGAAACACCCAGATACTGCAGGACTTGCTTCATCTCCGTCATGTACGCATACGCCTCATCGGGTGTGCGCATATCCGGCTCACTCACAATTTCGATCAGCGGCGCGCCCGAACGGTTCAAGTCCACATACGTATACTTGTCCGAATCGCGAAAACCATCGTGAATGCTCTTGCCCGCATCGTCCTCCATGTGGACTCGCGTTACGCCAATGCGCTTCTTTCCCGCCTCGGTCAAAATGTCCAGATACCCGTGCTCGGCCAGCGGCTGATCATATTGCGAAATCTGATAACCCTTCGGCAGATCGGGATAAAAATAATTCTTCCGCGCAAAGCGCGAGAAGGGATTGATTGTGCAATGCAGCGCCAGCCCGGCGCCAAGCGCCAGTTCCACCGACAAGCGCGTGAGCACCGGGAGCGCTCCAGGCAGGCCGAGACAAACCGGACAGACATTCGTATTTGGCGCAGCCCCAAACTCCACCGGACAGCCGCAGAAAATCTTCGTCTTTGTAGCTAGCTGCGCATGCACTTCCAAACCAATAACAGGCTCGTACTTGGTCAGAACACTTTCAGGTACCGCGGTCATGTTTCGATTGTCTCAAGCCGATGGAACAATCGGCTCCTCAAACTCGTAATATCTATAGAGGCGTTTATATGCGTTTTCAGGAAATAGCTGAAGAAGTTCAGGTGATGGGATCGAATCTCGTTGAGAAAGTGAAAGATCTGCTGCATGAAGGGAATGTGCAGCGGGTCATCATCAAGAACGAGCAAGGTCATACTCTGGTCGAGATTCCCGTTACGTTCGCCGCCATCGGAGTCATTGCCGCGCCGGTGCTGGCCGCGGTTGGCGCTATCGCGGGGGTCGTTACAAAATGCACCGTCGTTGTGGAGCGCCACGAGCCGCCGTCCGCAACTGTCTAAACGCAGACAGGGCGATGGATTTAACTCCATCGCCCTGTTACAGGTAAAACGGCCGCTTGCTAGTTCTGTGCGATCTTCTTGCGACGCACCAAGCCCACTAGGCACAAAGCCGGAGCAATCAACAGTAAGGTCGCTGGCTCAGGCGTAACGGTTGTCGAAACACTCACATTGTCCAGCGAGAAATAACCCAGATCGTTTTCCGAGACGAACGACAAAACTTCCGACGCAGGCGCGCTGCTGGAGTTCGCAAACACAAAGGTGTAGTTCTTAAACGCCGTGACTGGGGCATCGTACTCGGAGAATATGGTCTGCCCGCCGAGACTCACGGCAAAAGAATTGATGAAGTTCGGAAGCACGGCTGAGTCCTGTGCTAGCGAGAAGCTGATGGTGTAACTATGGCTCGGTGCGACGGTCAGTGTCTGGCTCAGCGTCAACTGGCTCAGTTCCGAGCCCAAATAGGCGCCATAGGTGCCGCTCGCAGCATCCAGCGTATCCACTCCATACGAGTCCGCGGGAAAGGATGATGTAGTTGCCGGTCCGGTCAAGGTCCAACCGGTGAAGTCTCCCGTCTCGAACCCGCCGTTAGTTACCAGCTGGTCAGCAAAAGCGCTTTGCGCGCCGAAAAGTGCAGCTACAAAAACTGTCACGATACCTATTGTCTTTTTCATGGAGATTTACTTTGTTTTTTTCCTTAAAATCGCTTATTAGTTTGGATCAATCCGTAGTGGCAGCGGGTAAAGCAACCCACCGTGAGTACTTAGTTCATTGGGACCCCTGGGTATTTTTAGAGGGGAATTCATTCCGAGATCGCGGTCGTAAATTTCGCCGTAGTTACCCACAGCCTGTATTACGTTAAAGGCCCAATCGTCCGATAGCTTCAGCTTGCTGGCAAATCCTTTGGTAAGCCCCAGCAACCGCTGAACCTGATATTGTTCGCTCTTCAACTTGGAATCGACATTCGCCTTGGTTATTCCGTTTGCTTCGGCGTGCAACAGAGCCTGCAGCGTCCATTCGACAATCAGTGCCCATTCTTTGTCATTGCCGGGGTAGCAGGGTGCAAGTGGGTCGGGCGCAAAAGTTTCCGGCACAATCTCATAGTTATCGGCTAATCGGCGAAAAGTTACTCGCATGTTGGCGAGTGAGGTAACGTCGCTCGTCATGGCCTGGCAATTGTTTGTGACGAAAGCGGCCTCCATCTCCCCTTGTTCCTGGAAGGGAAATGGGCGGTAATCGAAGCCAGGCCGGCTGGCAACAAAATCGTGCAGGTTGTCGGACACCCCGGTCTGATCGAGAAAACAAATCCGGTGGCCGCTTACACCGGCTAGCGTTGAGATATGAAGATTCTTCGGAACGATGAAGCTCTGGGCGTCGAAAAGAATGGGAGATCCGAATCCCAGGCCGCTGGTGACGGTGTTGCCGAAGTCGGGGCTGGCTGTCGGAACTAAAACGACATCTCCCTTGCGCAAGGCTTCGAGCGATCCCGGTTCGTCGGGCAGCGCGGTCAAAGAAACCTTGGCATGCGGTCCCAGCACGGCCACTGCGACAGCGGTGCACAGGTCGGCGTCGAATTGCGCGCGATTGCCATGCCCATCTGCCTTTGAATACTCGAGTAAGTCGCGGTTTAAGCCGCAACTCAGCATATGCTGCGTGCGGACCTTATCGAGCACAGGTCCAGCGTCGGCGTGTAAACCACTAAATGCGGCGAGGGCGGCAAGAGCAAACAACTTTCGAATCAGAATAACTTTCTCCAGAACAGTTAGGAAAAGAAGGGACCGGCCATTCGACCGGCCCCGGATTATCTAGGCTTCTCTTACGGTGTCCAGGACGCTGCGGTCGGAATACCGGGCGCGGTGGAAGGACGCGGATTGAAGTCCGAGGGAATCGGATTCGGCAGTGCCGCATCGGTCGGTGTAATGCCCAGCACGGAACAACCGGCATTACCGTAGTGAGGCAGTGTCTGTACCGTGGCCGTTGGGATCATGGCGTAGCTGGCGGGGAGTGTCGGCGCGGCGCCTGTAAGCCGGTTGTTGTCGAAGGCCGAGAACATGTCGCCTACGCCCGAAACCAGGTCGTCCGCAGGTCCGAGGTTCGACTGATTGAACAGCAGTTGGCCATTTTGACGAGCCAGCAATTCATCCGGCAGGTCGGCGAGCGGAATCAGGTTGTGCAGTTCGTCGATGAACTTGATGACGGAGCTGTGCTCAGTCGCTTCATGCGAGATCGCATGAACAACGCTGTAGGGCGAAATGACTAAGGCAGGAATGCGCGGACCCTGCGCCAGCGGATTACCCTGCGGATCGAGTTCGCGGTTCACCGGTTGTGTGTGGTCATAGAGACCGTCGGTTTCGTCGTAGGTGATGATGATGGCGCTCTGCGACCAGTAAGGGCTGCTGGCAATGGCGTTGATCTCGTCCGCCAGAAGCGCTTCGGCTATCTGGCTGTCGGAGTAGCCGGGGTGATCGTCGTTGCCGGCAAACGTGACTTTCTCATTTGCGCTAACGCCGTAAGGCACCAGGTTGTCGATGTTGTTGTAACCGCCGCGTACGTAGAACACGCCGCCGGCAGCCGGGAGAGCCTGGTTGGTCATCGCGGTAAAGAAATCGCCCAGACCGTGCAGGTTGTTGGTCTCGACCGGATTATTCGCCAGATAACCGAAATACTGCGGTGCGTTGTGGTGGGCGATGTAGTCGCCGCCAGCCGCGCCATCGGCTGTATTCGGCCCAATCGGGGGCGTCTGATTGGGTTCTTCATCGTAACCCTGTTGATACCAGCCCCAGTTGACGGCGCTTTGACGGTGGGCGGCAATCTTTTCGATGTCGCCTTGTACATCGATCAAATCAAACGCGGGATTCAGATCCTGGCTGGTGATGGAGTTGATCTGGTTGCCCATGAAGGACAGGGGCAGGGTGGCGAAGGTGAGATTGGCCGCAGGTGTCGCCGTATGGCCGGGCTCAGGCTGCTGAATCGGGTTGCTGGCTGTAAGCGACGAACCCCAGTAGGGATCGGGATCGGCCACAATCGGCAGTGCCATGTTTCCTGTTAGAACGTTGCTGCCCTGTGAGGGATGTTCCACCCACTGCGTCTCACCGGATTGACCGGCGATCATGGCAATTGCGTTCGGAGTTGACGGTCCAATAATGGTGTCGAAGAAATTGTCGAACAGCGTGAAGCGGTCGGCGTAGTTCCACATGAAACCAGCAACATCGCAGTCGATATGACCCATGACGAGTTCGCCCATTTGCGAGGCGGCTAGAGTTGGCGTGACCGAGGGGACGCCCCCACTGAGCGTGACGCCTTCGTTGTCAAGCGCATAGCCGGTGTTCTGCGCTACACCGCCGGTGTAGTTCAGTGACTTCAGCAGGCCCGCGTGGGAGTGATCGACGGAGGCGATATCCGCCGGGTACAGCAGAACGCTCTGCCCGTTTACATTAGTTACGGAGTTCGGAATCTTGAAGGGATGGATGGTAGTCACCACTCCCTGCGAGTTCACAAAAGGCTGGTTGTAGCCCGCCGGCGTGGCTGTTGTGCCATCGGCATTTTGGTAAATGCCATTCGCCCCGGGGTAAGAACCAAAATAGAAATCGAACGAGCGGTTCTCTTGAAATAAAACAAAGACGTATTTAATTTTCTGCTGTAAGAGTGCGAGTTTTTGAGCGTGAGTTAACGTTGCCTCACTCGAAGGTTGAATCACGTACGAAGGCACAGGCGCGGCAAACGGTGCAATGGTGATCGGCGCCGGCGATTGGGCGTTTGCAAGGACCGGCTGCATAGTGATCCCGACAAAAGTCAGAACAGCACCAGTCAAGCCCTTTAAAAATCTGGTTGTCAATACTTCCTCCAGATTCAAAGCGTCACAGATAGAGATTACAGGCGGATGAAGTCGGCAACTACATTGGCAATTATGGTTTAGGGACTAGTACGGGCTAACCAACTCAACGCATCATTTAAGCAATCGAAGGGGCAATGCAACAACCCGGTGAAGCTGTCCGTGATCTATCGGTTCAGTTCCGTAGGGTGAGATGTGCCAAAGCCAGCTATCATGCCACTGCACTTGATACGAGGGCATCCACCGCGCCAGCGAGTCACCATTAAGCACCAAACCCTCCAATGCCGGAGTCACTTCAAATTCAATGCCTGGATCAGCCTGCCAGCCTTCCTCCGACCAGGTCAGCGGCGGAGGCTCCCACTTGTTCACCGCGTATTTGCGCCCAGTGTAGTCAACGTACTCTGCATCCGTAATCAGCAGGATCTCCGGCGCTCGCGAGGATTCAAGCGCAGCCAGATGCTGCTCCGCAAGCACGCGCGAACTCGGTTGGATGGCCTGCAGCCACTCCTGCTCATGCTCGTGCACAAAACGGCTTCCAAATCTCTTCTTGAGCAGTGGCTCTACCGACTCCTGCCAACCTACTTCGAGCTGGCTCAATATATTGAGAGATAGCAACGAATCCGTAACCGGAACGTAACCCCGTTTAGATTGCAACGAGAGACTCTTGATTTGCGAGAGGGTGTCGGTCCACGATCCAGCGGCGGCCTCCAGAGTTTGCAACCAGACCTCCAGACAATTGGTGATGTCGGCTATCAGGGGTTCGACTGGTCTCTCTAGACTCTTCCAATAGTCAACACAAAGGGGATTGGCATCTACCAGCCGAAAACGATCCACCCGAGGCGATAAAGCCGCGTCATTGAAATCAAGAAGAGGACCGGCTCCTAGCACCGTCAGCAAACCTCCGCTGATGTCTCGGGCCCAGCGAGCCTGCGCCGCGCGCGTCCTGCTCAGATGATCGTTCCAGAATATGGCCAAATGCTGGGCGCGCCGTTCGAGTCCAAGGCCGGCCCGCAGGTACTGTTTAGCAGCCGGTCCACGATGCCGCAGGCGTGCCGCAAGGTAACGAAGCAAATTTAAAAATCGCGCTGTGGGCGATAGCCTGGCCGCGCGCGCACCTTGTACTTTTTCATCGCTTCGGCAGTCAGTTCCACCCGAATCTTACGAAATCCATCGTTGGCATTCGGTTGTGGATAGTAAGTGACCGTGTAGCTGTTTCCCAGGTCTTCACGGATGGACTCGAAAGCTTCAACCTGCTTCTGCCAGGTCTTGGCGAAGTAGCTTTTGCCGCCGGTGTTGGTAGAGATCCGGCGAAAGATATTACTCGAAATCGGATCCTTCGTCACTTCGTTTGTCGAAATGACGTAAATCGGGATGCCCTCGTCTTCGGCCACTGCCCGTACATCGTCAGGCGCCACCATGCTGGCGTTGTCCGGTCCATTTGAGAACACGATCACGACCTTGCGTCCTGGAACTTTTGCCGCATCGCGCAGGGTAAGCAGCAGGCAGTTATAAAGCGCCGAATCGTCGCCCGCCACTGCTTTTCTCAGACCCGCAATGGCCATATTGCGATCGCGGTTCAACGGAACCGCTCGATTCAGATTGCGGCTATAGGTATAGATGGCAACCGAGTCGGACCTGTCAAGGCCTCGGATGAAATCTGAGATAGCATCCGAAGCATACACAAACCCTCGATACATGTAGTTGCTGGTGTCAAACAGCACGAAAACGTTCGTCCCGGCTGAGTCATTCCTGAGATCGACTGCGTCCGGATTTGGTGCACCCGCCACGCCGGCGACGGACTGCCCGGGTTTTAAGGGTCGCGTCTCCCCGTTCTCCAACACCTGGACCGGCGCCCGATTTCCCTCGGCAAAGGTGGCCAACTTCTGCGTTATATCGTCTTCATAGACGACAAAATCCTTAGGCTTCAGGCCATTGACATACTTGCCTTTTTGGTCGGTTACGGTAAATCCCAAAACAACCAGCTCCACTTTTACTTTGAAAGTGGTCTGATCCTGGGCATGCAGCCAGAGGCCGGCTGCGAGGGCAAATGTAGTTGTGGCTGCGGCGAAGCGCAAAATCCCAAAGGGCGCGGCTGCTCGCCGGCAGAGAAGAAAGAAACTAGCTAGCCCCTTAGGTGGGGTGCTTAACACCGCGCCAGTCTTGCGCGTGTTCTTTAAAATTTTACTCACTCGGGCTAATTCTCCGTGGCATTGTTCATAGCAACCGCCTGAGCGCCGCGCTGCCGGACACTTTGTCCTAAAGTATCAAGCGACCGCAGCAAAGCAGGCCAGTCTTCCAGATGGGTGGCAAAGATATTTTCAATCGCAGCCCGATTCCACTCGGGAACGTAGTTATCCAATTGGGCGGCTGGAACGCCCATTTCGTCGGCTAGCGCCGCGTAGTAGAAGCTATTCGATTCCCAGCTCTCAGCCAGTATGCGGCTTGAGAAACCCATCAACGCCGGGAAGGTGCGCAGATAGAGCAAGCCGGGCTGCAGCGAATGGGTCAGGGTCGGTTTCGGCGTGCCTATGGCGCGCGATATGGCGGCTAGTGAGAATTGCTGCTTGTCGCCTTGCGAAGCCAGCACCGCAATCTCCAGCGCTGAATCGTCTTTAGCCAGATCTTTTAGCGACGGATCGGTGGCGATGGAATAAAGCACCGCCGTCGGTACCTCAGCCAGCGCGTGACTGAAGTCGTCCAGTTGCAACTTCGATTGCATCCATTCCACCCTGCCTGGCGGCATGAAGCGGCGCATAGAATCCAAAACTCGCGGTTCAACCTCAGAATTCATTGCGGCTGCGGCTAAGAGGCTCTTGCCACGCTGTACGTTCAGCGCTACCCAGCGCAGTTGATCGGGAGAAACATCGCGCCAGCGGTTAATCGTAACCGATGCAATCAACTGCGGAACCAGATCGGCCCAGATCAGCGCTTGTTCACGTTTCGGAGTAAGGAAATTTTGCTCGGCTTCGGCAATGGCGTACGGTATGGAGATCAGCGATCCATTCAAACGCCCACCGGCGCTCTCGGGCCAGCCGCTACCCGCCACCTCTGTGTTCCGCCACATATTCGGGGAACTCTCCGGACCCACGAAATCGTGGCTCCGAACCAGCAGCGGATTAGTCAGTAGAAGCTGCGCACCGGGCGGTGCGTAATAACAGTAGAGAAGCCCCACCAAAGAATCGCGCAGCAGCGGTGCCAGCAGCGTGCGAGCGTCCTTTTTCTCCGAGCCCTTCAGCAAGCCGTCTACGTTAAGCTTGCGTTCCAGGTCGATGTGTTTCTCGCTCCAGTAACCCACCGCCAGCGTCGATTTTTCTTCCGAGGATAGTGATCCGCGCGTCGGTTCGGTCTCGGCCAGACGCTTCAACTGATCACTGATGTTCTTAACGGCTTTGGGGTCTGCATTGCCCTTGTCTACCGCGGTAAAAAGGCTGTCGAGAGCGACGAGCCTTTGAGAATCGAACACCCTCGCAAAATAATCAGCGCGCGAAAGCGGTGTGCCTTCATGCAGTTTCCCTACCAGCAGCAGCATGATGCGCTCCTGCCGCGTGCCGGCCGACTTCGGCTCAGCCGCCGACAACAGCAGATCGATACCACTGTGGCTGGCATCAAACAGGTCGGCTTCCTGCTTCACCTGAGTAAACGGCTGAATCAACTTACTGAAGGTGGCGTCTTGTGCACTCGGCGGGATGGAACCCTGGCGGCACAAAATGCGCCACAACTCAACTTCCGCCTGCAGCGAACCGGCAATGTCGGAACGCAACGCCAGATCTCGCATGCGCAGCAACTCGGGCATTAACTCGAGATAATGCTGCATCGAAGACTCGCTCAGCGTGGGAATCTCCGAAAATAACGTGTACTGGGCATTAAAGCTGCGGTAGGAATTAACCAGTTGCGTGGCCATTTGCACCGAAATGGGATGTGCCCGGCCTCGGTCGATGTCATTCAATGCCAGGAAAATGCGTAATGGCTCGTTCTCTACCGACTTGCGGCTCAGCCCAAACAGAGCTTCTATTAGATCGTCGCTGGAACGCCAGGTGGCAGCGGAGCGTGTCAGCTTTCCATCGTACTTCCCGTGCGGATGCTTGATGAAGAGATTTCGCCAGACATCAAGATTGCCGGGTATATGAGGCTGCCCATTGGCTTCAATCCGCAGCGACGTCGTCAGCAGCATCAATTCCGTGCTCGACCGGAACACCGGTCTAGCCGGTCCAGGCGTAGTCACCTTACCGCGCAGCGCATCATAGAATCGCTTCATTCGCTCTGGCTGTTCCAGGTAAACCGCGGTCGGTCCTTCTATTCGTGAGAGTGCGTCAAAGTAACTCGCCAGCCAGCCATCGTCGGCTGCCAGTAATTTGTCGAAAAAAGCGCCTGGGTTGCTCGGTGAAGCACCCACCATGCTGGCCCATGCTTTTGCAGACCCAGGCACCACCGCGGCACCGTCATGGATCTGGAACATCCCGCCATAAAAATCCAGCACATGTGAGAAGATCTTCAGCCGCGCCGGCGTCGATTGCTTGCGCAACGCTTCGGCGGTATTACGATCCAGGTGCGAAAGGCCCAGGTAGAGACGGCAAAGCTGCGGATCGCTCAAGAACGCGTCAATGAAATCGGCCTGCGAATTCTTACCGCTCGCCGCACTCCAATAGGCCGCGTCGTAGAGAACCGGAATCGTGGTCGGAGCATAAGGCAGTTCAAAGCGGTGGTTAGCGCGTAAATCCTGCTCAAGCGGCGTTAACGGAAAACCCGAATCAACTGTAAGAAATGCACGCGTTGGGTTCACCGTCTCAAGCACGATGTCGGCGCCGCAGCTGCCGCGCATCCGATAACCCAAGATCTTCAGGAGGGCACCGGTCTGTTCGCTGTCGCAGGTAGGGATGACTATTTTTCGTTCCGAACCTGCCATCGTCTGCAGTTCACGCGCTTGGCCGATGTACCTGTTCAGAAGCCGCAGAAATTCCGTCTGCTGCAACGATTCGTTTCCCGACGCTTCATATCCATTAGTCACAACGTTGCGCGCCAGCGCTGGAAGCAGATCCTCTGGGGCCAAGTCAGTTGATAGCGCCGCCATGCGTGCAAACGACGCCAAAGGCCCGGCAATGGTAATAGTTGAGTACCCGCTGGGCAAACTGCGCCTTGTCGGCGTCTTCAAGTCGGTTCCACCGGCATCCTGATAGTGCTTCAGATCAGCAGCAAAATCCGTCGTCTTCCCGTTTACGAAATCCAGCAGAACAATCTGCCGCAGCGCCAGCTTTTTCTTTGCCGGGTCCGATTCAAGCGCGGCCCACTTTCCATAAGCGTCGCGGCAGCCAGCGTCGCCGTGATTACATAGGAACTCGGCCAGCGCCTCAGCACTTCCGCTATCGGTTGCAGCGTCTTTTTGCAGCAGTAAACGTGCGCCAGCTAGATCGCCGGACACCTCGTGTTGTTGGACCTGCTCGCGAAGTTCTGCGCTCACGCTCGCAAACGGGTCGGCCTTCGCTGAGAACGGCGTCAGAAAAGCGAAAAACGCACAAAAGACGAAGGGCACAAAGGGTCGCTTAGCGGAAGCGGCTGCCCGGGGATGAGAATTCAAGGAAACTTCTCCCAACTGGATTTTTACTCTACCACTTGTGATTTGGACCGGCACTATTAGATGTTAAAGATTTAACTAGAAGATCTCCTTAATAGCATCTAGATTTAGCTAATGACGCCTCTTCGAACAGCGTAAAGTATGGCTTCGGGAATGCTATGGATGTTCAGCTTTTGCATCAGATTGCTTCTGTGAGTGTCGATGGTGTGAGGACTGAGGCCGAGCAGTTCAGCTATATCTTTGGTCGCTTTCAACTCAGCGATAAGCTGCAGTAACTCACGTTCGCGGGGGGTGAGCAGATCGTAAGGGTCATCCACGCCTTGTTCGCGCACCTGGCGCACATAGTCATCCGCCAAAATTTTGCTGACGGCCGGGCTGAAGTAGGCCTTCCCGCCCGCCACAGCGCGCACGGCCTGAATCAGATCGCTTTCGGCGGAATCCTTCAACAGATAGCCGCGAGCGCCAGACTTCAAGGCCCTCAATACATAGGCTTCGTCGGAATGAACACTCAGAATAACTACAGCCGTCTTCGGGTAGTCCTGGCTGATCCGCTTGGTTGCCTCAATCCCGTTCATGCTGGGCATGGCAATGTCCATAATGACGACATCCGGTGTAGCGCGGCCTGCCGCTTCCACCGCTTCCCTTCCGTTGCTGGCTTCCGCAACGACGGTGAACTCCAATTCGCGCTCCAGCAGAAGCCGCAGACCCTTCCGCAAGATGGTATGGTCGTCCGCCAGTAGTATCCTTATCGGCATGGCACCGCCCCATAAGGAAGCCTGACGTCGATTTTCGTGCCGGAACCGGCATTCGAATGCACCTGAAAAGTTCCATTCAGATGTTTCACCCGTTCCTCCATGCCCAGCATGCCGATTCCTCTTTCCCGTTCCGGGGCGAATCCCTGCCCGTCATCCTGAACCGTCAGGAGAAGATCATCTCCATCCACACTCAACTGAATGACAGCATGCTTCGCTTTTGCATGCCGGACGACATTGTGCAAAGCTTCCTGAACGACGCGATAAATGCAAGTCTTATTCTCGTCGGAAAGGTCGTCCAGCGAAGCCTCTGCCTTGACGGTAACGTGAACATGAGTAGTTCTGGTGGTTTCGCGGGCCTGCCATTCCAGGGCGGGAAGCAATCCCAAGTCGTCGAGCATAGAAGGACGCAGCAGCAGACAGATATCCCGCACGACTGCAACTGTCCGCTCAGCCAACCGCCGGGTGTCCAGAAGTTGTAATCGAACATCGGGATTGTCACTCGGCGGAATCATAGCCGCCGCATTGCCCAGCGCCAGCGTCAGCGCCGACAAAGCCTGCCCCACTTCATCGTGAAGTTCGCGCGATAAGGCGCGGCGCTCTGTCTCCTGCACATGAACCAGCCGCGCCGAAAGTTCGCGCAACGCCTTACGCGCCTGCTTCACCTCCTCGAAACGCCGCGTGGACAGGCGCTCCAGCCCCAGAATTCGATAGATGCTGCCCGCCGCCAGCAGCAAGCCGCACAGAAGTGTAGCAATCAACAGAAGAACCAAGTCCCTTCTGAAACGGGCAAACAGAGCACTCACTCTTGCGTTACCCGCGTTCAATTGCTCCTGGTTCAGCCGGCCAATCTGATCGGCCAGATGCACAATCACCATGCGCCGCGGCAGCAATGAATCCTGCATGAACCTATAGCCATACTGCTTACGTTGCTGCGCATTCCACTGCAAGGCGGGCTGCAAGGAATCGAAGTAGCTTGCCACTTCTCGCTTGAACTTTTCGAAAGAGGGCCGCTCCTGTTGGCTCAGCACATCCTGGTAAGCCTCGATCATGGAATGAATCCGGTCGCGCGCCGCGCTGAGTTCGGCTCGATGCAGATCGGCCCGGCTGGGGTCAGGCTCCAGCAGCAGATCGCGAACATAGGTGCCCGACAGGTAAAGGTCCGCACGAAGCACCTCCAATATCCGGTCACGATTGACATAATCCAGCCGGATGCTTTCGTTCCTTGCCTGAATTCGATCGAGAACCGAGAGTGTATTAAAGCCGGTAAACGCCAGCAGGAGCAGAAGGCCGCCGAAGCCAATCAGGAGAAGACGGCGAGTTTGGGTTCCCGTGGATTGTGTATCTTCATTATTCACTGGAGACGAGGGCTAATGCAGCGATCCCAAAGTGTATTGCAGCATCGCATAAGCTTCCTGATACTCGTATTTGGCGTCAACATTTTCAACCTGGGCTTGCGTCTGGCCCAATTCGGCCTGCGTCAGTTCGACGATGGACGATAGGCCGAGGTTATAACGTCCCTGCGCCAGCTCGACGGCCAGATTCGCATGCTGAAGCAGTTGCTCACTGGCGGCAATCGCCTGGAATGAGGAGGTCGTTCGTGCAAAGGCGCTACGCACATCGCGCGCAATCCGGTCCTGCAGATCTCTCATGCGCTGCTGGGTAGCTTGCAACTGATATTCTGCCGCCTGGCGGCGTGCCGAGAACAGATGCCCGTTGAAGATTGGAACCTGCACGTTCACTCCCACCGCTTCATATTCGGGCGGGATGTTGGCATTGGCGTTACCTGGCTTAATCCAGGGCAACGCACCACCAACCGCGCTCAGGGTGACGGTGGGACGTTTCAAATCGCGCTCGGCAAAAACGAATTTCCGATCCGCCTCCTGCTGATAGTTCAAACTGGCCAGTTCCGGCCGATTGCGAAGCGCTTCCTGAATCGGCTCGGCACTGGAAGGCGGGCTAGGCTGATTGCCTGGATCGATCAGTTCATATTCAATTGCCTGCTGGGACCCAACTGCCTGTCCCAGTTGAGCATAGGCGGCTGCCAGCCTGTCCTTTGCCCGCAGCAGCATGAGTTGTGCATCGGCCAGATTCACCTGCACGAAACTGAGGTCCACTTCTGACTTTAGTTTGTTCTTAGTCAGTTCAGAGATTTGATCGACAACTGTCTGGCGGCTGGCCACAGTTTGTTGCGCCACCTTGATCAACTGCTGCGACAAGAGCACTTCGTAGTATGCCTCATTGACGGCGACCATGACATCGTAGCGGGTAGCCCGCGAATCCTCGCGCGAAGCCTGTGCCTTCAGGCGCGAATTGGCCACCAGGTTGGGCGTGCGTCCGGAGTCGGTAATTAATTGCGAAACGTTAATTCCGGTGCCGAAGTGGTTAAACAGCCGCGGATCGTTCAGCACGCCGGCGCCCAGGCGGCTGTCCAGATTGGCTTGGGCCGCGGTTATCTCGCCGTTTAAGGTTGGATAATAAGCGGCCCTGTTTTCGATAGTAATTTGGTCGGCGCTGAGCGAATTTGCATCCGCGGCCAGAATCTGCGGATGGTTCTTCAATGCCATGGCTTCCGCGTCTGCCAAGGTAAGGGTGGGAGCGGCTGTTTGAGCCGTCAAAGCCAGCGGCAGCGCCGTCAGAAGCAATACCCTATGCAAGTGCCGGAACAAGCGCAGCTTCCTCCCTTTCTTCCCTGCCGCGATAAATCAGCAGGTAAGCGGCGGGCACGATGAAAATGGTGAAGACGACGGAAGTGGTGAGTCCGCCGATAATAGCCCGGGCCATGGGAGCATACTGCTCCGCGCCCGTTCCCAGTTTCATCGCCATGGGAATCATGCCGATGATGGTGGCTAGCGACGTCATCAGAATGGGCCGCAGACGCACGCGGCAAGCCTTGATGACGGCGTCTTCCACAGAAAGACCTTCGTCGCGGCGCAGCGCATGGGCAAAGTCGACAATCAGAATGCTGTTTGAATCTGCGATCCCGATAAGCATCAGAACGCCCATCAGCGACATGACGTTCAGAGTGGTTCCTGTCAGCGGCAGAATCAACAGCACGCCGATGAAGCCCATGGGTATGGCCAGCATGATCAATACCGGGTCCACGAACGATTTGAACTGCGCGGTAAGGATCAGATAGAGCAGGATGAACGAGAGAATAAAGCCGAACGCAAAGCTCTTGAACGACTCGTTCATGCCCTGCACCATGCCGCGCAGCGTCACGCGCATATTGGCGGGGACGTGCGAATCCTTAATTAACTGAGTGATGCTTTTTGAGAGCCGGCCTAGGTCCTCCCCCTTCGGAGTGACATAAATGTCGGTAGCCCGCTGGATCTGATAATGATCCACCTCCGTGGGCGTTTGCACGTGTTCCAGACTTACTACTGTGTCCAGAGTTGTTGGCTCGGGAAGATTGGGCGCCTTCAGCGGAATGTTGCGCAAATCCACGTTGTTGTGAATAGCCGCATGTCCCTTTTCAAAATACTGAACGGTCAGGAAGTAGTCGTTGCCGCTCTTATAATCCACCCAGTAATTTGGGGCAATCATGACGTTTGAGTTGAGTGCTGTAATGACGTTGTCGACAATCTGTTTCTGGGTCAATCCGAGTTCCGCCGCATGAACCCGATCCACATTCATCCGAAGTGCCGGATAGTTCAAATCCTGCGGCACATAAACTTCATCCACGCCAGGCAGTCGCCGAATCTGTGCGGCCAGCTTTTCCGTAGCTTTGTAGTCCTCCGAGTAACTGCGGCCCGTGATCTGAACATCAATCGGCGCCGGCATGCCGGTGTTGAGAATAGCGTCCTGCATGGAGCCGCTTGAGAAGAACGTGCGGACTTCCGGCAAGTCTGCGGCAACGGCTCGCTTTATCCGGTCCTGATAAGCGAAACTGCTGATTTTGTGATCTGTCTGCAACGCGGTCTGGACGGTGGCCGTATACTGGCCGGAATTGGTTGTGTAGAGCGAGGAGAAATCGTTGACCACGCCGATGTTGGAGACAGTCATCTTGTAATCCTCGGAACCAATCTGCCGTTTGATGATGTCTTCAATCTTTTTCACGAACTGTTCCGTCACTTCGATGCGCGAACCGGTTGGGGCCTTCATATTGATGGTGAATTGACCGGCATCCGTGCGTGGAAAGAAGGCCAGTCTGATAAACGGATAAATGCCAAGACTGAGAACGAATAGACCCATCAGCGCGATGACCGTCAAACCCGGGCGGTTCAGCGCGTAACGAACCCATTTTTCGTAGAAGTTGAGAACCTTCTCAAATCCCCGGTTAAAGCCCGCGTGGAAGCGCTCCCACCGGGATTCCTTCACCTTGGATTTGGCGTGCGGCGGGGCGTTTGCATCCAGTTCTTCCTGTCGTTCCACGCGCTGCCTCTCAGTGCCTTCAGGCGCTTGGTGTTCGGCATGCGGATTCTTGAGAAAGCGCGAGCAGAACAACGGAATCACGGTCATGGCAACTACAAAGGAAACCAGCAGTGAGATGCAAAAGGCCAGAGCGAGGGAGGAAAACAGAAAGTTACTGACACCGTAAAGGAAGGTGACAGGGAAAAAGTCGACGACATCGACAAGCGTGGCGGCAAGAACGGCGAGCGCCACCTCCGATCCTCCGAGTTCCGCCGCTTTGCGAGGTAACTCACCGAGTTCCAGGTGACGATAAATGTTTTCCAGCGAGATGACCGAGTTGTCGATGACGCGCGAGAACGCGAGCGCAATTCCGCCCAGAATCATGGTGTTGATGGTGCTGCCAAACAAGAAGAGAATAATGAACGTGGCCAGGGCGGAGAGCGGAATGGACAGCAGCACCGCAGTGGTGGCGCGAGCGTTCCCCAGAAACAGCAGGATCATGATGCTGGTCAGCCCCAGCCCGATCAACCCTTCGTGCAGCACCGTATTGATGGCTTCTTTAACGAATACCGATTGATCGAACAGCAGCGTTGTTGTCAACTGCTTCGGTATATCCACCAGGTGGCCCAGCAAATCGCGCACGCCATTCACAATCTGAATCGTGTTCGTGTCTCCGCCCTGCTTCATGATGGGAATGTAGGTGGAGCGCTGACCTTCCACCCGCACGACGTTGTATTGAAGCTGGCTGGAATCTTCAGCCCTGCCGACATCTTTCACCGAAACCCAGGAGTCGCCCACAGTCTTGATGGGAACGTCGTTCAACTCCTTCATGTTTTTGACCAGGCTGTTCGAATAGACGTAGTAATCGAACGGTCCCATCTTGACGTCGCCGGAGGGAAGAATCAGGTCTTGGTCGTTCACCGCATTCACCACATCCATCGGGCTCATCTGCCGCGACATCAGCTGGTAGGGGTCTACATAGAGCATGATCTGGCGGTATTTTCCGCCAAACGGCGGCGGAATTTCCGCGCCCTTAACAACGGCAATCTGGTTTCGTATAGTGAACTGCGCCTGGTCATGCAGTTCGGTTTCGCTCAGCCCTTTACCTCTCACCGCCACCAGGCAGACAGGCTGGCTCGACGCGTCGAATTTCAGAACAACCGGCGGCAGGGTTCCGGGCGGCAGACGTTTTAGATCGGCCAGCGCCAGGTTGGACAACTCCGTCACGTCGGCATCCGCACTGGTGCCAGGCTGGAAATAAACCCGGATGAGGCTGACTCCGAGCATGGAGCGCGACTCCATATGATCAATGCCCGACGCCAGCGTAAAGAACCGTTCCAGGGGGTTAGTGATAGCCACCTCGATATCCTCCGGCGGCATGCCCGAATAAAAAGTAGCGACCACAACCTCAGGCAGGTTAATTTGCGGGAAGAGATCGACCGGCATGCGCGCGAGGCTGGTTAATCCGATGACGCAAACGGCCAGACAGATGACGATGATGAAGTACGGATTTTTTATCGAGAAGCTTGACATGATTTAGGAACGCGGAGGCTGCGTTATATGAACCTGCACTTGCTCGCCGGCTGTCAGGCTGGAGCGGTCGCTGATGACGACCTGGTCACCTTCCCGCAAGCCCGATAGCACCTCAACATCGTTGGCGGTTTCAATACCCAGATGAACCTGGCGGATATTGATCCTGCCGGAACCATCCACCACGTCCACCGACGCCTGATCGCTTTCCCGCTCCACCGCCGATAAGGGAACAGCTAATGCTTCGGCATCCTTGTTCAAAGTAAGCGTGACTTCCGCATAGAGGCCGGGAAGAAGAGTTCCCGTAGGATTCTGTACATCAACCTCCGTATGCATGGTGCGCGTTTGCTGGCGAAGATCCCACGAAAAGCGCGCCACCTTTCCGGGAAAGGTCTGGTTCAGTGCCGGTACCCGGACCGACACCGGATTGCCAATGACCACGTTGCTGACATACGTTTCCGGCACCGGTATAACCAGCCTGTACAGATCTTCCTTCGAAAGTTTCACCAGCGGCATAGCCTGTGTGCTGGAGTTTGTTCCCGCTTGCATCAGCGTGCCCAGATTGGCGTAGCGCTGCGTCACCACGCCGCTGAACGGAGCCGTGATTCTGGCATAGTCGAACAGCGCCTTATCATGTTCAAGCTTTGCTTGTGAGGAGGCCAGGTTGCTTCTGAACATCTCGACGTTCGACTTGGCGCTCTCCACCTGCGCCTCCGCCGCGAGATCCCGGCCCTGCACGTCATCCACTTCCTGCTGCGCCACTAAACCAGGCTTGTTTTGCGCGACCGAGTTGATGCGGTCATACTCCAGATGAAGCACTTTGTGCTGCGCTTCCACCCGGCCCAGTTGATGTTCTGCATTTGTTACCTGGTCCGCCATGCTCCGGATGGCCGATTCATCCTGTTGAATGTTGGCCTGGAGTTCCGGTATCTCCAGAACAGCCAGCAACTGGTCTTGCTTCACGTGACTGCCGTAATCCACCAGCAGTTGCTTGACATAACCCGACTCCTTCGCAAAAACATCGATTTCCTGAAAAGGAACCAGCTCGGAAGAAACCGTCAAGCTCCTTCCCATGGGTCTTCGAACCACTTTTGCGGCCGCAACTTCCGGGAGCGTGGATTCTGGTTTCGAGCCCGCGCGCGCCGATGCATCCCTGCTGCAGGAGATGAGCGTGGCGCTAAGGAAGGAAGCCGCCAAAAGAACCCAGCCGGCCTTCATCTTTCCAACTCGCCGCCCGGGATACCCATTTTTCTCGACAGCATATGAATTCTTTCTGAAAGCGTCGCGTGCGAAAACTGTGATGACTGGCAGAAATCGATCAGTGCTTTTTCAGATGCCAGCAAGTCGCCGGCAACCTTGGGAACCTGCCCGGCAATATCCGCCGGTATGCCCACAACCCCATGCTGATCGCCATGCAGCAATGTGCCCGGCTTTATTTGCAGTCCTCCTACTTCAACCGGTTCGCCAAAATCTACAATGTGCGCGTACGAATGCGAAACCGCCACGCTGCCCGCAAACATTTGCAGGCCGGTCCGGAGAACACCCGGCAGGTCGCGCACAGCAGCGTTTGTCAGTAGCGCGGAACATTGAAAGGCCGTGCAGATGGCGGCATGTACCTCGCCCACCAGCGCGCCAACGCCAGGTACGTGGTCGACATCCTGAAGCACCACGAAACGCGGCGCGGGTATGGTCTGAAGATACAGCCACCAGTCCATCCGGTCGTAGTAACAGCGTCCCGACATGGGCGTGGAGGAGGTGCGGACGCGCGCCGTGACAGCATAACCCGCGCGCGGCGGCATCTGTGGGAAAATGCAGCGCACCGATCCGTTTACAAAGCCTTCGTTTCTCGTTCTGACATGGAACTGCTCCACCGCATTCGAAATGGTGGGTGAATCGAAGTGTTGCAGAGCTTCGACAGTAGACTTACTCATGTGTGCCGACTCCTACAATCTAATGCCGGCAAAGGACGCCAAACCATACCTTTCGGACCGTATTTTTTGCAATTTGGCAGGGTAGTCCGCAGGCAAACCGCTTCACCGATTCTGTATGATGCCTATCGGATGTCCCGAACCAACATTACTTGCCTGCTGCTTCTAAGCTTGCTCTCCTTCCCGCTGGCTGCGCGCGAGCCCGCCAAATATAAAATCGCCGTCATCGGCTTGGTGCATTCGCACGTCTGGGGTCACTTGGCCACCATGGTGGAAGGAAAAACCGCCACTTTGGTTGGCGTCTCCGAACCAAATGCCGAACTCGTTGCCGAGGCCAAAAAGGCGCACGTTCCCGACAATTTATTCTTCCCCGACTACAAAAAGATGTTGGACGAGACCAAGCCCGACATCGTCTGGGCGTTTGTGGAAAACAACCGGCACCTTGAAATCGCTAAAGAGTGTGCGCCTCGCCACATAAACCTGATCTTCGAAAAGCCCACCGCCAGCACCTTCGCCGAAGCAAAACAAATTCAGGCTCTGGCGCAGAAGTACGACATCCGCGTCATGACCAACTATCAAATGGCTTGGTGGCCGTCGAACTACACGGCTAAAGCGGCGGTCGATCACGGCGACATTGGCACCGTCTACCGGCTGCATGGAGTTGTCGGACACGGCGGCCCCGGGTCCGACGGCGCGCGCAACAAATTCTTCTTCGATTGGCTTACTGACCCGGTGAAGAACGGAGCGGGCGCGCTGATGGATTTCGGCTGTTACAACGCCCTTTGGAGCATCTGGTACCTCGGCATGCCCCAGACAGTCTATGCCACGGCGCTGCATCTGCGCCCGGAGCGTTTTCCCAAGGTGGAAGATGAAGCGACCATGGTCCTGACTTATCCGAATGCCGTCGGCATTTTTGAAGGCAGTTGGGATTTACCTCGCAGCTTTCAGGACCTGGAAATCTTCGGCCGCCCCGACAAAACACCTCCTGGCAGCATCTACATGACGCACGCTGGTGTTCAGATGCAGGTAGGCCGCGACAAGAGCGAGTTGAAAGTGGATCCGCTGCCGCCGGATGAAAGCGAGCCGGTGGCCTACATGGTCTCGCGCATTGAGGCGCATAAACCGATTGAGGGTCTGACAGGGATAGACATTAATGTCAAGGTAATCCGCATCATCGATCTCGCCAAAGAAAGCATCAAGACTGGACGTAAGATAAGTGTAGGAGATTAGTCTGGCAACTCAAACCTTACTGTCCGTTGAGCAGTTCATGGCGATGCCGGAAGCAGAGGACGGCACGCACTATGAACTGAGCGAAGGAGAGCTGATTACCTTGCCACCCCGAGGCTTCCGCCACGGCTTCATTCAAGGTAGTGTTTTCCGGGTTCTGGATGCCGCCCTCGACCGCAAACGTTTCGTAATCGCCAGCGGTGATATTGGTTTTAGGCTGTGCCCGCTACCATCCGCGGCGCAGACCTCGCCGTAGTTAGCAGGGAAAGCGTGGGAGAAGATGTGCCGGTAGGTTTTCTGTCCCAGTCTCTGCTCACGGTTGAAGTGGTCTCGCCAAGCAACACCGCTGCCGATATGGATCTAAAGGTGACTCAGTATCTAGCCGCTGGCACGCGGGAATTGTGGCTGGTCTATCCCGACACGCGCCGCGTTTATGTCTATCGAAACGGCGAGCGCGACCCCAAAGTCTTCCAGCAGAACGAACATTTCACCAGCACTCTCGGCTGCGACTGCGAAGTCGCTAAATTCTTTCAAAACTAACTTCCTGAGAACCCGGCGCCTCGCCCGCGACTTCCCTTTCAGGTGTCGCTCAAGCCAACCGCACGCTATCTTGCCCTGGCCGTCCTGTCTGCCATCTACCTCTACCCATTCGTCCGAGCCATCGGCAATGGGCCCGACTCCGGCATCTTTCTGAACGGAGCGGCCATGGTTGCCCAAGGCGCCGTCCCCAGCCGCGACTTCATTGAGCCCAGCGGCCCCGGCAGCTTCCTCTGGCTCGGCCTCTTTTTCCATCTCTTCGGAACCACCTTCGCAACCGCCCACGCTCTGCTGCTCGCAACCGGCGTTGCACTGACGCTACTCGTTTTTCACGTCGGCCGCCAAATGGGATCATCCGGCCTCTTCGCTGCCCTGTTCGTGCTGGTCATGCTGATCCCGCTACTTGCCTACAACAGCCCGCACTATGACAGCCTCGTGCTCTTGCTTGCAGCTTTCTCGCTGTTCCTCATCGCCTGGCAGCGCATGCTCGACGACAGCCGATCACGGCCGTACACGCTCCTTGCGTCCGCCGGAGCCCTCGCCGGCTTCACCACTTGCTTCCTGCAACAGGAGGGCTTGTTTCTGGCACTCGCATTGTGCGCATCGCTTCTCCATCTGCGGCGTTGGCGCGGCCTCAAAGAAGTCGCTGTTTTGTTGGCCGCCTACTCAGTCGTCTTAAGCGTGCTTTTCACTGGCTTCGCATTCGCACATGCCCTGCCCGATCTTTTCTACGCCAACTACCTGCGCCCGCTGACAAGCTACGGCAACACCAACGCCGCACCCTACGGCTATCCTGTCCGCGAAGTCCTGCGCCCCATCTTCCAGCGCGCCTTGAACAGCCAGGTAGTCCCACCCATCGCCTTCGTCGAAACCGCTGTGCTCACAATGCCGTTCCTGCTCGTCATGGCCATGCCGTTGCTCGCAATGCTGGCAACTTTGGCCAGCCGCCTGAATCCGCTGAAGCCGCGTATCCTTCCTTACTGGCTAGCCGCCTACGCGCTATGGTGCTCTGAACTCTATCGCCTCGATATAGGCCATCTGCGCAACGGGTGCGTCCTGCTGGCGGTTCTCTTCTTTTCCGTTTGCGAAACAAGCTCAACCAAATGGCTGCAGCCTGTTGCCCTGCTCGGCATCATCTGCGTAGCCTTCGGAGGAGCCAGCCAATTCGCCGCCGCCCTCGATTCGAACCTGCCTCTGCAAACCCGCCGAGGCACCATCTATGCTGAAAAACAAGAGCCTGTCATTCAATACCTGGAGGCTCACACCAAACCGGGCGACAACATCTTCGTTTACCCTTACCAGCCCATCCAATATTTTCTCAACGACCTGCGCAATCCCACGCGCTATCACTGTCTCGTCTACGGCTACAACTCAGAAGCCGAATTCACCGAAGCCATCAACGCACTGGAACGTAACCACGTCCGCTATGTGCTATTCGACAATGAATTCTCTGGCGACAAATTAAAGCGAGTTTTCCCCTCTTACCGTCAGCCAGACCCCGCGCACCTGCTGATGGAACCTTACCTGGCCGCGCACTATCGCGAAGTGGACAAAGCCGGCCGCTTCACAATTCTCGAACGGCTCAATTGATTTCCCCAGAGGAGAATGCCAACTCCCAGCGCGAACAATCCCGCTGAAATCCACTGCGTCAGCGATAGCCCGGCCACCAAGCCCTGTTCATGGTTACGAAAGAACTCGATAACGAAACGTACTGTCGAATACAGCACCAGGTAAAGCCCAATCACCTGCCCGGCACGATGCTCGCGCGAAGCCAGCCGGTAAAGCACGGCAAAAATCACCAGATTTGCAGCAGATTCATAAAGCTGCACCGGGTGCAGCGTTTTATCCAGCGGCACCGGAGCGGCGAAATCGGAACGAAAGCGCACGCCCCAAGGCAGATCGCACTCACGCCCCCAGCAGCAGCCGGCCGCGAAACATCCCAGCCTTCCCACTGCTTGTCCAATGGCAACGCCGGGCGCAAAAATATCCATCGTCGGCAACGCCGCCAGCTTGTGCTGACGCATGTAGAATATGGCCACCACGAACGCTGCAATAAATCCTCCATGGAAAACACCTGCCGCCTGCAGCGTGCTCATGGTGAAAATCTCGCCCGGGTTTTTCAGATAGTAATTGAAGTCGAAAAGGAACATGAACAGCTTCGCGCCCAGCACACCGGCTATGGCGCAGTAAACCGCCAAGTTCGTGATGACGTCAGGCGAAAGCCCGCGCTGCTTCGCCAGCCGCATGGTGACAAACAAACCCGCCAGGAATCCCAGCGCCACCAGAACACCATAGGTGGGGATAAAAAACGAACCAACACTGAAGAGTTTAGGGTACATGTTTTGCTATTCCGGCCGCATCGCGCTTCATAAACATCAAGTCAAACAGCAGCAGGATCGCGCCCACCGTAATGGCTGAATCCGCGACATTGAACGCCGGGAACGACCAGCTCCCGTGATAAACCTCGATAAAGTCGGTCACCGTGCCGCGCACCACGCGATCATACAAATTCCCAGCCGCGCCGCCCAGTATAAGCGACAAACCCGCTCGCATCCAAGGCGAAGTAAACGCGCCCTTGCTGTTCCACAGTGCCTGCCCGACGAAAATCAGCACCACCGCCGATACCCCTATTAGGACGACGCTGCGCAAAATCGGGTTGCCCTCGGCCAGAACACCAAATGCCGCGCCCGGATTCTCCGCATGAACCAACCGCAGAAAGCCCGGAATCACGGGAATCCCCAGGTACGTATTAATAGAATTCTGCGCGGCGACTTTGGTGATCCGGTCAGCCGCCACAATCGCCAGCGCGACCGCTAAAGGTCCCAACCGCTTAACGAAACTAGTAGGATTGCCTGACACCGTCTTGAAGCGCCTTAAAAATACTCCCGCAGCGTTTTCGCACAAGCGGCACAAACGGTCGGAAACCGGTCGTCGCTCCCCACATCCCGCGTGTACTTCCAGCACCGTTCACACTTGTCGCCGCTGGCGCGTTCAATCGTCACCGTTAAATCGCCCGTTCCCTGCTTCAACGTCACTGCCGAAACAATAAACAGGCCCGGCAGTTCGGCGCTGAATTTCTTCAGCAGTTCGTAAATTTCGCCGCTGGCTTCCATCATGACGGCAGCCTCCAGCGAAGAACCAATCACCTTTTCATCGCGCGCACTATCCAGCGCCTTCAGAACCTGATCGCGCACGGGAACCAGCCTGTCATAATCGGCCGCCGCAGCGCGCTGTGTGGCTGTGATGCCATCCGTCAGCTCTTCCGCCGCCGGAAACAGATCCATATGCACGCTCTCGTGCGCATCCGGCCCCAGGCTCGAATATTTCCAAACCTCTTCGCAGGTGAAAGAAAGTATCGGCGCCAGCAGCCTGGTCAGCGCCAGATGCAATCGATGCAGGGCCGTCTGGTTGCTCCTGCGTACGGGCGACGAAGGTCCGCTGGTATACAACCGGTCTTTCGAAACATCGAAATACACCGAACTCAGGTCACTCACCGCAAAATCATAGATGGCCCGGTAAACCTTGTGGAACGCGTACTCCTTATACGCAGCCAGGCAGCGCGCCACCAGCTCTTCCGCACGCACCAGGATCCACGCGTCAATGCCTTCCAGTTCCGCGCCGCGAACCTCATCCCGCCTCGCATCAAAATCATGCAGGTTGCCCAGCATATAGCGGAACGTGTTGCGCAGCTTGCGATACGCCTCCGACAAGCGCGTCAGAATCGTGTCGGACAAACGCACATCTTCGCCAAAATCCACCGACGCCACCCATAGCCGCAGCAGATCCGCGCCATACTTGCTGACAATCGTCTCAGGCTCAATCGAGTTGCCCAGCGATTTATGCATCGCCCGGCCCTCGGCATCCAGCGTCCAGCCGTGCGTCGCGCATTCACGATAAGGCGCAGCACCGCGCAGACCTACGCCAATCAACAGCGAACTATGAAACCAGCCGCGATACTGGTCGCCGCCCTCCAGATACATATCCGCCGGCCAAGGCAGACCGTTCTTCTCGGTCAGCACTGCCAGGCTGCTGGCACCTGAGTCAAACCACACGTCCAGAATGTCTGTTTCTTTGCGAAACTTCGTCCCACCGCAACGCGTGCATGCGCATCCGTCGCCCATCAACTCTTCGGTCGTCTTCGAATACCAGACATCGGCGGTGTATTCGCGGAACAGCGCCACCACTGCATTCTGGACGCGTTCATCGGTGAACGGTTCTGCGCAAGCCTCGCAATAGAAAACGATGATCGGCACGCCCCACACGCGCTGCCGCGAGATGCACCAGTCCGGACGCATGGCAATCATGTTGGTCATGCGGTCTTCGCCCCATGCCGGATACCACGTCACTTTTTTGATCGCTTCTAGCGTCTTCGGACGCAGCTCCTCTCGGTCCAGTCCTATGAACCATTGCTCCGTCGCGCGGAAGATCACGGGATTGTGGCAGCGCCAGCAATGCGGATAACTATGATCCAGCCGCGCCTGCCCCGCCAGTGCGCCATGCTCCTTTAGAATTTCGATGACAAGCGGATTGATCTCCCAAATCGTCTTACCTATCAGTTGCTCGGGCAGAGTGCCGCTGGCGCCTTCCGCGCGGAAAATGCGCCCCGCCGCGTCCACCGGACAATAAACCGGCAGGCCATAGCGCTGGCCGATCACAAAATCGTCCTGACCATGACCAGGAGCCGTATGCACCGCCCCCGTGCCCTGTTCGAGGGTGACATGATCGCCAATCATCCCCAGCGAATCGCGATGCAGAAACGGATGCCGGAACACCGCCCGGTCAAGTTTCACGCCAGGAAAGCGCGCGATCACGGTCTTATCCCAGCCCAGTGCTTCCGCCACCTGCGGCAGCAAACCTTCCGCCACAATCGCCGCGCCCTGCTCAGTCTCTACCGCGACATACTCAAACTTCGGATTGAAGCTGATGCCAAGGTTCGCCGGCATCGTCCACGGCGTAGTGGTCCATATCACCGTATAGACATCGCGACGTCCGGCCAGTGCCGCATCGATGCTCGCCGCGTCGGACGCGAGTTGGAAGCGCACGTAAATGGAAGGGCTGTAGTGGTCCTTATACTCCACCTCCGCTTCCGCCAGCGCAGTCCGATCCTTAATGCACCAATGCACCGGCTTCAGGCCTTTATAAACGTAGCCGCTATGCAGAAAATCAACGAAAGCCTTGGCGATGACAGCCTCATATTCAGGGCTCATCGTCAGGTACGGATCTTCCCAGCGCCCTAAAATACCCAGCCGTTTAAACTCCGTGCGGTGAATATCGACGTACTTCGAGGCATAAGCGCGACACTCACCCCGGATCTCCGCCACCGACATCGTCGCCTTGCGCTTGCCCAGGTTCTGGTCCACCTTGAACTCGATCGGCAGGCCATGACAATCCCAGCCCGGCACATAAGGCGAATCAAAACCAGCCATGCTCTTCGACTTCACGATGAAGTCTTTCAGAATCTTATTGAACGCCGTACCCAGATGAATATTGCCGTTGGCATACGGCGGCCCATCATGCAGGACATATTCCGGAAGCCCGGCACGAACCTCCCGAATGCGTTGATACAGACCGGTTGCTTCCCACGTCTCGAGAATTTTAGGCTCGGCCGTCGGCAGATTCGCCTTCATAGGGAAGGCTGTTTTGGGGAGATTGACCGTTTTTTTCAGGTCAAGGACATCGTTCATTGCGCTACTGTTAGCTTAACGGACGGCAAGTGCTTATGCCGCAGGATGGATTTCGAGCTACAGAGCTGTCGGTATTCAGGCTGAGGGCGGCTGACTCAGCCCGCGTGGAGCGTAAATAAAAAGGTTGTGCCTTCGCCTTCCTTCGATTGGCAGGAAATAGTGCCCCCATGACGCTCTACAATTTTCTTGCATGTCGCAAGTCCCAGGCCCGTACCCTCGTATTTAGCCTCGGAACGCAGACGATGAAAAGGCTCGAAAACCTCCAGATAATTCTTTTCGGGAATGCCGATGCCGTTGTCCTTCACTGAAAATTGCCAAATATCTCCAGCCAGTGGCACGGCGCTGACGTCAACAAGTGGAATTTCCGCTTCGCAATATTTGATGCCATTTCCAATCAAATTCTGCAAAAGCTGACCGAGTTGAGGCGTCCCCGAGACTCTGGGCAATTCACCGTAAGTCACCCGCGCACCGCGTTTTCTGATCAGATCTTCCAGGTTAGCCAGTGTGTCGATCATCACGTCGCGCATTTCGACCGGCCCGAACTTAACCTCTTCTTCCGAACTCGCGTAGCGTTGCAAGGTATCAATCAGTGCGGCCATGCGCGTCAAACCCTTGATCACTTTGCTGAGATATAAGCCGACGTCTTCCGGCCTTCCCTGCTGAATGTTTTCCTCGATCAAACCGGCAAATCCGAGCGCTGAGTGGATGGGGGATATAAGGTCATGCACCAACACGCGGCTGAAAACCTCCAACTCATTACTTTGCCGTGCCACCCTCTTCAGCAGCCTTGCCTTCGCCACAGCATTTTCTATGCTGTGTCCGATGGATTGGGGGTCGATGTTCTTCTTAGACATGTAGTCCAAGGCGCCACGCTTCATAGCTTGGACTGCGACCTTTTCATCTCCCGAACCGGTGAGCATAACGATAGCCATGTCCGGAAAACGCTCATGCAGGGCGGTGATGCCGGCTAGTCCGTCTTGTCTGGGCAGATTGTAGTCGATGATGGCGCAGTCAAAGATGCGTCCTTGACAGGCCTCTAACGCCTCCTCGGCGCTGCTTACCTCACTGCAGTTGCATGCAAGGCCGCCTTGTTTCAGGGCGCGTTTAAAATGCTTGCGATCGCTATCGTCATCGTCCGCAAGCAGAAGATTCAGCAGCTTATTCGGCGCATAGCTATTTGTTTCGGGCATCAGGGCAGCTCCACAATGCGGCCATAGGAGTCCATCAGTGCGACCAGGTTGCGGAATTCCTCTGCCGCCGTCGCTTTGGTGATGTAACCCGCGACATTTAAATCGTAGGCGGCCATCTTGTCTTCGTCACGCTTGGATGTGGTGAGAATGAAGACCAGCGATTGTCGTAATTCCTCGTCTTTTCGCAGCGCGCGAATGAGTTCGATGCCATTCATTCGAGGCATATTCAGGTCAACCAGAAGGATTCGCGGCGACGGCGGTCTCGATCTGCCGTTCGCGCCTTTTAGCATCTCTAGCGCATCTATTCCATCCACCGCCCGCACAACGCTGCTGCCGATCTTGCCCCTTCGAAAAGCGCGTTCCACCGCCTTCGCATCCATATCATCGTCGTCGATCAGAAAAATGTTTAGTGGTCTTTCGCCAGACGTTACGGGGTCATTCATTCGTGCTCTTCTTCTGTTGTGGCCGTTTTGGCCAGGTAAAACGAAAGGTGCTTCCCTGTCCCTCAGCAGATTCAAGGCGCACCTTTCCTCCAAACTTCTCGACGTGTTTGCGGACCATGGCAAGGCCCATTCCACTGCCCTCCACCTGATCCCTGGGCCGCAGCGTCCGGAACATCTCGAAAATCTGATCGTGAAACTGTGCGTCTATACCTGGACCGTCGTCCTTCACGGCAAATGCGTAAAAGTCGCCGTCATCCTCCACGGTCACGGTAATTGTGCCCGTTTTCTTATGGTGATGTTTAATGCCGTTACTGATCAGATTCATCAGAATCTGCTGTAGGGGCAACCGGTGCACCTCGATATTGGCAAAATAGGGGCTAACTTCCACCGTGAAGCCTTCAACCGAAAGCAGCGCCAGCATATCGTGGATTAAGACATCGCCTTTTATTAGCTCGCCATAGCGGTTATCCTTGGGCCTTCCGATGCGTGCGTATTCCAGCAAATCGTCCAGCAACTTTTCCATACGCTTGACGCGGCCGCGGAGCACGCTGAGATGTTCGCGTGTTTCGCCGGTTAAGTGTTCCTCCAGGTCTTCCTCAATCCAGATCGCGGAGTTGTGGATAGCGCGCAGCGGCGCCTTCAAATCATGCGAGGCAACGTAGGCGAAATTATCGAGTTCCTCGTTAGCCTGGATAAGCTCCGCCGTGCGCTCCGCAACTCGTCGTTCCAGTTCTTTCCGCGCCTGTTTTTGCTCCTCGATGTCGGTGGCCGTGCCCACCCAATTGGCAACTTCGCCTTTGGGATTTCGCAGCGGAAAAACGCGCACCACGTGCCAGCGGTAAGTGCTGTCGGATGCGCGTTTCAGCCGGCACTCGAGTTCATAACCACGTTCGGTAGCGATGGTTTTTCTCCAGCGCGCAAGGCAGTGGGCGAGATCGTCCGGATGCACTGCCGTCTCCCAGCCCCAATTGGACGAATGCTCAACAGATGTGCCCGTGTAGTTGAGCCAGCGGAGGTTGTAATAGTCGACTTTACCGTCCGGTTTTGCAGTCCATATCAGTTGCGGCATGCTATCGGCCAGGAAGCGGAAACGCTGCTCGCTCCATGCCGATTCGAACGAAGCCCGGCGTTGCAGCAGGTGCGCACGCAGCGCGCGCGCGCCCTCGAGTTCCAGTTCACTCCAAGGTCGGCTGCGGCCATGCACGTGTTCTTGCCAGGCGTGAAACGAACCCCGCGGGTGCAGTCTCCCCTCGGTGTCCGTGTTGACACTTTTATCGGGATTGCCCGCCCAGGTAACTGTCGTCACAAGTTCACGTCTCAGCAGCACCAGGTAATCGTCGATTTCCCCACCGAGATCCATAAAAAGGGCCCCGCTTATCTCGCTGGCGTCAAAATTCACGCCGCAGTCCAAAGCACTCAGCATGTTTGAACTCGCGACACCGTTTGACGAAAGCGCCCTCAGCCCGTCAAGCAACGGAAGAAGAGCGTTGGGTTCCAGGCTGTGGCCGTGAGCCGATATAGCGCCGCCAAGCGACAAAACCAATCCATCTGCGCTAAATAACTCGAGCAACCGGTGTTTCTGGAAACAATCCGCGAACACAACTGAGTCAGGCGCGTCGATCTGCGCCAAATAGTCGTCCAGCAAACCGCGGTACGCCAACTGCCGCTGCAAAGCGGAATTATCCATTCGCAGAGCCACCTGTGTGCCGAGGACCTGCCCAATAAGTTCACACAGCGAGCGGGTGGAGTAGTCGACATGGTGCGGCGAAGCGCTATGACACGCGATCAGTCCCCACAGTTGCTGACGGGCGAGAATCGAGACGGTTAATGACGACTGCACTCCCATATTGCGAAGGTATTCAAGGTGAATGGACGCCGGACTGCGCAAGAACGAAAACGTCAAATCCAGCGGCCGCCCCGTTATCGGCCCTATTTCAGGAACAATCGGTACGGGGCTCGCATTCACGTCCGCAATGGCCCGCACGCGGTTCTTTAGAAAGAGACGCCGCGCCTGGGCTGGAATATCGCTAGCCGGGAAGCGCAAGCCGAGGTAAGAGACTGGCGATGGGACTGCCGACTCGGCGATCACTTCGCCGTTCCATTCCTCATCAAAACGGTACACCATGACGCGATCAAAGCCGCTGAGACGTCGGATATCGCCAGCCGCCGCTGCCGAAAGCTCTGCTATGTCGGAAGACAGCTCCAGACGGGAGAGCGGAAGCCTGACATGGGCATTCAGGCTGAGCGGCTCAAAGGAGAATGCTCCGTCCTGAAGCTCGAGTTCGACAATCAGAACGCCGTCCCGCCGGTGAGCAGCGCACAGCACGGCAAGCGCACCGCCGGCTAGTTGAACGGGAAGAGGGTTTTCCTCAAGCGCTACCTTACTGAGCATCAGCGATCGAAATAGCGCGAACTGCTGCGCTCCCAGGACATCTTCAAACGTCCGATCAAGGAGCGTCTCCGGCGGACTCCCAAGCAAGGCAGATACGTTTACGCTGACTTGACGCACAACGAGATCCGGCTCCGAGAGTGCAAATAGCATTCCATGAGATTGGATGTGTCCAATGATGTGGATCGGTTCCCGCGCGCACTTATCGACGTCGGCAGCCTGATCGAGATTTTCAACGGTAACCATCGGCGGTTGTGCGCCCGGGTAGGCGGCTCCTCCGTCAATCTAGTAGCTCGAGTCCTGGATGCTTCTCTATCTCTGTCCAAATTTGGGGGGAAACGTACCTCTCTTCCGAGAGGGCCTACTTAAACAGTGGGACCGAGAATCGGACCCAGCGGCAGATTGCAACAGTGGATGTAAGCTAGGCTACGCCTGCGGGTAGCCGGATGTGCTGGAGGGGATCTAAACACTTGCGCTTTCAAGCAACATTTTGTTCTACCCTTAACGGCCAAATCATTCTGCCGTCAGGCCGTTCCTGATATGTTGAACTCGAGATGCCGACGCACCTGACATTAACCGAGATGAAGCAGTTTGTAGAGGGCCATTTCGAAGACTTCGTCAACAAGCGTAACGCCGCCGTGATACACAAAAACATGACTCCCGATTTCTATGACCACGATGGCCCGGGAGGCAAACCAACCGGTGTGGAAGGGGACGAAAAGATGATGCTCAGAATGTACGAATCTATGCCGGATCTTCATCTCACCATCGAGGACATGCTGGCCGAAAACGATAAGGTGATGTGCCGGAATATCTGGCGTTGGACGGATGCGGCGTCGGGCAGGAAAATGCAGTTTCATGGTTTCGTCCTGTGGCGGTTTGAAGGCGATAAGATAGCCGAGCGATGGGCCACCGTGACGGCGCCGAGCGAGGATCTATGAAGCGAAGCCTCTTCAACCGGCAGGAACGGAAACCATGAAGCGAAGCCTCTTCAACCGGCAGGNNCCGGCAGGAACGGAAACCATGAAAATAGTGCTTTATGGAGCAAACGGCAAAGCAGGAAGCCGAATTCTGCGGGAACTTCTTTCGCGCGGTCACCATGTTTTGGCGATTGCACGCGACGCCGCCAAACTGGTGCCTGCGGATGGACTGGTGGTTGGCGCGGACGACCTTTCCAACGCCGCGAAAACCGCTGAAGTAATAACAGGAGCGGACGCCGTCATCAGCGCTTACGGGCCGCCGCTTGATAAGAGTGATGAGTTGGTGCAGGTGACGAAACTGCTGGTAGAAGCAGTGGCACAAAGCGGTGTACCGCGCCTGCTAATGGTCGGCGGCGCCGGTAGCTTGGAAGTCGCGCCGGGGGTTTCGCTCATCGAATCGGGCCATTTACCCCCCGACTGGCTGCCGATTGCACGCTCGCACTCGGTGGCGCTGGATGTACTGAGGTCGTCCAAAATTGACTGGACGAGTTTGTCGCCGGCCGCTTATTTCGGTCCCGGGGAACGCACCGGAAAGTTTCGCCTTGGCAGCGACAACCTGATCTCGGATGAGAAGGGTCAAAGTCTCATTTCTATGGAAGATTATGCCATCGCCATCGTTGACGAACTTGAGAACCCGCGTCACAGAAGGCAGCGCTTCTCCGTGGGATACTGAAAGGCGCCGCCATGCCGCTTCCTTCCGACGAAAAGCTGATCGCGCTCAGCGAAGAACTAATCAGGCAATTCGACGCTATCTTTGGTCTTCATCCCGGTTTTCGGCCCGCCCACGCCAAGGGGATTCTACTCACCGGCGAGTTCATTCCGGCACCTGAAGCGGGATCACTAACGAAGGCCGCCCACATCAATCGCGTGGCCACGCCGGTGAGTGTCCGCTTTTCCAACTCGACCGGACTTCCACTCATACCAGACAACGATCCGAACAGCAATCCACGCGGCTTCGCCGTCCGCTTCCATCTAGCCGAGCACGTCCATACCGACATCGTGGCGCATTCCACCGATGGTTTTCCAACTCGGACTGGCGAGGAATTCCTGGAGTTTCTCAAGGCTCTGGCAGATGGCAAAACTGAAGAGTTCTTAGGCACGCATCCGGCCGCACTGGCCTTCGTTCAAACTCCGAAGCCGTCACCGATCAGCTTCGCCCATGAAGCTTATTTCGGCGTGACGGCTTTTCGCTTCACGAACGCGGAGGGTGTCAGCCACTTCGGTCGCTACCGCATTCTGCCCGAAGCCGGAATTGCGCATTTGGACGATTCGGCTGCCAGCGCCAAAGGCCCGGAATTTTTAATGGAAGAGATCAAGGAGCGAATTGCGGCTGGCCCGGTCAGCTATGGAATACAGGTGCAAGTTGCGGAGGACGGCGATGTTGTGAACGACGCCACTATCCATTGGCCGGAGGATCGGCCGCTGAAGCCCTTCGGAAGGATCACTCTGACGGAAGTGATCGCCGCGCAGGAAGCCGAACAGAGAAAGATTATCTTCGATCCCATTCCGCGACTGGAAGGCATTGAACCGTCCGACGATCCGTTGCTTGAGTTGCGCGCGGCGGTGTACTTGCTGAGCGGGCGGCGGCGCCGCGCCGCTATCCGCTAAACTCAATTGTTTGGCGACCAGCGAACAAAGCACTTATCGCAGCGCGGGCGTTGATATCAACGAAGCAAACCGCGCCGTGTTGCTTATCAAGCGGCAGGCCGCACGGACACTGACACCGCAGGTACTAACTTCCATCGGCAGTTTTGGAGCGGGTTTTTCCCTCGAAGGCTGGCGCAAGCCGGTGCTTGTCAGTTCGGCTGACGGTGTTGGAACGAAGCTAAAGCTGGCTTTCGCAACCGGCCGGCACGACACCATTGGCGAAGACCTGGTGAACCACTGCGTCAACGACATTGCTGTGCAAGGCGCGAAACCGCTGTTCTTTATGGACTATTTTGCGGTTGGCAAGCTTGATGCGCAGGTGTGTGGCGACGTGGTTGCGGGCATTGCGCGCGGTTGCAGGCGCAACGGATGTGCGCTTATTGGCGGGGAAACCGCCGAGATGCCCGGCATGTACGCGCCCAAGGAATACGATCTGGCGGGCTTCATTGTGGGCGCTGTGGAACGTAATCGCATGTTGACAGGCCAACACATCAAAGCGGGCGACGTACTTCTGGGATTGCCTTCCAATGGCCTTCACACCAATGGTTATTCGCTGGCTCGGAAGCTGTTGTTTGAAATCGGAGGACATAGTCCGGATTCACAAGTACGCGAGTTGCAGAGCACTGTGGCGGCGGAACTATTGAAGATTCATAAGTCTTATTTGAAGCCGATCCAGGCGCTGCACGAAGCAAAGTATTTAAAAGGCGCGGCGCACATCACGGGTGGCGGCCTGACCGACAATATTCCGCGCATCCTGCCGCGTGGGCTGGCGGTGGAGATTAGTCCGAAAAGCTGGCCGAGTCAGCCTATTTTTGAGTATCTGAGAAAGCTTGGCAACGTTCCCGACGATGACTATCGCCGTACGTTTAATCTTGGCATCGGCATGGTGCTGGTAATTGCCGAGAACAAAGTTGGCTTTGTATCGCAAATTCTGAAGAAGCTGGGTGAACCCTTCTATCAGATCGGCCAGGTGATCCGGCGCGCCCAAAGACAACCAAAGGTCAGATACTTGTGAGTAAGTTGCGGCTTGGCATTCTGCTATCTGGTCGCGGTTCCAACTTTGAGGCCATCGCGCGCAACGTACAGAACGGGGTTCTCAATTGCGAAATTGGGTTCGTTTTTTCAAACAGGCCCGCTGCTCCAGGTCTGGCTTTGGCAAGAACTATGGGACTCCACTGCGATTCGCTGGAAATGACGGGCACCGACCGCGCCGCGTACGACACGCAGGTAGCGGCGTTGTTGAAGAAAAACGGCGTTGACGTTGTTTGCCTCGCGGGCTATATGCGCTTGCTGAGCGGGCATTTCGTTTCGCAATTTCCGCAACGGATTCTCAACATTCATCCGTCGCTGCTGCCGGCGTTCCCGGGTTTGGATGCCCAATACCAGGCGCTAATGCACGGCGTTAAGGTAACTGGCTGTACGGTTCATTTCGTGGACGACGGTCTAGACAGCGGGCCGATTCTGTTACAGGCTCCGGTCGCCGTGCTGGACGATGACTCGGTGGAGACCCTTTCGCAAAGAATACTGGCTGAGGAGCACCGCATTTACTCGGAGGCGATCGCCTGGGTGGCGCGAGGCGACTATCGGCTGGACGGACGAAGAGTCATGAAGACATAAAACAATGACAATGTTGCAACGTATTATCGCGGCGCTGGTGGCCATCGTATTGGCAGTGCTCGCCTTCTTTTGGTTCTCGGGCAAGCACGCGGCATTGAAACTCAGCAAGCCTGTGACTGCGATTGGTTCGGCAACTCCGCTGGAAGTGCAGGTGACTGACCCGGCGGGTGTGAAACGTTTCTCTGTGGTTGTGCAGCAGAACGGCCAGAGCCAAACCGTATTTGAGGACGAGAACAAATCAAAACAGACGGCGCGAACTTTTTCGTTTCCGGTGGGTAAACAACAGGCACCCTTCTTAAAAGAAGGGCCTGCGCACATTAGTATAAGCGCATCCAGCAACGATTTTCGCGGTGCCACGACATCGCTTGATCACGATGTGACCGTTATCCTCCGCCCTCCGACGATTGTGACCGATGGCAAGCAACACTACATTAATCAAGGAGGCGCGGAACTGGTGGTGCTGGATCTGGGCGGGAACTGGACGGAAGCAGGTGTGCATGTGGCGAACTACACCTCCACTTCGTTTCCGATGCCTGGTGAAGCTGACACCAGCAATCATCGGTTTGCGCTCTTCGTCTATCCATGGGACGTTTCGCCCGACACCATACCGTTGGCCTTTGTTCGCAATACAGCCGGAACCGAAGTAACAACGACCTTCTGGACCAAAGTTTTCCCGAAGAAGTTCCGGTCGAGCGATATCAACGTAAAGGAAGAGAATCTGCGCAAAGTAGTGGGCGAACTCGATCCCGAAGGCACGGGCGATCTGGTTGAACGGTTCGTTAGGCTGAACCGCGATCTGCGTAAAGCTAACACGGAGCAAATCTACGCGCTGCGAACGCATACGGAGAATAAGATTCTTTGGTCCGGGCCATTCATTCCGGTGAAGGGCGCCCGCGAATCCTATTTCGCCGACCGGCGCAGCTACTACTACCAAGGCAAGAAAATTGATGAGCAGATCCACCTGGGTTACGACTTGGCGCAAACCACCAACATGCCGGTGAAAGCGGCCAACTCAGGCAAGGTGATCTACGCGGACCGGCTTGGCATCTACGGCAACTGCGTCATTATCGATCATGGCTATTCGCTGCAAAGCTTGTACGGCCACATGAGCCGGATCATGGTGAAGGTAGGGGATGCCATACAGAAGGAACAGCAGATTGGAGTGAGCGGCTCAACCGGGATGGCGTTTGGCGATCACGTGCATTTCAGCATGCTAGCTGACGGATACCAGATCGATCCCAAAGAGTGGTGGGATGAGCACTGGATTCACGACCGGATATTGAGCAAGATTGGTCCGGCAGGAACTGTGAACGCCGAAAAGCCGCCAGCACAAAAACCGACGGCTTATAGAGCGAAAAAGAAGCGGCGCTGAGACGAGTGGCTATCTGAATGTTGCCCGCATTCAACGATGGCGGAGAGCTACCTCCAGGCGTAGACTCTCGGATTGGCAAGAGTTCCAAACTCGCTTCTGTGGTTCATCTCTTCGCCGAGCGTGGCTGGCGAGCCGACTTCAAGAGATCATAAGGCTAGCCGGAACAGGCGGTAAACTTCGCCATGTCTTTGTCTGGGGTAGTTTTGTCACGGCCAAGGTGTCACCCAAAGACATTGACCTGCTACTGATCATGGCCGAAGACTTCAACGTGTCTGAAGTTGCCGGTCCAGCGCAAGCCATTTTCGATGCGCCACGAGCCAAACTCATGTTCTCAGCCGATGTCTTCTGGGCGCGAGCCTCAATCGGAGGGGAATTGCTGACTCTTTGGCTGGACACTTATCAAGTTTCTAGGACCTTTCAAAAAGGCGGTATCGTAGAGGTGAAGCTGCCATGATTCAAACCGACGACCAGATGCTGGTTGCACAGCAATGCGTCAGTAACCTTCGGACGATCCTCTTGAAGGCCCGGAAGGTCCACCCGCCGCACGATTATACGCGCATGGCAGAGCCGATCCTGCTGGAAATCCAACAACGCGAGCAGGAAATTCTCGAATATCTGGTTGAGATTAGAGCAGCACAGTAATAACAGAAGCCCGCTAAATCCCCCCGTACCAGTCACCAGAGCTAAACTGCCACTATGACTGATCTCGCCGGCGATATCCGCTACGCCTTTCGTCAGGCCACAAATAGAAAACTCTTCAGCGCCATCGTAATCTCCCTCGTGGCGTTCGGTATCGGAGCGAACGCAGTCTTGTTCAGCTTCGTAGATGGTCTACTACTCAAGACTCTTCCCGTTCGTGATCCGGGGAATCTCTTTGAACTTCTAAAGGGGTTCCTGAGTTCCGTACAGGCGGAATGCCCACTCGGTCCACAACCGGTCGGGAACGGAGACAGGCTGCGGCTGGTTACAGTTAGTGCGGTGTCTGCTTCCATCTTCAACGATCTGGGCCTTTCGGCGGAACGTGGCCGTTTATCCAATGAAGCTGAGGACTCATCCAGCGGCTTGATTCCGGCGATTCTCAGCTATCGCCTTTGGCACAGTGAGTGGGACGGTGATGCGAACGCGGTCGGCAAGACTATTGAAATCAAAGGCCATGTCTTCACGATTGTGGAGTGCTGCCGAAGATGTTTCACGGACTGAATCTCGACTCGCAGCCAGACGTGGTACTTCCGCTGAGCGCCGTGCAGTTCATCGGCCTACAACCGCTTGCCGAGGCACAGTTCAACTTATATGTCCGCTTACTGCCGGGCATCACGCCTTCGGTTGCCGCGAAGCGAGCCGAGCCACTGCTCAGGAAGGGAGTCGAAGAATCGTTTCACGGGTCCGTACCGCCAATACCTGCAGCGGCTATCAAAAGCCAACTGGAATTTACGGCCAGTCTATTGTCCTTGGAGCACGGCGCCTCACAACTGCGCGGGCTGTTTTCGAAAGCCGTAGTGTTTTTGATGGGCGCTGTCGTTGTACTACTTTTTATTGTGTGTTTCAACGTTGGAGGATTGCTGCTCGCGAAATCGCAGGCACGGCGCAGAGAATTCGCGATTCGGCGATCGCTTGGAGCGACGGGCTTTCGAATTGTTCGCCAGATGATGGCAGAGGGGTTTTTGCTGGGCGTGCTGGGCACCATGCTCGGACTTTGTCTAGCCTACGTGCTGGCTCCAGTTTTGCTCAGGCTTATTCCAGTTCTACGAAATCCGGCGACACAGCTTGTCATTTCGCCGGCGATTGACTTATCGCCAGACTGGCGGATTCTGCTATTCATTAGTGGCGGGTGCCTGGTAAGCGGCATGCTCTTTGGAATGCTACCCGCCTTTGCTGGATTGCGATTCGACTTGAACAGCGAATTGAAACAGCTAACTGGCTCAAAGGCGCACACCGCCGTTACTGCCAATGCTCTGGTCTGTTTGCAGGTAATGCTGACCGTGGTTCTTATTACAGCGTCGGGTCTGATGTTGCGCTCATACTGGAACCTGCTACACGCCACTACAGGCTTTGATGGCGATCATGTTGTGACGTTTCGAATCAGCCCCGTGGCTGCGGGATATAGCAATGAGCAGATCCGAGGCTATTATGATCGGCTTCTGCAACGTGTGCGGGCGTTACCGGAGATTCGGGCCGCCAGCTTGGTCTTATACGGAGTGATGCGCGAGAAAGGCATAGGCGCGGTCGTCTCACCAACCGGACAGGCGCCGGGCCCTGGAACGTTCCAAAGCACCAGCTTGAATATGGTGACGCCAGGATACTTCGACACCATGGGAATCCGCCTGTTGGAGGGGCGTGATCTCCGGCCCGACGATGGCGATGTTAAGAAACCACCGTTTTCTGTCGTAGTGGACGAGACGTTCGCGCGCACATTCTTCGCAGGTCAGGACGTGATTGGGCGGACCTTCGGGAATGTCGGCGCCCCGCCGACCTATCGTATCGTCGGGCTGGTAACAACGGCGAAGTACCGCTCGCTAAGGGAGGAACCACCGCCGACATTTTACGCGCACCCGATTTGGGGTAACCCCGCCGCCGGCATGTTGAATTTGTATGTTCGCACTTATGGAGATCCGCGATCCGTGATTTCCCGAGTTAGGAAGAGTGTCCAAATTGCCGATCCGAATGTCCCTATTGTGGAGATAACAACGTTGGAGATGGAGGAGCGCAACTCGGTTTGGCAGGAGCGTGTGGTGATGCTGATGACGGCTTTCTTTGGAATTGCTGGACTCACACTGGCAGGTATTGGGCTCTATGGCACCCTGACCCAATTTGTGGTGCAACACATTAGGGAGATTGGAATTCGCATGGCGTTGGGAGCCCAGATCCGGCACATTGTTCGCGCAGTATGTCTTTCATCGATGTGGAGCGTAACAGTGGGGCTGGTGCTTGGTCTCGCCGTAAGCGCGGCGGCTCTCCGGTTCGCTGGGGCATTTCTTTATGAGTTATCGCCGTTCGATCCGTGGTCCTATATTCTCGCCATCGGTCTGATCCTAACAGCCGCCCTTCTTGCAGCCTCACTGCCGGTCTCACAGGCCATTAAACTCGACCCGGCGTCGGTTCTGAGAGCTGAGTAGGCGACTAGATTATCGTCGAAACAGGCGGCTGCCGCTGTTGCCGTCTGGCAAACTCCGACCAAATGGTCGCGCCTGTGATCACAACGCCGTTTCCCAACGTCACATCGACAACGGGGCGCAATTCTTCGCCATCCCAGAAAGTAATAGTTTTGGCATCTACATCGAAAACAAAAATGTGTTCGATCTCAACTACGCCATAGTGCCGGCATTTAGTCAGAATGTCATCACCTTCAGACAGGACCTCAAAGACCACCAGGCCTTGGGGTTGGGTGATGTATTTTTCGTTGGATTCTTCGAGAACCCCACAAACATCTGGGCGAGGTTGCCAGTCGGAAACAATTTTTAGATCGGTTTCCCCGGAAACGATATATCCTGCGCGGCGCAGTAGTTCGCCGAGGAGAAATTGAAGAAGGCCGTGAAGTTTTGTAGGGACAGGTTTACGTCGAGCTTCACCAAACCAATACTCCCAGCCAGGCTCACCGCCATAAAGCTCATCGTATTCGTTTATCGGTAGCCGTGTGCCAGCGGGCGGCATCACAATATCCTACCTCTGATAGCTTTGCGGGCCCGTTTCAACCGCACATCAACAAAAAACCCGCCGAACTCAGTCCGGCGGGCCTTTGCTTCTTACTTCTCGACTTAGCTAGTTCTCGGCCGGCGGCTCTCCGCCCTGCTGTTCCTTCAATCGTTCCTCGCGGCGCGCGGCACGTTCGGCGGCGCGTTTTACCAGTTCCGAACCGACCAGTTCCAGCTTGGCCGTCTCAGCTCCGTCTCCTTTGCGGACACCCAGCTTGACGATGCGTGAATAACCGCCGGAGCGCTGGTTGAAGCGTGGGCCGATTTTGTCGAAGAGCTTCTCAACAGATGCCGGCGTAAGAAGAAATTCCGACGCCTGCTGGCGTGTGTGGGGCGTGTCTTCTTTCGCCAGAGTAATCATGCGCTCCAGCAGAGGCTTGGCGGCCTTCGCCTTCGGCACGGTCGTAGTGATACGTTCTTCAAGAACGACACTGGTCACCAGGCCGCGCAGAAGAGCGCGGCGGGCGCTTACGTTTCGTTTAAGTTTTGCTCCAGCTTTACGGTGGCGCATGGCTTTAGTCCTCTGCTTCCGCGAAGTTGTCGTTGGCGTAGTCGGCCGGGCTGGCGGATGGCGAACCACCAACCAGGCGGCCCTGCGCGTCGAACTTCATACCGAACGAGAGGCCGAGACCCGAAAGAATCTCTTTGATTTCGTTCAGCGACTTGCGGCCGAAGTTCTTGGTGCGCAGCATTTCCGATTCGCTCTTCTGCACCAGATCGCCGATGGTTTGAATGTTGGCGTTCTTCAGGCAGTTGTAAGAACGGACGCTGAGTTCGAGTTCTTCCACCGAACGGTTCAGCACTTCGTTCATCTGGTTGATGGCGCGCTCGGCCGGTTCCTCAGCCACTTCAGGCAACTCTTCAAAGTTGATGAAGATGGTCATGTGGTCTTTCAGCAGCTTGGCGGCTTGACCGATGGCGTCCTGCGGCGAAATGGCGCCGTTGGTCCAGACCTCGATCGTCAGCTTATCGTAGTCGGTGTTCTGACCCAGACGGGCTGCTTCCACGGTGTAATTCACCTTGCGGACGGGTGAGTGAACCGAATCGATGGGGATGTAGCCAATGGGCAGATCTTCATCGTAGTTGCGGTCGGCCGAGACGTAACCGCGGCCGCTCTTGATGCGCATTTCGACGCTGAGCTTACCGCCCTCGCCGATGGTGGCAATGTGGAGATTGCGATCGAGCACTTCGACATCATTGTCGGTTTCGATCTGGCTGCTCATCACTTCGCCCGGAGCTTCGATGTTCAGGCGAGCGATGTGCATGCCTTCCCCGCTCATCTTGAACGGTACCTGCTTCAGGTTGAGGATGATATCGGTGGCGTCTTCAACCACGCCAGGGATGGGGCTGAACTCATGCGAGACACCCTCAATCCGCACGCCGGTAATGGCCGCGCCTTCGATTGAACTCAACAGCACGCGGCGCAGGCCGGTGCCGATGGTGGATCCAAATCCACGCTCGAAGGGCTGTGCCGCAAACTGGCCAAAACGCTCGGTAAGTGTTTCGGTGTTGGCGACTAAACGCTTGGGCTTCTGGAATCCTTTAAACATAGCTATTCTTTTCCTCGTTTACTTCGAGTACAACTCGACGATGAGCTGTTCGTTCAACTGAATCTGTACTAGTTCTTCACGCTTAGGCTGTTGCAGCACGCGAGCTTTTAACAGATCGCGGTCTACTTCCAACCAGGCGGGACTGGGTTGATGAGCGGTGGCATCGCGCGCGGCCAGGAT
>PLRJ01000233.1 GCA_003163855.1 Bryobacterales bacterium | reverse complement strand
GCCAGCCCTTGCGGCGGCGCGCCAGACACCGCGCCCGTCTTGCGCGTGGCCCTCAAAACTCCGCCCTGCAGACGTTTCCGTTCGCTTGGCTCAGCGCGATTTTCCTTCCTGATCGCAACGCTCGCCACTGCATGGCTCCCCGCGCAAAGCAAACAAAGTAAAACCGACGATCTGCCCACCTTGGTTACCGCCCGTTCCGTCCACCAGTTGCCGCTGGAGCAGGCATCCCGACATTATCCTGTGCGCCTCCACGGAGTAGTGACCTACTACAACTCTTTTATCGATGTTCGTCGCCCCGCTTTCTTTGTTCACGACGACAGCGGCTGCATCTTTGTTGCCCTTTCTACCCTGCCGCCTACCCCACTCGTTGCCGGTCAGTTGGTTGAGGTAACCGGAGTAAGCGCGGCTGGAGATTTTGCACCCATCGTGGCATCAGGCGCTGCGCATGTCATCGGCGTATCCCACCTGCCCCGCACTGCTCCGCGGGTAAGCCTCGGCCAGATGCTCACCAGCAACTACGACGGCCAGTGGGTGGAAGTAGAAGGCGTTGTGCGTTCCGTACGCGACTTGGGACAGACCATAGCTCTCGATCTTGCACTTAGTGATGGCGTCATCACAGCAGCAGCAGTAAAAGAGCCCGCCGTCGACTACCAGCGTCTTATCGACGCGAAGATCAGGATGCAGGCCAACCAGGCTCCTCTCTTCAACCGCCAGGGACAATTGACGGGCTCTCATCTTCTTTTTCCAGGTGTTGGCACGATCACTGTGGAGGACGCGGCGCCCCGCCCCTTCGACCTTCCCGTAGTGCCGGTCGCCAAGCTGTTCAGCTACAGTCCCGACATATCGTTCCGTCGCCGATCGCACATTCAAGGTCTGGTTACGCTCCTTTGGCCCGGCCGTATGCTGTGCGTTCAGGACAGCGGCGCAAGGGGTATCTGCACCCACACCGCCGAAACCGCGCCAATGAGACTCGGACAGAAAGTGGATGTAGTCGGATTCCCGCTTCCTGGCGATTTCAGCCCATCGCTGGACAACGCCATTTACCGCGTTGCGCCTGGAGAAGAACAGGTCCAGCCCCTGGCGCTTACCGCCGAGCAGGCGCTGCGCGGTGAATACGACGCACGCCTGGTAACACTTGATGGCCAACTGATCGGGAAGGACAGTTCCGCCATCGATCCCACTATCGTTCTGTCCTCCGGCAAATTCATATTCTCCGCCACTTTTCCCGGCCAGGCATGGGCGCAGTTGCCGCCTTCCTGGGGCAGCGGAAGCAAGGTGAGAATCACCGGTATCTGTTCCGTCCGCGGCAGTAGCAAACCGCGCATTCAGGAGGAAGTTTTCTCCGTTCCTGAGTCTTTCCAACTACTGCTCCGTTCGCCGGCCGACGTAGTAGTGCTCGAAAAGCCTTCCTGGTGGACAGCTATGCACGCCCTGATCGTGCTCGCGCTGGCGCTGCTTATTACCTTAACCGTGCTCGGCTGGGTCATCATGCTGCGCAATCACATCAAGCGCCAGACCGAAGTTATTAGCTCGCAACTTTCGGAAGCCGCTTCGTTGAAGGAGGCAGCCGAGGCCGCCAGTCAGGCTAAGAGCGAATTCCTGGCCAACATGAGCCACGAAATCAGGACCCCCATGAACGGCGTCATCGGCATGACCCATCTGATGATGGACACGCCACTCACGGCCGATCAGAAATCCTGCCTTGACACCATTCGTTCTAGTGGGCAGGCACTGCTCACCATCATTAACGACATCCTCGATTTCTCCAAGATCGAAGCCGGCAAAATGGAGCTCGAAGAGGTGGCGTTCGATCTGCGCAGCGTGGTCCACGAGTCTGTAGAACTGGTCGCCGTGCAGGCCGCAAAGAAAGATTTGGGATTGCATGTTGATGTGTCGCAGGACGTTCCCACTCAGGTTATTGGCGATCCTGGCCGCCTGCGGCAGATTCTACTTAATCTGTTATCAAACGCTGTCAAATTCACTCTTAGCGGCTCGGTCAGCGTCACCCTATCCCGCCTCACCGATCAGCCAGCCATGCTCCGTTTCGAAGTCCGAGATAGTGGCATCGGCCTCACGCCCGAGCAACAGGCTGGTCTTTTTCGCCCTTTCACTCAGGCCGACCGCTCAACCACTCGCCGTTTCGGCGGTACCGGCTTAGGTCTTAGCATCGTAAAGCGCCTGGTGGAACTGATGAGTGGCAGCATCGGCGTCTCCAGTCAGCTCGGCGAGGGCACTACTTTCTGGTTTAACGTCCGCCTCCCAGACGGATCCAGCCCGAAAATGGCAGCCAGCCCGCGCCCTCTCGTTGTTGAGGCTGCAACTCCTTCCAAAAACATGTTTGCCGACCGCAAAGCCCGCGTGCTGGTGGCCGACGACGTGGTCACAAATCAACATGTCGCGCTCGGCATTTTGCGCCAGTTGGGTTTGAGTGCCGACGCCGTCGCCAATGGCGTCGAAGCGCTCGAAGCTGTCGAAACTATCCCTTACAACCTGGTGCTGATGGATGTCCGCATGCCTGTCATGGATGGCTTGGAAGCGACTCGCCTGATCCGGCAAACCTCGAATAAAGTTCCCATAATCGCTATGACGGCCGGCGCCATGGAAGGCGATCGTGAGGATTGCCTTCGCGCCGGCATGGACGACTTTGTCTCGAAACCTGTAGTCCCGCGCGACCTCGTCCGGGTGCTTTCCATTTGGCTGCCTGAAGCTAAACCTGTCGCTGCCAAACAACCAGTGGAACTAGCTGCGCTATCGGCCGCCCCAAAGCAGGAGAATATTTCCACTCTATTTGATCTAACCACGCTGCGCGCGCGCCTGATGGACGACGAAACCTTAGTGGAGAAGGTGCTTGATACTTTCCTCGCTGACATGCCGCTCCAGATCCATTCCCTCATCCACTTTGTGGAAGCCGCAGACGTGCATGGCGCGCTGGAGCAAGCGCACAAAATCAAGGGCTCATCCTCTAACGCGTGCGCTGTTGCCCTCTGCGACTTGGCTGCCGGTATGGAGTCGGCTGCAAGGGCGGGCGATTTGGCGGCGCTGCAGACCAGCCTCCCCACCCTCCAACAGCATTTGCGGCAATTCAAGGGATTTTACCCGCGTCGATGATGCTTTGATGCGTCCAATTGTAGTCGCCAGAACGATTGCCTTTACAATAGACAATCATGCGCCACGCTTTAGCCACCCTTTGTGTATTCGCCTTTGTCACTCAAGCCGCGGATCCGCCGCACACACTTAGAGGCTATTCGCAACAGACGTCCGCCACCGAGCTTCAATGGGAGCAGAAGTTCAAAGCCATCCCGGAGGAGGATCGTTTGCGTGAAAACATGCGCCGCCTTTCCGCGCGCCCGCATCACGTCGGCTCGCCCTATGACAAAGACAACGCCGAATGGATTGCGGCTCAACTGAAGTCCTTCGGACTCGATGCGCAGATCGAAACCTTTGACACCCTTTTCCCTACTCCCAAGGAGCGCGCCCTGGAGGTTCTGGAGCCGGTCAAATACGTCGCCAAACTGGAAGAGCCGGCACTTGCCATCGATCCGACGTCAAATCAGAAAAGCGAGCAGTTGCCCACCTACAACGCGTACTCCATCGATGGTGACGTTACCGCGCCCGTTGTCTATGTAAACTATGGCAGCCCTGACGATTATAAGGAACTCGAGCGCATGGGCGTCTCGGTGCAGGGCGCCATCGCGCTCGCCCGTTATGGCCAAACCTGGCGCGGCATCAAACCCAAAGTTGCCGCCGAACACGGAGCCGTTGGCTGCCTCATCTATTCCGATCCTCATGAAGACGGCTACTTCAACGGCGACGTCTATCCCAAAGGACCCATGCGTCCCCCGTTCGGCGTTCAGCGCGGCAGCGTCATGGATATGCCGCTCTACCCCGGCGATCCCGCTACTCCCGGTATCGGTGCTACGCCCGGTGCCAAGAAGCTGCCCCTGAACGAAATTACAACCTTGACCAAGATCCCCGTCATGCCCATCTCCTACGAAGATGCGGAGCCGATGCTGAAGAATCTCGACGGCGAACTTGTTCCCGCTGCCTGGCGCGGATCTCTTCCCATGCCCTATCATGTGGGTCCCGGGCCCGCCAAAGCGCACCTTCATCTCAAGTTCAATTGGGATCGTAAGCCACTGTACGATGTCATCGCCAAAATTCCAGGCTCAAAATATCCCGACGAATGGATCATCCGCGGCAATCATCATGACGCCTGGGTAAATGGTGCGGGCGATCCCGTCTCCGGAGCAAGTCCGGAAATGGAAGAGGCGCGTGCGCTCGGCGAGCTGCTGAAGCAGGGCTGGAAGCCCGACCGCACCATCATTTACTGCTTCTGGGACGGCGAAGAACCCGGTCTGCTCGGCTCCACCGAGTGGGCCGAAACCCACGCTGCCGAACTCACTGAGCACGCCGTTGCCTATATCAATTCCGATGGCAACGGCCGCGGCTTTTTTCGCGCCGGTGGTTCGCACTCGCTCGAAGACTTCGTCAACGGCATCATGAAGGACGTCGAAGATCCGGAAACAAAGATGACCGCCTGGAAAAGAGTACGTCTGGCCGATATGGCGCGCGCCACACCCGCGCAGCGCGCCGAATTCAAATCACGTCCCGACCTTCGCATCAGCGCCCTGGGTTCTGGCTCCGACTATACCGTCTTTACCGACCACCTCGGCGTTGCCAGTCTCAACATCGGCTTTGGCGGTGAGGATGCGGGCGGCGGCCAATACCACTCTATCTACGACGACTTCTATTGGTACACCCACTTTGAAGACACCGACTTTGCCTACGGCCGCGCTTTGGCGCAAACTGCCGGCATCATGATGATGCGGCTAGCTGATGCGCAGATACTGCCGTTCAAATTCACCAACTTTGCTGACACCATTCACACCTACATCGCAGAGATCAAGGAACTTGACAACGGCCAGCGTGCCCGCACTAAAGAAATCAACTCGCAAGTTGAAGAAGGCGTCTTTGACGCCATGCAGAATCCGAAGAAGAAAATGGTGCCGCCATCCAAAGAACCTGTTCCGCCTTACCTGAACTTCGCCCCGCTCGACAACGCCGCTGACGAATTAACGCGCGCCTCCGACGCTTATGAAAAAGCTTTCCTCGCCGCGGGCAGCAACGCTCCGGCTGCCGTCAACGCAAAGTTGATCAAGTCCGAACGCATGCTGCTCAACCCTGCCGGCCTGCCCAATCGCCCCTGGTTCGAAAATCTCATCTATGCGCCAGGCTTCTACACCGGCTACGGCGTGAAGACCATCCCCGGGGTGCGCGAATCCATTGAACAGAAACGCTGGACGGAAGCCGATGTGCAGATCGCCCATGCAGCCGCTGCTCTGCAAAAGGAAGCCGACCTGCTCGACGAAGCGGCCAAACAAATCGGCGGCCACTAAGTGAAGCCTCTGCTTTCAGCCTTCCTGTTAGCCGCTTTGTCCTTACCGGCCGCCGAGCCGGTCAAGCCAAAAGTCCGCGCCATAACCGGTTTCGTCACCATCGACGCCAAATCTTACCCGGCGCAGATAACTGAAACAGTTAAGTTCCTCAATCAAGTGCGTCAAGCCGTCGAGGCTGCCGGCTACCAGGTCGCGGGCATTCGCATCTCAACGCAGCCCTTCCCGCAATACACGCGCGGTCTCAGCCACGCCGACGCCTTACAAATGCTAAACGGCATCAACGATCTCGCCGCCACGCTGAAGTTCGCACCTAACATCGGTCCGGCCATGCTGAACGACAACGACGATACCACCGCGGTCGATCTTCTCATCGACATACTCTCCGCGCCTGGCAATCATTTGAACGCTAATCTCATTACCGCCGGCGAAGACGGCATCCATTGGAACGCGGTGCGGCAAGCGGCTCGCGTCATTCACGCGGTTGGCGCACGCAGCCCCCATGGTCAGGGCAACTTCAACTTCGCCGCCACCGCCATGCTCAAGCCATACGGCCCCTTTTATCCAGGCGCCTGGCACCCCGGCAGCGGCCCCAAAAGCTTTGCCATCGGACTCGAATCCGCCAACGTCGTCATGGATGTTTTTGCGCGCAATCACGACCCGCGCACCGCCGCCAAAGAGCTGACCGACGCACTTTACATGCCCGCCCGCGCCGTGGAAGCTGCGGCCATGAAAGCGGCTGAAGGCAGTGGCTGGACTTACGCCGGTATCGATCCCACTCCAGCCCCCGGCGGCCTGGTCTCCATCGGCACCGCGATAGAATCCTTCACCGGTGCGCCGTTTGGTTCACCTGGAACCGAAACCGCTTCCGCCATCATCACGCGCTCCGTTAAAGCCGTTCCCGTCAAGCAGACCGGCTACTCCGGCCTGATGATTCCGGTGCTGGAAGACACAACGCTCACGCGCCGCTGGACGGAGGGCGCCTATAACTTGGATTCCATCCTCGCTTACTCGGCGGTTTGCGCGGCTGGTGTCGATACCGTGCCCCTTGCTGGCGATACCAGTGAGAAGACAATTGCCGCCATCATCGGCGATGTTGCCACCCTCGCATTCAAGTGGAACAAACCGCTGGCAGTTCGGCTCCTGCCCGCGCCGGGAAAGAAAGCCGGCGAAATGACTGAATTCAGCGGCGCTCTTTCGAACGCCATCATTCAGCCCATCGGCGGGAAGTAAGCTTAGTTGGGACAACGTAAGGAAGGGGTTTGCCACGCTCGGGCAAATTTTCTTCGCGTCTTATTGCAACTATGCGCCGCGTGATCTTATTAACGTCATTCATCCGCCAACCATCACCGCAGCTCAGCATCAGAACCGATCGCCCTATTGACTGCAAGAAACTGGCAAGCCCGTCGTCAGCATCATGTGACACATCCACCGCAGGTGCAGCAGTTCGCGTCGCAAGAACTGCGGCTGCACTCAGAATAGACATAATTACCGCCCCGTCGCGAGCAGATGATCGCTTGAGGTGATAGTCAACGTAGCGACTGCAACGCCGCACTACTGACCTCGTGAGAATACAGCGACTCGGTCGGGTCGTTCTGGATAGCTACTAAACGTTGCCGTATTCTCGCGACTGCGTTTGGTCCCATTTTTGTTACTGCACGAATCGCACTGTCACGTGTGCTTTTGTCAGTGGCCGTGTTTGCCAAGCGGACGGCGTTGTCAGTAAGAATCGAGCCGGATTCTGCCGAGGCGCTGTGAAACAAGATCTCGTTGCGCACGCTTTGCGGCACCGCGGTGTTGTCGATGGCGTTCGCAATTAAGTTTTGCGCAGTCTCGTCTTTCGGGCGGCATAGCCCCAGCGCCGTGGCCGCTCGCACCCGTATGGTGTCGTCTGTATTTGGCGCCTGAACCAGTCGCTCGAGTGGCGCTATAAAGCTGTCGGGCGCCTGCTCGTTAAGATCAGCCGCAACTAGCAGAGCCATACGCTGCGAGAGATCGTCCCCCTGGGTTAGGACTTGTGCGATTGGGTCAGCAGCGACTTGCAGCGCACTCGCGCCCTGGGGCGTGACAGCGATAGCGTGCATTAAACCTAATGCGTTTGCCTTCACTGCCGGGTCGGGATCTTGCAGATCCTTCGCAGCAATTGCGGCCGCCTCTGGAATAGACGAGGGCTCGTTACGGATCGCCTGGTCAACCGCATCGGAAAATGGCCCGAGTTGGAACTGCTTGTTATGAACGAGCGAAGGGAGATCAGCGGCCAGTTGCGGTAGCGACCGTGGCAACGGTGGCGCGTTTTGGGCGAAGGCTGATGAAGCCAGGAGGATCGGAGCAAATAACCGTAGATTTTTCATGTCGCTTCTCAATGATCGAGCATCCGACCTCAATATTTGAGATGGTGTTTTCATCAATAAACGTTGAGCACGTTCTGTCGCAAACTTCCGCTCAGCCCCATCCGCAAAATAGCTTTCACTCCTCTTTGCGCATCATACCGGAAAGTGAAAACTCGACTGGCGACATGCCGGTCAGGCCATGTACGCAGTTGCCAAGGTGGGAGTCTTTCGCGTACGTAAATTCCCTTTCCCGAGGGGTTCCCTACTTGAACTCGACCGTACTCTCGCCCGCGTATTTGTGATAATCGCGAAAATCAATCGTGTTTTTCGTGCAAACCGTTGTGCCGCGGAAGCAGCTTAGGTTCTCTGAATGCACCGGCAGCAGGAAAGTGCTCGTCCCCAACCGCACCGGGTCGTAATCAATAGTCATGGCGACTGTGTCAGCTGGAAAGTTTTTCGGCACATTATCGGCCTGCATTTCAATCCGCCGCACTTCCGCCGTACTCTTATCCACCCAAACTGTGCCGCTGTAGGCCGGATGAAACTCCTGGCTGCCAATCAGAACCGTCCAGTCGGAATGTCCCAGCAGCACCTTGTAATCGAAAATGCTCACCGGAGTTCGGCTGACGCTCGACGACTGCTGAAACTTGAACTGCGCGTTGGCATAGCCGGCAAACAATCCGCGCAAGGTAGAGGCAAACTCGCCCGTTGAGGTCGATCCGCCTAGTTCCATCATGCTCTTGTTGGTTCGTTTACCGCCCACCGTTATCTGCTGATATTGCTCTTTGCCATCTTCATAAATAACCTTGGCGGAGACCACATCCTGCACCTGCCAGTCGGTCGCGCGCGATTCTTCGGCATAACGTGTCGTCACCTGTTCACAGACGAAGTTCGGCAGACCTTGCAGGAAAGCCTCCGACCATTCGCGCGTGCGTTCAATCAAAGCAGTGGCCGCTGTCGGCTTGCTGGCCGGCTTCGGCTTGTCATCGATAGTGAAATCTAGCGAGTCATCGTTCGCTGCCGGTTTGGCCGGCGCGTTAGATTTTGCCACCGAGCTTGTTGACTTGGCCGGAGGCGTAGTCGTGGCCAGATCGTCGTCGCTGTCTTTCTGCGTCACCTTGCCGTGGTGCAATATAGGACGCCCTGGTGCATCGGGCGCTGGATGCGACGCATCCGCGTGATTCTCCGGGCTATCCGTGACCGGTTCCGGCACATCCTGATTTGAGGCATTGGCTGACGCCGCCAGCGACGGTCTTGCCGGTGTAGCGCCGGGAGCCAGCTTCAGCGAGGGTCTGTCTTTCTCCGGTTCGGGAGCCTCTTTGCGGAATTCCACCGTTGCCGCGGTCAAATAAAATTCCTGATCCTCGAACGCATCCACATGAATCAGCGAATGTGGCGTCATCGCCGAATAGCCGGCTGACGATCCCGCTTTGTTGAATTTGGTCTTATCGTCCACCGTCAGCGTGATCACACGCCCATCGTCCGTTGCGATTACAAGTTTGTCCGCTGTGCTCGAAACGACATAGCCCTCGGTTGCAAACGTCGGAATCTTGTCTTTGTTCTCAGCCGCTTTTTTCTTGTTCTTATTGCGGCCCGGCAGCGACAGTCCGCCGCCTGGCTGCCCTTGCCCATTCGGGTACTGTCCGGGCGGATACTGGCCCGGCGGGTATTGCCCCGGAGGGTATTGTCCAGGCGGATACTGGCCTGGATATTGCGCCAGCGTCAGAAATCCGGCGCTCGCCACAAGCACAACAACAGCCAATCTAGCGCTTACCATCATCTCCATTCTAGATGTTTATTCGGTCGTGATGGGTTTCCCCAATCACCATTTTAAAAGCACCAACTCCGAACAAAATCCAGGTCCCATCGCCGCCAGAATCCCCCAGGTGCCCGGTTCAGGCCGCCGGTTCTTCATCACTTCTTCCAGTACAAACAGCACCGAAGCCGACGAAAGATTGCCGGTTTTCCGCAGGCACTGCCAGGACGCATCTAACGATTTTGCAGGCAGGCACAACGCTTTCTCCGTGGCCTCCAGCACCTTCGGGCCGCCTGTGTGAATCACCCAGCTCTTGATATCCTTGCGGCTAAGCCCGTTGTCAGCCAAAAACTGGTCCGCATCGTGGCCCAAATTTTTCAGCACCACTTCCGGAACCTCGCGCGACAGAACGATTTTGAAGCCTTTTCCCGAAATGTCCCAGCCCATGACGTCCTCGGTATTGCGGTAAAACGTGGAACGAGTGTCCACAATTTCCGGGCCGCCGCCGCCTTCGTACTCCGAACCCGCTATCATCACCGCCGCCGCGCCGTCGCCGAACAAGCCCGTGCTGATCAAATTAGCTGCCGACAAGTCGTCCGGCTGCACTGTCAGCGAACAAAGCTCTACCGACAACAGTAGGCACGCCTGCTTGGGATAGGCCTTGACATAATCCGCCGCCCTGGAGATGCCCGCCGCACCCGCCACGCACCCGAGCCCGAAAATAGGGATCCGCTTCATCCGCTGGCTCAAGTTCATCCTATTTATAAGCCGTCCCTCAATGGACGGGCTGCAAACCCCGGTGATGGAAACAAAGAAGAAGGCCCCGATGTGTTCCGCCGCTACCTGCGCCGCTTTCATCACCTTCGCCACTGCCTCCTCGCCTAGTTGCAAAGACGCCTCAATCCAACTGTTATTGGAATCACCCCAGTTCGCCTGCGGATACGATTCCAGCGGCAGCGCCAGGTAGCGCCCGTCAACCTGCGTGGCTGCATGCAGCCGCTCTAAAACGTCAAACCGATCCAGTCGCCCTCCCCAATACTTTCGGAAAGCATCAATCAGCACCTTTTGTGGGTAATAATTTGCGGGCAAGGCCGTGGCGGCGCTAAGAATTCTCATCGGGTGGACGGAGCCGCCTGGTCAATCATGGTTGTCATACTTAATACACTCTCGCAGACTGCTATCGGCATTACTGCCAGTTCATGCTCCAGTTCTCAATAAAGCTTTGCTTATCGCCAACCGATCAGTCCAGAGAGATTGATGAGAGTTCGTCTGCCTATCGCCCGCGGTATCTGCGCGCTCGCACTTCTCGCGCTCGCTGCTGGAAACGCGCAAGAGTACGTTTTCCGCCACCATAATGAGGGGCTCGGCAATCTGTCCGTGCACGCCTTGGTTCAGGACCAGCAGGGGTTTATCTGGGTAGGCACAGAAAGCGGCCTATTCCGCTTCGACGGCCTCCATTGTACCGAGTTCGGGCGGGCGCAGGGCCTGCCCGGCCGCTTTGTGGTTAGCTTGGCCGAGGATATTACCGGGCATCTCTGGGTAGCCACCGAAGACGGGCTCGCCTACCAGTCATCCACCAATCAATTCACCAGCGTTGCCTACCACGGCCGCAGCCTATCTTTTCAACTAGGCAAGGCCATCGTCGCGCCTGCTTGGGGCGGCGTGCTGGTTGCTTCCGAATTCGGAGTGCTCGCCTTCTATGTTCTTAAGGAAGAAGTTGTCTCAGGTGTAGTGATGCCTCGAACCGCTTTAGACGCTCACCCCAAACTTAAGGGCAACGTGCGCGATCTTCTGCCGCGTCACGACGGATCCCTGCTCTTCGGCTGTGGCCAGGGTATCTGCCAGTGGAAGGGCGGAGTCCTGACATCCTGGGACGAAAAAGATGGCTTGCCTGCGGACAATTGGACCGGCTTCCTCGAACGTTTTGATGGCGAATTGTGGGCGCGCAGCAGCCAACATATAGTACGCCTTAAACCGAACCATCAACATTTCGAAACCCTCGACCTGCCCCCTCAACCCGAAAGCGCAGCCACTAGCTCCCTGGCTGAAGATTCCTCTGGCCGCATTCTGGCCGGAATCTATTCCGGCTTGGCGCGCTTCGAAAATGGCGCCTGGACCACCGTTACCGACCGTAATGGATTCGGTGAAGGTACAGTTTTAACCATTTTGATCGACCGTGAAAACCAACCCTGGTTTGGATTCGATGGGCGCGGCTTGATGAACTGGGTCGGCTATGACGTCTGGGAGCACTGGACCAAGCGCCAGGGCCTCGCGAGCAATCAAACCTGGGCTATTCTACGCGACTCCGGCGGCCGCTTGTGGATCGGACATCAGCTTGGAATAAGTCTGCAGCAGCCAAACTCCAAGACCATCGAAACATGGGCCCCCCCCGGCTTGCATTTGGCGCGTGCGGATTCCATTGCCGAGTCACGCGACGGATTCATTTGGATTGCGACAGTGAATGGCTATCTCATCCGGGTTGACCAGAAGAACCTCCATGCTGTCAAGGAAGAAAAGTTCGACCGCATTTTGCGGGTCATAGTGGATTCGCAGGACACCGTATGGGCTACCACGCGCCACGGTCTGATCAGGAGCGAAGGACGCGGATTCGCGCGCCATTTTGAACCCGTCTTAGACCCCGCCTTGGGGCGCGATGAGTTCCGCGACATTCAACAGGGTCCGGACGGCCGAATCTGGGCTCTAACAGCTACGCGACTCTTTTGCCTCACCGGGTCGGAATGGCGGCAAATTGATGTTTCTCAAGCCCGCTTGGGAGAGACTCTGGAGGACGTCGCGGTCGATCAATCGGGTTTCGTGTGGGTGGACGGCGCTCAATTCGGAGCGGCCCGGTTCCTTATAAAACAGAATCGCGTCATCTCTTCCTCGCATATACCGCTGGCTTCGAAAGAGGTGCTTTTTCTTGCCAGAGACCCACGTGGCTGGATGTGGATTGGCGAAGACCAGGGCGTAGAGGTGTTCGACGGGCATAAGCTGGTCGCATTCTCCGCGGATCAGGGTCTGATATGGAACGACTGCGACTCCAAAGCTTACTTCCAGGATGCGGACGGATCGGTATGGATCGGCACCAGCGGCGGTCTATCCCATTTTCTGGCCAGGCATCTGCCCGCCAGGATACCGTCCAGGCCTGTCCTGACGGAGGTGCGCTATGGCGAAACCGACCTCACAAACAGGGTCCCTCGGATTAAGTATCAGCACGAAACGCTCGTGTTTACTATCACCGCGCTTAACTTTTATCACCAGAACAGCACGAGGTTTCGTTATCGCCTGCTGGGTCTTGAGGAGAACTGGAATGAAACAGCCAGTTCAGAAATTCGGTATCCCAAGCTCTGGCCCGGCGCCTATCGTTTCGAGTACATGGCCTTCGATACGGGTTCCGGGCAGGCTTCGCCAGCTGCTGCTTATCAGGTCGAACTGTTCTCGCCCTGGTACATGACGAAGTTCTTTGCTTTTGCAGCCATAGTGGCCGTCACCATAGCCGGTTTTCTGGTCTGGCGCTGGCGCGTCCGCCGCATTGTTCGACGATCGCGTGAGCTGGAGTTGTTGGTTCGTGAACGCACCGAGGAACTGAGCCGCCGCTTCACAGAACAAGTCCTGCTGAAGGCCGAGGCCGAGCGCGCCAATCAGGCCAAAAGCGAATTTCTCGCCATGATGAGCCATGAGATCCGCACGCCCATGAACGGAGTTCTGGGAATGACAACTCTGCTTGAAATGACCCCTCTGTCTGACGATCAGCGTCAGTTGCTCTCCACCGTTCACGAATCAGTTTCATCGCTGCGTTCTGTCATTGATGACATTCTCGATTTCTCAAAGATCGAAGCGGGAAAGATGTCGCTGGAATGCTCCGACTTCTGCCTAAGTTCTCTGCTGCGTCAGACAATTATGCTTGTTTCCGAACCGGCGGCGCGAAAAGGTCTTGACTTGACCTTGTCTGTGCCCGATAGTCTGCCGCTCTGGCTCCATGGCGATTCTCTGCGGCTGAAACAAATTCTGCTTAACCTGCTTTTCAATGCAGTTAAGTTCACCGGCCACGGAGCCATTCAGTTGAAAGTTGAGCAACAGGAGAGTTCCAGCCCCTTGCAGGCACGGCTTCTCTTCGAGATAGAGGACACCGGCATCGGGATAAGCCAGGAAGCGCAGGGCCGCCTATTTCGCAGCTTCGAGCAGGCCGAGAGTTCCACCACCCGCCGCTTTGGCGGCACCGGTCTAGGTCTGGCCATTTGCAAACGGCTGGTCGAAATGTTCCAAGGTGAGATTGGAGTCCGCAGCGAGTTGGGCGTCGGCAGCACATTCTGGTTCACACTGGAGCTGGCTTTGGCCGATTCTCCCGCCGCAGTTCAAAAGGAGTCTCCGCGCAGTGCCTTGCCCGCGTTTACTTGTGAAAAAGGGCAGATGCAAAGAACAATTCTGGTGGCGGAAGACAATCTCATCAATCAGAAAGTGGCTCTGCGTCTGCTCTCCATTCTCGGCTATAACGCCGAAGTGGCTGAAAATGGCGAGGTCGCGCTGCAGCACGTGCAGGATGGCCAGTATGATGCAGTACTCATGGATATGCACATGCCGGTCATGGATGGTTTGGAGGCGACGCGGGCCATTCGGCGTCTCGCAACCCCCGCCTCTCAGATTCCTATCATTGCGCTCACTGCCAATGCCTTGCAGGACGAACGCCGTAAATGCCTCGCCGCCGGGATGAACGACTTCCTGACGAAACCAATCGACAAAGACCTGTTCGAGTCCGTCTTAGAATACTGGACCCGCCCCGAATTTGCCGAACAGCGGCAGCCTGCCGGTGACGGAACTGGCTGAGAACAAATTTCCCACCTGCACACCTATAAAACGTGCTTTGGTATGACAAATGTCTTCTGCCGCATTGATGACCCAGGAGGAAGCTCTTTATTGGCTGGCGCTTCGCATGGTGCCTGGCCTGGGAACTGTCAGCAGCATTCGTCTGCTCGAGAAACTTAAGTCCCCCCAAGCCATCTTCAGAGCCTCCGCATCCGAACTGGAAGCAGCCGGTCTAAGTCCTTCGCAGGCCCGCAATGTCTCTTCCGGTTGCTCGTTTGATGATGCCGTTGAGCAGCAGCAAAAACTCCTTAACTTCGGCGCGCAGATTATTACCTTTCACGACCCGCTCTATCCCCAGCGCCTGCGCGAAATCTTCGATCCCCCTGTCCTCCTGTTCGCCATCGGCAGATCTGAACTGCTTAGCGCCCACTCCATCGCGGTAGTAGGCACGCGCCGCCCGTCCCCTTATGGCTTGGCAGCGGCCGAACGCCTAAGCGCCGATCTTTCCAGGGCAGGCCTCGCCATCACCAGCGGCATGGCGCAAGGCATCGACACCGCCGCCCATCAGGCCGCGTTAAAAGAGGACGGCGACACCATTGCCGTTCTCGGTTGCGGCGTCGACCTTCTCTATCCCGCCAGCAATCGCAGGCTCTATACCGACTTGCAGAAAAAAGGTCTGATCATCTCTGAGTTCCCCATGGCAGCGCCTGCGTTTCCGCAAAATTTTCCTATTCGTAATCGAATCGTCAGCGGCATTTCCATCGGCGTTCTCATCGTCGAAGGAGCCCAGCACAGCGGTTCCGCCATCACCGCTCGCCTGGCCATCGATCAGGGAAAGGAGGTATTTGCCGTTCCTGGAAACATCACCTCCAAAATGAGCTGGGGGCCTAATCTTCTTATCAAAGACGGTGGCGCCAAACTGGTGCAGGAATGGAGCGACATCACCAACGAACTGCCCGCGGCTGTCCGTCGCGACTTGGTGTCCAAAGCCCAGCAGCGAATTCTGCCAACCGAATTTGAAACGGTTGAAACGGCCCCCAACGGCGCCCCCGAAGAGCCTATGAAAGCACTAGGGCGTAAGCTTTTGAACAGTCTGCAAGTGGATGTGCCACAACAACTTGACTCCTTACTTGAATCCTTTGAAGGAATCTCGTCATCTGAGTTGATCAGCGCACTCTTTGAACTGGAGATGAATGGACTGGTGAGGCAACTCCCAGGAAAGAATTTCGTGAAGGTGTGGTAAAAGAGTAGCGTTCTATCGAAGTGTGGGCGGTCGAAGCCGCACACCGTTCGAAGAAATAGGTTAAAAAAGTAAGCTATGGCAAAATCTCTCGTCATCGTTGAGTCCCCGACGAAGGCGAAAACTATTGGGAAGTACCTGGGGAAGGATTTCGTCGTGAAAGCCTCCTTGGGCCACGTGAAAGATTTGCCCAAGAAAGACTTGGCGGTCGACGTTGAGCGCGATTTTACCCCTAAGTATGAGGTGATTGAAGGCAAAAAGAAGCTGATGGCCGAACTCAAAGCGGCCGTCAAAGGTGTCGACTCCGTCTACCTCGCGGCTGACCCTGATCGCGAAGGCGAAGCCATTTGCTGGCATCTGCAGGAGGAGTTGGAATCTAAGAAGACCGGTAAACCAGAGTTCTTTCGGGTGATGTTCAACGAGATTACCGCAGCCGCCGTTAAGAAAGCCTTCGACAAACCGCTTGCGGTGAACATTCATCTGGTTGAAGCCCAGCAGGCTCGCCGCGTACTCGATCGTCTGGTCGGCTACAAAATCTCGCCTCTGTTGTGGGATAAAGTGCGCCGCGGCTTGTCCGCCGGCCGCGTGCAAACCGTCGCTGTCCGCGTCATTGTTGAACGCGAGCGCGAGATACGCGCCTTCCAAAAAGAAGAATATTGGACCATCGACGTCGCACTGAACGCTAAGAAGGCGCCAGTGCTTACCGCCCGCCTCAACAAGATTGCCGACGAAACGCCCGAGATAGGCAACGAACAGACTGCCACCGGCATTGTTGACGATCTGGCCGAAGCAGCCTACGTAGTCAAGTCTGTCGGCACCCGCGAAAAGAAACGCAATCCCGTGCCGCCGTTTATCACCTCCACGCTGCAGCAGGAATCGTCCCGCAAACTTCGCTTTAGCGTCAAGCGCACCATGATGCTCGCCCAGGCCTTGTATGAAGGGAAGGAACTCGGCGCGGAAGGTGCCGTAGGTCTCATCACCTACATGCGTACCGATTCAACCCGCGTCTCCGAGGACGCGCTCACCGAAGTGCGCACCTTTGTCACCGAGCGTTACGGCCCCGATTTTGTGCCCGCCGCGCCCAATACCTACAAGACCAAGAAAGACGCGCAGGACGCGCACGAAGCCGTTCGTCCCACCTCCGTGCTGCGGACGCCGGAGTCGCTCGAAGGCGTGCTCGCCGAAGACGAACTCAAGCTTTACCGCCTCATCTGGATGCGCTTCATCGCCTCGCAGATGACCCCCGCGCTGCTCGATCAAACCACCATCGACATCAACGCCGCCGGCAAGAGCGGCAAGAACCATATCTTCCGCGCCACCGGCAGCGTGCTCAAATTCGAAGGCTTCTTGAAGGTCTACGAAGAAGGCAAAGACGCCAAGGATGAAGAAGACGAAGACTTAAAGCACAAGCTGCCGGCCGTGGCCGAAGGCGAGACGCTGAAGTTCAAGGAAATTCTGCCGGTGCAGCATTTCACCGAACCGCCGCCGCGCTACAACGAAGCCACGCTGGTCAAAAAGCTGGAGGCCGATGGCGTGGGCCGCCCTTCGACCTATGCTTCCATCCTGTCCACCATTCAGGATCGCGAGTACGTCAAAAAGGAAGGCGGCAAGTTCGTTCCCACGGAACTTGGCATGGTCGTAACCGATCTGCTGCTGGAAAGCTTCAACGATCTCTTCGACGTGAAGTACACCGCGCGCATGGAAGAAGAACTCGACGACATCGAAGACGGCAAAGTCGAGTGGCGCGTCGCCATGGGCGACTTCTACGGCCGCTTCCAGAAAGATCTGGAGCACGCCGAGCGCAACATGACCGACATCAAGCGGATGGAAAAACCAACCGACCTGGTGTGCGACAAGTGCGGCAAGCCGATGGTCATCAAGTGGGGCAAGCACGGCAGCTTCATCGCCTGCACTGGTTATCCCGAATGCACCAACACCCGCGAACTCACCGTTGACCTGCCCGATATAGGCGACGGTTCCGATCTGGGCGAACAGGACGAACAGGAATACTGCGAGAACTGCGGCCGACCCATGGTGCTCAAGAAGGGCCGCTTTGGAACCTTCTTCGCCTGCTCCGGCTATCCCGAGTGCAAGACCACCAAGCAAATCGGTGGCGAGCAGCGCAAAGATGTTCCGCTGGAAGAAAAGTGCCCGNNAACTGCACCGAAGGCGAAGTGGTAGAGCGACGCTCCAAACGCGGCCGCACATTCTTTGGCTGTAACCGTTATCCCGATTGCGACTTCGTGGCCTGGGGTAAACCAATTGCCGAGAAGTGCCCGGACTGCGGCAGCAGCTATCTGATTGAGAAATTCCTCAAGGCGGGTCCGGTAGCGCAGTGCCCCAACGCCGAATGCAAATTCAAGCATCCAATCGACGTCCCGGCCGAAGCCAGCGTCGCATAATCCTGTGTTTTGGTAGGGCGGACGCCCTCGTCCACAGCAGCCCCCCCGGCCGCTTCTCTTCTTAAGAACGCGTCCCCCGCCTCGCTACGCGTATACTTACGGTCACACGCATGGATCGCATACCTTTAGCCGAGCAGCAGCGGCTCGTCGAGTCGGAAGCTCGCACTAAACATTGGAAACGTTGGGGGCCTTACCTATGCGAACGCGCCTGGGGAACCGTCCGCGAAGACTANNCGCTCGCGCGCCTATCGCTGGACTGAGGACGGCATCCTCGGCATCTGCGATAACCACCAATATTTGTGTTTCGCTCTGGCGTTCTGGAACGGCAAAGACGCCATTCTCAAGGAGCGCCTATTTGGTCTTACCGGCCCCCAGGGCAACCACGGCGAAGACG
>PLRJ01000134.1 GCA_003163855.1 Bryobacterales bacterium | reverse complement strand
TTACTGCGAAAGTCGGGCTAAGTACTCGCGAAATGTCTGCGAGGGATAAATTGGAGCCCTTGCTTTTAAATCACAGATACGACAAACCGCTTCGCCCTCGCTGTTGCCAAGAAACCCTCGACATTAGCGGAATCGCGTCATCCATACCCTTACCGGTAGTTTTCGTCGCCAATAGAACCGTTCGCCGCTTAAAAGCACGGATCCAGTCGACACTGTTGTCGGTGTAGGGGCTCTTACCAGAAGTGATAATCGCTCGTATCGCGGCTTCCTCCGCCTTCACATCTACGTTTATCTCTTGCGCAATGAAAGCCCGATCTGGCCGACCTTTGCCTCATTCGACTCAGCGAATTGAATCCTTCCCTGCCGGTGATCACTACGGATCTGCGCGATTTTCGAGTTTACCGGGGAGGGCGACGCGACGTGATGCGGCTTGTGCACCCTGCCGAGGCGTAATGAGGTCCTAAATCACGAAGCCGAGAAAGCTGAAACGATCCCGGCTCTTCTGTCACAATATCGAGTTGGCTGGGATGGCGGCCAGAGGAGTGACCATGAAGAAAAGCAGCCGGTTTACCGGTTTAGTGTTGGCACTGCTGGGAGCGATGGTGCTCCTGAATAATCTGGGCAAGCCGCGGATAGGGGCACTGCACGGCTCCGATGTCTGGGGACTGGTTGCTGCCGGCATGTGTTTGGGGATCGGCTTCGTTGGCTTGATGGGCATGCTGAAGTTTCGGAACGAGTAGGCTGCGGTACCTGGGTTAGTCATAATTTTGGCAGATTTGAGGTGAGACAGATGAAAAGCGTATCTCACAAATGTCAAAAACCCGTCAAAGCGTCATTTTAAGTCTGGTTTTGGCCGCCCGCAGTTCCTGCCAAATAGAAGGGCCGGCAATCAAACTTCCATTCGGTAACTCAAGATCTCGCGTTTCGACGAGACCCTCTTTCCAGCGATAAATTACCTGACCTGTCGGATCGAAAACGAAGATGTGAGAAACGCCCGCCTGTTGGTAGTTTCGGCACTTTTCGATCAGTTGTTTGGTTTGATCGTCAGAAAGGATTTCGATGACCAACGACAGTTTGGCTGGATAACGTTCATCTCCTTCAGGCAGAATAGCGACATCGGGTCTAGGCTGCCAATCAGGCCTCGCTTTGAAGTCGAATTCCCCTCCGGATTCGTAGCCTGCTGCGTCGAGCAGTCGCATCAGGATTTTCTGCAGCAAGGCATGCAGCTTATCAGGCAGAGGCTTGCGGACCGCCTTTCCATACCAATATTCCCAACCAGATTCGCTGCCGTATCGCTTATCAAATTCTTCAACTGTGAGGAATTGAGGAGCGGTTGCCATGAACCCAATATACTGGAGGGACTGTGGAGCCGCGTCATCCATCATCGAGCAACGTTGTTATGACGGTGGCCGTATCATGCGCCACTCGTACAAAGTTCGACCCGCTGGAGCGGGCTTGGCCCTACCCCAGCGAGCCAATCTACATCAGTAAGTGAGTTACTTGGCGGGTACTTTGCGAATGACACCGCTGCGTTTTGCCTGTTCATCAGGGGTGGCGCGGGTGAAACCGGCAGACGATACAACGGGGGGGCGCTGCGCTTTGCTATCGGCAATCTTGTCGGTGATGGCGCGATTCTGAGCGATGCGAGCGGCTGTCCGCTCGGCGGGAGTCATCTGGTTGTAGGGTTTAAGCATAGGTGTTTCTCCTACTATGATCGCGCATTACGCCGCGGTGTGGTGCGAAGGGCTCGAATTACTTTGCAACGGCGCGCAGTTCCCCGCCCTCTAGTAGGGCCGGGACCATTACCCGGAGCGTGCCGGTGGCGGGGTCGAAAGCGGGATTTTTCAGCGGATTGCCATTCAGCGTGACGGTCGCTTTGGCGGAGTTCCAGCCGTAAATGACCACTTGTATGCTTGTCCACCAGGGTGTAAATGTGCCTTCGCTGGGGGCTATATGCAGGCTGAAGGCACCATTACTAACGTCGCATGTATATGATTGCCGCCGGTAGGCGCCGGTTTTGTAGGCGAAGCTGATGCCATCGTCCTGATACAACGAGCCCTGGCAGGCGGGCCCGGGATAAACGCGCAACTCCAGGGGACCTTGCGGCTTCTCCATGGTGCTTTGCACAAGCGGCTGGCGCGCAAAGATAGCGCCGCCACGCACAAACACAGGAAGTTCGGCCACCTCGGGCTTAACCCGAACCTGGGACACGCTGCTTAGACCGGCTGTGGCGCCGGTGCTGACGGCTGCGGCTGCGCCTTTCGTCCCAGCCACTTTCTTTCCGGTCCAATAATCGAACCAGTTGCCGGGCGGAAGCGTGGCGGCGTACGTCTGCACTTCATCCGGATAGGGCGGCGGCGCCACCAGTAAGTCGGGCCCCCACATAAATTCGATGCCGGCATCGTTATCCAGCGGATGCTTGTCGGTGGTGGCATCGGGGAACTCCAAAAACAAGGGCCGCATCATGGGGATGCCGGTGCGGGCGTTCTCTTCGGCAAGGCTGTAGATGTAGGGCATCAGGCGATAACGCTCGGCAATGAAGCGGCGGCGAATAGCCTCCTGCTGCGGACCGCCGGCCCAGGGTTCCTGATCGTTCGAACCTTTCTCGGTGTGATCGCGAAAGATGGGATTGAAGGCGCCAACTTCGATCCACTTGGTGAGCAGGTCCATGCTGGGAGAACCGGCAAAGCCGCCGATATCGTCGCCCGCTAGGGAGAAACCGCTGAGGCCCAGATTCAGCAGCATAGGGACGCTCATGCGCAGGTGGTTCCAGGTGGAGGAGTTGTCGCCGGTCCAGGTGGCGCTGTAGCGCTGGCCGCCGGCATAGGATGCACGGGTGAGAACGAAGGGGCGGACATCGGGATGCAGCTTGAGCAGACCTTCGTAGGTGCCTTCTGAATTCAGCATGCCGAAGACGTTGTGAATTTCGCGCTGGGTGGTGGTGCGTGTTTTGAAGCCGGGTTCGTCAATGCGGTCCTGAATGTCGAGCGGCATCGTCTTCGTTGGTGTCTCGAAGACGGCCGGCTCGTTCATGTCGTTCCAGAAGCCAGCCACGCCGTCGTCATAGAAATTCTTGTAGAGCGTTCCCCACCATTCGCGGGCGGATTTGCGGGTGAAATCGGGAAAGACGGCGGGACCGGGCCAGACGACGCCTACATATTCGCTGCCGTCTGGATTCTTGACGAAGTCGTCGCCTTTCTCACCGCTGTCATAGGGCGCGTAATCGGCGTTGGGGAGCTTGGCGATGTGCAGGTCGGTGATGGTGATGACGTGGAAATGTTCAGATTTTAGATCCGAGATCATTTGCTTGAAGTGGGGGAACTTTTCCTCGTCGACGGTGAAGGGACGGTTCTTCTTCTGGTAGTCGATGTCGAGATAGAGGGCGTCGGCGGGAATTTTATCGGCGCGCAGGCGTTTGGCAACCTCGCGGACGCGCGTCTCGGTTTCATAGCTATAGCGCGATTGCTGGAAGCCGAGAGACCAGAGCGGCGGCATGGGCGATGTTCCGGTGAGCCAGGCGTAGGTCTGGACGACCTGCTTTGGTTCGGGACCGTAGAAGAAGTAGTAATCGATGGGTCCGCCGTCGCTGCTGAACGAATAGGCATCGCGGATTTGCTTGCCGAAATCGAAGCTGGAGCGCCAGGTGTTGTCGAAGAGCATGCCGTAGCTTTTGCCGGCACGGAAGCCGATGAAGTAGGGGATGGTTTTGTAGATGGGGTCGGTGCTTTCCTGAAAGCCGAAGGCGTCGGTGTTCCACATGACGTAGGCGGAGCCGCGGTGATCGAGCGGGCCGGTTTTATCGCCAAGGGCGAAGTAGTGCTCGTCTTCTGGCATCTGCTTGTAGAGACGGAAGCTGTCGCCGTGATATTCGACCGGGCGGCCGGGTGCGTCTTCGGAAATGACGTTGCCGGCGGAGTCGGAGATGGTGATTCGGCAGGTTGCTTTGGCGACGCTGACGCGCAGTTTGGCGGTGCTGAAGCCTAGGGCGGTATCGGATTCCGGTGTTGGCGTTACGTTCACAGTGGAGGAGCGCGCGTTGGGCAGCACGGCCCAGGATGCGAGGGTCAGGAGGCGTTTCATTTGGTGGCGTTTCTTGGGGGATTGATCATGATGTGCGCGCCGGCGGTTCCGGGATACATGAGCCAGGGCGCGTTGTCACTTGCTTTCGTGGACAGACCGGTGCTTTCGGGCGTGGCGAAGGGCAGGTAGATGACCCAGCGCAAATAGGAATCGGCCACTTTGCCGCTGGCGGCATCGTAACTGCTGCCGGTGAGGACGTAGAGTGTGCGCGGCTCGCGCGGCATGACGAGCTTGCCGTCTGCAATTTCTTTCCAGCGGACGTCGTTACGTTTGGCGCCGGTGATTTTTTCGGCTAAGAGTTCGCGGCCGCGCTGCATGAAAGCGGCTAGATCTTTGTGGTAGCAGGCGACGCTGAAGGTGGACTTGGCGGGGTCGCTGGCGAGACAGATTAATTCGTTTTTGCCTGCGCGCAACTCGACCAGTTTGCCTTCGGCGTTGTATCCGAGGACAGCGGCATCGGCTCTTAGATCGGCGGGAGCGGCCAGGATCGCTTGGCTGATTTGTATGTCGGGCGAAGGAGTTTCGGCGTGCACGGAAAGTGAGAGCAGGAGCAGGAAACAGGGCAAAAGGCGCATGGCAGATACGGTATCACTTCGGCATAGACTATGGGCATGGCGAAATCTGCCGAGGCGCAGCTGACTGAGTTTCTGAACAAGTTTACGCCTGAGGTTGCAGCGCAAGCGGAAAAGTGTTTGTCGAAGATGCGTGCGCGGCTGCCTGGCGCATGGCAGCTTGTCTACGACAACTACAATGCTTTAGCCATCGGCTTTGGGCCGTCTGACAAGACGTCGCTGGCCATCTTTTCCCTTGCGGTTTTCCCGCGCTGGGTGAGTTTGTTTTTCCTGCAGGGCGCTGGATTGAGCGACCCGAATAAGATACTGAAAGGCAGCGGCAACGTTGCTCGGCATGTTGTGCTGAAAAGCCCTGATGATCTGGATTTGCCTGCGATGCAAGAGCTGATGGCGCTGGCGATGAAGGGAGCTAAAGAGCAAATTGATCCGGCACGCAAAGGCGCGTTGATCATCAAGTCTGTATCTGCCAAGCAGCGGCCTCGGCGGCCTGCAAGTTAGCTGATTTCTCAGGCACACTCGTTGTCATTTATCCTGGAAGAGGATGCAAGGAACGCGATTCAGATCGGTGGTGCCCGCAATGCACGTTCTGCTTTTTGCCATCACTTGGTTGTGCGCGGTCGGGCAGGACAAACCATTGCTCGACGGGCCCGCGCGTTGGGGCTTTGTAATATTATTTTTCGCTGACTTTCCAGTCTCGGTCGTGGGCTTCTCAGCGATGTGGGATGGCAAGTTCCTCTATGGGCTCTTGCTATGGGGATTCATCGGAACTGTTTGGTGGTACTTCTTAGCGATGTGGATTCGGAGTCTATACAGCAAGAGATCCCGATTTACTTAGTGTCAATTTTAGATCCAGATTAGGCCACGGACTCGCGTTCTTTGCGTCTTCGCGACTTTGCGACAGCTAATCATTTGGCCGACTTCTCCAGTACACTTGAGGGCGGCGGCAAGTTCCGGTTCTTCAGCCATTCGATGCTGATGTTCTGATTCGTTTTATTGGCTGGTATCTGCGAAAGGTCGGGCATGAAGATCTGCAGACCGGCCTGTGGAGTAACACGCGTATAGCCGTTCACCAACTGCTCCTGGTAACGGCTCAGGTCCAGATCGAACCAGGCATCCTGGGAGATATCGATCATAATCAAGTCCACCGGGCTCATGCTGAGCCTGCCGAAATTGATGGTGCCGCCAGTCAGGTGCAGGAAGTTGCGCCACTCTTCGGTGCGCTGCAGATCTTGGCTTGCGTCGCCATAGACGGCTTCAAAATCGGGATTCTTGATGGAGACCTGCGTCAGCGAACCGACGATGTGCGGAGGGGGCAGGAGGGCCTGCGGATCGAACAAAATGTCGTTGTTGTTGACTTGGATGCCGGGTATCTCGCCTGAATGAAATAAATCCGCCACTTTGACGTTGAAGTCACCCAGCAGGCCTTTCAGAGGGATCTTCAGCACGTTGATCTTGGTGATGCTCATTTTGACGCGGCTGCCCGGTGCGGCGCTTAGTGTGCCGATTAGTTCAACCGGCAGTGGAATGAGCTTATGCAAGGTTCCGCGAATTTTGATTTGCGAGCCGTCACCAGTCAGCACCACGTTTTTCAGCGGCGAGGTTTGATTGACTTTGTTGAGGTAATTGGACATATCGCCCAGATTGGCCCGCAGGACGCCGTTTGTAATCACAAGCGAAAAAGATTCGAGGTCGTCGAACGACGGGCTAACGCGGGCATGGGTTCTGGCCATTTCACCGCGCAGCCAGCGCACGTAGACACTAAAGTTCGGGCCTTGGTGAAGGCGCAGATTATGGGCGTAAATGGCGGTTTGGGCCGAAGACGCGGTGGCAGAGAATGGTTTGGCTTGCGGGGCCGGTGTGGGCGGCGGTGCTTCTGTCTTGCTTTGACGGCTCCACCAGACGGCACAAGCGACCAGCAGCGTGGCTAAACCGAACAAAAGTACGACGCGGTTGCGCATTCAGTATTGTTGCAGCAGGGCTGGGCCTAGAGCGCCGCGGGACCTTCCAGGCTGCGCCACAGATACCAGGAAGCGAAGGTGCAATATGGATGCCATTTCTCGGCAAGTTTCAGAACTTCGGCAGGCGTCGGCATGGCCTCCAGCCCGTAAGCCTTACGAATGGCGCTGCGGATGCCGAGGTCGCCCGTCGGCATGACATTCGGACGTTCGAGGGCAAACATGAGGAACATCTGTACGGTCCACACACCGACGCCGCGCACCTGGCTAAGACTCTCGATGACGGCCAGATCTTCCAGCTTTTTCAATTTGGCAAAACTGATTTTGCGGCCGGCGACGTGCATGGCCAAATCGGTGAGCGCGGCTACCTTCTGGCGGGAGAGACCGCAGGCGCGCAGTTCTTCTTCGGAGAGGCGCAGGAAGTTAGCCGGTGTGAAGCGCTTGCCCACTGCCTTGCGCAGCCGTTCAAAAATAGTAGCCGCGGCCTTGCCGCTGAGTTGCTGGAACGTGATAGAGCGCGCCAGCGTCTCGAAAGTAGGTTCACGCGGAGTTAACCGGCACGGACCCACTCGTTTTATGATGGCTGCCAGAATTGGATCAGCTTGAAGCAGGTGGTCGGTGGCGGCTTTCATGTAGTGGCTTCCTGAACGATAATCATAACGAGATGACAAGTGTTTTAACGAGTGGAACGGCAAAGTTGGCATTTGGGCTATGGCTGGCCATGGGGCCAGCTGGGCTGTGGGCGCAATTTGAGCCGCCGCATAGCAGCGTGCCGCATCAGGAACCGGCCGAAAAGCCGGACGAGCCGACCCTGCGCGTGGATGTTGACCTGGTGAACGTGTTGTTCTCAGTGAAGGCCAAGAAGGGCGGCGCGCTTATTCCCAACCTGGAGAAAGACGACTTCACTATCTTTGAGGATGGCAAACAGCAGACGGTCAAGAACTTCACACGCGAGACGGATTTACCGATTACGCTGGGGCTGCTGATCGACATTAGCGCGAGCCAGCAGAACCTGGTAGATATCGAACGTTCGGCTGCATCCTCATTCTTCTCAAGCGTCATCCGCAAGAAGGACGAGGCGTTTGTTATTTCGTTCGGCAAAGACACCCAACTGCTACAGGATATGACGAATTCGCCCAGAGCGTTAAGCGCGTCGCTGAGTGATTTGCGGCCCGACGTGGGCATGCCGGCGATGGTTAACCAGGGGCCGATTCCACAATCGGGCGCGCCTAAAGGGACACTGCTCTATGACGCGGTCTACCTGGCAGCCAACGAAAAACTGAAGGGCGAGGTGGGACGTAAAGCTCTGATCCTGATCACCGACGGGGAAGATCAGGGCAGCACCTACGACCGGCGCGCGGCGATTGAGGCCGCACAAAAGGCGGACACCATTATTTTCAGCATTTACTATGTGGATCGAAGCTTTTACATGGGGCACGGCATGATGCTGGGGGGGATGGGAGGCGAAGGCGAACTGAAGAAGATGTCGGAGGAGACGGGCGGGCAGGTATTTACCGTTAGCGGCAAGCATCCGCTGAGCGAAGTCTTCAAAGAAATTCAGGAAGAACTGCGCAACCAGTACGCCATCGGCTATTCACCTTCCAATGCGGTTCGTGACGGTAAGTTCCGGCATGTCGAGATCAAGGTGGATAAACCGGACGACCGCGTGCAGGCGCGTAATGGCTACTACGCTACGCCGAACGGTGTGCAGTAGCGAACTTGCGGGCGTCGAGGTAGGCGGCGACGGCGTCGCGGAAGCTGGGCATAGGCTGCACGCCTGTGGCGTCCAGTTTCTGGTTGGATAGAGCGGAGTATTTGGGGCGGCGCGCGGCCGTCCGGTATTCGCGTTCATCGGTCGGCTGCAGCGAAGGGGACAATCCGGCGAGTTCGAAGATCGTCCTGGCATAGTCGTACCAGGAAACAGGTTCGCCGCCACCCATGTGATAAACGCCGTGGAGTTTCTTTTCGATCATCTCCAAAGTACGGACCGCCATGGCTGGCGCATAGGTGGGTGAGGCGAAATGATCCTGCACAACCCGGATGGGCTGATTGTTCTTGGCCATGCGCAGCATGACTTCCACGAAATTGCCGCGCGGCGTAAACATTCCGCCGGGCCCGAAGACACCGGAGGTGCGGATGACCAGGGCGTCGTCCAAATAAGCCTGCGCATAGAGTTCGCCGGCCAGTTTAGATACCGCGTACGCACCCAACGGGTGAGTAGGGTCCGTTTCGACGTAGGAAGTGCCCTTGGTGCCGTCGAACACGTAATCAGTAGAGTAGTGGACGAGGCGAGCGCCCGATTGCCGGCAGGCCATGGCAATGCTGCGCACGGCGAGTGCGTTCGCCTGGAAGGCCGCAGCGGGCTCTTTCTCGGCGATGTCTACCTGGTTATAGGCGGCAGAGTTGAGGACCAATTGAGCTTCAGAGCGAGCCACCGCGTCTTCAACCATGGCCGCATCGGTTACATCCAAGGCCTGCCGATCAAATTTCAGTACTTCCCAGCCTGCCCGCTCGAATTCGCGACACAATTCAATTCCGAGCTGACCGCCGCCGCCAAATACGATTACCTTACGCTGCATCCACTTGCAGCATACCGGATCGCCGTTTGGGAGCCTTAAACAGGCGTTTTTGTAGCAAGAGGGCGAACACTTACTTTCGTCCCAAAGGGATGGCAGGAAAGTTACAGTACTATATTTTTGGATTACGCGCTACACTGGTAGCGCATTTGACCGCGCTGCCAATGGAGGCACTAATCTCATTCTGTCACCCGAACCGCTCCGGTCTCAAATCAGGAAAGAACAATTTAGATGAAGAATATTTTTGTAGGAAACCTAAGCTTCGGGACGACCGAGCCGGAAATCCGTACGCTTTTTGAAGCGCACGGAACAGTAGACCGCGTAAACATCGTTACCGACCGTGACACAGGACAGGCGAGAGGGTTTGCATTTGTTGAGATGACGAACGATGCCGAGGGCGAGCGCGCGATTTCTGCTTTGAATGGCGTTGACCTGCGTGGCAGGACGTTGAACGTAAATGAAGCACGTCCTAAAACCAGTGGCGGCGGCGGTGGCGGTGGACGCGACCGTGGCGGCAGTGGCGGTGGCGGCGGTTATGGCCGCAAGCCGCAACGCTGGTAACTAACCGACTTAACCGAAGCGGAGACTTGCGCTGGCGTGAGTTTCCGCTTTTTTTATATCTCGCTCGATCGGAGCCGGCAGAAAGACCGTCGAAGGGTGCTCTCGGTTTGCCGCTCAATCCAATTTGTAATGAGGGGTTCGGGCCGACGCCGGACCGTCTCTGACGGAATGTTGGTGTCAAGAAGAAAGCCGCTCATAGATCGAGCGGGCGGGCTGTCGAAGGATTGCGGCTAAAGTCAATATCCTCCGCGAGGCCACGTACCGGGTCGCACAGTTCAACAAAATTCCTTCGGCGAAGCGCCATCAGCTCCGGCGTCGGTATGGGCGCAGCCTTCTCAGGGCATCAAGAGCCTTAGCCAGAAGTTCCGGATGATGGATTTCAATCTGCATTTCGGGGGCTCCGTCTTTAGAATAACGTCAAACACGCGCCATCCTATAAACTAGCGGTCTGATGAGTCAGTGGCGTTTTGTTTTATTAATAGCTCTGCTGGTTTCGGGCATTGAGGGCCAACGTGCCAGCGCGCCCACGCCACCCATGGGGTGGAACAGTTGGGATTCTTACGGCCTGACTGTTACGGAACAGGAATTTCTTGCCAATGCCGACGTACTGGCGAAGGACTTGAAGAAATTTGGCTGGCAATATGCTGTGGTTGATGAAGGCTGGTATCTAAAGAACCCGCAGGCTAAACCGGCCGAGTTTGTATTCAACTTAGACAGATACGGGCGATTCATTCCGGTGGGCAACCGGTTTCCTTCCGCCGCCGCAGGCAGCTTTCGGGGGTTAGCCACGAAGATTCACAGCATGGGTTTGAAGTTTGGAATTCACATGATTCGCGGGATCCCGCGGATGGCGGTGAATAAGAAGCTGCGGATTGCCGGCAGCAATTTCAAAGCGAGCGACGCGGCCGACAGCAGTGACACGTGCCCCTGGAATGCCGATAATTACGGGATAAAGAACAACGCCGCTGGACAGGCTTACTACGACTCGGTGGCCAAGCTTTATGCAAGCTGGGGCGTGGATTACGTGAAGATCGATTGCATCTCGTCGCACCCGTACAAAGGGGAGGAGATCCGCATGTTCAGCACGGCGCTGAAGAAAGCGGGCCGTCCGATGGTGCTGAGCCTGTCGCCGGGTCCGACGCCGATTACAAAAGCGCAAGAGGTGGGCAAGTGGGCCGACATGTGGCGCATCTCAGATGACGTGTGGGACATCTGGAAGTCCACTTCCGAAAAGCAATTTCCGCAGGATGTGACGCGCCAGTTTCAGCAAGCCGCGCTATGGGCCGACCATTCGGGAGCGGGCAACTGGCCTGATGCCGATATGCTGCCGATTGGCCATCTGGGACCGCGGCCGGGCAATGAGAAGGAGCGCGACAGCGCGCTTACGCACGACGAAGAGAAAACGCTGATGACGTTGTGGTGCATTTTTCGTTCGCCGCTGATTATGGGCGGGAATCTTACCCAGTTGGATGAATACACAAAGGGGTTGCTGACGAACAGCGAAGTGCTGGCGGTAGATCAACATGGCAGCAAGGAGCATCAGGCTCTAGCCGGACAGAACGCCGTAGTATGGGTTTCCTCGGCCGCTGACGGGGCGCATTACGTTGCGGTTTTTAACTTGGGAGAGGAGACGCGCGAGTTGACGTGGCCGTGGAAGGAAATCGGCCTGGATGAAGGCAAATACAAGCTGCGCGACCTGTGGCTGCATAAGGACATGGACGCGGCAGACAAGCTGCAGGCACAGGTAAGCAAGCATGGTGCGGTGCTGTTGCGCATTGAGGCCAAGTGAAACTAACGTCACTCAACGTGGGCCAGCCGCGCGCGGTGGAAACGCCGCGCGGCACGGTAATTACCGCGATTTACAAAGTTCCGGTGAGCGGCCGCGTTGTAGTGAAGAAACATAACATCGCCGGGGACCGGCAGGCAGATCTGACGGTACACGGCGGTCCGAACAAGGCCATTTATGCCTATGCAGTGGACCATTATGCCTATTGGCGTGACGCGCTGGCAAACGCTGAACTCAGCTACGGAAACTTTGGCGAGAATCTGACGGTGGAGTCACTGACCGAAGATAAGGTGCATATCGGCGACCTGTTCCGCTTGGGAACGACGCTGTTGCGAGTGACGCAGCCAAGAATGCCCTGCGCCAAACTGGCACTGCGTTTTGGACGGCCGGACATGGTTAAACTTTTCTGGAAGAGCAGCCGCAGCGGCATCTACTTCGCCATTGAGGAGGAGGGCGAGTTGGCGGCGGGCGATGAGATGACGCTGGTGGAAGCGCACGCGTTAAAGGTGACTGTGGCCGACGTAGTGGCGCTTTACAAAGGCGAAAGCGACGATGCCGAGCTGTTCGATCGCGCGATGGCGACGCCGCTGGCAGGCAGTTGGAAGAAACACATTCTGGAGTTGCAAGCTGACCGGGCCAATTGATAGCTCAGCTGCCGCCCGGCCGCAGGCGAAGATTCTGCGCGGCCGCTACGCGACGTTAGAAGCCTTTGACCCCAAAGCGCATGGTGATTCCCTGTGGGCGGGTGTTGGCGGCCTGGAGCATGGCTCGTTATGGGAGTACATGGCGGTTGGACCGTTTGCTACGCGCCCGGATTTTGATGCGGAACTGTCCAAGACGGCTGGTCAGAAAGATCCTATGTTTCTGGCGATCGTGGACAACATTTCGGGAAAGGCAGTGGGTCGCGCAGCTTACATGAACATTGTGCCGAACCATCGCACGATGGAAGTGGGCCACCTGATGTTTTCGCCGCAATTGCAACGAACGCGCCTAGCCACAGAGGCGATGTACCTGATGATGCGGTATGCCTTTGACGAGCTTAGATACAGGCGCTATGAGTGGAAGTGCAATGCGCTGAATGGTGCGTCGCGGCGCGCGGCGCTGCGGCTGGGTTTTACCTTCGAAGGTATTTTCAGGCAGCACATGATTGTGAAAGGCAGGAATCGTGATACGGCCTGGTTCTCGATTGTGGATGGAGAGTGGCCCGCGATCAAAAGCGCGCTGGAAGAATGGCTGCAGCCGGGGAATTTTGATGAACGGGGCATACAGCGAATGAGTTTGAAGGTGGAGAAGCAGTCTGGAGGATAACCGCTTCTCCGACGTGACTCAGGCGGAGCAGGAAGGCTGACTCTGAGCACGACTCTGAAGCATTAGTAGTTCTTCTTAGCTAAATCTCTCGCAGCTTTCACAAAGCCTTTGCAAAGGCCTGAAAAAGTTTGAGTTGGTCTTCGCCGGAATCCACTTGATTCTCAGGATGCCATTGTACAGCGATTGCGAAGCGTTTATCGGGACGCTCCAGTGCCTCAATCACCTTGTCTTGAGGATCGCGCGCGGCCACGCGAAGGTGTTCGCCCACCACGGCAGCAGCCTGATGATGGCGTGAATTAACGGCCACTGTCTGTTGGCCGAGGACCTGGGCCAAATGGGTTTGTGGTTCGATCTCTGCCCGGTGCGCAGGTTCGCCTTTGTCCTTGGTTCGCCGGACGTGGTGATCCGCGGTAGCAAGATGCTGGATGAGCGTGCCGCCGTGGGCCACATTGAAGATCTGCAGCCCGCGGCAGATGCCGAGCAACGGTAGGTCCGCCGCCAGTGCTTCGGAAATGAGCGCGAGTTCTACTCGGTCACGTTCGTCGTCGGATTCTTCTGTTTCGTCATGCCTGGCCGCGCCGTAGCGCTCGGGATTCACGTCGGTACCGCCCATCAGCAAGATGCCGTCGCAACCTGCAAGAGTGGCAGGCGCGCCGGCAAAAGCCAGCACGGGCTCAACGCCCACTTTGCGCAGCGCTGCCTGGTACGGTTCGGTGGCTTCCAGTTCGCGATAAACCAATAAAGCGCGTTTCGGCATGGTCAGGAGCTACCTGTAAAAGCGATCTCGGGCAACGACTCCACAGTGCGGCGCAGCGACTGCTCCCAGGTGGCATGAATCAAGCTTAAGTCTTTGTCGGCGGCTCCAAAGCGCCGGTAGGAATCCACCTTGAGGCTGTCTGTGCGGTAGAGCAACAGTTCGATGGGTGGACCAACCGTAACATTCGATCGCATGGCGGCATCGAATGAGAGCAAAGCGTACTTTGCCGCCACCGCGAGACTGGTGGATCCGAACTCCACGCCGCGGTCGAGAATAGGCCGTCCATACTTACACTCTCCCAGCTGCAGGTACGGCGAATCCTCCGTGCTGCGAAGAAAATTACCTTGCGGATAGATGAGGTAGAGATCGGGCGGTTGGCCTTTCACCTGTCCGCCCAACAGCAGGTGAACGTTGAAGCTGTAGTCGTCCTTCTCTAAAGCCGCGCGGTCTACGTCGGATACGCGGCGTACACAATCGCCCACAATGCGCGCCGCAGAATAAAGCGAATCGGCCTGCGCCAAGCCCTCACCCGCGTCAAAGCTGCCCCTCAGCAAGGTGGTTACCGATTGCGTGATGGAGAGACTGCCGCTGGCAAGAATGACAAAGATGCGCTCGTTCGGCTGTTCAAAGCGATACATCTTGCGGCAAACGTTTACCTGGTCGTAGCCGGCGTTGGTACGCGAGTCAGACGCCATAACGAGCCCTTCGTGGGTTCTAATGCCCAGACAATACGTCATAATGTTCCCACTGCATGGATTAAATCAAAGGTCCATTGTTGCAGTTTTACTAAGTTTTGAGTCCTCTTACTGTGACATATGAGCAGAATAGAAAGATGTTGATCCAACTAGGGTACGAGTTTCGCTTCAACATACCTACGCAAGTGCCTTTTGTGGCGATGCTGCGGGTTCATCCCTCGCGTGCAAAGGACTTGCAAAGCCCTGATGTAATGCTATTAGATCCGGCTGTGCCGGTGGACGAATATCTGGACAGCTTCGGCAATCTGTGTTCGCGCTTTGTTGCGCCTCCGGGACAACTTCACATCTGGAGTTCATCGGTGATTGAGGACTCAGGCGAGCGCGACCCGGTGAATCTCGACGCTAGAGAGATTCCGGTGCAGGACCTGCCTTCCGATGTGCTGCGGTATCTGTTGAACAGCCGTTATTGCGAGATGGATTTACTCTCGAACACGGCGGCTGAACTGTTCGGCCATCTAAAGCCCGGCTGGAGCCGCGTGCAAGCGGTTTGCGACTGGGTATGGTCGAAGATCATGTTCGGCTACGGCCACACGCGGGCTTCCAAGACTGCCATGGATGTTTATACCGAGAGAACGGGTGTTTGCCGCGACTTTCAGCACCTGGCAATTACGTTTTGCAGGTGCTTGAATATACCAGCGCGCTACGCTACTGGCTACCTGACGGATATTGGCGTCAGCGGTCCGTTGACGCCGATGGATTTCTCAGCGTGGTTTGAAGTGTATCTGGAAGACCGCTGGTGGGCGTTTGACGCGCGCAACAACACGCCGCGGATAGGTCGAATCCTGATGGCAACGGGACGTGATGCCGCTGATGTTGCACTGACCACGTCGTTTGGTTCAGCCTATCTGACGGAGTTTAAAGTGGTGGCTGACGAAGCACCGGTGAAGGTGGAAGCCGCTAGTTGAGCCGGCGGCGCAGAAGCCAGAATGCCGGCACTGCCAAAGCCAGAAGTGCAAGGCTGGCCGGTTCCGGCACGACAGCCGTGGTGGTTATTACGCTGTAGTTGATGGTTCCGTTCCAGGTGCGAGAGGGAAACACACCACTCGTGCCAAAAAGACCGCCCAGTCCTTCGCCGAGCGCGAGGCTTAAGTCGGCGTTGGAGTAGGTGGAATCGCCGTTGCTATAGAACATGGTGGCGGAAGCCGGTGCACTGATGGTGATGTACAAGCTGTAGGTGTTTCCGGCTAACAGCGAGAAGGGCGTGACGGCTACAGTTGTAGAAAGCCCCTCGCCTAAACCTGTAGCCGTGCTAGACGATTCCAGCGTCCAGGCGGATGGACTGGTTTCGAATCCGACGTACGTTCCGGTTTTCTCATAAACCAGGATGGTTTCCGCACCGGAGGTTACGTCGACATCAAGGCTGGTGATGGTTAGCGATTTGGAGATTGTAGCGCTGAACATATTGCCCGAGAAACCGTTGGTTCCGGTGAAAGTAGTGGTGATGGAGGTCGCGGCTGCAGGCAACGCGGCAAGCGACAAAGCTATGGCGAGCATCGTAAAGGTGTTAGATCCTAGCATGAGGTCTGAACGATTCGAACGGCTAAGAGGTTGACATCAAATTGGGATCAGTCCGCGCCGGATGCCGATGGAAACGGCCTCCGTCCGGCTGGTGGCGCCAAGTTTTGCCATAATTTGCGCGACGTGAAATTTCGCGGTGTGGGCGGACATGCTGAGGCTGGCAGCAATCTGCTTGTTACCTGAGCCGGCGGCCATCATGTGCAGCACTTCCATCTCGCGCCGGGTGAGGGATTCAACCATGGCGGGCTGCTCGTGCTCGAGTGCCGACATTCGAAGCAGACGTCTAGCCTGACGGGTTGTCAGTACGGTTAAGTTGAGAGCAGCGGCAACTAACGCGGCTACAATCTCCGCATCCGACACGTTGGAAGGCAAGGCTGCGCGGATGGTCTCGTTCAGAGCAATGCTATCCGCACCAGCGCCGAGGACAACCACCGGGGGGCCGTCTTCGGGCAGGCGCGCAGCTGGAATCTCCACCGCGAGAATGACATCCACCTGCGGCGGCGGAAAATCGTTCCAGGTGACAACTTCCAGACGATCATCTTCCTCCAGCATCTCGGCGATGCTTTGTGCGCGGCCGCGGCTATCGGTGAAGATAGCGACTCGAATGCTTTTAGGCATGCGGGATGGCGACCGTCACGTGTCTCAAAGTATCGTGGTTGCCGCGATGGAATTCGATTTGGAGGCGGCCATCGCGGACGTGCTCGAGGGATTCGGGCAGATCGTCCACATGTTCGAAGCGCACACCGTTGGCGCCGGTGAGGATGTCGCCGGGCATGAGCGATGCCTGTTCGGCGGCAGAACCGGGAACGAGTCCCAGCACCAGCAGACCCACGCGGCGCGGCTGGAATTCAACCGGCCGGATGATGACACCCAGCTTGTGATGGGGCGCATTGCTGAGAAAGCGTTGTACCGATCGGCTGGGAATGGAGTAGGCCAAGCCGTCGTTGGCGACCATGGTGTTGATACCGACCAGTTGACCTTTGAAGTCGGCCAGCGGGCCGCCTGAGTTGCCGGGCGCAAGGCGCAGATCGGCGCGAATCCAACGCCGGGCTAGCGAATGGACAACGCCGCTTGAAACGGCGCCCACAAAGCCGAGCGGATTGCCGATGGCGAGGACCGGTGTGCCTGCGCGCAACGCGTTCGAGTCACCCAGCGGCAGCGGCTGCGTACGCAGGCCGGGTACTGAGAGGAGAGCCAGGTCACGCGTACGATCGAGCTTCACAAGTTTAGCGTTGATAATGGCGCCTTCCCATGATTCGACTTTTAAGTCAGTTGCACGCACGACGTGGGCGTTGGTGATGACTTGCTGGGGTGAGACTACCACTCCTGATCCGCTGGATTGTGTGCCGGCGGTGACCTGTACAGTGGACTGCCGGACGACATCGGCAACGCGTCCTGGTATGGGCAGCGGCATGGTCAGTCCTTCTTCGCTTCCTGAATGGTGATGGTGACGTGCAGCGGCTCACCGCCGCGCAGAGCCAGCACCTGCACTTGTTTGCCTACCAGCGAACCGCGCAACAAGGCTTGCAGTTCTTCTACATCGGACACGCTCTTGCCGTCCAGAGTTATCAGGATGTCACCGATCTGCAGACCGGCTTCGGCGGCAGGAGAATCGGCGACGGCGTTTAACAGGATGAGGCCGAATTCGGGCGCGCCGGCCAGTTTCTCTCTTAGATGCATGGGAATTTGCACAGGCTGCACGCCGACTCCCAGCCAGCCTTGGCGGATGCGGCCTTCCTTCTGCAGTTCGCTGACGGTGCGTGCGATGGCCGAAACCGGGATGGCCATGGTGGAGTGGCGCGACAGCGCGGGCGTGGCCATCCCGATAAGCTGGCCGTCGCCGTTGACGACAGCGGCGCCGTTCTGGGAAGGATAGAGATTGACGTCGAGGCGTACAAAATGATCGAGCGTGCCACCACGCCAGGTGCGGCGCGCGGCGCCAACCGCCCCTAGAATGCCGAGACTGACGGAGGCACCAACGTCAGCGGTCATGCCTATGACGGCGGCCAGCATGCCCGCCTTGAGATTTTCCGCCACAGCCAGGGGGACGAGCGGGAGCTTATCGGTCCACAGGATGGCCAGGTCGATACCAGGATCGCGGCCCAGCACCTTGGCCGCGGCCTTCTGGCCATCGGCTGTGACGAGGGGAATGTCGTCCTTGCGACGGAGGGCATGTTCGGGTACAGCAATGTGGTGGGCGTCGATAGCAACGCCGCTGACGGTGCGGTAAGCGCCCGCTTTTACGGCGATGACGCTGGCTTGCGTGGCGGTGACCAGTTGCACCATAGCATCGGAGAAGGAAGTCAGATCAGTGAGGGGATTGCTCATGTGTCCAGTGTGCAGGGAAAACGGCTGCGCCACATCAGCCGTTTAGGCAGGCTGCGATAACATAGCGGGCGCGATATATGCAAACAAACCGACGAACGTTTCTGGTGGCTAGTGGATTGACGGCGCTGAGTTCGGCTCGGGCTGCCGGATCGAACGATACCTTCCGGGCCGGGATTATCGGCTGCGGGGGACGTGTGGGCGGGGTCTTGAACTCGGCCGATAAGGTTGGCGGATACAGGATTGTGGCCGCTTGCGACGTCTATGAACCACACCGCGACGCCATGCGCGACCGATCGGAAGGGCTGGCCAGCACGCATCTGGATTATCGGGAAGTGCTTGATAAGAAGGACGTCGATATCGTCTTCATTGCGACGCCCGACCACTGGCACGTGAAGATATTGACCGATGCCGTGGCGGCGGGTAAAGATGTATATGTCGAAAAGCCGGTGACGCACACGCTGGAAGAAGGCGAGCCGGCCATTCGCGCGGTACACGACTCCAAGCGCATTGTGCAGTGCGGCATGCAGCAGCGCAGTTGGACGCATTTCCGCAGCGCGGTGGACCTGTTGCAGGGCGGCAGCATTGGGCGCATCACGCGGGTGAGGACGTATTGGTATCAGAACTACCAGACTTCGTTTCTGGGCAAGCCGATTGACGCGCAGTTGCTGGATTGGAAGCGCTGGCTGGGGAATGCTCCCGATCAGCCTTATGAGGAAGAAAAGTACAAGCGCTGGCGCTGGTTCTGGAACTTCGGCGGCGGTGCGATGACCGATTTATTCACGCACTGGATTGATGTGGTGCATTGGGCCATGAACAGTCCGGCGCCGAAAGTGGTGCAGGGCATGGGCGACACGTATTTCTTTGATAAGTGGGATTGTCCGGACACGGTGCAGAGCATCCTTCGTTATCCGAATTTTGAGGTGAATTACGACGGGACCATGGTTTCGTCGATTGACGATGGTGGATTGGAGTTCCGCGGGACGAAGGGGACTTTGAAGATTGACCGGTCGAAGTTCGCGATTTATCGGGAGGGTGTGAAGGGCGGCGAGGCGAGTTTGGTGGAGCAGAGTTTCCGCGACGGCACTATTGACCATGTGCAGAATTTCTTTGAGTGCGTGCGGGATAGGAAGGAGCCGAATGCTCCGATTGAGACGGGAGTTGCGGCGGCTCGGGCGGGGCATTTAGCGAACCTGGCGATCAGGCATGGGGATAAGGTGACTTGGCCGCTGAAGGCTTGAGGACGAGAGGAGCAAGTATGGAGTCTGAAGAGCTTTCGGCGGAGGAAGGCCTGCCGTTGATGTTATTCCGTGGGAGGAGGTCAGGGCGAGGTTGTTTAAGGATCAGTGAGGTTCGGCGCGCTGCGATGGCCAACCACCGGGTCGGCATCATAAACGCTAAAAGGGCAGCAGCGGGCGAGCCGCCGGAGTATAAAAACTATCGCGAATCGGGGTGATCGAAGGGAAACTGGTGAATCCTGCGCCGTACTCGGGGATACTCCCCGCCAGAGCCTCAAATCTCAGGTTTGTGGGTTCGACGTCCATCTGGCGGGACAACGCCTATTGGAGCCAGCTTTGTACGAGTGGCGGACAATTTGCTCGAAGCGCGCGCCGACGCTTCCCCCATCAACTTTCATGGAATCCAACACGACAACAAGCCTCTCATCCGGCTAATCTTAGACAAGGAGCACCAGAATTGACCGCCCCTCAACTACCTATCTCCCATATCGTTCCTGTTGTGGCGCACGCCGTGGCTGTCTTCGGTGACGAACATAAAGCGTCCCACTGGCTTTCCACTCCTCTGGCGCTTTTGGAGAACCGTGCTCCTTCTGATCTGCTGAATTCCACTGAAGGCATTCAACGCGTTGAGGAGATACTGACAAGGATTGAACACAACATTTTTTCGTGATGGCCACAACCATCTATCGCGTTTGCCGCCGGGTCCACGCGAGCCTGGAGGGGAAGGAGCGCGCAGGGTTGGCGGCCGCTGGAATTCTCCGGGTCGTGCGATTGTTTACATGGCCCAAAGTGTGGCTCTCGCCGTGTTGGAGAACTTGGTCCATATGTCTCGTCAGGATTACCCAACCGGATATGTTGTTGTGGCGGCGACCGTGCCCGATCATGTGCGAATTATTGGACATCATCGCTATCCCGAGGCCAAGTGTCCCGACTTCGCGCGAGCACGCGCTGCAGGCGATCACTGGCTTCAGAGCGGTGAATCGGCGGTCTTACGAGTTCCTTCAGCCGTGGTAGCAGGCGACTGGAACTACCTGATCAATCCGCAGCACCTTGACTTCGCACAAATTTCGATTGAGCCGCCGAAGGCGTTTCAATTTGACGAGCGGTTATTTGAAGGCAAGTAGGGTTTACATTTCGAACTTTAGAAGAATTGTTGCCGGTGCCTCCAGCAAACATCCCGCTGACTTTTTCATAGCTAACCTTCGTCGCCGATACGCAACCATGGCTCTCGGCAGAAGCACGCCGACCTTTGGCAGCGCAGCACCCGACATTGACCCTTACGCAACGCCGTTGGCGACAGCTTTGTCTTGTGCTGTCGATCTTCGCTATCTGCTTTTTTGGATAGCGCTGGAAAGTCGGCAAACCGCGCATTCAAACGACTTGATCGTCTATTGGCCGCCCTCGAAGAACGCGCGGTACACGACTCCCAGCGCATTGTGCAGTGCGGCATGCAGCAGCGCAGTTGGACGCATTTCCGCAGCGCGGTGGACCTGTTGCAGGGCGGGAGCATCGGGCGCATCACGCGGGTGAGGACGTATTGGTATCAGAACTACCAGACTTCGTTTCTGGGCAAGCCGATTGACCCGCAGTTGCTGGATTGGAAGCGCTGGCTGGGGAATGCTCCGGATCAGCCTTATGAGGAAGAGAAGTTTCCATGGGAGGAGGTCAGGGCGGGGTTGTTTAAGAATAAATGAGGTTCGGGTCGCTGCGATGGCCGACCCGGGTTGGCCCCGTGAGCGCTAAGAAAGGGCCGCAGCGGACGAGCCGCCGGAGTATAAAAACTATCGCGAAGCAGGGTGATCGAAGGGGAACTGGTGAATGCTGCGCCGTTACTCGCGGATACCTCCAGTCAGAGCCTCAGATTTCAGGTTTGTGGGTTATACGTTAAGGTGCCTCTAAGCTTGCCGTATGTCTATCCCAAATCGACAATGATCTCGTTGTGCCCGCATCGCAAAAGCTTACTTCGCCGCGCCCTTAAACCCTGTTTGGAAACCAAGCGGTATTTCCACTTTCCGCTTCGGCATTCAAATCCATGCGGACGCGTTGTCGGCTATCCGCTGACTGGCATCACCGTTTTGGCTTGTGCTGAGATCGCGCCAGCCAAGCGCAAGCTACCGATCGAGAATAATCATCTGATTGTTGGAAGTGGATAGTTCAGCGATGCGGATCGCGTTTCGCCGAAGCACGTCCTCCGCGGTTCCGGTTGGATAATTGCAGGAACGAAGAATCACGGCTTTCGCGGCAGGAAACTCCGCTAGCAGACGCTCAAAATCGCTGTCGGTCGAAANNCGAGCGAGGCCGTTTCGAAGTGCGCTTTCCGACTGCGGGAACAGGTCGCCTAACAAGGAGACTAACCGTGGCGACAGGCTTTCGTCAAACAGAAGCTTCATCCTCTGGAGACTTTGGCGGCCGCCGCCAATTCAGCCGCATACGCGTACACGGCCAGGAAATCGTCCGGCTCGAGCTGGGGATAGTCCGCCAAAATCTGCCCCTGGGACGCCCCACTGGAAAGCCATTCGAGAAGCTCCTGAACGGTGATCCGATGGCCGCGAATGCACGGCTTGCCGAACCGCACGTCTGGGTCGCTCGTGATTCGCTCTAGCAGCGAGCTTTGGATTGACGGCATCCAGCCCTCCTTCGCTCAGTGTAATAAAAGAAGGAACTGCACCCGGAGGCAATAGCGGTAAATCGGGATATTGAGATTCAACTGTGGATCAAAACGCCATGGGATTACGCGGCGGAAAACTTATCCGGCCTTATCTTAGCGCTTATGGAGGCCGGCCCGACCAAAACCAAGAAACTATGTGTTCTCAACGCAACTCGCAAGAACTTAGAAAGCCAGCAGGCCACCTGGAAAGGTGGCCTGCTGGCAAGAATGCCCGCCCTACGCGGGTTGCTTAGAACTGGTTCCAGAGATATTGGTTGTAGATCTCGTGGTGGAACTGGATTTCAGGCGACTTTACGACTGTTCCCAGGAGGCGGGCGCAGCGGTCGGCTGAGCCTTTTTTCAGTTCGGCGTAGCGGCCTTTGACGTCGTCTCCGAAGAGCTTGGTGGTCCAGGCGGATTTGCTGAAATCGGTGATGGCGTCGTAGATGTTGTCGGGCAGGAAGCTTTTAGCGGCGCGCACGTTTTCCTTCTTCTCGCCTTCAATGCCGGTGCGGAAGGCCGAGTACAGCACCATATAGGGATTGACGTCGGGACCGACTGAACGAATCTCGACACGCATGCTGCGTTCGTTGCCGATGGGCACGCGCACCATGGAACCGCTGTCGGTGGCCGAGGCCTTGATCTGGTTGGGCGCTTCGAAGTGCGGATCGAG
>PLRJ01000030.1 GCA_003163855.1 Bryobacterales bacterium | reverse complement strand
GATTGCGCCATTTGCTATCGGGCGTGCGTGTAGGCGAGGGAAACGCGCTGCGGATCGCGCGAGTTCCAACCGTCTTCAGCGGCCTGTACTTTGCGAACGGCAATTTCTTCGGTGAAGGGGGAAATTAGTGGTGTCAATTCTGTATCAGTTCATCCGGCGGAGACCCGGAAAGGATCGAAGCGTTGTTTCTCGAATTCATCAGGCAGCGGCAGCAGCCAGCCAATCGCTTTACTCTCGCAAGCCCACTTGACAAGGCTGGAGTACTGATCTGGCCGCTGGATCTGTCCCAGCCAAGCTTCGAAACCCGGCGCGGAAATTTTCACCACATTCGGCAGATCGCAAGGACCGAGACAGCCGCTGATGCTGAGTTGAATATTCTTTAAAAGTCCGCGGCTTTTCCACTCTTGCTTCAGCCAGTCAACAGGTACTTCGGGCTTGCCCCGGCTCACTGCTCCACAGCAGCACCCGGAACAAACCATGACATGGCCAATGACAATCCTCTTGGTCTTTAGTCCAAACTCTTGGCTCATTATCACCAAATCGCTCCCCATGTTCATCAGCTTGCTACCAAAACGGCACCGATCCATAGGCTATACCCTGCGGTCATTGCTGCCAGCCAGCGGAATAGCGCGGGCCGGAGTTTCGAAAGCGTAAAAACCGAGGTCGCGGCGGCTGTCAGAGCCATGTTGGAAACGAACATGGACAATGCAAATACCACCAGTCCCAGGATTCCGCCTCGTAAGCCACCCATATTCATAGCGATGGCCAGCATGGAGAGCTGAGTAGGGGTTTCGGCACCAATACCGTGCAAGACCCCAAGGCTTAAAGCCGATTTCGAACCATAGCGCTGATCGTTCAAAGGGTCAGGAATCTTGCCATTGTGCGTGTGCAGCTGGCCAAGCAAGTTCAGAATTGCCTGGCCGCGGCTGACAGGGCCGCGCGACGAAAATAATGTGCTGACCACGTAGGCACCGAGGAGCAGCAATGTCAGGCCAACCACTTTCTGCATCCAGCCGGAAACCGACTGAGGTACTGAGTGGCCCAGGACAATCACCGTGATACCCAGAACCCCTATCGTTGCCGCGTGGCCAACTGCGTACAGAAAGCCGCAGCGTGTCGCCTTGGCACGAGTTGTCTGAACGCTGGTGACATCCGAGATTGCCGCGACATGATCCCAGTCGATCCCGTGCTGCAAGCCGAGCAAGGTGCAAGACGCGAGGGCCGCCATCATGGTCATGATGCCCCCTCCTAAATCTTCGCTTCGCTCGCGTGGCGAGCCGTGACATCGTCCATCTTGAGCGCCAATTCTTCGGGTGTGAGGATCTGCTTCTGGAAGAGGATGTTGGCGAATGCAACAATCCAGCGCTCGTAATAGGAGAGCTTGCCAATTAGCTCACTGCCAAGTGCCTCCACACCGCGCCGCTTCTCCTCGGTATTCAGAATCTTGTGAAAGTCCAGCACATCCGCAAGAGCGTGACAGCGCTTCTCCCACGGTTGCAGTTCGTGGTCTGTGCAATCAATCCTATCCGCTGGCAGACCGCCAATGTCATTTGGCAGTCGCTTGACGAAAGCCTCTGATGTGTTCATTGGACTCTCCTGTTCTGATCTTCAAGCGTGGCAACGCCGATCATCGCATCGCGCGTAACCAGCGCAGCCAGCTCCTCCTCGCTCCAACCCTCTGTTCCAGATGGCCGCATGGGAAGCACCAAGTAGCGCACAACGGCCGTAGAATCACTTACCCGAATTTCAATATCGTCCGGGATCATCGTTCCGAACTCGGCAAGCACCCCGCGCGGATCCTTTACTGCCCTTGCGCGATAAGGCTTTTGCTTGTACCAATCAGGAGGCAGGCCGAGCACCGGCCTTGGATAGCATGAGCAAAGTGTACACACAATTAGGTTGTGAACCATGGGCGTGTTCTCTAACACGATTAATTGCGTATCGTCATAGAACGTAATCCCTAATTCCTCGCAAGCTGTTCGGCCATTGGCGAGCAGCCTGGCTCGAAATGCTGGATCAACCCAGGAACGTGCCACCACCTTCGCGCCAAGCTGCGGAGTACGCGAATCCAGCACCTCTATTTGGCGGCGGATCTCTGACGGCTTAATCAGGCCTTTATCGGCCAGCAATTCCCGTATTGACATCTCCATAACTTCGTAGTAGCCAGGAACGCCATCCGGCTCCGTAATGGGGGTATGGTCATGTGTGTGCATTATGTAGCCCTTTCCAGCCAGCTTTCGTAAACTTCAATGCGCAGCCCATCGTTGCTTGATCCGGCATAACCGGGCCACAAGTCTGACAGCAAAATCGCCACTCGATAGTAGTAACCTCTTTGGCCCGCATTCCGACCGTAGCCCTCTTCTTCGTTGTTCACCGCCCGCGGATTCAGTACCGCCTCAATAACGGCCCGCTTCCCGCGGATATATTGGGGGACTCGGTAATGTCCCACCGGAAAGCGCGTGGAAATTGTCACACGATCGCCGTCAGTAAAGATCGGCTCCTCACCTGTTGCCATGACAACGCCGGACAACGTGCGCCCATTCATCCCCGGACAATCTCCGTGAGGAACCACGACCGGCGCTCAGCCTGATCGATCCAGCCTTCAATAAGGCTTGTCGTGGCAACGTCATTGTGCCGCGAGCAGACCTCATGGGCAACTCGCATGAACTTGGTAAGCCGCGAGTTATCAGACCACAGTTCTTCCAGCATCTGCTCGGCAGTGATTGTGGCACAGTCCGAATCTCGCAGTCGTTGATGCCGGGCAATATCGCCGATGGATCGCAGCGTAGTCCCGCCAATCTTTCGCGCACGTTCGGCAATCTCGTCCGTGATGTCGAAGAGTTGATCGGCCTGCTCATCCAACAACAGGTGAAAGTCGCGAAAGTGACGCCCTTTCATGTGCCAGTGAAAATTCTTTGTCTTCAGGTAGAGGGTAAATACGTCTGCCAGCAACTGCCGTAATTGCCCTTCAATCTCCAAAACTACCTCGGAACTAAAAACAGAAACCTGCAATGCAGAGTTCTCCGCGACTAACTCCATATCAATGCCTCTCAATTACTGCCGTCAAACTCCAAGCTACGCGTGTTTCGCCGTGGCTGCTTACAGAAAAGTGCGAGCGTTGTCGAATCTTGTTTTAACTTCCAGATGCAGGTCGGAGACGTCATTGCGGATGGGAAGGGCATTCGATATTCTGTGCGCTTGGAGGTCACTTCTGTGCAAGAAGTTGCGAATGGAATATCAACCGTAATCAGCAATCACTCAGTCGATGCGACGGTGAACAAGCTGCAAGACATTCTTAGAGAAAAGGGAGCGAAGCTGTTTGCGCTCGTCGATCACAGCGGAGAAGCAGAACGTGTGGGCCTGAAAATGCAAGCAACCAAGTTGCTAATCTTCGGCAACCCACGCGCGGGTACTCCTATAATGCTGGCAGCTCCCAGCAGTGCTCTTGACCTTCCGATGAAGCTCCTTGTATGGGAGGGCAGTGACGGCAGGGTGTGGATCTCATTCAACGAAGCGGATTATTTGGGAAAGCGACACGCCATACCGACAGAACTTCTGCAGAACTTGGCTGTTGTAAATGTCATTGCAGATATCGCCGGGAAATAACTCATCCCTCAGTGACGAACTTTCCGGGTTATTTGCTCCCATTCGACTTTATCCTCATCGACCTTGTTTGATTCACTCCATAGTGGCGTCCTGCTGAAGCCAAAGCGAGTGAGACTTGATCGATAATGCGGCTGATTTGGCAGAAGAGTTGTGCTGACCGCTCGGCCAACTGAGACCAATGGGTCGAGTTGTATTGTTCGAGTAATTTCTTTCGTTCCCATCTCTGCCGGGCACTCGCTACGGGTAATTCCCGCGTCCGGCGCTCTACGTTCCAACTCTTGCTGCGCACCCTGACGGGTTTGGACTCCATCCCCAAAACCAGTTTGGGTCCCCTTCCAAAACAGTTCTCTCTGCGGCTTGGGAGCGGCCCCCTCGCTCTTTCGGGTGCCCCGGCAGATCCGGGCAACGAAAGGAATCAAATGTACAAGAATCACGTCGATCTTATTGGCTTCATCGGCTCCGATCCCGAAGCTCATCAGACCTCAAACGGCACCGCCGTTACGAATATCTCGCTCGCGACCAAAAGCAGCTGGAAGAACGAATCTGGCGGCTATGACAACCGCACCGAATGGCACCGCATCGTGCTGTGGGGCAAACTGGCGGAAGTCGCCGCCAAACTGGCCAAGGGCGCTTACGTTGAAATCGAAGGCGAACTTCGCCATCGCAGCTATCAGAAGGAAATCAAGGCCGGCAAAAAATCCGTGGCTGTAGACATCCCCGTCACCGAAGTTCACGCCCGCATCCTGCGCAAACTGGATCGCTCCACGACATCCGCCGAATCCGAAGTCTCCGAGGAGGTGCCCGATTAGGGCGCCTCCATCCCTTTCTAAGTCCGCTTCTAAGTCCGCGCCCGACTCCACCGGGCGCGGGCGCTATTCTGCGCGCGCTGGCGCTTGTCCTCTGCGCTGACCGTCGCCCAGTACTTACGTGACACCTGGCCCATGGTCCGTCGAAACACCTCTGATTGCACTGGACTCCGAATCGCCTTGTTGAGTGGCGATGTTTGGATCTCGTGTTCTCGCAACAGTGCATCCAGTCCTCGGCGCAGCGCCTCATACCGCGATATGCCGCACTGTTTGGCGATTCGGTTCAGCTTCTTGTAAAACGAATCCGTGGCATGCAGCCATACGGGTATCGCCAGAATGTCTGCATCGCCGCAGGCCTGACTCACCTGTTCATTGTTGGCCGCTTCCGCAGCCGTTTCTCGCTCCATCACTTATTGCTCCTCTCGATCCAGTTCTCTTGTAGCCGCATAGCGCAGCCAACTGCTTCGGTTCAAACCCCGTCGTTTGGCCGCCCAGTCGATCCTCTCCAGCAGTTCTTTGGGAAACCGAATCGGCGTCTGTATAAAACGGCCATCGGTTTCGGCGTCAGGCGTCGGTGTGGAGGCAGCCATAATGAAATTCTCAGCCTGTTTGTCTTTGGTCTTTGTCTGTCGGACAGGATGCTTTGCGATTGCCATAAGAGATTGAGACGATATCGCTAGTATATCCGAAAACATGATTTGCGAAAAGCGTAAATTCATGGATCGCCTTCTCGTCCGCGGGCCGGCACTCCTATATCGACAGACCGGCGGCAGCGGCATTGCGGAAGGCCTTGCGCCGGATGATCGGATGCGGGAAATACTCGAGGTCAACGTTCTCGCGAATGATGGTGGCCGCTTCGTCGTTGTCTCGCCCCTGTGCGTCGGCGGCATTTAAAATGGCGAGGACACTGAGTTCGCCATTAATCTCCCGAGCCTCCCGAATCAGGTCACAAAGCGGTTCGAGCGACCAAACATCGAAACTGGCCGGCAAGACCGGCACAACCACGGTGTCCGCTATTGTCAATGCCGCCCGCAGGCTTGCCGTGTCGCGCCCTCCCACGTCGATGATGATCTGGTCATATTTAGTTCGCCGTAAGCGAACTTGTGTCCGAATCTCAGCACCACGTAGCGATACCGCTGTATAGCCGGGAGCACCCAGGACATCGGCGCGCAACTGGGTGAACGCCCTGGCCGTGCCCTGCTCGTCTCCATCCACCAGCAGAACGTCCTTTTTACGCTGGGCCTGGCTGATGGCGAGATTCACCGCCAAGGTAGTTTTGCCGACTCCGCCCTTCACATGAGCGACCGCAACAATCGGGGCTCGACTCACTGTTGCACCGCCAGGCGATATCGCCAAAAGATGCAAGAACATTCCGCGCGCTCTCTGCTGTGTCTCCAGACAAGTTCAATCTTCATCTCGCTCCGCTCCCAACTCACTCTCCAGTTCTTCGACTGTCGGCAAACTGCCCCTGTAGTTGTCAGACAAGGCTTTCGCCAGCGTGTATTCTGAAATGCCAATCGGTGCTCTCGTGTTGCGCAGAGCGTACTCTGCCACCACTTCATCTTTTGTCTTGCAAATGATCAAGCCAATGCTGGGCTGATCATCCCGATGGCGCAACTGGTCGTCAACAGCAGCCANNAGATGATAAAAGAGCAGGTCGAGGAAGAATTCGCTTTGGCCCACAACCAGCCGGTACTGGCTGCCAACGAATGCAAAGCCCACGCCCAGCTCCAGCAGAAATCTTCTCAACTGTCCCAGCAGTCCTCTTTCCAGGTCCCGCTCCTGGGCTTCTTCGCCGAGGCTCAGGAAGTCAAACGTGTACGGGTCCTTGGTGATCTGCTGCGCCAAATCCGACTGGAGCGGTGGCAACGTCGTCTCAAAGTTCGTGACCGCCTTCCCGGATCGATGACACAGACCGGTGGCGATCTGATGAACCAGCACATCCCGGCTCCATCCATGCTGGATGGTCGCGCGGACATACCAGTCTCTTTCGCCTGGGTCCTTCACCTGGTCCAGCAGACGCACCTGATGGCCCCAGGGAATTTGTGCAACAACCTGTTGCACAATTGCCAATTCGGGCCATGCTTCCGCAAACGCACGCATATACTTCAGGTTTCGCGGCGAGAAGCCCTTCATTTCGGGGAAAGCCTGCTTGAGGTCTGCCGCCAGTCGGTCAATGACTTTGGCACCCCAGCGCTCCCGAGTCTGCCGAAACAGAATCTCTCGCCCGATCTGCCAGTAGAGCAGGACCAGTTCGCGATTCACAGAAAGGGACGCGCTTAACTGGGACTCTCGGATGCGCCGTTTGAGATCAGTCAGCAAAGCAGGATAGCCATCCGGCAGCAGAGTTGATTTATCCATGAGCGCAACTCCTTTGCAGACCGATCTCCAAACCGCTTTCCTCGCTCGTCCCCGCCCGGTTCAAAACGGCCTGAGCCCGATCCACCACCAAACACAAGCCATCAGGACTAATTTGAGCTGGACACTCCGGCCAAAGCACACG
>PLRJ01000202.1 GCA_003163855.1 Bryobacterales bacterium | reverse complement strand
TTTTTTATCTCCCATTTCTTCATCCACTTAGCGCCATTTTCGACCTTCCGCCGCACACCCCTCCTGCCATCCTCGTGAAGTAATAGCCGAATCTTCCCGCCTTCGGCTAACCGCCATTCGTGCTAAGAGTCTAAGCATCGAGCCGGATGGAATGGACTGATAACGAGGCGGCGCGTGAAGCGCTCGCCGGCAACCAGCAGGCGTTTGGTTTGCTGGTGGACCGGCATAGCCGAGCCATCTTCCGGCTGGCGTTCCGAATCACCGCGAACGAACAGGACGCCGAAGATATTGTGCAGGAGACTTTTTTGCGCGCGTACAAACAATTGCCACGGTTTCAAGGCCACTGCGCCTTTGCCACCTGGCTCTACCGGATCTGCACCAACTGCGCGCTCGATTATATTAGGGCGCGCAGAACGCGCAAGCTGCAGGGCCCGGCAACGCTGAACGGATGTGGCCGCAACGGCGCCGAAAGCATGCTGCACTGGCTGGACCATGTAGCAGCGCCGGAGCCTTCGCCAGAGCGCCTGACACAGAGCCGCCAAATAGCCAAGTTTCTGGAGCCGGCAATGGCAAGCCTGAGCGAGACGGAACGGGCGGCATTCATCCTGCGCCATTACGAAGGGTGCGACATAGAGGAAATCGCGGCGGCGCTCGGTGTGCGCGCCGGCGCGGCCAAGCATTCCGTGTTCCGCGCAGTGCAGAAGCTGCGCCGCGCCATGCAGCCGGTTTGGCAGCCGGAAGCGCAAAGGGCACAAGGCCGTGCCGCTATCAAGGTGGAGAACCCATGAACCACGCGACAGACGAAGAGTTGGTGGAGTTCTACTACGGCGCAGGCGGCGAAGCAACGCGGCATCACCTGGATCAATGCGCCGGGTGCCGGGAAGCTCTTTTGCGCTGGCAGGAAACGCTGGACGCCGTAAAGGAGTACCCCGTGCCCGAGCGCTCGGCAAACTATGGCTCAGCCGTATGGGCGCAAGTAAAGGCTCGTTTGCCGGAAGATCATCGGCGCAGGACACCCAGCAAGTGGTGGCTCTTGACGCCGGCGCTGGCCGCGGCTCTGGCTATTGCTTTCATTGCGGGCACTTGGACGGAACACGATCGGGCAGTAAAGCCTGACACAGCACCGACCGAAAAAGCGCGCGAGCGGGTTCTGCTGCTAGCCATCGGGAACCACTTGGAGCGCGCGGAGATTGTGCTGACCGAATTGATGCATACTGACCCGCAGAATGCGGACCTTACCGCCGAGCGTGGTTTTGCCCGCGACCTGGTGACTGAGAATCGATTGTTGCACGAGCGCGCTGCGCAAACCGGCGATGCGCCCGATGCTGCGTTGCTGGAAGATGTTCAGCGCGTGATGCTGGAATTGGCGAATGGCTCCGTCGATTCGCCGAGCGATGTGGAAGCCGTGCAGCAGCGTATAGAGGACGGAAGCTTGTTATTCAAGGTGCGGATTAGAAGCGTAAATGCTTACAGGAGAGGACAGAAACTATAATGCGCAAAAGATTATTGATAGCGTTCGCGGGCCTGATGCTGACGGGAACTGCGGGGGCCCAGGACGTGCGTTTTCCTTTCTCCGAGGGCTTTGCGGCAACCCAGCCGGGTGACCCCGAATACCAAAAAGGATTGAGCGAACTCGATGCGCAGCAATGGGATAAGGCAGTGGCAACCTTTAGCGCTGCGGCCATGAAGAAAAAGCCCGGCGTCGCGGATGCTTCGCTTTACTGGAAGGCGTACGCCGAAAACAAGCTGGGAGAGGCCGACAAGGCTTTGGCATCCTTGGCGGTGCTGAAGCAGGCCTATCCATCCAGCCGCTGGATAAACGATGCCAAAGAACTCGCCTTAGAGGTTAATCTGCAAGCACTCAGGCGAGTGAACCCATCATCGACGGATTTGGTAGACCTTCGGATATTAGATGAGCAGATGAAGGCGATGGCTTCCCAGCTGGATCGCGCTTCGCGGACCATGCCCCCTGCTGCTGGAACCGGTGACCCTGATCAGGACCTGAAGCTCATAGCCGTCAATAGCCTGATGCAGTCGGACCCGGCCACCGCCCTGCCTATTCTGCAGAAGGTGCTGGCTAACAGCAATAACTCCGAAAAAGTAAAAGAGCGTGCGCTGTTCGTCCTTACGCAGAACCGGTCGGCCGATACGCGCAAGATCCTTCTGGATACCGCGCACAATGCCTCCAACGACCGATTGCAGATGAAAGCCATCGACTTTATGGGAATGATGGGCGGAGATGACGCGCAGAAGGATCTGGCCTCACTCTACACAAGTTCGTCCGATCCAAAGGTGAAGAGAGAGGTTCTGAAGAGCTATATGATGTCGGGCTTAAGCGCTTCGTTGTTGGCGGCGGCCAGGACCGAAAAAGACCCGGTGCTGCGAAGTCAGGCCATAAAGTACTGGGCGATGACTGGTAAAAGCGACAACGCCGATGCGCTGACCGAAATCTACAAGTCCGATTCCAATGCCGAAGTACATAAAGCCGTGCTGGAAGCATTGTTCATGAAGCAGGACGCTAAAGCGATGGTGGAACTGGCCCGCGCTGAAAAGGATCCGGCACAGAAGCTTGAGATCGTCCGCAAGATGTCGATGATTCAATCACCCGAAACCAAGGCCTACATGCTGGAAGTACTCAAATGAGCGCCGCGTTGTTCTTATTGGCGCCGGCACATTTCACCAACGCCTGGAGGCAAGCCAACGATCCACGGGAGCTGGCATTCGTAGAGCAGGTGCTAACGAATTAGATTTTCAGGCTTGCTTTAGCTGCCGCTGAACTATGCGGGCTGCGCGCTGGCTGATCAGATCAGCCACCTTGCTGAGAAGGCTCGGCAGGTCTTCGGGCTCAATCAGAAGTGGCTTACGGTTGTCGGCGCGCTTGTTCTGGTACGTAGTCAAAATGGCGGTTGCAGGCTTGTACTCCATCAAGCGGGCGTGCGCGAGTACTTTCAGCCCAGCCTCAGGAGACTCCATTTGCAAGTCGCTAAGAACAAGTTCGTATTGGCGGGAGTCGAGTTTTCCAACCGCTTCGGCTGCTGAAGCCGCGGAATCCACGAAGTAACCGCCCGCTTCGAGTACTGCTTTCAAAGTGAGGCGAGAAGTAAGGTCGTCGTCGACCAGGAGAACGCGAGCGAGTTCTAACTCCCTCGCAGGAGGCTTTCTAGATCTATGAATCATGTCCGCCCTTGTCGTGTTGTCTGCCGGATCGCAGAGCCAGTCCCCGCCCATGTCAGGTGCGAGCAGATGTAGTTTAAACGAAATGGCCCGAAATACACATAGTGCAAAGGTACTGGCGAAGAAAAGCGCTAAGTAGGAAACACGCGGCGGAAGATTGCATCCACATTCTTAAGTTGCCGATCAAGCGAAAACGTGTGCGCTAGTTGAGCGGAACTAAGATGCCTTTGAATTTCGGGGTCTGCGGCAACAGCTTGCCGAAAATCGGACTCCGCCTCCCAGGCACGCATAGCGTGCGCTTGCACCAACCGGTAGGCGTCTTCGCGCAGCATGCCGGCGGCCGCGAGATCTAGCAACAACTGTCCCGAAAATATCAGTCCGTGCGTGCTGTTAACGTTGCGCTCCATACGTGCTGCGTTTACGCGCAAACCAGCGATAAGCCAAGTGGTTTTGGCCAGTAGATAATCAATAAGAATCGTGGAGTCTGGAAGGATCACGCGTTCCACGGAGGAATGCGAGATGTCGCGCTCATGCCACAAAGCAACGTTTTCGAAAGCGGCTTGGGCATTCGAGCGAACAACGCGCGCCAAGCCGCAGATTTGCTCACAGACGATAGGGTTGCGCTTGTGCGGCATGGCCGACGAGCCCTTCTGGCCCGTGGCAAACGGTTCTTCGGCTTCACGAACCTCTGTTCGTTGCAGATGGCGAATCTCCAGCGCGATCTTATCCAGACTGGAAGCGATGCCGGCCAGAACTGCGAGGTAGTGCGCATGCAGATCGCGCGATAGAACCTGCGAAGTGATGGGTGCCGCCCTTAAGCCGAGGCGGGCACAGATTTTCTCTTCCGCCTCCGGGCCGATATGGGCAAACGTTCCGACTGCGCCGGAGATTTTGCCGACGCGCATCTCTTCGGCGGCGGCGCTGAAACGCGCGCGATGGCGCGATAGTTCGTCCCACCACAGGGCTGCCTTCAGCCCGAAGGTGATGGGTTCCGCGTGCATACCGTGGGTGCGTCCCATCTGGACGGTGTGTTTGTATTCGAAGGCGGTTTTTTTCAGTGCTTCGGAGAGCGCGTCGAGGCCTTCCGAGATAACGGCCGACGCATCCTTAATTTGCAGAGCCTGGGCTGTATCGACAACATCGTTCGAGGTCATGCCGTAATGAAGCCAGCGCGAAGCTTCGGAGGCGCCTTTCGCCTGCATGGTCTCGGAAACCGCCGTGGTGAAGGCAATCACATCGTGCCTGACCTCGCGCTCGATGGCGTGAATGCGTTCGAGTTGAAATCCGGCATGCGCGCGGAGTGCCTGAGCGGCTGCAGTCGGTACTTCGCCGATGTCGGCAAGCGCATCCGCCGCGGCGAGTTCGGTCTCCAGCCAGCATTCGTACTTGTGCTGTTCACTCCAAATAGCGCCCATCTCGGGTCTTGTATAGCGGGCGATCATAGGGAAGGAGTTCAGTCTGCAGCGGGCTGCCACAATTCAACCCGGTTCCCCTCAGGATCGGTGAACCAGCCGAAGCGGCCATATTCGTGTTCGTCGCGTTTGGGATCGACTTCAACTCCCGCGGCGATAAGTTTATCTAGGATCGCATTTAGATCGTCAACCTGGAAGTTAAGCATCGCCGGCTGGGAAGGGGGAAAGTACTTTGAGGACTTCGAGAAAAAGGTAACAGCAATGGACGCCCGTTGCTCTTCTTTGGTAAATACGAAACAGCCATGGGGGGCCGTGACGCCAAGATGCTCGGAATACCAAGCATAGAGAGCCTTCGGATCTTCCGCGCGCAGGAACGCTCCGCCTATACCAGTGATTTTCGCCATGCTGCTAGCTTACTAGAACTCTGAGAATTCATTAATCAGCGCCGGCTTCTGATCAAAGTCGCTGTACCGAATCCACGTAGGACGCACCAAAAAATAGGTGATACCGGCCCAAGCCAGGTGTGCCCGGCACTCCGGCCATACCTGGAAATAGATTTCGCAGTATTTTTCTAACTGAGGTGTCAACAACTGCTCTGCTTTCCCTTCGTACTGCACTGTCTGCTCACCGCTCCAGCCGATGACGAACGAACAACTTGCGTTAGAAATAAGATTGCGGAATTTGCGCGAACTGCTGACCGTATCGAAGATGACCTCGAGTTTTGGCGTCACCGCTATACCAACCAGAGCGGATTGCGGAGTACCCTCCCACACCGTTCCCAAAACGCCCAATTTGCTCCGCGACATGAAAGAGTAAAGATCCAATTTGCAAATTGTATCTTTGGAAACGGGAGAAACAAATGAAAAAAGGATATTGGGTGGTGGCTTACAGGTCTATCTCAGACCCGTCGGCGCTTCAGGCGTACTCAAAACTGGCAGGAGCGCACGTACAAGCAAGCGGCGGCAAAGCGCTGGTCCGTACCGCAGATGAAGTCGAAGCCTTTGAAGCCGGCATCAAGAACCGCGTGGTGGTCATCGAGTTCGAAAGCTATGAAAAAGCTCTTGCGGCCTACCATAGCGACGGCTATAAACCGGCGCTTGAGGCATTAGGGTCGGGAGCAGAACGAGACTTCCGCATTGTAGCCGGGGTTTAGAATTCTGGATCCAGAGCCGGAAGCACGTCATGTTCACCCGCAATCCAAACGTACAGCGTGGGAAGCAGAAACACGCTTAGCGTCAATGCGCCAATCAAACCGCCCACAATGACGATAGCGAAAGGCCGCTGCGAATCCGAGCCAATCGCGTGCGAAGTCGCCGCGGGAATCAGTCCCAACGTCGCAACCAGACTGGTGATCATGATAGGCCTCAGTCTTAGCACCGCGCCCTCCACGGCCGCCGTTTTAATCGAGTTGCCGTGGACGCGGAGTTGATTGATGTATTCCAGCATGATGACTCCGGTCTGCACCGACACGCCAAATAACGCAAGCATGCCGATGGCAGCCGAGACGCTGAAATTGGTATGTGTGAAGTAAAGCGCAAGCAGTCCTCCAACCGGCGCCATCAGAACGTTCAGCATAATGAGAGTCGCCCACTTGAAGGATCGAAACATGGCATAGAGGATCAGGAAAATGATGAGGATGGTAATTGGCGTCACAATAGCCAAACGAGCGTCGGCGCGTTGCTTGCTCTTGTATTCGCCGGCCCAATCGGTATGGTAGCCGGTGGGCAGTTTCACCTGATCGTGCACTTTCCTGATTGCTTCTTCGACGGTACTGCCCAGATCGCGGCCGCGCACGCTGTACTTGATGGCAATGTAGCGTGACTCTGCTTCGCGGTAAATTTCTTCCGCTCCGTCAAGAGTCTGCTCTTTGGTCAATTGGGCCAGGGAGACACGTTCACCCGAGGGCGAAAGCAAGCGTACATTGGCAATCGCTTCCTTGGTGTCGCGATACTTTTCCTGGTAACGGAGCACAGTATCGAAACGGGCTTCGCCTTGAAGCAACTGGGTGACAGCATTGCCGCCTACGGCTGTTTGGATAGCGTCCTGCACATCGGACACATTTATCTGGTAGCGAGCGCAGGCGGGCCGGTCCACCACAAAAGTGAGATTCGGTTGCCCGATGATGCGGAAAAGACCCAGATCCGCTACCCCGGGAATTTTGCTCATCACGTCGACTACTTCATCGCCCTTGGTCTCCAGCGTTCGGAGGTCGTCGCCGTAAATCTTCACTGACAACTCGCCCTTGACGCCCGAAACAGCCTCTTCCATGTTGTCTGCAATAGGCTGCGAGAAACCCCAGATAACACCCGGCGTCTTCTCGAGTTCCTTATCCATAGCGGCGATCAGCGAGTCCTTTTGCTGATTAAATGCCGGCCGCCACTCTTCTTTCGGCTTCAGGTTGACGAAATACTCGGTGTTGAAAAAGCCGGTAGCATCGGTTCCGTCGTCTGGACGGCCAATCTGACTGACCACTTCAGTCACCTCAGGAAAAGAGGCGAGAATAAGCCGCGCATGAGTTGAAATGCGTCTGCTTTCATCCGGCCCGGTGGACGGAGCGAGAGTGCCACGTGCCCAGATGGCTCCCTCATCCAAATGCGGGAGAAACTCAGAGCCGATAACTCCGCTAAGCGCCAGAAACAAAGTTAGCGCGACAGCAGCCAGCCCAACGCTAGCGGTCAGCAAGCGCTTATCGATAGCCCAGCTCACCAGCGTGCGATAGTGCTTGGTCAGCCAGTGCATCAATGGATTTTCCCACTCTTTGGCACCCTTGCGGAAGAAGAGGCTGGCCATAACGGGCGCGATAACGATAGAAAAAATCAATGATCCGGCGAGTGCGAAACCTACCGTCCATGCCATCGGCTTGAACAGGCGTCCTTCCACCGACTGCAGCGTATAGATCGGAAGATACGCCGTGATGATAATTGTTACGGCAAAGAAGACCGGCCGCTGCACCTCTTGGGCAGCATCGCGGATCTTTTGTAGCGGAGTACGGCTACTGTCAACCATGCCGATATGACGGACGATGTTTTCAATCATCACGACCGAACCATCTACGACCATGCCGAAATCAAGCGAGCCGAGTGATAAGAGGTTCGCCGGAATGTGATTGAGGTTCAGGCAGGTCGCCGCAAACAATAAGGCGAAGGGAATACTGCAGGCCACTATAAAGGCGCCACGAACATTACCTAGAAATATAAAAAGAATAATGACGACAAGGACAATTCCCTCCGTCAGGTTATGCAGTACGGTATGAGTTGTAAAGTGAACCAGGTCAGATCGGTCTAAAAAAGGGACAACCTTCACGCCTTTGGGTAGGATTTCGTCGTTCAGCTGCTTTGTCTTCTCTTCAATACCTTTTAGAGCCGGATCGGCATCGTCGCCTTTCTGCAGCAGAAGGACGCCTTCCACCGTATCCGGATTGTCTATGATCTTGTTTGTTTTCGGATCGCGATAGGCCTTACTGACTTGACCAAGACGGATTTTAGGGCCCTGTTCTACTACCGCGATATCCTTTATCCGAACGGGCGTGCCGTTCACCGTGGCCACCACGGTACTCTCAATATCCTGAACATTCTTATACAGGCCTTGAGCTTGCACGTTGATCTGCTGCGGACCTGTTTGGATGAAACTGCCGCCGGCATTAGCATTGTTATTGGCGAGCTGGCTTTCCACCTGGGCGATGTTCAGACCGTAGTCAATCAACCTGTTAGGATCAAGCCGTATCTGATATTCCTTGGTGATTCCTCCGAAACTGGCGACGTCCACAACGTGGGGAACACTCTTGTACTGCTTCTCCAGAGTCCAATCTTCCAGTGTCTTTATCCCCATGGAATCGTACTCGGGGTTCTTGCTTTCGATGGTGTACCAGTAGATCTGACCTACCGGACTCCAGTCAGTCTGCAGTTGGGGAGTCAATCCTGCCGGGAGAGAAATATTCGACATTCTTTCCAGCACGTGCTCGCGATTCCAGTCGTTCACGGAATCGTCGTCGAAGATCATCATGATGCTCGAAATGCCTGCCAGTGAGAACGACCGAAGGTTTGTCAGGTGCGGAATGCCAGCCATCTGAATCTCCGAAGGAACGGTGATTTGCTGTTCAATGTCCTCCGCCGAATGACCCGGCCATTGCGTGATGATGTTCACGTAGTTATTCGCGACATCGGGATAGGCATCGATAGGCAAATTCGTAAACGAAATATAGCCCCAGGCAAACATCAGGACGGCCAGGCCGACGATGATCAATGGGTTGGCAAGGCCAAAATTAACGATCGACTTGATCATTGGGCCTCCAGCGTCGCCTCAAGCTGCAGTACGTTGGAAACAACTTGCTGCCCACTCTGAACACCGCTGAGAATCACCTGGTTATTGCCTACAATCTCTCCCGCCTTCACTTCCACGCGGCGGAACTTGTTATCTCCCGCTGGTTCAAACACCCACTCGCGATCATGCAAATGCAAGACGGAGGCGGACGGAACCATAGCATAGTGATCTTCCTGGCGGCTGAATAAAACGGCCGTCACAAACATACCCAGCTTCAGTTCACCTGCGTTCGGCACTTGTATCCTTACTTTTGCCGTTCGGGTTGACGGATCGAGGATCGGACCGATGTCAGAGATATGGCCTGTCAGTATCCGATTCGGATCCGAGTTCAGCTTGATTCTTGCCTCTTGACCTAGAGCGATTTTAGGGATGTCGTTCTCATAGACGTCACAAAGAACCCAGACCTCGGAAATATCGGCGATAACAAACGCAGTAGAGGAACCCGAGAAGGTGACACCCGCAGCCGCGGCTTGAGTGACGTTTTGCTGAATAATGACGCCCGAGATAGGCGCATAGACGGTCACGATAGGGGAAGGGTGGTTTTTGTCAACTCCCAACGTTTCAAGCGCCTGGGCAGCAGCCGCCAAATCTGCTTGCGAATTCTTCTCGGTATCTTCGGCCTGGTCAAGCATGCTCAATGAGAATGCACCCTTGTCATATAACTCTTTGGCGCGTTCGTACAGCCGGGAGTTCAAGCGCTCGTCGTTTACCGCTTTCTGGTAGGTATCGAAGGCCGCTGTGCTGTCCGGGCTTTGAACTCGCAGCAGCAACTGGCCTTTATGAACGTTGTCGTACAACTTGGCTTTGATGTCCACCACGCGGCCGCTGGCCAGTGAGATAACCGGAATTTCACGAGACACATCAGGAGTTACTGTTCCTGTCACATCGAGTTCGGCGTGCGCATTGTAGACGGATGCCGGTACTAAGGGGAACTGATCGGGCTTGTCCACTTGAACCAAGCTCATATCTCCAGTCGTTTGCGTTTTCAGGCTCGGAGGCGCAGTGTCCCCACCACCTTCAGTCTTCTTCGCGCAACTAGTCAACAGAACGAGCGCTCCTGTAATAACGATCGAAAAGAAATGCCGCATCATTGAATCACCTCGCGCCCGACGGCCAGGTTCAACTGGCTTGCGGCAGTTAGATAGGAGTCGATCAGATTGACGTAGGCCAACTGCGTGTCACGATAAGCCTTTTGGGCGTCGAGAAAATCCAGCAGGGATGCCGCGCCGTGCTGAAATGAAAAATTCACAATGTCTCGTACTTCGGCCGCTTGCGGCATGTATTGGTCCTTGTAAGGCCGCAAAAGTTCGATCGTGCTCTGGATGGTGGCATACGCTGTGTCCACATCACTGAACACCTGGGCCTCGGCCGCTATCCGCGCCTTGTTGGTCTTGTCGATATCCAGCTTGGTGCGCAGCTTCTCTCCTTGATTCTTGTCGAAAATACGCAAATCAAAGCTGACGCCAAAGCCAATGTAGCTTGGCAAGGGTGGATTGCGGCCGATATCAAAACTGAAGGTGGGGTCGGACGAACCATTAGCGATCGCCAATTTGTAGTTCGTCTGTGCTTGGTTATAGGTCTCAAGCGCCGCTTTCAGATCGGGGCGGCCCGCCAGGGCGAGCTGGCGGAATTCTTCCAATGCCATCAGTTGATCGTGAAATTCATAGGGTCCGGTGACATCGAATTTTTCGACTGGAGTGCGATCGTTCAACAGCATCAGCAGCGCAATTTTTGCTGTGCGCAGATTCACCTGCGAGGTCACATAGTCCGACTGGTACTGCGCGCGCTGCAGAGCGATGCGTTCGTAGTCGACCTTGGCCATGTCGCCCACGCGGTATCGTTCCTTGTAAATGCCGATTTCTTTATCCCAATACTCAAGATTTTGTTTCGCTATATCGAAAAAGGCTTTGGCCTGCAGCGCATTGTTGAAGGCGTTGCGAAGGGTGAACAATAAGTTTCTTTCCAGGTCGGCGTGTGTATTGGTAGCAATGGTAGTGCCCTGCTGAGCGCTCTGCCTGCGGAGTTCTCGCTTATGCTCGCGCTCGTGCAAATAACTGATGCCGCCGTTCTCATCGACACCCGCGAGGGGCCGATAAGGCGTATTGGGGGTCTTGAAGACTGTAAACTGATCAGCCCCGAGAGAAATATTCGGATTGGGTCTTAGATACGCGGTGATTTCCTGCGCACGCGATTCGTCAATATTGACCTGATCTGCCAACAGCGTTGGATTCGTCTGCCTGAACTTGTCGCGAAGCTGCTCCCATGTGTACGTTTCCTGCGCAGGCGGTTGCTGCCCCGCTAGCTGAGTCGCGGCAGACAGGGCAAGTGCGATTACCCAAAACGTAGTCTGCCGGCAACGTGCAAGCGGCAGGCGGAATCCATCGTCACTGGTCATGATTCAATATCAATTACTTGTTTTCGCGCCGCTTTTTTGAGCGCTGACGGGAGCGCCTGCTCGGCACAGAGGAAGAAGTCGCACGGGGTATAAACTAACGACTCTTCAGTGTACATAGACCCTTAGCCGGGGTGAAGAGCCAATGGTAAATCTTACGGCTATATCTTTCGGTCAAACAGATACTGGGGGGATTTTTGTCATCGACAATGAATTGGAAGCTGTAACCGGCATGCAGCGGAATAGTTACAAACAGCTACATTTGGATCAGAACTGGATGCAAGAGTATTTTCTCCCGCGTTTTCTACAAGGCAGCCGCAAAGCCATGCTGCTGTGGGCAGCGGCATTTATCGCGGTTATTGCACTCGTTGATTGGTATTTTGAGGAGAATATCTCGTTCGGATTTCTTTATCTGTTTCCGATGCTGATGATAGGCAGTTGCCTGTCGCGCCTGCAAACGGCGGGTGTGGCGGCGCTGTGCACGGTGCTTACGGAGGCATTCGATCCCTTTCCCTGGTCGGCGACTGTAGGAGTCTCGCGCCTGGTTCTCACATTCGTCGCCTGCTTCGGGTCGGGCCTTTATGGCTTCGCCACCGCTCGCAGTCGTCGTGAGGCGGAACAACACTTTGAGGAAATGGAGAAGGAGGCCGCTGCGCGCAGACACACCGAAGAGCAGATGGACTCGCTTATCTCAAGCAGCCCGGCGTCGATATTCACGCTGGACGCGGATGGCACCGTGCAACTGGCCAATGAATCAACGCATCGCCTGCTGGGAGTGCCCCAGAACCAGCTGAAGGGCCAGCCTATAGGGCTTTTTATTCCCGCTCTCAAAAGCGTTCCATCGGCTCAGAACGCGCCCTTCTTTCATACTGAGATGGAATGCCACGCGCGCCGCCAGGACGGCGAGGTATTTCTGGCGCATATCTGGTTCTCGACGTATCAGACCATGTCGGGCCCGCGGTTGGCGGCCGTTGTGTTTGATGCATCGGAGGAATTGCGCGACAGGGCTGAGTTCAACCTGCAACAGATTCTAAGTAGTTCGAAAGTGCTGGTAGGGGCATTGTGCCATGAAATAAGAAATATTTGTGGCGCAATCGCGGTGGTGCATTCGAAGCTGGCACGGGACGCCAGGCTGCCCGCCGACGAGGATTTCAATGCACTTGGCACGCTGGTGAGCGGATTGGAGACGATGGCCGGGCTTGAGCTTCGTCAGACAACGCGCCCGCTGGCGGAAAGTCTCGACGTGCTCTCGGCTTTGGAGGAGTTGCGCATCATTATCGAACCGTCGTTTCAGGAGTCCGAGATTGAAATCCGCTGGGACTACCCGGAGTCGCTGCCGCGCGTGTGGGCTAACCGTCAGACCCTGCTGCAGGCGTTTCTGAACGTTGCCAAGAACAGTCAGCGCGCTTTGGAGTCGCAGGCTGACAGGCGCTTCACCGTTCGCGCATCTTCTCAGGCAAATGGCGTTGCCATACGCTTTCTGGATAGCGGGCCCGGCGTCGCCAATCCCGAGCGGCTTTTCGCACCATTTCAAAGAGGCGCGCAAGATACCGGTCTGGGCCTCTACCTTTCGCGTACTTTTGTCCGTGCCTTTCAGGGCGATATTGAATACGAACCACAAGCAAACGGAAGCTGTTTCACAGTCATTCTTGCCATAGCGGCGCAGCGAAGCAAGCTTCATCAGCATCAGGAAGCTGCTCTGCCATGAGCGGCGAAAGCGTCATTCAACTGCTGCTGCTGGACGACCATACGCTTTTTCGCGTTATGCTGAGCCGTCTGCTTGATACCAACTCAGCGTTTCATGTCGTTGCTCAATGTTCGACGACGCCTGAGGCGTTGAAGGCGCTGGCCGAGCATAGGGTCGATTTGGCTCTGCTGGATTATGACTTGGGCAACCGCGAGACTGGCTTCGATTTTATTCGCGCAGCCAGGGAAGCGAAATACCGTGGCCGTATTTTCATTGTCACTGCCGGAATGGCGGATGCAGATTACATACGCGCGCTGGGACATGGCGTTTGCGGCATTTTTCTGAAGAGCAGTTCGCCAGAACTGTTACTTGAAGCTATTCAAAAAGTGATGGCAGGCGAGACATGGATAGACCAGAATTGTCTTCGCACTCTGATGGAGGCAGTGAACGATCAGGCCGTCGATGTGCGCCGCAATGAACTGTCCGATCGTGAGCGGCATGTGCTGCGAGGCGTGTTCTCGGGCTGGAGCAATAAAGAAATCGGGGCCAAGCTGGCGATTTCGGAGGCCTCCGTCAAATCCGCTTTGCAGCAGTTATTTCTCAAAACTGGTGTGCGAACGCGGAGCCAACTGGTTCGCGTGGCATTGGAAGAGTATGGCTCGGTGTGGGGACCGCTGCCGTGAGTCAAAACCGCTTCTGAATTTCGCTGAGCGCGTGATTCATTTCCTCGGGCGAATCGACATCTATCACTTTCGGGTTCAGCGGCTTCAGCGTGGCGGCTAATTTATCGACGGGCTCAGGAATTGAGCGTGGGCGCGCCATCGGACCGTCCATACGTCCCCCGCGACCGAAGCGCCCTCCGCCTTGGGGCCTGCCGAACATGTTGACCACTGGCAGCTGACCATGATAGCGAATATAGGTTACTTTGCAAGGCGGCATAGCTTCCAGCGAGATCGGCTCCAGATCCTCTCCGGATGCGAAGGCAATCGCTGTGCTGAGCACAACCAGTTCGCACGGCTGCGGCGAGTCTCTTAGCAGGCGCCGCACTTCGGAAACAAAGAACTGCGCGTCGTGATGGCTGTCGGCGAGTGACCCTACATCTATAGAGACGGTGTTGGCTTCTCCCAGCGAACTTTTCAGACCTCGCCAATCGAGACTATGCATATCTTCTTGCTTGAATACGGCTCGGTGGCGCGCAATGTCGAGAACCTCCAGGTTCTCCGATAGATCCGGCGAGGCCGGGTGCGAGATCACTTTAAGAGTTGGTATAAGAGCGGGAAGGCCTCCGCTTGGCGTCGCGCGGGTACCCGGAAGAGTCACTGAAGGAGCAATTGTCAGAATGATATTCAGACGCGCGGGCTTTTCTACGGAACCGGCCCACTCAAGCCGTCCTTTGACGCCGGGAAGATACCAGCTATCGGGAGATTCAGCTGCGCCTATAAACTCAACTGGCGGCAGATGGCGCCACTCTGCGGCAAAAGTGTCTTGCGGTAGCGAAGCAATGCGGAAGTGGCCCTGGCTAATAGTCCGCTCTTTGCTCACAGAATCCACTATGGCGATAGCCAAACTGTAATCGCCGGGCAGGAAAAACGCGCGATAGGAGTATTGAATGGTGGCGGCTTTGACGTTTTGATCCAGCTTGGTCAGATCAAGGCTGCCGTGGTTCTGATAGCGGCTGCCGTCACGGGCAGTGATTTGAACATAGAAAATCAGTTCACCGCGGCGGCGGTTTTCCAGGTCTTTGCCATCCACTTCGATTTGAACGCTGGCTTCCAGCCGCTGGTGAAACGTCAATTCAGGATGAGAAACGTTCACTGCGAGACGTAACGAGCTTTGCGCGCGTTCAGTCATCCACTGGTCAAAAGGAACGTCATCAAACGCCGAATCGAGTTTGCCTTGCTGCGGCGACCCTGACAGTAATGGAACGAAGGCTAGCAGCAGTCCGAACAGGAAATGGGTCACTCAACCGCTATGTTACTGCGAGCTTTGCCACGGACTTCCGGTGTAGGCTGTTCGTTATGGCGAAAAGCGAAGCTGCGGAGGCGCTGACGATAGATGGCCGAGAGGTGCAGGTAAGTAATCCGGGCAAGCTCTACTTTTCGAAAGTGACGAAGATATCCAAGCTTGATCTGGTGCGCTACTACCTTTCTATAGCGCCCGGCGCTCTGAATGGCATTCGCGACCGTCCGCTGGTTTTGAAACGATTCGTTAACGGCGCAGAACAGGAAGCGTTCTATCAGAAGCGTGCTCCCACAGAACGCCCTGCTTGGCTGCGGACGGTCACGCTGTCTTTTCCATCGGGCCGAACCGCGGAAGAATTGGTTGTTGATGACGCGGCTGGACTGGCCTGGATCGTCAATCTGGGTTGCATTGAGTTACATCCCCATGCTGTGCGTGCGGCAAACCTGGAGCGTCCTGACGAGTTGCGTATCGATCTCGATCCAGGTCCCGGAGTTAGTTGGATAGATGTTTGTAATGTCGCGCTGGAAGTGAATGCGTTCCTGGAGGAGATGGGAATGCGAGGCTGGCCGAAGACCAGCGGCTCACGCGGCATACATATTAATGTGCGGATTGAACCACGCTGGACATTCACGCAGGTACGCCGCGCAGCTCTGGCGTTATCGCGAGCGATAGAGAGGAGGGCGCCCGCCATCGCCAGTTCGAAATGGTGGAAAGAAGAACGTCACGGCGTGTTTCTTGATTACAACCAGAACGCCAAAGACCGGACAACTTGTTCGGCTTACTCGGTGCGTCCGCTGCCGGATGCGCGCGTCTCGACGCCGCTGCAGTGGGATGAGGTTTCAGAATGTGATCCCGCCGATTTTACGATCCTCACCGTCCCCGGGCGTTTCGCGAAAATCGGCGATCCGCATGCGCGCATGGACGAGTTTGCCGGCTCATTGGAGCGCCTGCTGGAACTTGCGGATAAAGATGAGGCAGCGGGCTTAGGTGATGCGCCGTGGCCGCCTCACTTCCGCAAAATGGGAGGCGAAGGCAAGCGAGTTGCACCGTCACGCGCTAAAGCGCCGCTGCTGATAATCGCTAATTCGCCGAATAAAGATTTGGCGTTGGCAGGCCTAGGGCGATGGAAGGACAAGCATGCTGAAGCGGCGAGTCATTTGGCAGTGGACGATGTGTTGGTGGATTCCATGCGCGGACGATCGTCAACCTGGACGCGCATTCGAGTCAACTTGAAGAACGTTCCGGAGGAACTACGGCCGGCTCAATCGACGCCCGATCCCGATGAGAAACCAAAAGCTTCAACGAGAAAGGCCAAAAATCTCTAGCAGTTCGTGCGGCGGAACTACTTCGAGCTGTGCATAGGTGCACGCAGCCGGGCTTTTGTCATGACGCCACCTCCGAAATTGCGCGATGTGACGAAAACGATCGCGCTGCATGTGATCGTAAGTAACTTCGACAACCAACTCAGGCCTTAGCGGCTCCCACGAAAGCTCTTTGCCCTGGCTCCAGCGGCTTTGCGCTCCAGGCTGGCGTTGCCCGCTTTGAAGCGAATGCTTCCATGGATGATCCTCAAGGGCGTTCTCACGGTAGGGTGTCAAAAACTCTGCCAATTCATGCCGCATGGGAGCGGAGAAGCTTGAGCAAACACCCACATGCTGCAATGTCCCCGCATCGTCATATAGACCGAGCAGCAAGGAACCGACGCCGCCCGCTCCATCTTTATGCCAGCGAAAGCCGGCTGCAACACAATCGCAGTCGCGCTCGTGCTTCACTTTGAACATGGTTCGCTTGTTCGGCTCATAAATGCCGTCCGACAGTTTGGCCATCACGCCATCCAGTCCAGCGCCTTCAAAGCGGCTAAACCAATCCATCGCGACGGCTCTATCAGAAGTAGCGGGTGTTAAATGAATCGGTGGCGCGGCGGATTGGAGCAAGTCTTTCAGCAATTGTCGCCGCAGGCGGAAAGGTTCGGTGCGGAGGTCGCGGTCGTCATGACAAAGTAAATCGAAAAACACCACCGAAGCGGGATTTTGCTGTGCAAGCAGGCGCACTCGCGAGGCCGCTGGATGAAGCCTGAGTTGCAGTTCGTCGAAATCAAGCCCGCTGTCTTTGACTATCACAATCTCGCCATCCAGTACGCAGCGCGCGGGTAACGCCGCGCGCAGAGGATCCAACAGATCAGGGAAGTATCGATTCAGCGTCTTCTCATCGCGACTCTGAATGAAGATTTCGTCGCCATCGCGAAAGATGAGTGCGCGGAATCCATCCCATTTAGGCTCAAAAATCCAGCCATCGCCGGAGGGTATTTCTTCAACACGCTTGGCGAGCATCGGCAGAACGGGCGGATTGACAGCAAGATTCACCCGGACATGATACCCTCCGCTAAGGATTAAAACTGTGATCAACCTCCTATTTAGATCGCTAATATCACTCTGTTTCTGTGCCGCGCTGGCTTGTGCGGCTGTGCCGACACCGGAACAGTTCTTCGGTTTCAAGATGGGGACCGACAAGAAACTGGCGCGCTACGACAAAATTGTCGAGTACCTCAATGCTGTAGCGGGGCAGACGGATCGCATCCGGGTGCGAAATATGGGACCAACTACGTCGGGCAATCCGTTTCTGCTGCTGGAGATTAGTTCCGGCGCGAACATGAAGAACCTTGATCACCTGAAATCGCTGGCACGCAAGCTCTATTTTCAGAATGGCGCCCCCAGTGACTCCGAGCGAGACGAAATCATGAATTCAGGCAAGAGCGTGGTGCTGATTACCAACAATATCCACTCCACCGAGATTGGTTCGTCACAGATGGTGGTTGAGCTTGCCTACGAACTGGCAACCAGCGATTCGCCGCGCGTGAAAAATATACTCGACAACGTTATCTTTCTGCTGGTTCCGTCGCTGAACCCGGATGGTCAGATCATGGTGACGGATTGGTACAACAAATATCTCGGCACGCCGTATGAAGCCAGTCCGCTGCCCAAACTCTGGCATCCTTATGTCGGTCACGACGACAATCGCGACGAATATCTGTTCTCACAGAAGGAGAGCAGGATGGCGGCCGAGATTCTCTGGCACGATTGGTTTCCGCAGATATGGCTGGATGAGCATCAGATGGGCAGTGCCGGTGCGCGCATCTTCACTATGCCCGCTACCGATCCAATAAATCCGAATGTCGATCCGTTGATTTATCGGTTGAATACCATCTATGGACAGCAGCAAGCCGCCGCTTTGGAGGCGGAGGGAAAAACGGGCATCATCTATAACTCCACCTATACGAATTTCTGGCCGGGAGCCATGGCATGGACGGGTTGGTGGCATAACCAGGTGGGTCTACTGACGGAAGTGGCAAGCGCGCGAATCGCTACTCCAATTGAACAGCAGAAGGCCGATCCATCGAGAGCCGCGCAACCCGCAGGCAACATGCGCGAGGAAGGCGAGAGGGAGCGGCAACGAGCGATGGATCATCCGAACGATCCACTGCCTGCGCCGCGTGACATTAATTCCAGAACAGAATATCCGCGTCCCTGGCTGGGCGGAAGGTGGACGCTGGGCGACATTGTCGATTACGAACTGACAGCGACTTATGCGTTGCTGGATGCGGCGGCGAACAATCGCGCCACGCTGCTGAAGGAGATCTACGACGTCAACCTGCACACCATCCAGGCTGGTGAGAAGGGCGAAATCGGCGGCGGGAGAGAGAAGACCTTTGCTGCCATCATTCCAACGGTGGGCCAGCATGATCCAAACGAAGCGGTGCAACTGGTGGACAAGCTGCGAATAGCCGGTGTCGAGGTTTATCGTGCCGGAAAAGCGTTTGAACAGGACGGGAAGCAGTACGCAGCCGGAACTTTTGTAGTGCCTTTCAACCAGGTCTATGGGCGTTACGTAAAAGATCTGCTGGAGCGGCAGACTTATCCGGAAGTGCGGCGAGCGCCCGGCGCTCCGGCCGAGGCTCCTTACGACGTATCGGCTTGGTCACTCGGTATGCAGTTCGGCGTAGATACGCCCTACGCGAAAACTCCGCTGCCAAAGGACTTGGTGTTGGAGCCCTTAAACAAGCTGCCGAAGTATACGCTGGCGGTGGAGAAAGATTCCGCTGGATGGAAGTTCGCCTACGACGGCGCGGAAGATACGTTGGTCCTGAATCGACTGCTGAAGGCAGGGGCAACGGTGTCGCTTTCAAAATCGAATGCGAAAGGTGTATCTACTGTGTCGGTAAAGGCGCGGCCGGAAGTCTGGGCTAAGGCAGTGAGCGACTTTTCGATTACCGAAGCTGACCTGGGATCGAGTCAGTCGCTCGGAATGACCATCCGGCGGCCGCGCATTGCGATCTACCAATCGTTTACCGCCAATATGGATGAGGGGTGGACGCGCTGGGTGCTGGAGCAGTATGAGTTCCCCTATACGGTTTTGCATAACAACGATGTGAAAGCGGGCAAACTGCGCGAACGTTTTGACGCGATCATTCTGCCCGACCAGAAGGCCAAAGACATTCTGGAAGGGTTGGATTTCAAGAGCATCGTTCCTGAATTCAAAGGCGGTATTGAAGAGGAAGGCTGGAACGCGCTGCATGAGTTCGTTCAGCACGGCGGAACGCTAGTAGCGCTTGGCGAGGCTTCTAATCTTCTGATAGACAAGCTTCCGCTTCCGGTAAAGGACATCAAGCATACGACCACACGGGAGCAGCATTATGCTCCGGGCACCATCGTGAACCTGCAGGTAGACACGTCCAGTCCCATCGGTTATGGTGTGGCTCCGGCGACTTATGGTTTCTATATCGAATCGCCTTTCTTCCAAATCACCGACGGTTTTGCTTCGCAGAAAGTGAGCGTCGTAGCACGCTATCCCAATGAAGAAGTGAAAGCGTCAGGATGGCTGCGCGGTGAAGAACTGATGCGCGGCCATGCAGCCGTTGTGGCGATTGATATGAATCCCGGCAAGGTAGTTTTGTTCGGTATCAGGCCGCAACACCGGGCCCAGACACACGCTACTTTTCCGTTGCTTTTTAATGCGCTCTACTGGTCGGCGGAAGGCGACTTGGCCAACACGGAACAGTAAAGGATGGACGGACATGGCTGCACCCCCAAGCAAGATCATGATTATTCGCCATGCGGAGAAGCCGCACAAGAAGGCGAAAGACGGCGACCCGATAGATGTCCTGGAGGATGGAGGAAGCGGCGGCGGAAAATCGCTGGTCGTACCCGGTTGGCAGCGCGCTGGAGCATTGAATGCATTCTTTGCACCGTACAATGCGAGTCCGTCGAATGCCTCCATCGCAAGGCCGGACTCTATCTATGCAGCCGATCCGGATGGACCGAGCATGCGCCCCTGCGAGACTGTCACGCCGCTGGCCGCTTGGCTTAACTACAAACAAGGCAGCGAGAAATTCAATACAAGCTTTAGCATCAATGGCGGCGAGGCTGACATGGTTAAGAGCGTGCTCAGTCTAAGCGGAACTGTGCTTATCTGCTGGGAGCACGACAACATCATGCCGAATATCATGCAAGCGATTAATGCCGCAGTGCCAATTACCAACTATGGCTCGCTACCGGAGGCCTGGCCGAATGTGTTTTACCTGGTGTGGGTGCTCGATCTCAACAATGGCAGATACACCTGGACATCGGTCAACCAGAACTTAATGGCAGGCGATGTTACGGCAACATAGGAAATAACTGCCGCAGCCGCGCCTCATCGGGGTGGGCACCGTACTCGCAGATTTCAAACGCTTCGGCATATTTAATGCTGTTGCCCTTTTCCGGCCCGTACCATTTCACCAGCGCTGCGCGAACGGCTTCATTAGGCGAGCCGGCGCGAGTGCGTTTCAGCCAGGCTTTGCGCTCAGCAGGATCGTGCGGCACATCACTCAGCTTTCCATCTACCCAGGGCAGCCATTCATAGAACTGCGAAACGTGCGAATCAAGCGCGTTGATCTTTTGATCGATGACGTCGTCAAGCGAGACCGCGACATCTGGCCTGAATGGATTGGGACGTTGAAAGTTGTCCTGATAATAAAAGAATGCAGGGTTCTTGCGCAGCGCAGGCACGTCGGGCGTCACATTAGGCACCACCACCATATAGGCAGCATCCTGCACCAACACGCCTGTATACCGATGGTCGGGATGATAATCGTTTGGCCTGGGAGACAGCACGACGTCGGCCTTCCAGCCTCTGATTTCGCGGATGATCTGTTCGCGCACAGCCAACGTGGGCAGCAATTCGCCATCGTGATTGTCCAGCACGTCATAGTCAATCCCCTGCCGCCGGGCCGATTCCTTGGCCTCGGCAAGACGGCGGCGCGCCAGTTCCGCGCCATGCATGGTTTGGTGTCCCGCATCGCCGTTGGTGACGGAGACGAACTTCACGGCATAGCCCATCTTTACCCAGAGTGCGGCGGTGCCGGCTGCCCGGATGTCGCAATCGTCGGGGTGGGCTCCGAAAGCTATGATGCGAATTTTTTCGCTTTGGGCGAATAGAGTTGATGCGAGCATAAAGGTAAGAACGATAGGAAGTATGCGATTGACCATGGCTACTATTGTGCACGTCTGGCAATCTCGGGCACGGTTATAAGAGGAAGACGGTTTCTGGGCTTTTCGGGATGGGGACACGCCTGCGCTGGCGGACTTGGGTAGGTGTCGGACGGCTAGCCCGGAGTGTCCCCGACGGCTTTTCGGTTGGACGAGCACGGGGATTTCTGGGCTTTTCGGGATGGGGACACGCCTGCGGTTCGGACTTGGGTGGTGAATGGGAACCAGCCCGGAGTGTCCCCGAGGGGCGGCCCGGTTGTGGGAAGAAGAGGTGTCAGGACCGAATGAGGGCTTCATTCGCGGAGTGCCTCAATGGGATCGATGCACGCCGCGTTCCAGGCTGGAATGACGCAGGCGGCACAAGCGACGGCCAGAACCAGCAGCGGCACTGAGAGGAATGTAAGCGGATCGAGCGCGGTTACTTCGAACAGCCACGATTTCACGAGGCTGCTTAGGAGATAGGCGCCTGCTAAGCCAATGAGCAAACCGCAAGCGGTAAGGCGCATTCCCTGCCCCAGGATGAGACGCACGACACCCGCGCGGGAGGAACCAACTGCCAGCCGGATTCCCATCTCGGATTTCCTCTGCTTCACTGAGTAGCTCATAAGTCCATAGAGTCCGGCCAGAGCCATGACTACTGCAATTGCAGCGAAGCCCGTCAGTAGGCCAGTCTGGAAGCGACGGCGGCCGTTGCTTTCGTCCACTCGTTCGCGCATGGTGCGCACGCTATCTAGCGCTAGCGCCGGATCCATGGACCGAAGGAGCGCTCGCGCAGCCTGCACAACTGGTTCAACCGGACCAGAGCACTGGATGGCGAAGCCGTCCTCGCTTTCAATGGGTTGGAACATCTGGGGCTGGCTATCTTCTTCCAGCTTGTTGTGGCGAATATTGCCCACAACGCCGATTATCGTGGACCAGGAAGCCTTCGAGAAATCGCCAATGCCGATGCTCACCTGACCGCCAAGCGGATCACGACCTTGAAAGAACTTGTCCACGAAGCTCTGGTTTACGATCATTAGCGGCACTTTAGAGTTCACATCGGTAGGCTTGAAATCGCGGCCGAGCAGCAGCGGAGTGCCGAGCGCTTTGCGATAGTCGGGTGTAATACTGCGGATCTCCAGCATCTCCTTGGACACTCCGAAGCCGCGAATGTTGGCAAATGTAACCGACTCCGAACCGCTTAACGGAAGTGAAGTCGATGCGCCGGCGTAGCGAACCCCAGGCACGCTGCGCAGAGCTTCCAGATAGCGTTTAAGAAATGCGGTGCGTGCTGGGCGGGTATTGTAACGATCGTCCAAGGGCACTTTAAAAGTAAGTGTTGATGTGGAAAAACCGGGCGCAACTCGCGCCAGTTCAAGATAGCTGCGAATCAGCAAGCCGGAGCCGGTAAGGAGGATGACAGACAGCGCCACCTCCAAAACAATGAGTGCGAAACGCCATTTGTTGGAAGTGCCGCCGGTGCGACTGCCGCCCTTGCGCAATAAATTTGTGATGCTGGTTTTTGAGGCCGCGATGGCGGGCGCCAAGCCCGATATGACGCCTGTAGCGAGCGAGAGAAACACCGCCACTAGCAGAACGCGACCGTCGACGCGGGCGCCATCGAACCTTGGGATGTTGCCGGGATTCATCAGGGTCAACAAACGTACCGCAGCGTAGGCGAGCGCAATGCCGATAAAACCTCCGATGCCGCTGAGCAGGATCGACTCGGTGAGCAACTGGCGAATGATGCGGCTGCGCGCTGCGCCCAGCGCGGTTCGAATGCCCAGTTCGTGCGCGCGCGCCGAAGCGCGGGCTAGCAGAAGGTTCGCCATGTTGCTGATGGCTACCAGCAACACGATTCCTACCGCGCCTAACAGCAGCCAAAGCATCTTTTCAACGGGTCCGATTATGGTTTCGACCAGGGGCCGCACCTGCGCAGTGAAGCCTCGCCACGTGGGTGGATAGAGATGGTCGAGACCTCGTTGGATGGACACTAACTCAGCCTCGGCGGCGTGTGCTGAAACGCCGGGCTTCAACCTAGCGATGGCGTCGGCGTCGTAAAAGTTGGTTCGATTTGATTTTTGGTCGGGTTTGTAGGCGGCAGGCAACCAAATGTCGGTTTGCTGAAAGCCGGTGTTCTCATAGGGGACGTCGCCTGCAAATGGATAGCCGAAATCCTTCGGCATGATGCCCACTATGGTGTAAGTCTGGCGGTTGCACTGAATGGTTTTGCCGAGAGCCGCTGTAGTTCCTCCGAACTCCGAGCGCGCAAGCGCATCACTGATGACGGCCACTCCGTCTTGTCCAGGCTGATCGTCAGCCGCTTGAATTGTGCGGCCGAGTGCCGGCACGGCTTGCAGGGTTTGAAAGAAAGTACCGGTCACAAAAACTGCGCCGAGCCGCCTGGAGGAACCGTTGCGTACCAGGCTGACAGCATGGGGACCGAACATAGCCATCTCCGAGAAACTATGGCTTGATCGTTGCCAAGCATAGAAATCGGGAAGGTTCGGCCCTAGTTCGTCAGGTACGCCCTTGAAATTTGAATTGGGACTCCAGAGGTAAACGAGTTCATTGGGATGCCCATAGGGTAGTGAGCGCAGCAGCACCGCATTGACCAGGCTGAAGATGGAGACGGTAGCGCCGATACCTAGAGCAATCACCAACAGAGCGATGGTGGTGAATCCTGGCGCGGCGGCCAGTGCGCGAGCGCCGTATTTCAAATCGGATAGCAGAATTTGCCAGTGCTCGCGGGGCGCGGTTGATGCTACATCAGCCAGGGATTCGAGCCAGAGCAGCCAGCGCGACTCGGTTTGGAGGCGGTCGGCAAAAAGTTGTTCCATCTCGGCTCCGTACTCCTGCCGGAACTCGGCTGGGTAGCAATGGAGCAGCGCTCGGAAGAGTTTAGTTTGTCTTTGCGACGAGTCCATGCGCCCTCGCTTGTTCCAATAATTCAGTCATGCGCGCTACTTCCTGCATGGCGGTCTTTCTACCGAGCGGTGTCAGGCGGTAGTAGCGCCGGCGCTCCATGTCGCGTCCCTGTTTTGGCCGCTGCTTTTCGTTCAGCTCCACAATCAGACCGTCCTCCAACAGACGTTTGATGGAGCCGTAGAGGGTGCCCGGGCTTAAGCGCAGTTTGCCACCGGTTCGATCGGCAACATCGAGCATGATTCCGTAACCGTGCTGATCGCGTTCCGCTAATGCGACCAGAATATGAAAGGCTTGAGGACTAAGAGGAGCCATCTTTATAAGTATATCGCGCGGCGGTATACAGCCGTACGATGTATGGGCGCAGTTGTGGTGCTGCCGTGGTGATGCATTTGATGTTCGACAGGTTTTAGGCGGCTTGGAACCGCGTTTGGACCTTCCTGGCGAGGTCCAAAGCCTCCGGATTGTTAGCTGACGTACGCAATGTGCGGACGATCTTGCATTCGATGTCTACCTGACGGGCTTTTTGCACTGTTTCGTGGCGTTGTTTACGTTCTTCCACCTGCTGGCAAAGCTGCGTTTCCCGTTCGAAGCCAATTTTGGCGGATCTCTTTTCGGCTCTTAGCTTTAGCAACTGGTTGAAGCAGGAGTTGTAGGCGCGTTCATGCTGCGATTCGTAGCGCATGAAGAGCTTCATCCGATCGATGCGTTGATCGACTCGGTCGTCATTGAAGATCCAGTCCTGATATTCGAGCGCGCGGCGGCGCATCCATTCGTGCTGAGCCATGCGTGTGACGATGGCGTGTTCGTCTGGCTGGTTCGGAGTGACGCCAAACTGCGTCATGAGAGTGCCGGTGAGTTCCAGAAACAGATCTGGGTCCTCGTGCGAGAGCACCACAAACGTGGCGTACTGGCTGAGTAAGTGAGTGGCCCGGTTCTGCGACGTGATGGCCTTACCGAGATCCGAAACAGGACCCGTAGATTTTTGCGCGTTGGCGCGGTTTGCATCGATTTGCGCTTGTGTAGACATAGAAGTCTCCTTACGCGGTCAGGTTGCCAGAGCGGGCGTTCGGGCGAACTCGGAAAATCGGGGCAAGTAGTTGAGGCATTTGAAGAAAATAAAGTTGAGCTGAATGTCACTCGCTCGAGGCGGAGTTAACGGCAGCCGCAGCAACTTATGTTCTGATTTTCTAAACAAATGGTTTTGTCATACAGCATTGACATTATCTTTGCACTAGCCGTTAATGGTTTCACGGTTGAAATTCGCTTTCAAGCAGCGAGTTAGAACCGCAGGTTTTCGGCAGATTTAATCAAGAGGTTAGGCAGACCATGAAGTCTTGTTTTTTGACTCGCGCTTTCGTCGCAGCCCTGTTTCTCGTTCCCTTTGGACTGCTCTCGCAAGAGTTCCGGGGCACCATCAGTGGACTGATTTTGGATCCAGCGAGTGCTCCCATTGCGAACGCCCAGATTACGATCACAGAAGCACATACGGGAACCAAGCTGGCGACCACATCCAATGCCACCGGCGAATATACGGCTCCGTTCCTGGCGCCAGGCGACTACGACATCGATGTCCAGGCCCACGGATTTAAGCGCTTCGTCCGGAAAGAGGTGCATGTCGGGGCCGGAGACCATCCTGTGATCGATATTCCCCTCCAAATCGGAGATGCGGTACAAACGGTGTCGGTCAGTGCCGATGCTCCCATCATCAACTCCGAGAATTCGACGGTGGGACAAGCCATCACCGAACGGGAAGTGGAAGATCTTCCGCTAAACGGCAGGACACCGCTGGCCTTGGCGTCTCTTTCTATCGGCGTTATCGCAACCGGTCAACCGGGCCTTATTCATCCCTTTGATCTTGGCGCTGCTGCCGGCTGGAGCATTGCCGGCACACCCTCGCAAGTAAATGAGTTACTGATCGACGGTTCTCCCGATGCTACCTGGGATGGCCGGCTCGCCTATAGCCCTCCGGCCGATGCTGTGGAGGAGGTGCGCGTCAAAGCGTTTGATAACGATGCCGCTTTCGGCCATACGGGCGGAGGAACCATTAATCAGGTGTTGAAAACCGGCACGAACGCTTTTCACGGCACTTTGTATGAATTTAATCAGCCTGACACGCTGACTGCAAACCAGTGGTTCAGCAATGCCAAGGGACAGCCATCTCCCGTGCTTCATTACAATCAGTACGGCCTGACGGCTGGAGGACCCATTTGGATCCCAAAGGTCTATAACGGACGAAATAAACTTTTCTGGTTTTTCGCGTGGGAGGGACTGAAAGACAGCCAGCCAAACACCACTTTCCTAAGTGTTCCGACGCTGGCCGAGCGCCAAGGGAATTTTGCCGGCTTGCCGCAGTTGTATAACCCTTACTCGGGCGTCTTGAACACGAGCACGGGAGCAACAACTCGCACCGCGATCCCGGGAAACAACCTCACTCTAGTTTCAGGCGGACTGAATGCCACGGCGCTGGCTCTGCTGAAAGAGTATCCTGCGCCCAATATCGCTCCACAAGGCGCGAATGGAACATTGAACTTCCTGGCAAGCGCACCCACCGTTGATAACTACAGCAACGAGTTGGGACGGCTGGATTACAACATGAGCGAGCGCAACCGCATTTCTTTCGACGTGCGGCACACCGATTACAGACAGGTGAAGAACGACTACTTCGGCAATGGCACAACATCCTCGTTACTCACTCGCGGGAATCAGGGCGGCAGCATCGACGACATATTCACTTTGAACCCAACAAATCTTCTGGATGTGAGGGTTAATTTCACGCGCATGGACGAGACGCACCCGTCGCCTACCGCCGGCTTCGACCCCACGAGTGTGGGACTTCCCTCCTACCTGGCCACGAACTCCGAGTACCTGCAATTTCCGGTATTGTCATTCACCAACTACCAAAGCCTGGGAAGCAGCAGTTCGAGCCTGCTGCCATCCCAGTCGCTGCAACTGTACTCATCATTCGTGTCAATTCACGGCAGCCATACACTTAAGTTTGGATTCGATGTTCGGCAGTACAACCTGAACGTCAGCAGCTATGGAAACTCCGAAGGTTCTTACACTTTCGGCAATACATTTGTGAGAGCCTCCAGCACCTCGTCGTCAACCGTCGGGGTGGGCCAGGATCTTGCGTCCTTCCTGCTGGGGCTGCCTACCGGCGGAGGCTACGACATAGATGCCTCCAGCGCCTGGTATGAGCATTATGCGGCAGGATTCGTGCAGGACGATTGGCGCGTGAAGTCGAACCTGACAGTGAACCTGGGCATTCGCTTCGATCACGATGGTCCCTATTATGAAAAATATGGACGCACGGTGGACGGCTTTGACCCAAGCGCCACCCTTCCGCTGGCAGCGGCGGCAGAAGCGGCTTATGCGGCACATCCCATTCCGCAGCTTCCTGCCAGCGCCTTTGCGGTGAACGGCGGCCTGTCGTTTCCGAGTGCCACGGACGGTGCGGTGTATCACAGCACCTCGCATCTGTTCAGTCCGCGCGGCGGTTTCGCGTGGTCGCCTGCAGTTTTAGGCGGTAAGACTGTCATCAGCGGCGGCTTCGGTATGTTTGTTCAGCCCATCACGGTTGCTCAGCTTGCTATTACCGGCAAATATTCAACGAACCCGATTCTGAACCAGGAAGGCTTCAGCTATACCACTCCTTTGGTTGCCAGCACGAGCAACAGCTTGGTGGCCTCCGGCTTCAGCCTTAGCAATCCATTCCCAAGTGGCATTCAACAGCCGGTAGGATCGGCGCTTGGGGCTGCTACTTTTCTGGGCCAGTCGATATCGTTCATAGATCCCAATCAGAAGAACCCATACGCGGTGCGCTGGAACTTCGGCATTCAGCATCAATTGGGTTCGAACACATTAATCGAGGTGGTCTACATGGGTAATCACGGCGTGCACCTGCCCGTGGCTTTCACTCAGTTGAATGGGCTACCCAGCCAGTATCTCAGCCAATCTCCGGTTCGAGATCAAGCCCTGATCACGCAGTTATCTGCTTCTGTGACAAATCCGTTTTATGGGCTTCCCAATACTGCCGCCTCCACCAGCAAAACAACTTCAGTGGCGCAGTTGCTCTCCACGTATCCGCAATTCCCGAACGGTGAGCAGAGTGGCAGCACGGGGGTAATAGAAGACAACTCCGAGATTGGGAGTTCTTACTTCCAGAGCTTGAACGCGCGCGTCCAAAAGCGATTCTCAGGCGGGTTGACGCTGGTTGCTAACTACGCCTTTTCGAAATTGATAGAGCGCGATAGCTGGCTGAACCTTCCCGACACGTCACTGGAGAAGCGCATCTCGCCGTTCGACCACCCGAATCGTTTTGTGCTGGCGATAAGTTACGAATTGCCGGTGGGTAAGGGGCGTCTTGTCGATGTGAAGTCGCACTGGCTGAATACTCTGGTTGGCGGCTGGAACCTGAACAGTGTCTATACTTATCAAACCGGCGCGCCGCTGCTATGGACATCCGGCAGCACCACTGCTCCGGGAGATTACATTTATAACGGCCAACCACTGAACTTTAACAACCGCCAAGTGAACGGCACTGCTTTTAATACGGCAGCGTTCGATACGGCCAGCGCGGACCAGTATCAATATCACGTTCGTACGTTTTCGACTACTTTCCCGAATCTTCGTCAGGATGCTATCAACGAATGGGATGTCTCAATATTGAAGCGGTTCTTCGTTGGAGAGAAGCGCTTCTTCGAACTTCGGGGCGAGGCGTACAACGTGGTGAATCATCCCGTGTTCGGAGCACCTGGACAAACCAGTTCTGCCGGGCCGGTGGTGGCTGAAACCAACTCATCGTTCGGGCTGATCACATTCCAGGACAACCGTCCGCGATCGCTGCAACTCGGTGCCCGTTTTGTGTTTTGATGTTGTACAAAGGGCTCCTGCGTTCTGGCTGCTGTTCTTGCTGAATTTGGCGGCACAGGCGCAGGACACGCGTCATGTTACAGAACCTGTGGTTCCGCAACCCTGTGCGACGCTGCTAGCGAAACTCGCCAGCAGCGCGGGCACGTTGCAAGTGGAGGATGAGAATCATCCCGATACGGTGCGGATCCAGCAAGCCATTGACGGTTGCGCCGCTGGCCATAGCGTCGAACTGAAGGTGGGAGGCTCCTCCGACGCGTTCTTATCTGGTCCGCTGCGGCTGCGGTCGAACGTTACTTTGCTGATCGACAAAGGAGTTGTTCTGTTTGCGTCGCGGAACCCACGCGACTACGACATTTCTCCGGGAAGCTGCGGCGTAGTGGACGAGCGTGGCCACGGCTGCCGGGCGCTTATCAATGGCGAGCGCGCCGACCATGCGGCCGTTATGGGTGAAGGCGCTATCGATGGCCGCGGCTCTGAGACGCTGCTTGGTCAGAAAGTTTCCTGGTGGGATCTTGCGCAGGAAGCAAAAGTGAAGAACCTGAATCAAAGCTGTCCGCGGCTGTTGATTCTTCTTCGCTGTAACGACTTCACTCTCTACAAAATCACTTTGAGGAACTCGCCGAACTTTCATGTCTCCTTCAATCAGGGCAACGGCTTTACTGCCTGGGGAGTGGTGATAGATTCCCCTAAAACGGCCCGAAACACGGACGGCATCGACCCAGCCAATTCCACAAACGTCACAATAAGCCAATGTTTTATCCACACCGGGGACGACCAGGTTGCGATTAAAGCGGGGGGCACAGCCGGCCCCTCAAGCCACATGAGCATCGTGCATAATCACTTTTATACAGGTCATGGGATGTCTATCGGGAGCGAGACGGATGCGGGCGCAAACCACATTCTGGTCTCCGACCTCACCATTGAAGGGGCGGATAACGGCATTCGGATTAAATCTAACTCCAGCCGCGGCGGCCTGGTTGAAGATATCACCTACCAGCACGTTTGTATCCGAGATACCAGAAACCCGATCTTCATGGACACCAACTATTCTTATTTCGGAACGAATCGCGACAAGCTTCCAATCTTCCAAAACATCACGCTGCGCGATGTGCACATCTCGGGCGCAGGGAAGATTACGCTCGACGGATTTGACACCTCGCATCGTTTGCAGATGAAGCTGGACGATGTGACAATCGATGGCACAGCCGGTATGCAGATAGCTGCAAAGCACGCCGACCTTGCACTCGGGCCCGGACCCGTGAATTTCAAGCTCGCTGGCTTGGATGTTAACGTAACTGGCGAAACTGGCAAGGACTCAGCCGCAGACTCATGCCAGAGCAGGTTTGTACCGATGCCGCAGCGCGATTAAGACGGGGCATCCAAAGGGCGCCCCGCCTAATTCGACCCCCCATCGGAAATAACAGCCAGCTTGTGTTTCGTCAGCACATCATTGAATTTCGGGACATCAACCTTCACCGCATGGTCGTACTTGGTTTGAATCACGGCAAGACGCTGAGTTAAGAGCTTGAAAATTTCATAGTCCTGGTCAGTTGGCTCATTGTCACCGGTCTCCACTACTCGCGCCAGGGCCGCAATCTGGTTGTTGATCTTAATCGGGAAATTGAGTGGATCTTCGTTCGCGCGATTGCGAATCTGATAAACAGACTCCTCAATCGTCGATAGCTCGTCGCGCAAACTCGCACTCGCCTGCATCACAGCTTCATCTTTAGAAGCTTCGGCGCGCTCCTTCGCTTCCTTATTGATCTTGCGAATGGCGATGACCATGTCATCGCACAAACTCACCTCGTCGCGTACCTTAATGGCCAAGTCGAACTGCTGCTGCAACTCGGCCATGGTTGTCTTCTCACGCGGATCCTGCTTCAGCGTCAAGGGCTGCGTCTGGGCAACGCCGTCCGCCGTCACCCGGACCTGATAACTGCCTGGTACCGCCAAGGGCCCCATCTCAGCCCGTGCGCCCCACATCACCAAGCCCTCGAAAACAGTCGCGCCGGGGTAACGCAGATCCCAGGTAAAACGATTCGTCCCCGCTTTACGTCCCGGCGGCGGCGTGCGCGGCGGACCGAACTCGGAATCCTCGTCTTCAGGCTTCTTGGCCTTCTTTTCGTCTGCCTGCGAAGCGGTGAACGTCCGCACTACTTTGCCCGAAGCGTCCAAAATTTCAATCGTCACCTTGTTGGCGGGCTTCTGCAGAAAGTAATCGATGGCGGCTGGACGGAAGGTACGAATGGCATCAGCTGGCTTGAACAAATGCATGGCCGATGCGGTAACAGCAGGTTCCATCTGCTCTAACAGCGCTACGCGATCCATCACCCAGAACGAACGGCCGTGCGTTGCAATCACCAGGTCGTCATCCTTCAACACCAGGTCCGATACCTGGGTATCCGGCAAATTTAAGCGCAGCGACTGCCAATGGTCGCCATCGTCGAAAGAAACATAAATGCCATGCTCTGTGCCTGCATACAGCAATCCCTTCCGTCGCGGATCTTCACGCGCTACGTGTACGTAATCGTTATCCGGAATGCCCGTCACAATCTTCGTCCACGTCTTGCCAAAATCATGCGTGCGGTAGATGTAGGGCTTACGGTCGTCCAACTGATAGCGCTTGGCAGCCAGAAAGGCCGTCCCCGCATCATGCGGCGAAGCGTCAATCATGCTGATGCGGTTGAACTCCGGCATGTCCTTCGGCGTGATATTTTCCCAATTCTTGCCGCCATCGCGAGTAATGTACGCCAGCCCGTCATCGGAACCGGTCCAAATGGTATTCGCTTCTTTCAACGAAGGCGCAATCGTGAATATCGTGCCGTAAATTTCCGGTCCGTTCTGATCTTTCGTAATGGGACCGCCCGAATCGCCCAGCGTTTTTGGATCGGCTTTCGTCAGATCAGGGCTGATCTTCTCCCAAGTCTGTCCGTCGTTGGTCGTTTTCCAAAGATGCTGCGACGAGGTGTACAAAAGATGCGGATCGAACGGCGAGAACACAATTGGATACGTCCACTGCCAGCGTTCCGGCAGAATCGCCGCCGCCATGCCTGAGAAGAACAAGGGATAAACCTGAATGTCGCGCGTCGCGCCGGTGGAACGGTCGAACTTCGTTAGCAGCGCACCCTGGCTGCCACCGTAGAAGATGTTCGCGTTTAATGGGTCGGGCGTAACATAACCGCTCTCGCCGCCGGCCACTGAGTAGAGCGGGGCGAACATCCCGATGGCTCCGCCGCCACCACCGCGCCGTCCCCCTGCTTCACTCTGCACACAGACGGTGGTGTTGTCCTGCTGCGCTCCGCAAACCTGGTACGGAATATCAATCGTAGTCGCTACGTGGTACAGCTGCGCAGTCGGAAACTCCAGCGACGTCCAGCTTTCGCCTCCCGAAACCGTCACCGAGCCGCCGCCATCGTTGCTGTTGATCATGCGCTTGTTGTTGTTCGGATCGATCCACAGATCGTGGTTGTCGCCATGAATCTGGCGCAGCGTTTTCCAGTCCTTCCCGCCGTTGGTCGACTTAAGAAAGTTCACGTCCATTGCATAAATGGTGTCTTTTTCTTTCGGGTCGGCGTAGATGCGATGGAAGTAAAAAGCGCGCTGGAGTACGCGCCGGTCCTGGCTGATCAAACTCCAGCTTTCGCCGGCATCGTCCGAGCGATACAAACCGTCGTTGTCGGATTCGACTAACGCATAAACTCGCTTGGAATCAACTTTGGAAACTGCGATGCCGATTTTGCCGATGGTTCCTAGCGGCAGACCCTTGTTGTGCGTGATCTCGGTCCAATGCTCGCCCGCATCCGTCGATTTGAAGAACCCGCTACCCGGCCCGCCATCGTTCAACAGCCAGGGCGTGCGATAAACCTCCCACAGCGAAGCGTACAAAGTCTTCGGATCGTTCGGATCAATCGTTAGATCCACCGCGCCGGTATGGTCGTCGCGATAGAGAACCTTTTTCCAGCTCTTGCCGCCGTCGACTGTTTTGAAAACGCCGCGCTCAGTGTTGGGCCCATAGGGATGCCCTAGCGCCGCCGCGTACACAATGTCAGGGTTGGTAGGGTCCACGCGCAGCCGCGCAATGGCCTGCGTGTCCTTCAGCCCGATATTCTTCCATGTCTTACCGGCGTCAATGGACTTATAAACACCATCGCCCTGCATGATGTTGCCGCGCAGTTCCGTCTCGCCCATGCCGATATAAACGACATCCGGATTGGATTCCGAAACCGCCAGCGACCCCACCGATGAACTGTTAAGCTGTCCGTCCGTCACCGGCTTCCAGGTAGTGCCGCCATCCGTGGTCTTCCACAACCCACCGCCCACCGCGCCGAAATAATATTCAAGCGGCCGCGACGGACTGCCGGCGCAAGCCAGCGACCGTCCGCCTCTATTCGGCCCGATATTGCGCCACTTCAGAGCATTAAAGATGTTGGCGTCGTAGTTTTCGCCATAGGCCAGCGCGGCGATCAAAAGCACAATCGAATAGCGGGTGAGTTTCATGTAGGGACCTTCCTTCCAGCGCTTGGGACGGACTTGGATCCCTTTAAGCAGCCACAGGGTGCTTCCGAACAACATAACACCGAAGCATCCTGGCATCATGAGCGTACGTACGGTTTCTTAGCGGTGCGTACGTTGTCGAATGCGTCATGCAAACCGCAATATCTGATTGGATGCAAATGCAGAAAAACATTCTTATACTCGTCACGAGCCTTGCGCTTGCACAGGTGCCTGCGGCCGCAGAACCGTTTGTCACCCATCAAATTCGGCCCAATCTCTATTACATAGAGGGTGGCGGCGGACACAGCGGGGTCATCGTCGGTGATAACGGCGTCATCGTGATCGATGCGAAGACCACGCCGGCCGGAGGCAAGGAATTGCTCGAAACTATATCGAAAATCACGCCCAAGCCGGTGAACGCGGTCATTCTTACTCATTCCGACGCGGACCATGTTAACGGCTTGGCTTCGTTTCCATTGGGGATCACCATAGTCGCCCAGGAAAATAATAAGAAGGAGCAGGAATCCGCCCTCGCCAAAGGCGGCTTCTTCGCGCCTCCTGCCGACCATCTCCCAACCAAGTTAATCAAGACCAGAGAAGATCTAACCATCGACGGCGTAAAACTCCAGCTCCGGCACTGGGCGCCGGCGCACACCAGCGGCGATCTGGTTGTATTTGTGCCAGAAGAAAAGGTGGTATTTGCAGGCGACCTACTTACCGAGAATTCGTACCCACTTATTCATATGGAAAAAAACGGCTCCTCCGACGGCTGGATACAGTCTGTGAAGGGCATGATCGCCTTCGACGCCGACACTTATGTAACCGGGCACGGCAAGCTTCAAATCAAAGCCGATCTTCAGAAAGAACTCGCCGATGCAGAGGCTCGAAAGACGATGATCAAAAAGATGGTTGCAGAGGGCAAGTCGCTGCAGGAGGTCAAGGACACGCTCGGCGAAAAGCCACAACCGCCAGCAGCCCCGGGTGATGGACACCCACCATTCCCGACCTTCACCGAAACCACGTATCGGGAACTCACAACAAGGAAGCCATAAGCGACGCAAAAACGCAGTGCGTTACCCCGCTCTAGGTGTAAGGAAGTCAGCGTGGCGCTGGATGATCTTCCATTCACCTTGTTCGCGTCGGGAGATATGCGTAACCCGGAGAGCCATAGGATGAAAGTCTTTTTCTCCAGCAAGCCGCGTGTCGGCTTTTTCCAGAAAGATCTCGTAGGCAAGATCGCCGCTTTCACCCGCGGTCAACCGCTCGCATGTGGCATTTCGCTCTTCGGCAAAGCGCCCCGCCGCCCATTCCAGCCGTGGCCCGACGTTCGTCCAGCCGTGCTCGTAACTACCCCAAGCGCCCATAATCATCACATCCCTGCTGTGCGAGAACGCATCCTTCATAGGGCCTGCATCGCCGTTCATGACGCGACGGCTACTTTCATGGGTGCGAAGCAATGCTTTTTCGAATCCGTCCGAGAGTGCGCTTGAGCTGGTCTGGTTGGCGCCCCCTACCTTGGCGATCATTTCGTCTACGGTCGTGATCTGAGCAAAGACCTGGGCAAGCGTTGCACAAGTCGCGGCCTGCAAATCGGCCGGCGAAACACCTCCCATCGAGAGCGTTGCCGTTCCGTCGCTAGCAAACAAAACCCGATATCCACGAACCGAGGCCTCGCGCGCTGTGGTGTCGCAGCATACATTGGTCGCAACACCAGTGATGAAAACGGTGTCCACGCCGCGCGACCGGAGGATCAAATCGAGATCCGTATCGTGAAAGGCTCCAAAGCGCGGCTTGTTGAGAACAATATCCGCAGCTGCTACCACCAAGTGGGCATGCAATTCCGCGCCCTTTGCTCCGTCGAACAACAAACCCATTTTGGTCCGTGGATCGATTTCCCCCAATACTCCCAGATTGGAACCGTCGGCCCGGAAGACGCTTCGTGTGTGAACCACCAATACCCCTGCGCGCCGGCACGCGTCAGATAGCCGATTTATCCGTGCCAGAACGTTCAGGCCCTCCGGCGCCGAGAGCGGGTACCCTTCGACGAAAGCATTCTGCATGTCCACGTTGATGAGAGCGGTACGCTCAGGCGCAACCGGGAAGTGAACCATATATTCTCCTGACTTCTGATTCATAAGTCCGTTAAGACTGTCAGCGCCTGCGTTGCCCAATGCCGCCACCGACACAGCGCTCTTCAAGATTAATCGGCGATTTAATTCCATAATCGGATTGTGCATTTTCGCCAGCCTGTGATTCAATGCCCTGCATGTACCGAAAATGTGGCGAACCGCTCCCTGTCTTGGAAACCTTCATCCAAGACCGCTTGCGCCAAAATGTAGGAGGGGTCTGGGGAACATGAGCACCACGCTCAACTTCGGCGAATTTCAAGCTGATCTGCGGGCGCGCGAATTACGGAAAAAAGGCGTCAGGATCGCCGTGCAAGATCAGCCGTTTCAGGTGCTCACCGCCCTGCTGGAACAACCCGGCCGGCTCACTACGCGGGACGCTCTGCAGAGGCGGATCTGGCCCGACGTTTCGTTTATCGATTCCGAACGCGGACTAAACAAAGCCGTCAATCGTTTGCGCACCGCGCTCGGCGACCTTTCCGCTGAACCTCGATTTGTTGAAACACTTCCGAAGCGCGGCTACCGTTGGATTGCGCCGGTTCTTCCGGAAATCCGAGCGCTCGCGGTTCTTCCTCTCACCGATTTTTCGGGCGACCCTAGCCGGGCTCACTGGGCCGACGGCATCACCGATGAACTGATCAACAACGTGGCCCAGATCGGCAGCCTTACCGTCATCTCTCGAACCTCTTCCTCGCGTTTTAAGGGCAGTGCCGCTCCCGTCTCTGAAATCGCGCGGGAACTGAACGTGGATGCCCTCATACAGGGCTCGGTGGTTGTCTCCGAAAAGAAGCTTGGCATACGAGTGCAGTTGGTTGACCCGTTCGCCGATCGGCATCTCTGGGCGGCAAGCTACGAAGCGCAGCTCGAAGATATTGTGAGCCTGCAGCGGCAAATCGCCAGTGCCATTGCAGGAGAATTAAGTGGACGGCTGACGCCTGCCGGGGAGGTTCAGCATGCCGCCGCGCGCCTCGCCTCTCGCCGCAAGCCTACGAAGCCTGCATGCTGGGCCGCCTTTTCTGGAATCGCCGCACGGAATCGGATCTCGAGAAAGCAATCGGGCGCTTTGAACAAGCAATCGCGCTAGATCCAACCTATGCTGAGCCTTACGTGGGTATCGCCGACTGCCTCATAATGCTCGGCATTTTTGGACTCAGGCCTTCCCGCCAGACCTTCCCAGCCGCGCGTCAAGCCGCCGAGAAAGCGCTAAGCCTGGATAGCGATAATGCCGCCGCGCATGCCTCGCTGGGAGCTATCTTGAACATGTACTATTGGAGCGATTCCGGCATAGAGCAACAATTTAGGCGTGCACTGCGGCTTAATCCTAATTCTGCCAATGCGCATCAATGGTATGGCTCCTACCTAAGCTTTGTCGGCCGTAATCGGGAGGCCATTGAGCTGGTCGAGAAGGCTCGTACTCTCGATCCGCTATCGCTAGTTATGAACGCCTTCCTCGGTTTAACTTATTTCAAGGCCAGGCAGTTCGAACGCGCTGTTCGCGCAGCTCGAAACGCCGTCGAACTCGATCCCAATAATCCCTTCGCGCACTACATTTTTTCCCGAACGCTGTGTGGCGCGGGCGATTTTGAGGAGGCTGTTATGGAGGCCGAAGCCGCTTGCCGGTTTTCTGGGGATCGATTGCCATTCGTCGCCCATGTCGGTTATGCCTACGGCCGGGCAGGTTTGCATGCGAAAGCGCACGCGACTCTGAACCGCCTGGAGGAGCTGCGAGCCACCAGGTATGTGAGCGCTTACGATACCGCGGTCATCTATCTGGCCATTGAGGATATAGATGCCGCCGCCGAATGGCTCGACCGGTCGCTAAACGAGCGGGCGGCCAAGCTGACGGAGATTCTCGATCCGGTCTTTGATGGCGTACGCGACCATCCCGTTCTTCACAAGATCATGGGCGAACTTGGCCTGACATAGCAGGCGCGGCGTCATTCTTACTAAAAGTTCTCCGGGCTCAACAGACTAACACTAGGAGCTTCCACATTCGGGTCAACCCGCCGAACGCAGAAATGCTTCCCATCGTTAGTCACCGCATAGTTCATGCCATAAGGCGGCATAGTCGACAGCGGCGCAGACATGTGGAACAAGCGATAGGGGTTTCCAAACTGATGGTCGTCAGTGATGGCAACCCCCATCAAATCGTTCTCCGCATTTATATAAAAAAGCTCCCGTCCATCGGGCCGCCAGGCTGGATTAATACCGCCGGAAGAGGAGATCTGCATTTTGAGCCTGCCGTCCGGAAAACTCTGGACGTAAACCTCGTCTCTTCCTGATTCGTCCGATGTGTACGCGACCCATTTGGGCGGCGCGTGACCTTCTCCGGGACGGAAGACCGCACCGCCAACTTTATGGCCCGGCACGGCATAGGACCACACTTCCTTTAGAAGCGTGCTTCCGGCTAGCGGGCGAACGCTAGCTTGCGGCAATGGCCTATAGTCGGTGTAGGCGATGAATCGTCCGTCGCTGGACCAATCGCTGGGAAAATGGACGCCCTCGATCCCGCTCAAACCAACTGGTAGGCCACCGTTTGCAGAGACCACGCTTAAAGCCGCACCGATTTCAGCACGGCGAAAGCAAATTCGCATTGAATCTGGTGACCAGACGGGAAAGAAATCGACATTGCCGGACGTGATGCGCGAAACCGTGGCGCGCGCGCGATCAACTTTCGAGACAGATGTGCTTCCCGTGGAGGAGTCGGTTTGATTAGCTAACAGATACCGGCCGTCTGGCGACAGCTTAAGCGCGGAGTAGTCGCTGGCTTCACTGGTCAGCGGGACACCCGCATCGCCACTTCGGTTGACCAACGCTAACTGATAGCGGAAAGGCGTACCAGGAACGAAGGCGACTGAGCCCTGCCTTGCTGCGGCGAGAAACGCATATCGCGCGAGAGGCTCGAAATCAATTTGTCGCGCCATCACCACGGATTCGCCGACCGGTTGCAGACTATTCGCAAGTAATGGCTGCGCGACCAGCGAACCGTTCCGAAGAAAAAACACCCGGACTTTATCAGGGCTGTCCGGGACGAAGGCGACTGACGAATAGGCGCGCACGATGGCGATACTTTTTTGCGGGCTGGCGAGATTTACCACCACTATCCGATCGAGACCAGGCACCCGGTTGGCTGCCAGGAAGGCGAGTCGTTTTCCATCTGGAAGAAGCACCGGCCAAAGATGATCGATGTCACCTGAACTGGTATCTAACGAAGAGAACGGAACAGGCCGGCCACCGCTGGGCTGAACGCGGTGGACAACTTTCAGTCCTCGGCTGGAGAAATAGATGTTGCCGTCCTCGGCCCAGGCCCCGCCGCGGCCAAGTAAAGCATCGCAGAGAGTGCGCGGTTCCCCGCCAGTCACGTCGATCACTTTCAGCTTTCTGTCCGCAAAAAATCCGATGGAACGGCCGTTGGGAGACCAGAAAGGGTAAGACGCATCCCCGGTTCCCGGCATCAGTCTGGGTTCGAACGACTCGGTCAGCGAGCGCAGGTAGAGGTGTGTCTGGCCCTGCTTGGATGCCGCCAGAACAATGGATGCGCCGTCCGGCGATAGGGCCACGGCCTGCATGAGTACGTCGCGCGGCGGCAACACCGAGGTCCTCAAGGTTTGGAATGACGCGTTTCGGCGGTTCCAAACTGTCGCCGCGACTGCTCCCACGAGAAACGCGCTGATGACACAGGCAGCCACAAACGCGGCACCCACACTACGCCTGCTGGTTGAGGCCGGCGCGACCACCGGTTCGAATTGCGGAACGTACGTGCCCCGGGGGAGCATGATGCGAACATCGGATGGACCGTCTCCATTCGCATAGCTGAGCTCCAGCTTGTTCCGCAAGCGCGAGGCCTCAACCCGGGCTATGGGATCAATCCGCGGATCAAAGCTCTCAGGTCGCCCCAGGACCTCCACACCGAGAACGTATTCTTTCAGCCGGTCTGATCGTTCCGCCAGCGTCTCGGTCACCAGAAAACGCAGCAGTGCCGCGGAGCGAGTGGCGCTTGCGAACGGTGCAGTCATCAAAAGACGCTCCAGTTCCTTCAGCACCGATTGCTTGTTGTCGATCGCAGCCATTTTTGCGCTTTGGCCCAACTCGTTGATTCTACGACGTACGTACAGTACGGTAACGGTTTTTTCCTTTCCGCCTGCGGCTTCGACGGGCACAGTGGAGCGGTATGGAACAACAACTCGGCACAAAAGTCAGTCCGCAGTTTTCCAGAAGACCACTCCTAACCGGCGGTATCGGTTTGGGCGCCCTTACGGCTGCTTATGGACTCTCCCAATGGGGACAATCTCTGCCGCCGCCTGACGCCAGCGCAGAGAGCCGTTACCAGGACAAGCTGGATGCTTTGCTCAAGTCGTATGGCGTTGACTTCCAGTCTCGCTATTTGCAAATCGCCTCGCCCAATCTCCGCGTTCATGTGTTGGAAGCGGGCCATGGCGAGCCGGTATTGATGATTCACGGTGGCGACGCTTCAGCTTCGCAATGGGCGCCGCTGATGGCAAAACTTCAGCCGAACTTCCACCTGTTCGTGCCCGACCGGCCTGGCTGCGGCTTAACCCAGATGTTTAATTACAACAAGACCGGCAAGCCGTTCCGCCAGCACGCGGTCGATTTTGTTGAGTCCACCATGAATGCGCTCGGATTGAAAAGTGCAACCTTAATGGGGAATTCAATGGGCGGTTTCTTCAGCCTGGCTTTCGCCCTGGCGCATCCCGAGCGCGTCAGCCGACTGATCACAATCGGCGAACCGGCTGGCAGTTCGCCCTCAGTGCCGTTCATGTTTCGCTTGTTGGGAACGCGAGGAGTCAACCGCCTGCTTTTCGCAACGATCATGAAGGCTGGCGAAGCTTCAACCCGAGATGCATTCCAGCGGCTCTTGGTGGCCGATGTGCGCAAGGTTCCTGAAGCGTTCATCGAACGCGACACGGCGGCGTCGTTGATACCGGGAGCAACGGAGAGCTGGCTGACCATGGTGCAGAACACCGGACCGCTAACCTACGCCCTGCGACCGGAACTAAAGAATCTGAACATTCCCACGCTGATGATCTGGGGCGATAAAGATGCTTTCGGTCCGCCTGCGAGGGGCGCTGAAATGGTCGCGCTTATGCCGCACGCCAAGCTACAGGTTGTCCACGACGCCGGGCATCTGGCGTGGCTTGATCAGATCGACGAGTGTTCAAATCTCGTGACAGCGTTTGCGCGCTTGTAAAAACACTTGAGAGGGACTATGAGGATACGCCTGTTTTTTGCTGCGCTGCTTCTGATTCTGCTGAGCGTTTCCCTGCCGGCTGAGTCGAAAGACGATGCCGAGGTCCGATCGGCGGTCAAGAACTTCACGGCAGCGGCGAATGCAATGGACCTGGAGCGGACCATAGCCTGCTACGCGAATAAGCCGGATGTGTCCGTGTTCAGCCCTGGGCCGGGCAAACCCATAGTGGGGCTCACCGCCGTGCGAAAAGACTGGAGCGACTTCTTCGCGTTCCTGAAGTCGAACCATTCCGGGTCAAATTCCGAACACTCAGACATAGTAATTGAATCTGATGGAAGACTCGCGTTCGCTTACTTCACGAGCACCAGCGAATTCGTGCTGAAAGATGGTATAAGGGTCAAACCTTCGTTCCGTTCAACTTTGCTATTTGAGAGAATCAACGGCCACTGGCTTATCATCCACGAACACGAATCTGAACCGCGTGAAAAGTGAGTTTTTAAGGCCGACTAGGGGACTGGCCTGAGCACGCGGGCGTCCGCCCCACCGCTGCCCAAGCAACTTTACCCGCCTGTAACGCTCCCGCTTTACCTTACACAAATGAACGTGTGCGGCAGTTAGACTACTACCCTTCTTAGCACCTCTCGGATCTATCACGGCCTAAGTTAGACGGACCCCCAGGGTGTTGCGGAAAAGTACTGAAAAAGCATAAATCTGCCGATGTGTAATTTTGGCGGCGCATGGACTCCCGCTCCGGGGGTAAAAGTGTCGCTCGAAAGTTCAGGAGCCGAATTTTTCATAGACGGGGTCGCTGGGTGAACAAAAATCAGCATCAAAAGACAACCAGACAGTGCCCGCAATGTTCAACGGTGACGGAGACCGACGAACCTTATTGCAGTGCATGTGGCCACCAGTTGGACGACGAGGCAACGCATTCGCAAATGGAGGGCGCTGTATCGCAGCACCGCCAAGCCGGGCAGACCGAAAGGCCAGGGGCTAAGGGCAGAGCCAAGCGCGTTTCCGTTTTAGCTTCGCCTTCTGAAAGCGAGCAAGACCAAAGCCATCTTGACGAGTTGCAGGCGCCTGCCGACGCGGCACACTACGCTGAACTCCGTTCCACGGCGCGCCTGGCCGTTATTATGGCTACCGCAGCCGCCGGAGGCACCATCGCGGCCGTCCGCCACCTGCGGCAAAGCGGTCTCGACGTTGGTGTCATATCAAGCCCGCTGCTTGCACCGGCCGCCTGGTCGCGCGGCATTCGCTCCTATTCGGCCCCAGCTGAGAACGACCCGGTTTTTCTCGATCGACTGATGGCCATCGGCTCAGCTCATCCAGGCCAGATTCTACTGCCCAGCTCAGACGAGACCGCGTGGCTCTATACTCTGCATGCCGAGCGCCTGTCTAAGCATTTCTGCATCTACCAGCCTTCCGTTCAGAGTATGCGGCGCATGCTGGACAAAAAACTTTTCGCCGAAGCCGTAGCCAGCGCCGGGCTCGCCGTTATTCCCAGCTGGCAGCCAAGCTCACTCGATCATCTAGTAAAGCTTTCGCCGTCGCTGCCCTATCCCATCCTTATTAAACCGACAACCCACGTTCATCGCGTGCGTAACGACAAAGGGCTGGTGGCGCACTCGCGTGAAGAACTGCTGCGCAAATACCAGAAATTTGTCGGTCGCGAGGAATTTCTCACCGCCGAAAAACCTGAAGCCGATTCTACGCTTCCACTCCTTCAGCAATTTGTGGACGTCGCCAAAGAAGGCGTTTTTTCCGTCACTGGCTTTATTGATCGGACGGGCGAGCTCTTCGTCACGCGCCGCTCGGTCAAAGTATTCCAACGTTCCATGCCGATCGGCGTGGGCGTGTGCTTTGAGTCGCTCCCGTCCGATCCTGAACTCGCTTTAGCGGTGCGACGGCTCTGCCTGGAACTCGATTATTTCGGCATGTTTGAAGTTGAGTTTCTGCACTTCGGCGACCTATGGGCACCCATCGACTTCAATCCCCGCCTGTTCAACCAGGTGGGCATGGACATACGGCGTGGCATGCCGCTGCCGCTACTGGCTTGTCTTGATGCCGCTCGGCAAACTGACGCCCTGCGGTATCTTGTCCAACGCGCTCAGGCTGAAGAGGAGTACGCTCCTGCCGTCTTTTGCGATCGCTTCACCCTGCGTGCCATTCTTCTGGCACGCAGCTTGACTGGCCGCATTTCGACTGACGACCGTGCCTACTGGCTCAACTGGCTCAAGCGCAATGCCGGCAACACAGTCGATTTCGCGGTCGATTCCCAAGACCCGTTACCCGGCCTCATTCATGGTCTGTCGGAAATTTACCTCGGGCTCCGGGCCATTCCCCGGTTCCTACAGTCCACCCCACGCCAAGCCCCAGAAATTCTTTCGGAGGTAACTCTTTGAGTAAGTCTGCCATTGCCATCATTGGAGCCGGTCCTTATGGTTTATCGTTAGCGGCTCATTTGGCCGCGCGTAAAATCGAACATCGTATTTTCGGACGCCCCATGCAGTTCTGGTCGAAGGTGGCGCAAGCCGGAGACGAACGTTACTTGAAGTCCTATTGCTTTGGAACCGATCTCTCGACACCTTTGCCCGGCTTTACCTTTGCCGACTACAACCGCCCGCGCGGACTGGAAACTTTTGAGCCTTGTTCCATGGCGAACTTCACCGCATACGGTCAGTGGTTCCAACAGAAGAACGTTCCCTGGGTAGAGCCCAGCGATGTTTCCCATGTGGCAGCGCAGTCCGACGGATTCGCGCTCACCCTCGCCAGCGGCGAGCGCCTTTTTGCGGCACACGTAGTAGTGGCCACCGGTTTGGCTAACTTCGCCCACGTGCCGGCCGCGCTCGCCTCGCTGCCTGCCGAACTCGCTCTCCACAGCTCGAATATCACGTCGTTCTCCGCCTTTAAGGGCCGCCGCGTAGCGGTCATCGGCGCCGGTCAGTCGGCGCTTGAGGCAGCCGCTCTGTTACAGGAAGCGGGCGGGGCGCCTGAGCTTCTGGTGCGTGGTACGACCGTGCACTGGCACCAGCGTGTAACGCCTGGCAGGCGCAGCCTGTGGCGCCGCCTGCGCTCACCCATCTCGAACCTGGGCACTGGCCCGAAAGCCTGGGCGCTTTGCGAATTCCCAGGGGCGATGCACCACATCCCCGCCGCCTGGCGCACGCGCTTCGTGAAACGTCACCTGCCGGCCGAAGGAGCCTGGTGGCTCCGTCCGCGCGTTGTCGACAAAGTCCCCATGCATTTAGGGACCAGCATTGCCGCGGCCAGCGAACAGGGCGGCCGTGTCGCGCTGAAACTTAACGATGCCGCCGCCAGCATCACCCGCCAGCTGAATGTTGACCACGTTATTGCAGGCAGCGGCTTCATTATCGACGTGGACCGCCTGCCCTTTCTCGATCCCAAGCTACGCGCGAACATCCGACGGCTTGAGCGCTCGCCCGAGTTGGACGCCAACTTCCAATCCTCGGTGCCAGGCCTGCACTTCATTGGACCTACCTCTGCCATGAGCTTCGGCCCGCTCTACCGCTTTGTCGCCGGCGCCGAATACACCTCGCGAATAGTTGCGGCTCACCTGGCCTCTCAACCGCTGTCGACCGGCCTGTCATCCGCCGCCGCATGACAGCCGCCGCTTATCCGATCCTGTTTCTGCCCGGCGCAGGCGGAGTCGCACCCGATCTGTCCCTTTTCAAGGAAGGCCCTGCCGATCCCACCCTCTTCCAGGCCATCAGCTATCCAGGCTGGCGGCGTTACGTCGAGGGCGATTTCTCGGCCGAGGTTCTGCTGGCCGAACTCGAACAGCGGATTGTCGCCGCCGTCCCTGAAGGCCCAATCTGCCTAATGGGCTTATCGCTTGGAGGCCATCTGGCCTACGCGCTGGCGTTGCGCCTGCAAGCAAGCCGCCGCGAGATTGGGGGGGTCTGCGTCATCGATTCGTTCATGATCGAGTCTGCCGGTCCGTCGGCGGGTTGGCAAGGCCGAGCACTCTCGCAAGCACTTGAACTGTTGCGCCAGGGACGTCTGTCGGAGTTCTTCGCTTTCGTTCGCTCCAAGTTCTGGCGCGCGTTACTGCGCCTGTCGCCTGGCGGCCTCACAAGCCTCTTACAGAGATCCAAGGCGGCGGACAACTCCATGCTGGAACTCGAAACTAGTATGCGGTTATTGATCCGAGTGACCGCACCTTGGGTAGCGGCGCTCGATTACCAACCGGAAGCCCTGGTCGCCCCCGTCGCCCTGCTACGAACACACGGAACCGCTGCCGACGACAACGTCTGGCGCCGCCGCTGCCCTAACCTGCAAGTCTTCGAAATAGAAGGTCACCACCACAACCTCTTCGAGCCCCAGCATTTGCCCGCGCTGCGGAAAGCCTTCCAAGCGGCCACGCACGATTGGCCCGCAAGCCCTGCCGCCTCAACCACTGACGTGCAATAATCGCACGCTGCCAAGAAGTCCTGGTCCTCCAGCTGAGGGTAATCTGCAAGGATTTGTTCCTGAGACGCTCCCCCGGAAAGCCACTCGAGAATTTCCTGAACCGTGATGCGGCGACCGCGAACACAAGGCTTTCCAAAACGCACGTCGGGGTCAGTCGTTATACGCGCAAGTAGCGGGTTTTCAAGTCTCGGCATGTTCGACTGACTTAATTGTCAGCCCGCTTGAGCGTTAGTCTATGTGGTGGAGAGGTTCGCCATGGCACAGTCAGATGCTCCACACGATGTGTTCGTGAGCTTTGCAACCGGGAATCGCCGCACCGCCGAATCCGCGCTTCAAGCCTTAGAGTCGAACGGTCATTCCTGCTGGGTTGCCTGGCGCGACATTCCGGAAGGCGTGCCCTATGCTGCCGCCATCGTGGAAGGAATTCGCACTGCGCGCGTCTTATTGATTCTGCTGACGCCGGACAGCCGCGCATCCCCGCACGTTTTGCGAGAAGTGGAATGCGCAGTTAACGCCAACCGCCCCATTTTGACTGTGCAAATGGCAGGCTGCCTTCCAGGTGAAGCCCTCGCCTACTACCTTGGCCCCACCCAGTGGCTTCGCAACGAACAGACTGATCTAGATACAGGCCCTCTTGTCGAGGCCGTCAGCAAACTCGTCAAGGATGCGAAACCCAATAATAAATCAGTCGATCGCCATAGAACTCTGTCAACCATATTTCGCACGGACCTCAGCTTCCCAGTGGTTATTTTGTTCGCAACCGGACTCGCCTTGGTCGCTGTCACAGAGGCTTTGGCGCTTTTTCTACGGGACAATCTTCCCCAGATCACTGCGGCACAGAATCGATACTTTCTCCTGGTACTGCTGGCTTGCTTCCTGTTGGCGGAGTCCCTCATTGAACAAGCGATTGAGAGACGCCGCGCCGCCTATAATCCGTTGCGCGGCCCGCTGATTCCAAGCTTCGCGGTCGTAGCTGGTTTGTTTCTCACGTTCGGTCTTTGGATCTGGAGCCTCGCCAGCGGGATTTCGCCCGCATTCCTCATCACAGGTTCTTCGCCCGCATTCAGTTACTCGGAAGGCTTCGGTATTCCAGACTTCCTTACGGGGATAGGCGACTCGACTTCGTTGTGGTGGAAGCTGCAGACTCTCTTCAGCCAGGAACCGTCTGCATGGGACCACGCGTTCTTGCCCTTGCTAGTTTTTGTTGCTACCGCAATGATCCTTGGCTCTATTGCGCTTTGCATACAGAGGCTCGTGCGCTCGCCGGCGCGCGCCCTAGGCATCATTGCGATGCTTCCATTCTTGCTGGTCAGGTGTGCCTATGACGGTGTGGGCGGCCCCAATGAAACCTCGCTGCTCTATTGGACCGGCCCCATTTGTGCCGCACTGCTGGCGCTGGCGCTCCGCTTTGTCGTCCAATCACGCTGGTCCTCTTCCTCGCTGTCAGCGCTCAAATCATGATGCCCCAGGCCGTGCGTTTTGCCTTGCTCGCAATCAGCGTCGTCTTCATCGCGGTGGGCGGCTATTATCGAGTCCAATCCCAGCGCTCTGGAGAGCGGCTCGACCGCACGAAAGAAGGCTGGCCGATTCTCATCGGGATCCGCCTCCTTGGCTTATTAACGCTTGTGTTCATTGCAGGTTGGCTGTGGAGGCCGGGCTCGTTCCAATGGGCTTCCTGTCCCACGAGCGATGCCATCCGCTGGCTTGGCGTCGTGGGCTTCGCCTGCGCAATTGCCTGGTTGCTGTGGATGTTCAAATCACTTGGCCGCAACCTTACCGACACCGTAGTTACTCGCAGGAATGCGTATCTCGTTCGACATGGACCCTACCGGTTTGTACGGAATCCTATGTACACCGGCGTTCTGGCCGCGGCCATAAGCCTTGGATTTGCACTGGGAACCTGGCTGATTCCAGCCGCAGGGACGGCTGTCTTCACGCTCTTCGTCCTGCGCACACGAATTGAAGAGAACTTTCTAGTCGAACGATTCGGCGATCAGTACCGCGACTACATGCAGCGCGTTGGACGGTTCTTTCCCAAGCTCGATTAAACTGAACCATGCCCTTTAAGTGCCCTTGCTTCTCGAAACTGCCGCACGCCCTTCTTCTTCTCTGCTGTCTAACCATCTCATGGGGCCAAACATCACCCAAAGTTAACCCGCAATCCGCCACCGGCGGCGATATCCCCGTCCAGTACACTACGTCCGATTCCAACAACGACTACGTCAAGCGCGAAGTGATGATCCCCATGCGCGACGGAGTCAAGCTCTACACGGTCATCGTCGTTCCGAAAGGCGCGCACAACGCGCCTATTGTTCTTACGCGCACGCCCTATGACGCATCCCATCGTATGGCTCGCACGCACAGCACCCACATGCGCGCCATTCTAGGCACGGGTGACGACATCTTCGCCGACGGCGACTACATTCGTGTCTTTCAAGATGTGCGCGGCAAGTACGGTTCTGAAGGGGTCTACATCATGACCCGTCCCGTGCGCGGCCCGCTCAACCCCACCCAGACCGATCACGTCACTGACACCTACGACACCATCGATTGGCTCACCAAAAACATTCCCGAGTCGAACGGCCGCGTGGGCATGATCGGTTCCTCTTACGAGGGCTTCACTGTCGTAATGGCATTGCTCGATCCCCATCCCGCCTTAAAGGTAGCGGCGCCGGAAAGCCCCATGGTCGATGGCTGGATGGGTGACGACTGGTTCCATTACGGAGCGTTCCGCCAGCCGAATTTCGATTACTTCGCCGGGCAGACAACCAAACGCGCAGCCGGCGAGCCCATCACTCGCGAAGGTTATGACGATTACGA
>PLRJ01000032.1 GCA_003163855.1 Bryobacterales bacterium | reverse complement strand
CTGGTGAAGCGGTGGTTCAAGTTGACGTTTAACGAATCGTAGTAGGCGTAACCGTCGTTGGCATCGCTCTGAACCACGCTATAGGGAGGTTGGGGCGTTGTCGCCTTGGCGCTGTTGCAAGTGAGGCCGGCTTGCGCGTACCAATAGACCCAGTAAGGGCGCGTGCAGTTGGCGGCCTGGGCGGTTCTGGTCTGACCGGGCGCGGTGCGGATGAAAGGGGTGGGTGCGTCGAGATCGAGGGGACGGTTGATCTTCAGGGTGTGCGAACCAATGTAGTCCACGCTGAGGACCCAACCTTTGGCGACTTTCTGCTGGACGCCAAAACTCCATTGCTCCGAATAGGGGCTATACAAGCCTGTTTGATACCCGTTCAAAGTGGACACGGGCAGGAATTGGTTGACATAAGCTGACTCACCCGGCCTTACATAAATGCTGCGCACCGGAGCCACCGCGCCGGTTGGAAAGGCCGGCAGCGGAGCCGCGCTGACTGACGAAGGAAAACCCACCTGACCGGCGCTGGCGACGAAATTGAACACGCCCGTGGGACCGCTAAGAGCATAGTTGGCTTCGGAGTTATCGACAATCTGCGAGTAGTAAATGCCAAAGCCGCCGCGGATGACGGTGCTGCCGTTTCCAGCGACGTTCCAGGCGAAGCCGACGCGTGGCGCAAAATTCTTCTTCGAATCGGTGAAGGTCTGGCGCTCGTAACGGAGTCCGAGGTTTACAACGAGATCGGGGCGTACNNCGAATATCGTCCTGCGCGAAGAGCGACCACAGTGTGTCGTTCACGCGGTAAAGCGCGTTGCCATAACTCTGGGTATAACTGGAGACATTAGCGATGTTGTTGAGGTAAGTGGGGCTTTCACAAATGGTCAGCGCCAGGGTGCAGGTTTTGTAGATAAACTCACCGAGATAGATAGGTCCGCCGAATTCTTTGCTGTTTCCGCCGGTGTGGGCGGTGATGGAATCGGCTCCAAACTTTACCTGGTGGCGGCCCCAGACTGCCGAGAGTGTATCGGTGGCTTCATACTGGCGGTTCTGAAGCGATGCCGATTGCGAGGTTCCCGAGGTAAACGTTCCGCCAGTGGATATGGGGACTGAATACTGGGTGCCATTAATGGAGGGCGTGAACTCGGTGATGGGAGACGCCAACTGAAATTGAATGCGCGCGTTGTTCACCAGCGTGGGCGTGATAGTGGCGGTCTCACCCAGTTCTTCTGTGTAGGTGCGGCGCGAAAATTCACGCGCTACGGATGGGAGGGAGTTGCCGCCTACGATGCCGTTTGGATTGGTATCGCGAAAGGCGTCGGCGTTGCTTTTCAAGAAGAGGTTGTTGCGGTCGTTCAGTTGATGATCGAGCCGGATCAATCCAAGCCAACCTCGATACTGGCCGACATAACTTCCGGGAGCTATGGGCGAAGTGATGGGCGAGGACCGGTCTTGACTGGTGTACTCGCCCGCGGCAAAGAACTGAGTTCCCTTCCCTATTGGTCCTGAAACGGTGAGCGCGCCCTGGCTCATTTTGTCCTGGGTAATGTCGTTGCCGCTGCCGGCGTTGGTGGACGTGAAACCTGAAAGCGCGGCGTCGGTGGCGGCCGGACGGAATGCGGCCAGCAACTCGGCATGGAAAGCATCGCCGCCACTGCGAGTGACGATGTTCACTGAACTGCCGGTACTGCCGCCGTACTCAGCGGTGAAGGCGTTCTGTAAAACCGTCATCTCCTGAACGGCCAGCAGAGGCACGTTGCTGAAAATCGTCTGGCGACCCCAACTGTCGTTACCGGTTGCGCCATCCACTTCGAACCAGGTCTGACGGCGGCCTGCGCCGTTAGTGGTGAACAGATCCTCGTTCATGAAAACGTCGCCCTGGCTGATGGCCGGGCGGTTGGCGGCGTCGAGCAGAGGCAGGTAAGTAATGCGGCGGTTTAAGAGCGGGGTCTCATTCGCCTGCTTGCTGCTCAAGTAGATGCCCAGTTGCGGCGTATCGGCGCGTACTCCGCCGGCTGTGCCAGTGACTGATACGGAAGTCTGCTTGCCGCTGACGTTTAATTGCAGTGAAACCTCGGCTGTGGTTCCGCCCGCGAGGCTTAAAGAATCCTGCTTGGCCGCGGCGAAACCTTGTTTTGAGGCTTGGATGGAGTATGTGCCGGCCACGGGCAGTCCCTCAAAGGAGAATGCGCCTGTGTCCGTGGTGTGGGCGGTGCGCTTTAATCCCGAGAGGGAGTTGACGACGGTTACACCCGCGCCAGAGACAGCACTGTTGGTCTGGTCTTTCACGCTTCCCTGAATAGAAGCGGTGTCCGGCGTCTGGGCAAACAAACCGCCGGTAAACAACAAGGCAATCAAGTATTTATTAAGGCTCATCCTCATCAGCATCCTTATCTGCCGTGCGGATTTCATTTGCTTGCACGGCAGCCACCAATCGGATCTCATCCAGGCCGGCCGACTTGAGTTGACCGTTTAATGACGTGATCTTGGTATCACGCAGCCGCTTCCAATTCAGCAGCAGCCCATCGAGGCTCGTCTTCAAATCGCCAACAGCTTTGGTGGCTTGCGAAGTAGGAGTGTTATCCGTTCCTTGCAGAATAGCGTACACGCCCGGCAACTGGCCTTCAATCTGGGCGAAGGTGACGCCGGTTGCGCGAACAGCGCCCCGGCGGCGTCCACGGCCACCCGACAGAGCCGCTAGTTCGGTATCCAGATCTTCCAGCTGTTTCTTCAGCGGGGGCTCGGCTTTCTGCTGCTGCCTGGTAATCTGCTCGCGCGCGCTCTTGATGGCGGCCTGCACCGCAGAGACGCCGTTCATCATGTCGTAGGTTTGGGTGGAGAGCCGTTGCTGGGTTATCAATCCGGCCGGCGTCGTGCGGACGCGCGGATCCATGATGACGGTCAGCTTCTGGGTACGGCTTTCCGAACCAACCGTCAGTTTCACTGTGTAGGTGCCCGGCGTCACCAGCACACCCAATGGCAGGCGCGGCGTATTTTTGTAGATTGCGGCAATGGGATATTCATGCTCGGCTACATTCGGCGGCGCGCTTCGCAGATCCCAGACGAAGCGGTNNGCTGGCATAGCGGCGCACCAGCTTATTGGCCGCATCGAAGATTTCGAGCGTGACCAAGTCCGCCGGCGCATTCAGCGAGTAATTAATGATGGCTCCATCGGGAGGGTTTTTCGCTGCCGGCTCTTCCGGCGGCAAGGGCGTATCGGTGTTCCGGTTCCAGCGCCAGCGAATGGCTTTTTCCGGAGCGAATAAGTGAACCGACTGCTGCAAAGTGTCGGTATTGATCTGGCGCAGCGGAGTGACATCATCCAGAATCCAGAACGAGCGTCCATGCGTGCCGGCTACGAGATCGTCGCCATGAATGGTGAGATCGCGGACGGCCGTGGGAGGCAGATTCA
>PLRJ01000200.1 GCA_003163855.1 Bryobacterales bacterium | reverse complement strand
GGCTTTGAATCGGAGAAACGCCGCGTCGACCGTCACCGGGCCTTCCTCGACCTCGAAGAACTCAACTTTATCTTGAAAGAACAGAAGATGCTCATGGCGCAAAGCGACCTCAAGCCCTCCGCGCACCCGGACATGTGGCCGAAAAGGGGGCAAAAGGCCGCTTAAACCTTCTCCCACTCAACCGTTCAAGCCATTTCTGCGCTTCAACGCAGCAGGACCGCACCCAAACTGCGCCTCCACGTGGGGCGGGCTTTAGCCCGCCGGAGTGGCTTTCCAGCCGCTGCCAGTGATTTTCGTCGTCACTTTTCCGGGGGTTGCCCCGCAGACTGTTAAAATTAGTCCGACAGGCAGTTCCATTTGCCGTACACAGAAGAACAACAACATCGCTCGGCCGTATCCGATACTCCGCTCTTTCGCGACGATCCGAAAGAAGCAGGCCCGAAAATTGCCGTTTTCCAGTATCTGACCGTCCTCGTTTTCATGTTCCTGATTTCCGGCTTCTGGCAATTGCAAGTGCAGAATCCCGAGGTCTACAGCGAAGCCGCCGCCCGCAATCGCATTAAAAGCACGCCTATGCTAGCCCCGCGCGGCAAAATACTCGACCGCGACGGGCGCGTGATTGTCGATAACAAGGCTTCCTACTCGCTGTTGTTGAACCGCGATCTCATCAAGTGGGAGCATCTCCCGGCCATCGCCGACGCGCTTGATCTCGACTACGGCGACTTGTCGGGCGCCATACGGCGCATGAAGAGCCAGCCGCAGATCATCATTAAAGACCAGTTGACTCGCGACGAGATTGCCTGGATAGAATCGCACCGGGACGCGAGCGCCTACCCGGAGATGCAGTTAATCCGAAGCTGGCGCAGGCAGTATCCGCAGGATGGCTTTGCCGCGCATGTAGTCGGGTATGTCGGTGAAATCAGCGACTCCGAACTCGATCTGCCGCAGTTCAGCGACTACCACCAGGGCGACATCATCGGCAAGGACGGCCTCGAAAAGCAGTACGACAAAGTGCTGCGCGGCGTGGATGGACAGCAGCGCGTACTTGTTGACAACATGGGCCGCGAGCGTCAGATGGAGACGCAGCAGGAAGCCGAACCCGGCAAAGATCTGAAAACCACGCTTGATCTGGACTTGCAGGCGGTGGCTGAACTGTCGATGATCGACAAGCACGGCGGCGTAGTGGCGCTCGACCCGCGAACAGGCGATGTTTTGGCCATGGTCAGCGCGCCGGCTTACGATCCCAACAAGTTCACCGGGCGCATCAGCCGCAGCGATTGGAACAAGTTGATGAACGATCCGCTAAAACCGCTCTTGAACCGGGCAACGCAGGCTGAGTTTGCACCGGGATCGACGTTTAAACCGATTACCGCATTGGCCGGGTTGGAGTCGGGCGTTATCACTGATAAGACAGTCTTTCATTGTTCCGGAGGCGCCTCGTTTTATGGAACCTACCGCGGCTGCTGGAATCATAAGGGGCACGGCGACATTTCACTGCACCGCGGCATTACCGAATCGTGCGACGTGTTCTTCTATAACACCGGCGACAGGTTAGGTATCGACCGTTTAGCCCATTACGCGGAATTAGCCGGTTTTGGCCATAAAACAGGCATCGACTTGCCCAACGAACGCGAGAGCACCATGCCCTCCACCCGTTGGAAGCAGCGCATGTTCCGGCAGAAGTGGTTTGCCGGTGAGACCATTTCGGTTGCCATCGGACAGGGCGCCGTAACAGTATCGCCGCTCCAGCTTGCCGCCGCCATTGGCGGCCTTTCCATCGGTGGCAACTGGTATCAGCCGCACTTAACCAGGGTGGACGCTCCCAAACTATTGCGTGCCGGCAATCTGAATCCTCAAAATGTGCAGGATGTAATTTCGGGAATGTCGGGTGTGGTCAATGAAGGCGGAACGGGGCGTTTCGCGGCGCTTCCCGGCATCAAAGTTTGCGGAAAAACGGGGACAGCGCAGATCATTTCGTTGCAGGCACAGAAGGGCAACACTGCCAAAAATTTAAAGGACAATGCTTGGTTCGTCGGGTTTGCACCGCAGGAAGCACCCGAAATCGTCGTCGTAGCGCTATTTGAGAACGGTGAACACGGCGATAGAGCTTCCTGGATTGTGCGCGACGTTCTGAAGGCCTATTTTGACAAGAAAGCACGGCAGGCGAGCGGCGAGAAAACCCAATTGGAAGGATTCAGGGCGCCGTCCTTCTTTACTTCGCCCGCCGCGGCGCCGGCGATGTTTGGTCTTCCCATCTCCTCCGGAGTTGCCGGATGGTAGCGGGATACCGGTCTGTAAAGGATCTGGACTGGCCGCTGATGATTGTCACACTGGCCCTTTGCGGCCTCGGCGTGCTGCAGATATTCAGCGCCACAGTAGGCACCAAGTGGTCCGACGCCTGGTGGAAGCAGATTCTTTGGATTGTCAGCGGACTGGTCATGATGTGGATCGCTTCCATGATCGATTACCACGCGCTGTTGGAGCGTGTTTCGTACTTCTACATAGGTGCCGTGGTGCTGTTGATTGTCACGGCTACGCTTGGCAGCAAAGTCTTCGGCTCCACGCGCTGGATCAAGATTGCAGGCTTCACGCTCCAGACTTCGGAGTTCGTCAAGATCGTTCTCATTCTGGTAGTGGCGCGCTATTTAACGGACGCCAAGATGAGTTCCGGTTCTTCGCTGACATGGAAAGATCTGGGACGCCTGGGGGTGCTGGTAGCGATTCCAATGGTGTTGGTGATGAAGCAGCCCGATCTTGGTACTTCCCTGACCTATATTCCCATCCTGGTTTGCGGCGTTCTGATGGCCGGAATGAAGTGGAAAAACCTCGCCGTGATAGCCGCTGTAGTACTTGTCAGTTTGCCGATCGGCTATCATTTTCTTAAGCCCTATCAGAAAGATAGGCTTGCCAGTTTTGTTTCACCCGACCGCGACCCGAAAGGTACGGGTTTTCAGGTGATCCAATCGAGAATAGCTGTCGGAAACGGCGGCATGTGGGGCCGCGGGGCCAAGGAAAGCTCACAGACACATTTGGGCTTTTTGCCGGTACCGCACACGGATTTTATCTTTTCCTCGTTTGCAGAAGAGCACGGATTCGTGGGAATAGTGATCGCGCTGGTGCTTTATTTCTTGTTGATTATGCAGGTTGTGCAGAACGCCCAGACCTCAACGGACAAGGCAGGTTTATATATCTGCATGGGTGTCGCTGCTTTGCTTTTGTTCCATGTGTTGGTGAATGTGGGAATGGTTGTGGGCCGTATGCCCGTCACCGGCATTCCGCTGCCGCTAATGAGTTCCGGCGGTTCCAATACGTGGTCTATATTTTTGATGCTGGGACTTGTGAACGGCGTCAGGTTAAGAAGATTTGTTAACTAAAAACCAGGCTTCAATGTTTGAAGCCCGTTCGACGAAAGGGGTCGAACAGTAGAGATGGAAGATTTCGGATTGCCAACAGGATTTAGCAGTAACGTTAGGTAGTTCAGGGCTCCGCGCCTGGAGTTGAGTGTATGTCGAGCAAGTCTCCACTCAGCTAAACCAGGCGCGAACCTGAATCGCAAAGTTCCGAATCGCCCGCTTCTTCAGGGGCGACGAGTGAAAGTGCATTCCGGATGTCGACCTCTCTTCTCATCGGCCCTACATGAGGCGGTGAAAGATGAGTAAGGAATTGGTGATTGGATCCAATCGCCACGAAACGAANNACGCGCGTGCTTCCGGGCATGCAGTCGGCGTTCGTCGATTTGGGACTCGAACGCGACACGTTCCTCTATGTCTCCGACTTTTTTGAAGAGCACGAAGACCTGGACACAGTGGTTGACGATAAACCGCTGCGTGAACCCGAACGGGTGGAACCCCGGCGCGACGATCACGCTCGCGGACGCGAGCGTTCACAGGAAGACCGCGGACGCGAGCGTTCACAGGACGATCGCCGTCCTGACGGACGGCGCGATCGTGGACAGGGGCGTCCACAAGCTGAACGTCCGTCTTTCGAACGGCCGCCTGCCATTGACCGCCCGGCCGTTGAGCCGGAACGCCTTGTAGCTGCGCCAATAAGCGAAAGCGTCGAGCCCGAAACTGTCGACGCTGTGGCCCCCCGGCCCGTTGACGGTGAGGTTCGGATGCCTGATGGGCAGCCGCGCTCGGATGACCGGAACCGGGGTGGAGCAGATAAAAGGGGCAGACGATCAAGGCGGCGTCGTGGGCGCGGCGGCCGTGGAATACCTGACAATAAGTATGCCCAGCCAGCTGCCGCAGGTGAACCTCCGGTCGGGGGCACTCTGCATGCCGCCGAGCCGGACGAAATCGATGTCGAGGAGGAGGAGGACGCACCGGCAGAGGTAATTCTGCTGCCTGGCGAGTCTCTGGCCAAGTATCGCGGCAAACCGCCGGTCCTTAGGCAGCATATTGAATCCGAGACAGTAGTCACGCCCGCGCCCGTTGTGGAAATGCATCCTGAGGCTGCGCCCCTACCTGTGGACCAGGCAATCGTTGAGCCTGCTGCGGCCGAGCACGAAGAAATTGCCGCTGAAGCGGAAGAGTTGCAGCTAACCGATAAAATCTTCGGACATCGCGAAGCTGAACTGCCGATAGTGGAAGAAACCAAGCTGTCGGAAGTAGAGCACGACCACGCCGCCGACGAGCCTCCCGTCCGGCAGCAACTGCTGGAAGATATTTCGTGGAGCCCTGAACGGCGCGCGGCCGAGCAGATGTTTTCCAATGTCGTGCCCATCCGCGAGGAAGAAAACGCGGAACAGTTCGAATCGGACGAAGACGATCTGGACGAGAGTCTGGAGGAAACCTTACCAGCGGTAGGCGACCTGTCGCCCGAGATTGAAGAAGCGCTGGCGACGGCGGCGGCCGAAGGATTTGTCGATCCAGGTCCGGGTTCTGGCGGCCCGGAGGGCGTCGACGAGCAAGCACCCAATCAAACGGCGTCCGTGAGAGATCCCGGCAGCCGTTACCCGCATCGTTCGTCGCGTCGCATGCGGCGGCGGCGTGGTGGGAGCCGCTTTGGACCTGGTCAGGGCGAAGCAACGCCAGTGACGGGCGGACCGGTGGTCGGTGCCGGTGCGGCCCCCGCCATTGATCCGGAAGCGCGCGCAGACAACCGCGGCCCGCGTGAACCGCGCGAGAGCCGCGAGCGCACGGAAGGACGCGATTACGAAGAGCGTTCCAGCGAGCGTCCCGAACGGGTAATGCCTTCTATCTCCGATCTGCTGAAGGCGGGTCAGGAAATTATCGTGCAGATCGCTAAAGAGCCGCTGGGACAGAAGGGTGCGCGCATTACTTCGCACATCGCGCTGCCCGGGCGCTACGTGGTCTTCATGCCGAGCGTCAATCACCTCGGCGTTTCGCGCAAGGTGTCGAGTGAAGAGGAGCGCCAGCGTCTGAAGCGGATTTTGCAGGCGCATCGCGAAGGAACCACCGGCGGTTTCATCGTTCGCACCGCCGGCGAAGGCGTTCCGGAAGAAGAGATCGCCGCGGATATGAGTTTTCTCTATACGCTGTGGCTGGACATCCGGCAGAAGGCCGAGAAGAAACCGGCTCCGATGCTGCTGCACTACGACCTGGATGTGGTGCAGAGGATTCTGCGCGACCAGGTCACCGACGAGTTCAAAGCGATCTGGGTGGACAACGAAGAGCTGTATGAAAACGTACTGACGTTCATGCAGCGCTTTCAGCCGGCCCTGGTCAACCGCGTGAAGATGTACACACGCTCGGCCCCGATTTTTGATGCTTTCAACATCACGCAGGAGCTGGAGAAGGCGCTGCGGCCCAAAGTGTGGTTGAAATCGGGCGGCTATCTGGTCATCAACCAGACCGAAGCCTTGGTGGCGATCGACATCAACACCGGCAAATATGTGGGTAAGTCGAACCGCCTGGAAGACACCATCGTCAAGACCAACACCGAAGCGGTGAAGGAAATTGTGCGCCAGATCCGTCTTCGCGATCTGGGCGGCATCATTGTCGTCGATTTCATCGACATGGACGAGCGCAAGAACCGCCAGAAGGTTATGCAGGCGCTGGAAGAGGCCATGCGCGCCGACAAGGCTCCGTACAAGATTCTGCAGTTCAACGATTTCGGGCTGGTGGCCATCACCCGCAAGCGCGTGAAGCAGAGCTTGGAGCGGACTCTTTGCATGCCATGTTCCTATTGCGAGGGCGCCGGCTACGTCAAGAGCACGCAGACGGTGATTGGCGAGGTTCTTGTCGAAGCGCAGAAGCTGGCGAAAGCAATAGAAGGCAAAGACGTACTGCTGCGCGTGCATCCGGAAGTGGCCAAGGTGCTGAAGGCGAGCGACAACAAGTACCTGGAAGAACTGGAAGAGATTCTGGGCCGTCCGGTGCTCGTGAAAGGCGACCCGACTTTGCATAGCGATAAGTTCGATCTAGCATAGTTTCGGCTGGTAGAATAACCTTGAAACCCGCCTCAAGTTTCCTCAGGAGAGATGGCCGAGTGGTTGAAGGCGCACGCNNTAACGTGGGTTCGAATCCCACTCTCTCCGCCATATTGGTAATCCTCGCTCTCTGAAAGTTCGTTTTCCCAGGTAGAGCGCATCAATGAGAAAACATGTAAAGTTCGCGGCGATTCTAGCTGCAAGTCTCTTTTCCTATTTAGCCGGACCCAGTGCCGCGTCCGCTGACGTATTCGTCTCTGTACGGATTGGGCCGCCGGCCTTACCGGTGTATGTCCAACCTCCTTGCCCCACTGAGGGCTATCTGTGGACGCCGGGCTATTGGGCTTATGGGCCCATGGGTTATTACTGGGTGCCCGGTGTCTGGGTGGCCCCTCCGCGCGTGGGCGTTCTCTGGACTCCCGGCTACTGGGGTTTTGCGGGCGGTTTGTATGGCTGGCACGCAGGCTATTGGGGACCGCACGTTGGCTTCTATGGCGGTGTCAATTATGGTTTCGGGTATTCAGGCTTCGGTTTTGGCGGCGGTGTCTGGGCTGGCAGTGCCTTTCGCTACAACACCGCCGTTATGCACGTGGATACCACGGTGATCCACAATACGTATATTGACAACACCGTGATTCACAACACCGTGGTGAACCGCACCAGCTTCAACGGCCCAGGCGGCATCAACGCGCGTCCCACACCGCAGGAGCAGGCCGCTTTGCACGAACAGCACTTCCAGCCGACTGGCAATCAAATAGCGCATGAACAGGCTGCGCGGGCCGATCGCAATCAGTTCGCTTCCGTGAACCACGGCGCACCGGGCGTTACGGCCATGAATCGGGTGAATGGGCGCGCCTTCAACCAGCAGGGGCGCATTGCGCAGGGGATTGGGTCCGGCCAACTCACTGCCCGCCAAGGCGAGCATCTCGAAGGACGCGAGGCGAACATCCATCAGGAAGTTCATCAGGACCGCCAAGCCAACGGCGGCCACCTGACGCCGCAGGAGCACCAGCAGGTGAACCATCAGCAAAACAACGCCAGCAGAGCGATTGCAAAGGACAAACACGCCGGGGCTGAACGGCAGAAGCAGCAGCACGAGGAACATCACGAACCGCGTTAACTGCGCATTGTCAATCTAGGTACTAGGAATGGTGCTATCCTGACGGGTAGCCCATGCCCACTCGAAGCCATCTGAAGCAGCTTGAGGCCGAAAGCATTCACATCTTCCGCGAGGTGGTTGCCGAATGTGCTAATCCAGTGCTGCTGTATTCCATCGGGAAGGACTCTTCGGTGCTGCTCAGGCTGGCGCAGAAGGCGTTCTTCCCGGGTCCTATTCCTTTCCCTCTGCTCCACATTGATACCAGCTATAAGTTCAAAGAGATGATCGAATTCCGGGACCGGTATGTGGCGGAAATCGGCGCTCGGCTGATTGTCCATACCAACCGTGCGGCGTTGAACGAAGGTGCGAACCCGTTCAATTGGGGGACGCAGCGCTGTTGCGGCGGCTTGAAGACGGCTGCTTTGTTGGACGGCTTGCGCGAAGGCGGATTCGATGCCGCCATCGGCGGTGCCCGGCGTGATGAAGAGCGGTCACGCGCCAAAGAAAGAGTGTTTTCATTCCGCGATACGCGCGGCCAGTGGGATCCGCGCAATCAGCGGCCTGAGCTTTGGAATATTTTCAACACGCGCATCCATCCGGGCGAGAGTCTGCGCGTGTTCCCGCTTTCGAACTGGACCGAGTTGGACATCTGGCAGTACATCTACGCCGAGAACATCCCGATTGTGCCGCTCTATTACGCCAAAGTGCGGCCGATGCTGGTACGCGGCGAGTCGCTGCTGCCGATTGAGCAGCCGTTTGTGCCGCGTCTGCCGGGCGAACAGCCGCAGATGGTGATGTGCCGCATGCGGTCGTTAGGCTGCAGCCCATGTACGGGGGCGATTCGTTCTGAAGCCGACACGCTGCCGAAGATCATCGAAGAGCTGGTGACCATGCGGCGTTCGGAAAGGCAGAACCGGGTGATTGATCATGACCAGGACGGGTCGATGGAGTTGAAGAAGCAAGAGGGCTATTTCTAAATGGCCGCGAGTGTTCTTCCCGTAAATGAGTTCGACGAGTTTCTGGAGCGCGAGACCAACAAAGGGCTGCTGCGTTTCACCACCGCCGGCAGCGTGGACGATGGAAAGTCTACGCTGATTGGACGTCTGCTTTATGATTCGCGCAGCGTTTATGACGATCAGTTGGCCTCTGTTACCAAGGCTTCGGTCGGGCGTAATGCAGGCACAATCGATTTCTCACTGCTGACCGATGGGCTGCGCGCCGAACGCGAGCAGGGAATCACCATCGATGTGGCATACCGCTACTTTGCCACGCCGAAACGCAAATTCATCATTGCTGATACGCCAGGGCACGAACAGTACACGCGCAACATGGTGACGGGCGCGTCTACGGCGGACCTTGCCATCGTGCTGGTCGACGCTCGCAAAGGCGTATTGACGCAGTCCAGACGTCATTCTTATATCTCTGGCATGCTGGGCATTGAGCGCCTGGTGGTTGCGGTCAACAAGATGGACCTGGTTGATTACCGGCAGGATGTGTTCGACCAGATTGAGACGGATTTTCGAGAGATACTGAAGAGCTTTCCGTTTATCCAAGCCTATTTCGTGCCGGTGAGCGCGCTGGCCGGCGATAACGTTGTCAGCCGCAGCCAGAATATGCCGTGGTTTCAGGGCATGAGCTTGTTGGAACACTTGGAGACGGTGGATGTGGACAGGCATGCGCTGGAACATGGATTCCGCTTTCCGGTGCAGCGCGTGGTGCGCCCCAACTTGGACTTTCGCGGCTATGCGGGCACGGTTGTTTCTGGCAGTGTGAAGCCGGGCGACACCGTGACGATTCAGCCGTCGGGGCGGCAGACCAAGATAGCCCGTATCGTCACGATGGATGGCGACCTGGACATAGCCGAGCGCGGGGCTGCCGTGACGTTGACGCTGGCAGAGGAAATTGACCTCAGCCGCGGCGACCTGATTGTGTCGGCCAAAGACCCAGTGCAGAAGGCGCACACGATGGAGGCGATGCTGGTCTGGTTGAACGAGAAGCCTTCGGAACTGGGCAAACGCTACCGCTTTAAGCAGGCGGCGCGGCAGGATTGGGCCACATTGAATCAACTGCAGCATCGCATCAACATCAACACGCTGGAACATGAGCCCGCGCTAACGCTGGAGATGAATGCGATTGGCCGTGTGCTTATTGAAACGTCGCGAGTGACCACGTTCGACCCCTACGCCAAGAACCGGTCTACCGGCAGTTTTATCCTGATTGACGCTGCCACGAACGCGACCGTAGCGGCCGGCATGATTATGCGCGCGGCAAAGTCGGCCGACCGTGAGCGCTTGCGTGAGGTGACCTGCCTGGTGGAAAACGGAGCGCTGGTGATAAGAAACGAAAACGGCTTCGATATTCCGGTTGGCGCTGAAGGTCTTGTTGTGAACGACGCGGAAGCGCTGGCGGCGCTGCGTCATTTTCTTGAGCGCTTGCGCGTGCAGCCCACTGACACGGAAAAGACGGACTGGGAGATCTAAATGGCGACTAAGGCAAACGAAGCGCGCGAGATTATCGCTAAGGCGCTTGAGAACCAATCGGACGTTTGTCTGACTTGCAGTTTCCAGGCCGAAGACATGGTGGCGCTGCAGTTGCTGCGCGAACGCATTCCTAATGTGCCGGTTTTGTTCCTGGAGACCGGTTATCATTTTGCTGAACTATACGCGTATCGCGACGAGATGACGGCGCGCTACGGCTTGAACCTGGTGAACGTCATGCCGAAGCAGACGGTGGCGGAACAGGAATCGGTTTTTCCGCAGTTGAACAAGACTAAGCCGGATCAATGCTGCAAGCTGCGCAAAGTGGAACCGCTGTTTGAAGCGCTTGACGATTACAGCGTGTGGTTTACCGGCCTGCGCCGGGTGCAGTCGCCCACGCGCGCCAATCTGCAGCCGCTGGATGCGTTTCCTCTGCCCACCGGGAAGCAGTTGCTTAAAGTAAGCGCGCTGTTTGACTGGACCGATAAGGATGTCTGGGCGTTCGCAAAGGAGCAGGATATTCCGCTTGTTTCGCTTTACGATCAAGGCTATACCAGCATCGGTTGTGAACCTTGCACGGCGCTGCCGGCCGACCCAGGGAACGCGCGTTCAGGACGCTGGGCCGGCCGCAAGCTGGAATGCGGCATCCACATAGCCGGGGGCCATTGATTTTGGAAGTTCTTTTAGGCTTCGTCATCGCGCTGGCTATCTCGCTAACCGGTGTTGGCGCGGGCAGCATGACTACGCCTATCCTGATCCTGTTTTTGCGTGTTCCTCCGGCTACAGCGGTGGGTACTTCGCTGGCCTTTGGGGCGATTGTCAAAATCGCTTCCATACCGACCTACGCGTGGCGGCGGCAGGTGAACTTTCGCATCCTTGGGCTGTTGCTGGCGGGCGGCATTCCCGGCGTTTTGGCTGGTTCGTTCGCGCTCGACAAGATGAAGCACGGCCCGTACCAGGGCGTGTTATACGCCATGCTGGGCTGTTTAATTGTGGGAACGGCGTCGTTCCGTTTGTACCGTATCTTCCGGCCGAAAGACAACACGCATCTGCCCGATAGAAGCAAGTGGCTGCCCTGGTTTGCGCTGCCGATTGGCGCAGAAGTTGGATTTTCCTCAGCGGGCGCGGGCGCCTTGGGTTCGTTATTGTTGCTGGGCATCACTAAACTGACCGCCGCCGAAGTGATCGGCACGGATCTTTGCTTCGGGTTAGGCGTTTCAGCGGTGGGCAGTTTGATTCAGGTAGGCGCCGGCAACTACGATGGTGCGCTCCTGCTGAAGTTGGTAGTCGGCGGCATCTTTGGAGCCTTTACCGGATCGATGCTCGCCGGACGGATTCAACAGCGGCCGTTACGTGTAGGCCTGCTGCTGATGCTTATCGTTTTGGGTTGTCAGTTGGCTTTACGGTCGTAATTACGGGCACGCAGGGCGCGCTCGAGATTGACGATGGAATTGGGGCCGTCCATTTCCATCAGCTTCTCCAACTGTGTAACGCTCCACTTGGCAGCGCTCTTTAAATTCGTCCAAAGCGCGGGTGCATTGTGCATTCCGCGCATCGCAACCTGAGCTTCGGCAAGCTTTTCAAAGCCGTTTATTTCACTCGCTTTCGCAGCTTTCTGCGAGGCGATCTGGTCCAAAGTTTCTTCGTCAAGGAAGGCTAAAGGTATATTTCTCATTTGGTCTGTCCTCCTTATGGAACAGTCCCAGTATATCAAGTTATGGCAGTTTAGGATAAGCTGATATAGCAGGTTTATGGTTAAGCCTAAGTATCAGGAAATAGTAGAGGTTATCGGCTCCGAGATTGAGAGTGGCCGCTTTAAAGCCGGGGCCAAACTGCCCAGCGAGTCGGTGCTTTTGAAGCGCTTCGACACCTCGCGGATTACGGTCACCCGTGCCCTGCGCGAATTACAGAACGCCGGCATCATTGACCGAGTTGCGGGATCGGGATCGTATGTGCGGCTGCGCGAAGAGCGAAGTCAGTCGCTGTTATTCGGCCTGCTGATTCCCGACCTCGGCGAAACTGAAATTTTCGATGCCATTTGCCAAGGTGTTGCCAATGCGCCCGGGAGCGACCACGCTCTCCTTTGGGGCCATGGGAGACCGGCGGAAGCTTCTAAAGAAGACAACGCCTTGGAACTGTGCGGCCAGTTTATACGGCGTAAAGTATCAGGCGTATTCTTCGCGCCGCTTGAGTTCGAAGCGAACGCCGACAAAACGAATCGCAAAATTCTGACCGCTTTAGCGGAAGCCGACATCCCGGTTGTATTGCTGGACCGCCGAGCCTCGAATCGTACCGAGCGTTCGCGCCTTGATATGGTAGGCATCAACAACTGGCAGGCGGGCTTCACGGCCACCCAGCACCTGGTCAAACTGGGTTGCCGGCGGATTGGCTTTCTGGGTCTGCATGCGGCGGAAACCACCATCACGGGCCGTATGGCCGGCTATCAGGATGCGTTGCGCGCCGCGGGTCTGCCCATTTCGCCGCTGGAGGAGGATGCCGACGGGGGCGGCGCGCTGGACGCCTTCGTCTGCATCAACGATAGAATGGCCGGGCAATTGATGCATACTCTGTTGGCCGCCGGCACACACATCCCGGAAGACATCCGTATTGTCGGCATCGACGACGCCAGCTACGCGGGCCTTCTGCCAGTGCCTCTAACAACCGTGCGGCAGCCTTGCCGCGAGATTGGGGAGACGGCGCTGCGCTGCATGTTGGAGCGCATTGACCATCCGAGAGGGCCGGCCAAAGAGATCCTGCTGGACGGCCAGTTGATTGTGCGAAGGTCGTGTGGTGCCGCGTAGGCTGCTGGCCGGAGCCAGCATCTTTACGGCTGCGTTCCTGCTGTTCGCACTAGAACCGCTGATCGCCAAGCGCATTCTGCCCTGGTTTGGCGGATCGTCGGCGGTTTGGGCCGTGTGCCTGGTTTTCTATCAGGTGGCTTTGCTGGCCGGATACTTTTATGCGCGCAAGTTGGCGCAGCGGGAACTGTTTCGCAGCCATTTAGTCTTGTTGGGAGCCGCGCTGCTGCTATTGCCCGTAGGGCCGGGCGAGCGCTGGCGCCCGCATGGCGCTGATTCACCGGCCGCGCTGATTTTGCTGATGCTGAGCGCAACCATCGGCTTGCCGTTTGCTGCGCTTTCGGCCACGAGTCCGCTGGTGCAGGATGCGCTGGCTCGTTCAGGCGACGAAACGCCGTATCGGTTCTTCGCCTGGTCGAATTTTGCGTCGCTGGCGGCATTGCTGGCTTATCCGCTGCTGATTGAACCTTCGCTCGATGTGCGGCAGCAGAGTTTCTGGTGGTCGGTCGGGTTCGGGCTCTTTGTGATGCTTTGTACCGCGTTCATCTGGACCCGGCGTGAAGTGGCGCCAGTGGCGGGACAAGGTCACAAGCAGATCATGACTACGCAGCCGCTTTATTGGTTCGCACTTTCAGCCTGCGGGTCGATGCTGTTGCTGGCGATCACCAATCAAATTGATGAAAACGTGGCGGCGGTTCCTTTGTTGTGGGTGTTACCGCTGGCCGTTTATCTGTTGAGTTTCATCGTTACGTTTGGCGCGAGGTCCATTTACCGGCGCTGGTTGTGGCTGCGCATGCTGGCGTTTGCCTTGGCGATGCTGGCGTATGCCGCCTATGACATTACCGCCGTTCTGCCCATTCAGATCAGCGTGCCGGTCTACTTGGCCGGGCTCTTCATTGGCTGCGTTTTCTGCCAGGGCGAGTTGTATCTGGTGCGCCCGCCGAAATCGCAGTTGACAGGATTCTATCTGGCCATAGCGATTGGCGGTGCTGTGGGTGCGGTGTTTGTTGGTCTTTTGGCGCCGCAGATCTTTGGCGGAATTTATGAGTTGCCTTTGAGCATGACGCTGATTGCGGCGCTGGCTCTGATGTTGACGTGGCAGAGCGGCGGATGGGGAGCACGCCTTCTTTGGAGTGGCGTGACTCTGGCGATGGCGGCGGTGTTCGTGGCTAACTGGCTCGCTTATGGCGAAAACGCGCTGGCGTTGAAGCGCAGTTTCTATGGTTCGTTGCGCGTGGTGCAGTCGCCACAGGCTGGACCCGAACAGATTAGAACTTTGTTTCACGGCACCATACAGCATGGATCGGAGTTCATGTGGCCGGCGCGACGGATGCAGCCGACAACTTACTATGGACCTGACTCCGGCGCGGGCATTGTGCTGCGGGAATGGCCAACAAGTCCTAAACGTGTAGGAATTGTGGGCCTGGGAGCGGGAACCCTAGCTGTCTATGGAAATGCCGGCGACACGTTCCGTTTTTATGAAATCAATCCGCAAGTTGTGCAACTGGCGCGCGAGTATTTCTTCTTTTTGAAGCAGTGTGCGGCGAAAGTGGAAATGGTGGAAGGTGATGCGCGCCTGTCGTTGGAGCATGAAGACGAAAAGCAACCGCGCTATGACGTTTTAGTGCTGGATGCGTTTTCGGGCGATGCAATTCCGGTGCATTTGCTGACGAAAGAAGCGATGGCGCTCTATTCGCGGCGGGTGCAACCGCAGGGCGTGATGGCGTTCCATGTTTCGAATAATTATCTGGATCTGGTTCCGGTGGTGGGTCAGTTGGCGGCCGAGGCGGGCTATCAGTGTTTGGAGGTGAGGAACCATGCCGACAAAGAAAACCATGTTCTAGCGGCGGAATGGGTGCTGGTGACGAAGAACTCACGCTTGTTGGATAATGAGGCGTTAAGGCTGCACGCGGTTGCGGTGCCGGAGCGGCGGGATCTGCGCATCTGGACAGATGATTTCAACAGCTTGCTGCCGGTTTTGAAGACGCCCGAAATACGTTAAGTCCCGAAAGATGTCATTTGGGGGCGCTTAAGCGTCCACGCAAAGGGCCGCCCCCTCTCGATAGCGATCGGCCTTTCATCGGGAGGCTGCGACTCGCATCGCCCGCGCGCACCTTTCTGGAGAACATGAGTCCTTCACGCGCCCGCGGCGGTGTCGCCCGCACCCTGACTAAACGCGAGATCGAGGATCGGCTTGACGAAATGCTGCGTCAGAGCGGAGAGGCCGCGATCCAGAAATTGCGCGACGACGCCCGCCAGATTGCCGATGAACTTGGGCTGGCGGACGAGTTTCAACAACTCGATGCGCTGATAGGCACGATGCTGGGAACACGCGAGGCAGCCATGGAGTCACCGGTCGCGATGGCGCGTGCGGCGGGATTTTGCTTCAACCATAAAATATGCCTAGCTAATAAGGCTGGCTAAGTCAAGCGTAAAATGAATCGGTCCAACTCCGCTCGGGAAGGGACGCTGTTTTGCGCGCCTCGCTTAGTGACGGACAATGCTGCTGCTTGAGACGCGAACCAGCAGGCGTCGGGCAGCGCTTTTCCTTCGCTCAAGCCTACTGCCAACGCTCCATTAAAGACGTCGCCGGCTGCAGTAGTGTCAACCGCATCGACTTTGGGCGAGGGGATGAACACCGATGTATCGTCACCGTAAAGGAAACAGCCACGTGCGCCCAGTTTGAGAATGACGTTGCTCGGTCCCAGGTCGCACAGGTTGGCAGCCAGCGCCGTAACCCGGTCGGGCGTCATCTTCTCAGGCGAAGTACGGGTAAGAATAGCTGCTTCACTCTCGTTGGGTGTGAGAATATCCACGAGTTGCAGAAGCTCCGACGGGATACCACTGTACGGAGCAGGCGCGGGGTCCAGAATCACCACGACGCCGCGCGCGCGTGCCGCTTTCGCGGCGGCGATTACGGTTTCCATCGGCGATTCCAGTTGCAGCAGCAGCGCGGTTGCGCCATCGAAGCACTCCAAATTCGCGTGGATATCTTCAGGCAGGAACTTCATGTTGGCGCCAGAAGCCACCACGATTGCATTCTCACCGCGCGCCGAAACACAGATAAGCGCCACACCGCTGGAGCCGGCGCGTACACCGATGCGCGAGACATCGCAGCCCGCTTCCGAAAGATTCTTGCGCATGGCCCGGCCAAAATCGTCTTCACCTACGCAGCCCAGCATGGCGGCGGAGGAGCCGAGCTTAGCGGCGGCGCAGGCTTGATTCGCGCCCTTGCCGCCCGGCGATTCCAACAATTCGCCACCGAGAATAGTCTCGCCGGAGGCCGGAATTCGCTCCGCGCGGACAGCCAGATCCATGTTCAAACTGCCCGCAATAATGATTTTCGCCATAACTGGACAAGGCGGCTTTACGGCCGCTTCATCCACTTATCATATTCACGGGTGTGGCGCGATTCGAGCGATACTTCGCGCCCAGCTATGAACATCTGTTTGATGTTGGTCCGTGCTTCCATGGGGTCGCCATCGGTAAGAATCAAGTCAGCGCTCTTGCCTTTTTCGATAGAACCGAGTTGATCGCCGGCGCCCAGAATGCTGGCGCTGTTGATGGTCAGCGCTTTCATCGCTTCATCGTGCGGCAGTCCGAAAGCTACCGCCTGCGCCGCTTCAAACGGAACGTTGCGCGCGAACTCGACATCGAAGGTGCCGAAGCAGAATTTGACGCCGGCCTTGTAGAACTCGCTTGGCAATGTGTAGGCCGAATCGTAAGGGTCGTCCTCATGCAGCGGCAGCGCCATGGTCTTGCCGAGCACAACCGGGATGCTGTGCTCTTTGAGCAAAGCTCCGGTGCTGCCAATCTCCTGCGGATCGGCGATGATGATCTTCACCTTTTCCTTGTCGGCGAAAGCAATGGCGTCTTTGATCATGCGCTCCCGCTGGGCGCGCACGAACAGCGGCTTGCGTCCGTCAATGATGGGGAGCATGGCTTCCAGGCGGATATCCGGGCGGAAGTCGGGAGTGGGCGAAGCTTTGGCTTTCTCATAACGGCGAGCGTCTTCCAGAAAGGTGCTTATTTGTTTCAACTTCTCGTGGTATTGGCGCTCCTCTTCCTGAAAAGTACGCCCGCCGCCACCACCGGCCAGCAAAGCAGCAAGACCGCGGCCACCGCCGCTTTGAATCTGCGGGAACAGCATGTCCATGACGGCGCTTGGCCTCACCGCCATGTCTTCCCAAGTCCAGCCATCCAGATGCATCAGCGCGGCCTGACCGGTTATGACAGAAACGGCACCGCCGCGGCCGCCACGTTCTCCGCCGCTGGGAAGAGCAAGCACGCTGGTGATCCCAGCGGCTCGAACCACCGGCACGTGCTCGCTGGATGGATTAAACGCAACCTCGGCGCGAATCTCCGGATTAAACATGCCGATCTCATCGAGATCAACCGTGTCGCGCACTGCCTCCACTTCGGCCAAGCCCACGTTAGTGGCGGCGTTGATCATGCCGGGATAAAGTTGCAGACCGTGCCCATCAATGACGCGCGCACCGGCACGTGGCGCTAGCTTGCGGCCCACGTCTTCGATTTTTCCGTCCACCACCAGAACGGACGCGTTATCCATATCGGGTCCGGTAATGGGATGCACCGTTACATTGCGGATTAACAACGAATTATCTGCGGCGGAGGCGAGCGCAACACTCGCGACTATCACTGCGGCCAGGTTTGCGATTCTCACTTGTTCTCCTCAAGCATGGGATCCGCGCTGCGCGGTGCGCCTTCGGCATTACGCCGATTTCTCGGCGCGGCAGCGGCAGCTTCTTTATCCATCAGTGCCTTTTTCTTCTTTGCGAATTCGGCGCGAGTTTCCAGGTCTTTACCCCGATCAAAGTACTCGTTGCCATCAATCCAGACTTTCAAGGGCTTTGAGAAGTTCGAAAGCGGATGCGCGTCGAACAAAACCATGTCAGCCGATTTGCCCACTTCAATTGAGCCTACTTTGTCATCGATGCCAAGTTGCTTCGCCGGATTGATCGTCACCATGGCGAGAGCTTCGCTTTCAGAAAGGCCGCCATAACGCATGACTTTGGCCGCTTCCAGGTTGAGATGGCGCTGTAGTTCGTCCGAATCGGAATTCAGCGAAACCACGACACCTTTCTTTGCCATGATGGCGGCGTTGTAAGGCGTCGCATCATAAGCCTCCATTTTGTAAGACCACCAGTCGCTGAAAGTGGAGGCGCCTGCCCCGTGCGCGGCGATCTCTTTGGCTACTTTGTAGCCTTCTAGAACGTGCTGGAAGGTACGGATTTTGAAGCCCATGTCGTCGGCGACGCGGATGAGCATCAGAATTTCGTCGGCACGATAGCTGTGGGCGTGCACATAGCGCTTGCCTTCCAAAACCTCCACCAGCGGGTCGAGACGAAGGTCTTTGCGGGGTGGAATGGGATGCTTGCCGGCGGCGACTTCGGTGTTGTATTCCTTCCAATCGGCCTGATAGTTCTTAGCTTCGGTGAAGCTTTCGCGAATCACCTCTTCCACGCCCATGCGCGTGCCCGGGTAGCGGCGTTCGGGCGCTGGACCCTGCTGCAAAAAGCCTTGCGTGGGATAGCCCTGCCGCTTGGGATTCTCACCCAGCGCGAATTTAATGCCGGGCTTAGCGCCTTCGAACAGCATTTCCTGGGCGGTCTTTCCCCAGCGCAGCTTGACTACGATTGTCTGGCCGCCGATGGCGTTGGCGCTGCCATGCAGGACGTTCGACACGGTCAGCCCGCCGGCTAGGGCGCGATAGATATTGATATCGGTGGGATTGATGACGTCTTTAATGTTGACCATCGACGAATCGGAGACGGTGCCCTCGTTGACGCCGCCTTCTATAGCCGTGTGCGAGTGACAATCGATAATGCCGGGCATCAGAAATTTGCCGCTGGCATCGACGACGGTGGCGTTCGCGGGAGCGCTAAGATTCTTGCCGATGGCGGCGATTTTGCCGTCTTCCACCAGCACGCTGCTGTTTTGCAAAGTGCCTTTGGTGACAGTCAGGACAGTGGCGTTACGAATCAGCAGTGTTTCCGCGCGCAGCGGAAGAATCGCCGAAGCGGCAAAGAGGAATAAGTGAAGCCTGCGCATTAATGTTGAACTCCTTCGTCGTCGGTGGCTTCAATGGAAGGTGCGCCGCCGCGGCCGCCTGGCCCTCCGGCCGGTAAACCTTGCTGCAATTCTTTCGACGGCGTGAACTGCTGTCCGTCGATGAACAGGTACTCGATGGTGGATTTATCGTCGAAAACTTGACCCTTCACTAAAACCAGGTTGGCAATTTTGCCCTTGTCGATGGAGCCCACACGATCGGAGACGCCGTACATTTCGGCCACGCTGAGAGTAAGCGCTCGCACGGCATCGGCGCGTGAAAGACCTGCATCTACTGCCTTCTTCAGCGCCTTTTTGAGATCGCTTGCGGTGGCAACGCCGTCGGAGTAAAAGCCGAACTTCAAGCCGGCCTTCGCCAGCATGCCTGGGACAGCGGGCGCCTCTGCGCGCATCGTGAGCACGCGATCAGTCGGGATATCAGCAGGATCGGCATCGCGCGGTTTCTCAGGCCATTTCAGGCTAACCAACAAAGGGACTTTGGCCTGCTTCAGCGCATCCATGCAGCCATAAGCTTCATGCAATCCATACAGGATGAACGGCCGCTTTAGCTCGGCGCCGAAAAGAACCATGCGCTGGATTTGCTGCGTCTCTACCGCAGGCATAAGCAGGCGTGGCGATTCGGCCAGACCTTCCAGCGCGTGGTCGTACTCGGGGCGATGGGTGCCGACCGGATTCTCGGTATAGATCTTTTTGGCTTGCTGATACTGATCGAGGTCAAGAAATAGCTGGCGCACGTAAGAGATGTTGCCCATCAGCGAACCAGGAAAGGTGCGGCTGAAACCGCCGGCGCCGGTACGGATGGAGATCTGCTGACCTAGCGGTTGCGCAACTACCATGTCGCGTCCGCGCTCGCCCGCCAGATCGACCAGCGCGCCGAGTCCGGTGAAGATGCCGCGGCTGGGGAAAGTGGCGGCCGAGGTAAAGCCTGCCGCGCGGGCGGCATCCAGCCGGGAGTCGGCGGGCGAGACCAGATCGGCAGCGCGCTCAAAAGAATAAGTCTGAGGCCGGTCTTCCGGACCATGCACTCGTGCCTGGCTCGCGGCGGCAGCGGCACCTGCGCCCGTGGCGGCCGGAGTGGGCGGAATGCCCCAGGTGCTCAGCCCGTCGATGAATCCGGGGTAAACCGTTATTCCAGCACCGTCAATTACCCACGCGTCGGCAGGAATTTGGACATTTGCGCCCACATCTTCGATGATGCCGCCGCGTAGGACGACGGTAGCTTTGGGCAAATCTTCACCACTGACTGTGACAACATGGGCGTCTTTGATGGCGATTGCAGAAGGAACGCTGGCTTTTATCAGCGACAGAGAAAATAGCACTGCCAGGGTCAAGCGGACGAGGCATTGAGCGTTGGAGCGCGTGAAGGCAAAGTTCACTCGGCTCATAGGGGAAAGTGGATCACAACTCCTGGAAAATTTTTGTAACGGACCAAAACAAGGCGCAACAGCTTGGTCCTCAGTTACTTATCTATGCATGATAGCGGCTGAGAACTTTAGAGCACATGATAGCGCGCTGGCGGCGAATGCTATTCCTTGGCCATGGTCAAATCCTCTAAAAGCCAAATGGGCAGTATCACACAGCCCCTTATCAAAGAGCTGGTGGACAGACAAAAGTCGGGCTTCAAGAAATTGATGACCGACCAGGTTCCATCGGTGGGTTCCAAGCCGCTCGCGCAGCCTGACTTGTATCAGGACCCGGGCGACGGTTATAACGCTGATTTCGTGTTCCCGCAAGACTAACTGCTGGGCGCGACAGGGGCAGGCGGTCTGCCTGCCCCTCATTTAGCGCCTCGGCACGAGGCAATCGCCGTTCAGATGGACCAAAGGGAGTTGCAACGAACCATCCCGTCATCGGCAATCTGTTCCGGCGCCGGCAATGAATGTGAGTTGCTTGTGAAATCGAATGCTAGCGGCGTTTACAAAGCTCGGGGAATTCCTTCTTTAGAGCTGCAATCTTGGGCATATCGTTGATGACGATATAAGGATAGGTCGGGTTATGATCCAGGAATTGTTGATGGTAGCCTTCGGCAGCATAAAAGCCCTTAAGCGGCACCACTTGAGTCACTATTGGTCGGTTGTAGACGTGCGCCTGATCCAATTCCTTGATGTAGGCCTCGGCAACCTTTTTCTGCTCCTCATCTGTGTAGAAAATGGCTGAACGGTACTGGGTTCCGCTGTCCGGGCCCTGGCGATTGAGCTCGGTCGGATTGTGAGCTACGGCGAAAAACAGCTTCAGAAGCTGGCCATAGGTGACCTGTGACGGATCGAAGGTGATCTTCACCGACTCCGCGTGGCCGGTATCACCTTCGCTGACGCGTTCGTAATGGGCGGTCGACTTGTCGCCGCCGGAAAAGCCGGAAACAACGTCGGTGACGCCTTTGACACGCTCAAAGAGGCCAGCGACGCCCCAGAAGCAGCCGCCAGCCAGAACGGCCGTTTGGGATGCGTGGCCCGCGGCCGGAGGAACGTCGATGGGCGGATTGGGGAATTGGTTATCAGCGCCGGCAAAAACCAGCGAAGCGCCGAGTAAAAGAAAGCCTGCAAAACGGGAAACGTAACTCATTTGAGCACCTGTGCGAATAGATTATTGAACAACCTGACGAGTTGCCATTTACTTCCATTCGGGGTTCTTACCTATACTGACGAGATTGGCGAGAATGCGATAGGCGCCAGGGACCCCGGATGGCAACTGGCGGTAAAGAGCAAAAGCATCATAGACATAGAAGCCGCGGCCGTAACGAGCCAACAGCAGGCCGCCGGATTGCGGATCCTGATCGGGATCGTGCGTTTCGACCAGAGGTGTATAGTGCGGATCCCATTTTTGCAGGAAGCCATGGCCACGCTCCTCTTCCCAGCCGGTGAAATCCGCCTCTGAAATTTTATTTGGCCACGAGAACGCCGGGTTCGCCTTGTCCAGCAGCTTGATGGGCGAGTTTTCTTCCACTACTTTCTGCGGATTAGCGCCGAGGCTGAAAGGATAGGGGCCGTAATCACGGTCGAAATTCTGCAGATTGTATTGCACTATCAGCGTGCCGCCGTTCTTGACGTAATCGAGGAGGCGGGCGTTGGCGGAACGCAGCTCGATGCGGACGGCGTAGGCGCGAACACCCAGAATAATGGCATCGTAGCCGCTGAGATCGCCCGTTTCAACGTCTGCGGCGCTGAGCATTTGCGGATGGACGCCCAGATCTTCGAGCGCGCGGGGAACATCATCTCCGGTACCAGCCAGGAAGCCGATTTTCAGACCGGGCGCTACTTTCACATTGACGCCAACGGCCTTGTACGCGGCCGGCAGATAGGCGGGATAGGGGCGAATGCCGGGATATCCGACCAGTCGATAACCTTCCTGGTATGTCTTGCCTTGAAACTCTGCCACAGCTCTTATTTCGTATTCTTTCGGCTGAATGTCACGCGGTATGACCTGGAAGTTGAAGGTCTGGCCTTCGCCGTCGTGTGCGAAGTGGAAAGCGGCTTGCGCGGGGTTGGAGGTCCAGCCGGCGGGCAAGCGCAAACGCAAGGTGCCGTCCGCCTGCCCTTTCACGTTGCTGTGCAATGTGCAGGCGAAGGAGAAGCCTTTGGTGTCGAGCGGGACAGCACCGCCGGAAGATGAAAGCATAACTGAAATGGCTGGCCCCATCAGGAGAGGATCTTCGAGCATGCCGATGCCCTCCACGCGGCTGTTGGCTTGGACTACTTTGGCTATTTCGAAATCGGCATCGTGATAGCGAAAACGCGCGACGGCGGCTAGAGGATAGGGAGCGAGCGAGAGGTTGCGATAGCGTTCGTCATTAATATTGTAGTAAGGCTGCTCACGATCGGGTCGCGAAAAATAGGCGCGAGTGAGGCCGGCGTCGGCGGGCGCGGCAACGCTGAACTTAACCTTCAGTTCCTGACCGCTCTTCAGCGCGGCTCCGGTAGACTTCTCGGCTTTTATCGTCCAGGCTTTGCCGTCGGAAGGAAGAACCTGAATGGAGTTGAGCTGCACTTCTTCAGAGCCTTCATCCAAAACCTGAGACTGGACTGCAAAATTTTGCCCCGGAACGGCGATGGTAAAGGTGGCGGACTGGCCGCCGCCGAAGCGGTTGTCAGCTTCCTTTTCAGGAGCGACTGTGGTGTCGAACGATAGACCCAGCGCGAGGACAATCGCGTGCTGGAACTGTTTTTCTTTCACACCGAGTTCAAAACTGACGTCGCTTTTGCCGGGTTCAGCCAGAGAACTGGCGCGGACCCATGCATCCAGGGCACGAGTTAGATTCAAGGCCTCGGCTAAAGTGGGTGCCACGGCGGTGGGGCTGCTGGGTTTGAAATGGTCGCAGGCGTCGTTGACGAGCGCGGCAATTTTTTCGAGGTCCTGCTTTAGAAAAGCAGTGTCGCCGCTGGCGAGAGTGGCGATACCGGGGAGCGAAACATCGATGCCGTCGTAGAAGGTCTTTTCTTTTTCAGCGACCTCAATGTGCGAGCCGTAGCGATGGTACGGGGCGGCGTACGGGCCGGGCGGCGGGGTGGTGCCACCGCCGTTCTGCGTTTTTTGATAACCCCAGCCGCTGCGCGAGATCTGCAGGTAGGTAAGGCCGACAGAAGGGTCGAGTGTGCCCTCCTGCACTTCGAGGTTGGTTGGCGGCCGTTCGGTCATCCAGGTTTTGTTGACGTAATCGTAGAAACGGATGGGAACGAATTTATCGGTGGCGTAGTCGTAGATGGTCTTGTCTTTGGTAGGCGCGAAGAAGGGAACCCGCGCATAGACTTTGACGGGCGACCAGGGGCGCAGACCTTCCTTCAGCTGTTCGGGGAAGCGGTTGGGGTCGCCGGCAGCGACAAAGGCTTCCTGCGCCATCTGGCCGGCGACCTGGTGGTTGCCGTGGCCGTCGGTGGGTGCGCCTACGAAAACGGAGGTGACGATGAGCGGGCGGGTCATACGCACGACGCGGACGACGTCGGCCAAGACGCGATCGTAGCCCCATTTTTCCAGGGCTTCTTCGCGGGTTTTTGAGAATCCGTAGTCGATGGTGTTGGCCCAGTATTGATCGACGCCATAGAAGCGATCGGCGCGGAGGAGTTCCTGCGTGCGGACGATGCCCAGTTCGTCGTACATGTCCATGGACATGGCATTCTGGCCGCCCTCGCCGCGATTTAAGGTGAGCAGGGTAGCGCGCGTGCCGCGGCCGCGCGACTCTTCGGCCAGCATGCCGCCGTCTTCATCGTCGGGATGAGCGGTGACCATTAAGAGGCTGGCTCGGGTGCGGAGCTGGGCGAGTGCTCGCGCAAGACCGGCCGCGCCCCGGTCCACGTCGATGGGCATGGCGTTAGGGTTGACCATGGCTGCGGCTTGCGGCGTTGGCGAGGTGTCGGTTTGAGGCGACGCCAGGGCGCAGAGGGTGGCGGCTAGCGCGAGGACAAAGAAGAAGCGGGTAAGCATGAGCTTACAGGTTATGGTACCCAAGTGGTTACCATAATCGTCATGGCGAGTTATGGGTTGGCGCACGTGAACATCTATCCGGACCAGCGAACTATGGCGGAGACGGCGGCGGACGCTGCGGCTCGGCTGATTAGAAGTGCGGTGGCAAAGGCCGGGATTGCTCGGGTGATTGCCGCAACCGGGAATTCGCAGGTGGCTTTTATTGAGGCGCTGGTGCGGCAGCCCGGCGTGCCTTGGCCGCGGGTGGAACTCTTCCACATGGACGAGTATGCCGGCATGGCGGCGACTCATCCGGCGAGCTTTCGTCTGTGGATAAAAACTCGGATTTCGGAAAGGGTTCCGCTGGCTCGAGTTCATTATATCGGCGGAGACTTGGATGATCTCGGATTGGAGATGGAGCGTTATTCAGCCCTGCTGCTCGCAAGGCCGGTTGATGTGGCTTTTGTCGGTTTCGGAGAGAACGGTCATATTGCGTTTAACGATCCGCCGGTTGCTGACTTCAACGATCCGGAGGTTATCAAGATTGTGGAGCTCGACCACGCCTGCCGGCTGCAGCAAACGGGAGAGGGTCACTTCCCGACTCTGCAGGACGTTCCTTTACGAGCGCTTACTCTGACGTGCCCTACGCTTTTCAGAGCTGCGGCTTGGGTGTCGTGCGTACCAGATTTTAGGAAGGCAAAGGCTGTCCGCGACGCGCTGGAAGGGCAGATATCGACAGGGTGCCCGGCGAGCATCGTGCGCACGCATCCGAATGCGAGCGTTTTTCTAGATTCAGAGTCAGCATCGTTATTGAGCAAGTGACAGCGCGAGCAACAGGGCTCGCTCGGTGCCCTTCCAGGAGTCAGTGGTGTCGTAGGTTTCGTTCAACGAATGTGCACCCGATCCTTTTCCACCTCCGCCGATCGTGATGGCGGGAATGCCGAGGTTCATTGGGACATTGGAATCGGTTGAACCCTCGCCTAGATGAACCGGCAGGCTCAAGCTTTTCGAAACTGCCTCGGCGGTCTGCACGATGGCAGAACTCTCCGGCGTGTTGCCGGCCGGGCGGAGACCGACCAGCTCGAGCGAAACCTTCACCGGACCTCTGCCGTTCCAGCGCGCGTTTTCTTCCGTCACCGCGTCGTTCATGGCCGCTTTGAACTTGGCGTGCAGCGCTTCCAGAGACTTTACGTCGGCCGAGCGCATGTCTACCTCCATCCAGGCTTCAAAAGGAATGGCGTTTACAGACGTTCCGCCTCCGACGCGGCCCACATTGAAGGTCGTTTTGGGCTCGGTAGGCACTTCAAAGGCGTCGATTTTGGCAATCGCGCGGCCCATTGCCTGGATTGGGTTCGCCATGCCGAAGGCGCCATAACTATGACCGCCAAGCCCGTTGAAAATGACCTTGTAGCGGTAACTGCCCACTCCGATGTTCGTGATGCCCGTGCCGAGGCCGTCCACCGAAATGAAGTCGTCAATCTGGCCCTTCATGTCGCCGAACAATTCTTTCATGCCGCGCAGGTCGCCCAGACCTTCTTCGCCGACATCGGCGACAAAAGTGATGGTGCCGATAGTCTTAATTTGCGTTTCGTTGAGGGCGTGGATCATGCCAAGCAAGACGGCCAGACCGCGGCAATCGTCGCCGATTCCTGGACCCCTCAGAATATTTCCATTACGCGTTACTTTGACTGCGGTACCTTCCGGAAAAACGGTGTCCAGGTGCGCCGCAATGACGACATTTGGATGGGGCGCTGCGCCCGGACGGCTGCCGATTACGTTGCCTGCTTTATCGATGTGGACATCGTGCAGTTTCAAGCCATCGAACAGGCGTTTCAGCTCTAGCCCGCGCTGCTGTTCCATGAACGGCGGAGCGGCAATCTCGCAGACGCGAATTTGCTCGGAAATCATTTCCGGTTCATTGTGTTCTATTGCGGCGAAAGCTGCCTTCACTTGCGGATCGTGCAGCAAAGCTGTTGGGTCGGAGGCGTACAACGAGGTGACGGCAAAACAAATTAAAAATATAGGTCTAATTTTCATTTGATGTAGGTTATAGAATCACCAAAGCACTCCTAATATGTCAATAAAACGCCGTGGATTCGTAAAAGGTCTTATCGTTACTCCGGCTGTCCCGCTGGTTGCCCAGAGGTCGGCGCCGGCAACGCCAAACCCGTCGCCTGACCGCGAACCTCCTCGTCCAGCGCCGCAAGCTCCCGCCAAGCTGGCCACTGTGGGCGTCGACACAGCGGCGCAAACCACCCAGCGGTTCTTTACTCCCGGCCAGTTTGCGGCGCTGGAAAAGCTGGGTGCGACGCTGGTTCCGCCGCTGCAGGGAAAGCCTGGCGCTAGCGAAGCAGGCGCGGCTCTGTTCCTCGACTTTCTGGTCAGCGTGTCGCCGCACGATCGGCAACAGCTCTATCAGCATGGGCTGGATGGGCTGAATGCGGCGTCTGAGAAACACTTTAGAAAACCGTTTTCGGAACTTGATACGGCGCAGGCCAGCGTCATTCTCAAGCCGCTTATGGTTGTGCGGCCGTGGCCCGAAGAGATGCCTGAAGATCCTATGCAGCACTTTATTGCGCAGGCGCATCAGGATCTGCGCACCGCCACTTCCAATTCGCGCGAGTGGGCCGACGCTTCGCTAGGCGCAACCGGCGGCGGACGGCGCGGATTCAATCAGGCTATCGGTCTGTACTGGAATCCGATTGATCCGGTGGTGAAGGGTTAAACGAAATGCCGGTAAAAAATTACGACGTCATCATTGTCGGGTCGGGTCATTCGGGCGGGATGGCCGCGAATATTCTGACGCAAAAGGGAATTTCGTGCATTATGCTGAACGCTGGCCCGCAAGCGGATATGGCGAAGGACCGCAGCATGAAGAGCGCCTACGAACTGCCGTATCGAGGCTTCGGCCAGCCTGGACGGCTGCCGCATGTGTTTCAGGCCAACGAGTTCAATGCGAATCAGTGGGTGGACGAGAAAGAGTTTCCCTACACGCATCCCACGGACGCCGAGTACAACTGGGTGCGCGTACGGCTGCTTGGAGGGCGGTCGCTGTTTTGGGCGCGGCAATCGTTCCGGCTGAGCGATTACGAATTCAAGGCGGCCGAGATTGATGGCACGGGTGAGAACTGGCCTATCAGTCTTGCGGATATGGCGCCGTATTACTCGCGGGTGGAGAAAATATTCCGTGTGTCCGGGCGAAAAGAGGGGTGGGCGCAGTTTCCTGACGGCGATTTCATCGATACCACGTTTCCTCCGGATTCTGAGTCGATTAAGACAATAACCGAAGTTGCGACGAGCAAGGGCTTGCCGGTCTCGAAGTGGCGTCACTCGCAGGGCAACGACGGGCTGGCGAGTTCGATCAACCTGCTGCTGCCAGATGCGCTTGATACGGGCAAGCTCGATATTGTGCAAAACGCCATCGTGCGTGAGATATCGACTGATCCGAAGACAGGGTTGGCGAGCGGGGTGCATTTTATCGACCGGCATTCGCGGCGCGAGATGCATGTCGAGGCCAAGGTGGTGGTGCTGGCGGCGGGATGTTTGGAGAGCACGCGGCTGCTGCTGAATTCGAAGATCGGAAACTCCAGCGGGATGATGGGGCACTACCTGGTGGATCAGATGTACGGGGTGTCGGTGGTTGCGTCGATTCCGAGTGCTCGCGATCATAAGGCGCCGGCCGGGTTTATGGGAGGGACGGCGTTTGTGCCTCGCTTTCGGAACCTTAAGAAGGGTGAGAAGAACAGCTTCATCAAGGGTTACTGCATCGGATTCAGCAGCGGCGGCAACGCCAATCCGAACTACTTTCCTCTCTATGGCGAGGAGTTGCAGACGAAGCTGAACAGCTATGCGGGGTCGTGCGTGTCGGGGACGATCTTCGGCGAGCGGGTGGCTCGGTTTGAGAACCATGTCCGGATCAATAAGGATGTTGTCGACGACTACGGCATACCCGTCCTGCATATTGAGGCGCGGGACACGGACAACGAACGGAACCTGTGCAAGGACGCGGCCGACACGATTGAAGACGTGTTTCATCATGCCGGTTGGGAGATTATCTGCAAGACGGACAAGGTGAACCCGCCGGGGTACAGCATTCATGAGGTGGGGACGTGCCGGATGGGCGACAACCCGAAGAAGAGCGTGTTGAACAAGTGGTGCCAGAGCCATGATGTCAAGAACGTGTTCGTGGTGGATGGGGCGAGCTTTGTGACGTGTGGGTGGCAGAATCCGACGATGACCATACTGGCGCTATCGATGCGGGCTTCGGAGTACCTGGCGGAGCAGATGAAGCAGGGCTCACTTGCTTAACTACCTGTTGCCGGCGGTTGTGCTGCTGAGCGGGATGCAGTGGCGGCAGATAGGTCCGTTCCGGGCGGGCCGGGTGTCGGCGGTGGCCGGAATACCGGGGAACGCAGCCGTTTACTACATGGGGACGCCGGGGGGCGGGCTTTGGAAGACGGTGGATGCGGGGACCGTTTGGAAGCCGATTTTCGACCAAATTCCGGTGCCTTCGATCGGGGCGGTGGTTGTTTCCCCGTCGAACCCTAACATCGTTTACGTTGGGACAGGAGACGTCAGCAACGTTGGCGGAGCGGTGAACGAAGGCAACGGCGTGTATAAGTCGACCGATGCGGGCAAGACCTGGACGCACATCGGACTCGACGAGACGGAGCACATTGGCTGCCTCTGGATTGACCCGCACAACCCAGACATTGTGCTGGCCGCGGCACTCGGCAAAACGTTCATGCCGAACTCCGAGCGGGGAGTGTTCAAGACCAGCGACGGCGGCAAGACCTGGCGGAAGGTCCTTTACAAGGACGACAGCACCGGAGCGATCGACATCGCGTTCGCGCCTGACAATCCGAACATCGGCTTCGCGGCGCTCTGGTATCACCTGGTGAAGCCGGGCAACGCGCGGGCGATGATCGACGGCACGGGCGGCGGCGGGATTTATAAGACCACCGACGCGGGTGAGACCTGGACTCCCGTGACGACACCGACTCTGCCATCGAAGCGACTGGGACGAATCGGAGTGGCGGTCGCTCCGGGAGGGCAGCGAGTGTTCGCGATCATCGCGGCGGACCGATCGGAGAGCGGACTGTATCGGAGTGACGATAGCGGCGTCACTTGGAAGCGCAGCACAACGGACGAGCGCATCCAGGGCAGCGGCTATTTTAGCCGCGTGTTTCTCGATCCGAAGAATTCGGACGTAGTGTATGTCGCACAGACGTCGCTGTACCGGTCGGACAATGGCGGGGCGACGTTCATCGCCTATAAAGGCGCTCCGGGAGGCGATGACAACCACGCACTGTGGATTGACCCTACCAACTCGGAACGCATGATTCTAGCGAGTGACCAGGGCGCGACGATCAGCATGGATCGAGGGCTCTCGTGGACCTCCTGGTACAACCAACCGACCGGCCAAATCTATCATCTGTCGACTGACAACCGCTTTCCCTACTGGGTGTACGGGACACAGCAGGACAGCGGTTCCATCGGGACCCTGAGCCGAGGCGACTACGGCGAGATCACCTTCATGGATTGGGATCCGGTGGCCGGTTATGAGTTCGGCTATATCGTTCCCGATCCCCTGAACCCCAATATCGTGTTCGCCGGCGGACCGGGCGGCGGGCCGACTCGAGGGCTGGTCAAGATTGACCGAGCGAATCGTCAAGTGGCGACGATCTCTCCGAATGTCAGTCACGACGGTGACTTTCGGATGACGGTGAACCCGCCGCTGGCGTTCTCGCCGCAAGATCCGCATGTGTTCTATGAGGCGGCCCAGTATCTCCTCCAAACTCGAGATGCGGGAGTGACGTGGAAACGAGTCAGTCCCGACCTGGCTAAGCGAGTAGAGGCGGCACCTCCAGAACCGGCGGCGAATCCCACAGAAGCTCTCGGAGTAAAACCCAAGGCTCGAGAGACCGAGGAAACGGTTCACCCGCCGGACCGGTCGGCAATCAATACGTTCTCACTGTCGCCAGTGAAGGACGGTCTGATCTGGGTGGGAACCAACAGCGGGCTCGTCCAAATTACTCAAGATAACGGGTCAAACTGGCAAAATATCAGCCCTCCGGGACTGTCACAGTATGCGCTGGTCAATATTATCGAGGCCTCGCATTTCGATCCGGCAAGCGCCTATGCCGCTATCGACCGGCATGAAGAAAACGACTTCAAACCGTATATTTTACGGACTCGCGACTACGGAAAGACCTGGGAAAACGTCACCGCAGGCATTCCCGAGCGCAGTTTCGTGCGCGTGGTTCGCGAGGATCCGAAGCGTAAGGGACTGCTCTACGCCGGGACCGAGACCGCGACCTATGTATCGTTCGACGACGGCGACCACTGGAGCACGCTCCAGTTGAATATGCCCACAACGTCCGTCCGAGACCTGGTGGTGCATGGCGACGACCTGGTGGCCGCGACCTATGGCCGGGCGTTCTGGGTCCTGGACGATGTCAGTCCGCTGCGGCAGGTGGACGCGAAGACGGCCAGCGCGCCGACAGTGCTTTTCAAGCCAGAAATGGCACTGCGAGTCCGCAACAATCAGAACGGCGACACACCCATTCCGCCCGACCTGCCGGCCGGGACGAATCCGCCGGAGGGGGCGCTTATCGATTACTACCTCAACACCCCGGTGAAAGGCGATATTGCTATCGACATCTACGACGCGGCGGGCAAACTGGTTCGCCAGTTGAGCAGCAAGGCCGAGCCGCCTTCGACCGAGCCACCTCCGAACGTTCCGGAATACTGGCTGGCGCATCCGGAGCCGCTGTCGGCGCATATGGGACTGAACCGCATCCAGTGGGACCTGCACTATGCTTCGCCTGCCGTGGTGCGGCATGAGCTGCCGATGTCGGCGTTGTATCAGAACACGCCAGCTGAACCGTTAGGAGCGCTGGCGCTGCCGGGAAAATACGAAGTCCGGCTGACGGTGAACGGGAAGACGTTCACGCAGCCGCTGGAGGTCAGCATGGACCCGCGGGTTGACGTTTCGCCGGCTGCTTTGGCGAAAGAATTCGATCTGGAGCAATCCATAGTGGACCTGGTGAGCACCAGTTTCGCGCACTATCACGAGGCGTTGGTACTGCATGAGGCCGTTGCGGCGCTCGAAAGCAAGAGCGAGGCTCAACCGGTGATGGCTGAGTTGAAGGCGTTTGATCAAAAAGTCCTGAAACTGCAGGGTTCAGGCGGCGGCGGACCGGGCGGCGGGGCGCAGGGGAAGCCTAAGCCTACCTTCGTTCTGTTGAACCGGGAACTGGGTTCGCTGGCGACGATGGTGGATGGGTCGGATGCGGCTCCGACGGAGGCTATGATGACGGCTTATCAGGATTATTGCCGTGATCTGGCCAGCGTGGCTACGGAGTGGAACGCGTTAGTCAAGAGCGATCTGCCCGGCGTGAACGAGAAGATCGCCGAGCAGCATTTAACAGGTCTGAAAGCTGGTGAGTTGCCGGTTGGGAGCTGTAAGTAAGCTACCTGTGCTTTACGGGTCCGGAACCGGTGGCGGCGGCGGCTTTTTTGCTGAATGCCAGGACGCTGAAAGGGGCGACGTAGGCCGAGAATTTGCCGAGTTTGCGAAGGGCTTCGCGGCGTTCAGCGTCTTGCGCGGATTCTACTGGTTTTTGTTCATTTTGATCTTTGTCCATGTTTTTCTCCTGTAAGTTAGCGCGAAAGCGGCCAGGGCGAAGGCTGCGGGGATGGTTTGGGTGGGCTCGGGGGTGAGCGAACTGGAGGGCGGCGATGAGGTTGAGGTGCCGCTGGAGACGCCGGCGGAAAAATCGTAGGTGAAGTTGTATTGGTAGGCCAGGGTGTCTCCATCCAGACCGGTCAGAGCCTGCGAGGCTGACGGGTCGTAGGTGCCGTTGGTGTAGGGCCCGAGCAGTGGTAAGCCTTGGCCGTCTACAAAAAGCTGGCCATAAGCCTGAACGTTGGCCGGCACGACGAGCGGAATGGTCTCGGTATAGGTTCCGTCGAATGATCCGGGACTGTCGTCGAAGATGCTCTGGTAGAAGTTGACGCTGATGACGTCGGCGGCTACGGTTGGAGCTGCGCCTATATAAGTGATGGTTGGATCGACCGTGAGCAGTGATCCAGAGGCGCCGTACGAGGCTGAATAGGCGACCGATAATCCATATTTGTCACCATCCGCCAGTGTCAAGGTGTAGGGGACTGTGCCGGAGATAGTTTGGCCGTAGCTGATGGTGGTGGGGGAGGAACAGCTACTGGCGGTGACGCAGGTTCCATTCACGGAAACCGCAGCGGATTGCGCGGTGAAGGGAACGGCGAGGAGGAAAGCCATCGGCAGCGCGGTGGATTTCAGGAGGTGTAATACAGGATTTGGATTCAAAAAAACCTCACCATACATAGGAATTTCCTATAGTTTTTCAATGCTAACAGAAAAGGGGGGGTAAGGGAAGGTGTACTACGGGGCATCAGTAGGGGGGTCCTTGGAAGTAGCCTCTTAGGGGGAAGGCTTGGGAGGTGTAGTAGCCGAGGGCGTCGGACATGTGGGTGCGGTGGCGGTCGGATTTGTTGAGTTCGTTGGTGGGGGCGCCGGTGGAGTCGGTGGTGAAGCAGACTTCTTCGAGATCGCGGATGAGTTCTTTGCAGCCGGGTGAGATGAAGAGCTGGGGTTCGCCGAAAGTGTTGCGGAGGCGGGCGTTGACGCAGTTGATGCGGTCGCGGACGAAGGGGTTGGTGGTGGCGAAGCGGCAGGAGATCTGGATGACGCCGTTGTGGAATTGGCGGAAGAAGTCGCGGATGATGGTCCAGTCGGTGGCGGGGGCGGAGGTGCGGCGCTGGTTGCCGGAGGCGTCGCCGTAGATGTGGACGTCGAGGGCTCCGTAGAGGCGATTGACCATGTCGCAGTAGGGGGCGGCGCGGTCGACGAAGATGCGGCAGGCCTGGCTGGTGGTGCAGTCGTTGGAGCGGACGACGATTTCGTTGAGGACGTGGACGTTCGGGCCGATGCGCTGCATGAGGAGCATGGACATGGGNNAGATAGGCGCGGTAGTTGCCGATGGCGGTGAATTGGGCTTCGAATTCCTGGCGGAAGATGTTGGCGTCCATCTGGCGGGCGGCGGATTCGAGTTCGGTGGGTATGACGATGCCGCCTTCGCTGGTGGTGAATTGAAAAGAGGCCCATTCGGGGTCGGATTGGGCGAATTCGAAGTAATCGTGGAGATGGTTGCGGCCTTTGGGCGTGCCGATGAATAGGGCGCGGCCCTGGCGATCGGCCAGAGAGGGGCGGAGGCTGTAAATCCAGGAGTCGGCTTTGAGATCGGCGGCTTCGTCGAGGACGACGAAGTCGAGACCGGCTCCGCGGAGGGA
>PLRJ01000234.1 GCA_003163855.1 Bryobacterales bacterium | reverse complement strand
AGGAAGCCAATGGAGTGAAGACCAACTCGGAGTTTGTCTGCCGGGTGACCGGCTCGGCGTCCTGCTTCACGATACAGATCGATCAGCGGCCGAAAGCGATGCGGCTCGCCTCCGATGATCGCCACCATCAGCGGAAGTCCCAAAGTTCCCGCACGAACGAAAGATGCCGGCGTGCCACCTACGCCAACCCAGATGGGCAGCGGGTTCTGCAGCGGTCTCGGATAAATGGCTTGTCCTGTCAGGGCTGGGCGATGCTTCCCGGACCAATGCACGTGAGTGTGTTCCCGAATGGTAAGCAGCAGGTCAAGCTTGTCCGCAAACAGCGAGTCATAATCTTCCAGCCTCAAACCAAACAGCGGGTACGACTCGATAAAGGAACCTCTGCCAGCCACAATTTCCGCGCGGCCATAGGAAATCAGATCCAGCGTGGCGAACTCCTGAAACACCCGAACCGGATCGGCCGCGCTCAGCACTGTAACCGCGCTGGTGAGTCGGATGTTCTTTGTACGTGTTGCCGCTGCGGCAAGAATGACGGCGGGCGCGGAATCCAGAAACTCGGGCCGGTGATGTTCGCCGATGCCGAAGACATCCAGTCCCACCTGGTCAGCCAGTTCCATTTCGCTCAGCAGGTTATGCAGGCGTTCAGCGGGCGGCACCGTCTCATGCGTAACCGGGTCGGAGATGGAAGCGGCGAAGCTATCGATGCCAATTTGCATGTTCAGCTGCGCCCACGCAGCCGGTTTAATTTTCTGCGGTCGCTCTTGGACGGCTTGCCTTCACGCAAAGCTTCAAAATGAGGCATTGTCTTTCGCTCCTCAGCCAATTTTGTGCGCAGTTCCACGCTCGCCTGCGTCTCTCGGTAGAGAGTCTGTGCAATCGCCGCCGGCCCTCGCATTTCGCTCAGGCCAAGCACTTCAACCTGAAAGTCGCCGGCCTCATTCCTTATCTGCAGCATGTCTCCAAGGCGAACTTCACGTGCCGCTTTGGCAGGCAGGCTGTTCGATTGTACGCGGTTAAGTTCACAAGCTTTTGTAGCCAGGGAGCGAGTCTTGAAGAAGCGCGCCGCCCATAACCACTTGTCCATCCGCATGCTAATAGCCGGCTAACTTGCCGTTATGCACCCCGGTCTTGCGCGGAGCAAGTTCATCGCTGTTGGCAAACTCGTAAACGAGAGTAGCGATCACTGCCGAAGCCTGCATCAAGTCTTCCGGAATCGCATGCGAGTACGTGTCCACATCGGAGTGATGCGTTAGGGAACCATAATCCAAAGGATCTTGAATGAACTGGAACGCCGGAAGACCCGCATCGTCAAAGGACTGATGGTCGGTGCCGCCCGTCTTCTGTTCTGAAAATGTGGTGACGTCCATATCCCGGAACGGAGCCAGCCAGTTCTGGAACATGGGCCGGATAGCATCGTTCTCCTCCAGATAGACGCCGCGGATTTTACCGCTGCCGTTATCAAGGTTCAGATAGATATCGAACTTGGCCTGTTCCGGTTTCACTTCGCCCGTCTTTATATCCGCATAGTGAGATTTTACGTATGCTCGAGAGCCGTACAGACCCTGTTCTTCGCCGCTCCACAGTCCCATCCGCACCGTGCGGCTCATGGGCAAATTCAAAGCCTTGAGGATCCGCATGACTTCAATCATCACCGCGCTGCCCGCCCCATTGTCGGTGGCGCCGGTGCCGGTATGCCAGGAATCGAAATGCGCGCCGATCATCACAACCTCGTCCGGCTTCTTCTGGCCCGGGATCTCGGCAATGATGTTCGCACTATCCACATCCGTATCGGAAAACTTGGCCTTCAGATCGAGGTTTACCGTGACCGGTTGCTTCTTTTCCACCAACCTCTGCATCCGGGAATACTGTTCTTCCGTAACGATAAAAGTTGGCGGCGCCATCGGTTGCTTTGTGGTGAACGATCCGGCTGCTTCAGCGTTGATAATGCCGTTGTGAGACCGGGCGTCAGCGGAAATAACCCCCACCACACCTTCCTGCTTTAGAAATGCGCCCTGCTCGCCCTTCAACTCGGAATATTTATCGTAAAACTCGTCCATCACCGGGTTGGGCAAAGAAAGCATGTATTTACGCAACTCCGTCGGGTCGCTCGGCATGTTCAACTGATCAATGGTGATGTTCCGCCGGATGGAAGGAGTAGGCGCTTTGGCGATCTCGGCAAGTTGCGCGTCCGTATAGCGCGTGAATAGGGGAGTGGTGCTGGGGCTCGGTTGCCTGGCATCCGTAATCAGGACGATTTTGCCCTTGAGTTTGCCGTGCCACTCGGCTTTATAACGATCAAGCTCTTCCTGAATCTTTTTGGGATCATACTGGCGCTCACGTCCGAAAGGCGCGTAAATGAGCTCCGCTGTCTGTGGACCGGCCGAGGGCGAACTCCAGGCCAGAGGAGCAGCCACAAGGTGCGAGTAGCGCGGAGTCAGCATATCGATGGTGTAAGACTCGATGGACCAACTACGCCCGAAAGGCCCCCACTTTTCGAGGTGAACGTTCGATAACCCATAGCTCTTCAGTTCGCCAACGGTCCAGTCTGCCGCCTGGAACCACTCCGGCGAAGCGGTCAGGCGCGGGCCATAAAGGTCGGTAAGATTCGCCAAGTGGTCCATCACCTTTGAGTTCTGGAAAGCCTCAACTTTGATCTGGTGAACAACCTCAAGTTCCTTTGTGTTTTGAGCCAGCAGTGTGGCAGCCCCGAGTGCAAGTCCGGCGAGGAAGTAGCGCATAGGGTAACTTGTACCACGGACTAATACACGCCAGGTACCAGGCGCTTGGTTGTGCGGCTATAAGCCAAATATTCCTGACCAAATGTCTTACTGAGCGCGGCTTCTTCAATCCGTATGCGATAAAGCAGAGCCGCTGTGGTTGGCAGGAATGCCACCGCAAGTCCCAACCAGTTTCGCGAATGGAAACCGATGCCGAGGAAGATAAGCAGCAAGCCTGAATAAGATGGATGCCGCAGCACTGCATAAATGCCGGTTCGCTGGATGGTCTGGGCCGACTTGATGGCGACGTTGGCGCTGAAAGCCTTTCCAAGCGTAACGATGGCGATGCAACGGACAACTAGGCCGCCGATCAAAACGATAACGCCGGCAATGCTTGCGGCAGCAAACATGTTCGGAGCCAACATACGGCGAATGAATTCGCAACCCGTTAGAGAAACGACGATAACCACCCAAAGCAGCGCTTGCGTGCCGCGGTCTTGCACGCTGCCCGTCTCCTTCTTAGTCCGCCTCGAGATAGCAATGAACAATTCAAAGACAATCCACCCGTAATAGAAGACCGACCAGAGCAACGCCAAAATCATTCCATTAGTATGATCGCTCTCACGGGTTTTCGCGCCGCCCTTTCCGTTTCTCCATTTCGTTTCTCCATTTCTCCATTTCCGGGACAGTCACCTCAATGCAAAAACTCCCTGAGGGCAAGCGCCGCTCACGACCACTGCTTGGAATCTATACGAAGACGACCGCGCGTCGTGATCCCCAACTTCCCTGATCACGTCGCAAAAGACGGCAATATTCCGTGCGAAGTACGTGACCCAAACAGAACTGCGGTTTCCGCGCCGGTGTCCAGATCTCAAACTCAGTAAACGGGTGAGAAGTCCCCGAGTTCCCACGGAAACCTGACGTCGAAGATCGACAACCGGGCCAGCCAGGTCAGCTATCAATACGACCCGCTCAATAGACTGACACACAAACTCTATAACAACCAGACGGCCATCGCCTACACCTACGATTCTTCCGGCGCCTATTCGAAAGGCCGGCTGAGCTCGGTCTCGACACTGACAGGCGACACCTCAACCACCACTTACAGCGCGTACGACGCTCTTGGCCGTGTTCTAACCAGCAATCAGAGCACAGCCGGAACGACATATAACTTCAGTTACAGTTATAATCTGACCGATGCACTCACAAGTGAAACCTACCCGTCGGGCCGCATCGTGAACATTTGTTATGACGGTGCGAATCGTGAAAGCCAGGTAGGCGGCAACTGTGCCGCACCCGGCCTGCCGGCCTACATGACGGGCGGGCAATACGCGGCCCACGGCGATTTCGCGCAGTACCAGTACGGCAACGGCGTGCAGAGAAACGTCGGCTTCAACAGCCGGCTGCAGCCACTCACGCTGGCAGACCAACTCAATACGCAGACGCTGTTCAACCTGTCCTTGAATTGGGGCGCCACGAAGAACAATGGAAACCTGCAAAGCGCAACCTATGCGAACGGCGGACTCACGTTCACGGATAATTTCAGCTACGACGGCGTCAATCGATTGCTCACCGCAAATGACAGCGGTGGCTGGTCGCGCACTTTCACCTATGATGCCTTTGGCAATATGACAGCGGCTGGAAATCCCGGTGTGACCTCTCTCCCGTTCAACGGCAACAACCAGATTGTGGGGGCATCCTACGATCAGGCCGGCAATCAGTTGAAGGTGAACGGCAACAGCGTGGCTTATGACTTCGAAAACCATATAGCGAACGAGACGGATGGCGTTTCGCAGGCGGTCGAGACCTACGTCTACGACGGCGATGGCAGACGAGTGGAGAAATATGGGCCGGGCGGAACGCCCAGGACTGTCTTCGTCTACGACGCCCTGGGCCGCTTGGCCGCTGAGTACAATTCGACGGCAACGGTGCCCCCCTGTATCACGTGTTATTTAAGCGACGATCATCTCGGAACGCCGCGCTTGATTACCGATTCCAACGGCCTGGTGGCCGAGCGCCATGATTATCTGCCATTCGGAGAAGAGGTTGCTGCCGGTACCTTTGGCCGAAATCAAACGTATGGATCGACGGCGGGTGTGATCAATCAGAAGTTCACCGGCAAAGAAAGAGATTCTGAGTCGGGACTGGATTATTTTGGCGCCAGATATTACGGCTCCGCCCTCGGCAGGTTTACCAGCCCAGATAAGCCATTAGTCGATCAATTCGTATATAACCCTCAGAGCTGGAATCTTTATACTTATGTCCGCAACAACCCGCTTGCATTTATAGATCCTACCGGTAACTGCTCACAAGGATCAGACGGTCGTTTTCATGACGACCCAGGGTCGCCGTGCGTTAAGCCCGGAGACAACAGCACGACTGTCTACGCAAATGAAGACATTGCAAACGCGGCACGATCTCAGGTTGGATCGTGGTCTTGGCTGCAAAGGGGCCAAAAGGGTAATTTTGCTTGCAACACCAACAAGTGTAACCTGGGCGTTGCCGACTGGATTACATTGGCGGGCAAGTCGCGTCCTTCGGTTCCGAAAAGAAGGCTAAGTATTTTCGGTATCGAATTTGACTTGGGGAGTAGAGAGCCAACCGCTCACGACTGGGCGGACCCAACGGTTCATATTGACGGATGGTCCGATCCAGTGCCCGCAGCGTTAGCAGTTCCGGGTGATGTGATTGCTCAAGCGCATGGTGATTTTGGCCACGTTGGAATCGTGGCCGACCCTGGACAGACTGTCTCGGTGAACTCGACGACAACGCCAGCAGGAATCGTCACAGAAAACAATTGGGGATTCAGGACGGGTCCTATAGTGAATGGCGAGGGACCGAACGGAGAGTCTCGAACAGACAAACCGCCTGTTGTCAGAAAGTATATCGGGAATCAGTAATAATGAAAAGGCCCTGGACGCTTGCGGTCGCGCTCTTTGTTTTATCTGCTTTTGTATGCCTTGTTGTGTGGTTTGCCCTATATCCGAATCGAAGTGATCCAAAGAGCCTTCAGTATGTGCTTTGGAAAAGAGGGCTGTATCCTCTTGACCCAGATGTGGCCTTAGGCACGATGATCGGAGACGCAGGCCGGGACAACTTGGTTGTTGGTAAGTCAAAAGACCAACTGGAGGCTAGGTTCGGATTTCTAACGCCTATTGGATCAGCGTCCCAATACGATCAACGCGCATACCAAAGCTTGCCTATCAAGGCTGCGAATCGCGAGGTGTTCGCCTTAAGAAGGAGTACATGGCTTGTCGTCTTTTCCGAAGGAAAGGCCTCCGAACTGATTTTGATCAAAGGAAACTAAGTTGGCGGAACCGGCCAATTCATTTCTTATATGTGTATGTATGTGTACGACGCCGATGAATCTTGCGCTCTACAAGTGTGGTCGGCTGGCACACAGGTTTACCGGCAAAGAAAGAGATTCCGAATCCGGGCTGGATTATTTCGGGGCCAGATACTACGGCTCCGCGCTGGGGAGGTTTACTTCAGTTGATCCGGACCCAGGAAACTTTGATCTGGGGGAAACTGGGGGACGTCTCACCCGGAGGGTGTAAAACAAAATGTG
>PLRJ01000203.1:11424-12238 GCA_003163855.1 Bryobacterales bacterium | reverse complement strand
GATCGCCAACGTAGATGTTGCCGCTGCCATCCAGCGCTACGCCCTGCGGCGTGTTGAAGCCGCTGACAATAAAGATAACGCAATTGGACGAAGTGCAGCCGGCGGGAATCTCCTTCACCGCGTTGTTACCGGTGTCGGCGACATACACATTGCCGCTGGCATCCACCGCTACGCCAGTGGGGCCGTTGAAGCCACCGCCCAGCGCGGTCACGCAAGCTTGGGACTGGCAACCGGCCGGTATCTCCAGCACAGCAGCGTTGCTGGCATCGGCGACGTAGACGTTCCCGCTGGCGTCGAGCGCTACGCCATAAGGCTTGCTGAAGCCGCCGCCCAGCGTGACCACGCAACTGGCGGAGGTGCAGCCGGCCGGTACTTCCTTTACCGCTTTGTTGCCCTCGTCGGCGACATAGGCGTTTCCGCTACCATCCACCGCTACGCCGTAAGGATACTCAAAACCGCCGCCTAGCGTGCTGACGCAACTGCCGGAGGTGCAGCCAGCCGGAATCTTGCTCAGCACGCTGGAAAAAATGGCATCGGCCACGTAGACGTTGCCGGCGCCATCCACCGCCACGCCTACGGGAGCGGCTAAGACGCCGCCTATTGAGGTCACGCAACTCGCCGAGACGCAGCCTGCGGGCATCTCCTGCACCTGAGTACTGTTGTTGCTGCCAACGTAGATGTTGCCCTTGCCATCCACCGCCACCCCCCACGGCTGGAAAAAGCTGCCGCCCAGCACAGTGGCAGTCAGCGGCGCATTGAAGACCACTTGCGGACCCGTACCGGCGCCCTGCAGGTAGAAGGTGGCAATCGGCGT
>PLRJ01000203.1:0-11353 GCA_003163855.1 Bryobacterales bacterium | reverse complement strand
CGGCGCTGGTGACGCCCACGTTGGTAACCGGGAAAACGCCGCTGTTAGGCGCGGATGGCCCGACGGGCGTTGCCGCGACCGTGAACTGCTGGGTTATGGGCGTCGCGGCGGAAAAGAAGCTATTACCGTTTTGCGAAGCGGTGATGGAGCAAGGGCCGGGAATCAGGAATGTCACGGTGCTGCCGCTGACGGTGCACACGCTTAGCGTGGTGGATTGATAGCTGACCGCCAGGCCGGAGGTTGCCGTGGCGGTGAGGTTCAACGGCACGCCGAACACCTGAACGCCGGGGTTGTTGAAGGTGATGCTTTGTGGCGCCTGCAGACCTGTGCCGGCCAGTTGGATACCCTGCGAAGCGGATGGCGAGGCGTTCAGCGCGTTATCGGTTAAAGTAGCGGAGCCCGTCAGCGGGCCGCCGGTGGTGGGGACGAAGCTGATGCTCAGATTACACTCCTGGCCGGGCGTGAGCGAGAGACTGGCGCTGCAATCAGCGGGAGTACCGCTGCCGGCGACCTGGGTGAAGCTTGTGCTGACGCTGAGGCCGGGCGAAACGGCGTTGAGCACAACGTTGCCGCTGTTCTGGATGACGACGGATTGCGGACTATCGGAACTGGCGACGCCCACATTGCTCGAGGCGAAAGTGAGGCTGGGGGGCGTGCTGCGAACCAGTTCTTTCACGGCGCCGTTGTTGCGATCGCCAACGTAGATGTTGCCGCTGCCATCCACGGCAACGCCCTGCGGCTTGCTGAAGCCGCTGCCAATTGCGAACACGCAACTGGACGAAGTGCAGCCGGTGGGAATCTCCTTCACCTCATTGTTGCCGGTGTCGGCCACGTACACATTGCCGCTGGCATCCACCGCTACGCCAGTGGGGCCGTTAAAGCCACCGCCCAGCGCGGTCACGCAAGTTTGGGAGTGGCAACCGGCCGGTATCTCCCGCACAGCACCGTTGCTGGCATCGGCGACGTAGACGTTCCCGCTGGCGTCGACCGCTACGCCATAAGGCGAGTTGAAGCCGCCGGCCACCGTGACCACGCAACTGGCGGAGGTGCAGCCGGCCGGTATCTCCTTCACCGCTTGGTGACCCTCGTCGGCGACATAGGCGTTTCCGCTACCATCCACCGCCACGCCGTAAGGAAATAAGAAGCCGCCGCCTATCCTGCTGACGCAACTGCCGGAGGTGCAGCCAGCCGGGAACTTACTCACCCCCCCGGAACCGGGATCGGCCACGTAGACGTTGCCGGCGCCATCCACCGCCACGCCTACAGGAGCGGTTAAGCCGCCGCCTATTGAGGTCACGCAACTCGACGATCGGCAGCCTGCGGGCATCTCCTGCACCTGATTAGTGCCCTCGTTGGCTTCGTAGATGTTGCCATTCCCATCCACCGCCACCCCCCAGGGCTGGAAAAAGTTGCCGCCCAGCACGGTGGCAGTCAGCGGCGCATTGAAGACCACTTGCGGACCGGTACCGGTTCCGTGCACGTTGAATGCGGCGATGGGCGTGCCGGAAGCGCCCATCAACTGCACCGCGCCGAGGCGCTGGCCGGGTTTGGTGGGGTGGAAAGTGACGTTCACCGCGCAGATGTCGCCGGAATTGTAGCTGTTCCCGCCGACGCAGGCGTTCGCCGGCTGAGTCGCGGCGGCCTGGAAATCGAGGTTTTGCGCTCCTTGGGTGAGTACTACATAAGGCGTGGCGGCCAGCGACCCGGCGCTGTCGAAGGTGAAGTAAACAGTCAGCGAGGCGCTGGTGGCGCCGACCGCGGTCGTGGGCCATTTTTGGCTGCCGGAGAGGGTTTCCAGTAGGTAGGCGTCGCCATTGTTGGCAACGAAAACATTGCCGCTCGCGTCGACCGCGACTCCCGCGGGACCAGAGTAGCCGGTGCCCACGGCCTGAACGGTGGAAGTGGCGGAAACCGTGCCGTTTACCGCGACAATTTCCAGGGCGGCATTAAGCCCCCCCTCTCCATCCGCGACAAAGACGTTGCCGTAGCCATCCACCGCCACGTTCAAAGGGTTGGAAAAGCCGCTGCCGATGACGTTTACGCTGGAACTCGCCGAAACCGCGCCGTTCACCGCCACAATCTCTTTGACCTGGGCGTTGCCTTGGTCCGCGACGAAGACGTTGCCATAGCCATCCACCGCCACGCCGGTGGGAGAGTTAAAGCCGCTGCCGATGACGTTTACGCTGGAACTCGCCGAAACCGTGCCGTTCACCGCCACAATCTCTTTGACCTGGTTGTTTTCGTAGTCCGCAACGAAAACGTTGCCGTAGCCATCCACCGCCACGCCGTAGGGATCGACGAAGCCGCTGCCGATGATGTTTACGCTGGAACTGGCCGAAACCACGCCGTTCACCGCCACAATCTCTTTGACCTGGTTGTTGTGGGTGTCCGCGACGAAGACGTTGCCATGGCCGTCCACCGCCACGCCTTCGGGTTCGAGAAAGCCGCTGCCGAGGATGTTCACGCTGGAACTGGCGGAAACCACACCGTTCACCGCCACAATCTCCTTGATCTCGTTGTTGTCGCGATCCGCGACGAAGACGTTGCCGTAGGCGTCCACCGCGACGGCGAAGGCATGGGTAAAGCCGCTGCCCACGGGAATGGTGGCGCCGGCGTGCGCGGTTTGCGCGTTCAGGGCGGAGGAATAAAGAGCCAGCAGAAGGAAGGCGGAAAGAAAGCGTTTCATGGTGTCAGCGAGGAATGCGGGAAAAGTGGATTTTAGAAGTCATGAAAAGTTGGGAATTAAGGTACTGGTACGTAGGGGAGGGGCGGACGCCCACGTCCGCAGCCGGCCCCCCGGGTCGGTCCTATAGATGAAATGTGCCTCGCAGCGGGAAGATTTGCGAGAGGTAGTAGCCCAGCGCGTCGGAGAGGTGGGTGCGGTGGCGGTCGGATTTGTCGAGTTCATTCGTGGCGGCGCCGGTGGAATCGAGCGTAAAGCAGACTTCTTCCAGATCCCGGATCAGTTCTTTGCAGCCGGGGCTAATGAAAAGCTGGGGTTCGCCGAAGTAGTTGCGAAGGCGGGCGTTGACGCAGTTCACGCGGTCGCGGATGTGGGGGTTGACGTTAGCCTGGCGGCAGGAGATCTGGATGGCGCCTTTGTGGATGGTGGCGAAGAACTGGCGGATCAGGTTCCAGTCGGTGGCGGTGGCTGAGGTGCGGCGCTGGTGGCCGGAGGCGTCGCCATAGATATGCACGTCGAGCGCGCCGTGGATACGGCCGGCGATTTTCAGGTACGGCGCGGCGCGCTGGACGAAGATGCGGCAGGCTTCTTCGGTGGTGTTGCCGCTGGAGCGGACGGCGATTTCTTCCAGAACGTAAACCTTGTCGCCGATTCGTTGCATAAGCAGCATGCACATGGGATCAATATTGAAATCGAGTGACCAGATGAGGGGCGCCGAGGGTTCGAAACGCACGTCGCGGATGTTGGCTTCGCGATCAAACGAGAGGTAGGCGCGGTAGCTGCCGATGGCGCTGAACTGGGCCTCAAATTCCTGGCGGAAGACGTTGGCGTCCATAGCGCGGCCCGCGCATTCGAGTTCGGATTTTTGGACGATGCCGCCTTCTTCTGTGGTGAATTGGAAGGAGGCCCAATCTTCGGGGTTGGATTGGGCTAGTTCGAAGTAGTTGTAGAAATGGTTGCGGCCTTTGGGCGTCCCGATGAAGAGGGCGCGGCCCTGGCGGTCGGCGAGGGAGGGGCGGAGGCTGTAGGTCCAGGCGTCGGGTTTGAGGTCGGCGGCTTCGTCGAGGACGACGAAATCCAGGCCTTCGCCGCGGAGCGAGTCGGGGTTGAAGCCGCCTTTCACCAGGATGGCGGAGCCGTTTGTGAGCTGGATGGCGAGTTCTTGTTCGGAGGGTTTTTGCGCCCAGAGGGTTTGGGTGATTGTTTTCAGGCGGCGCCAGATGATGCGTTTGGCGAGTTTTTCGGAAGGGGCGACATACCAGACCAGCTGATCGGGTGCGGCTTTGGCGGCGCGGGCGATTTCGGCCAGCGCGAGTTCGGTTTTCCCAAAGCGGCGGCCGGCAACCAGCACGCGGAAGCGTTTGGGGGAGTCAAAGACCTGAAATTGGCGTGTGTGGAGACGGAGTTGTAGTTTGCCGGGGTTGGATTCGCCGCTCTGCTCAGTCAACGACGGAATTTCCCCTTCCGCGCGTGGAGCGGGCTGGCGGGGTGATCGGGCGGATAGACGCCAGGAATGATGGGTTGCGGCTTGTAGCCGGCCGGAGGCGGATAGCGCTTGCCTTGCGCGTCGACCGATTCGCCCGTGTCGTTGTTGACAAAGAGGATTTCTGGCATCGGCTTGGCTGTCTCGGGCTCAGGTTGTTTGGGCTCCGGAATCGCCTTGTGAGGGTTTCCGTTCCTGCCGGTCTGCGCGGCTGGCGCCGCATGCGATTTCCAATGATGTTCCAGCATGCGGTATTCGCGCTGGAAGCGGCGTTCGGCGGCAGTTAAATACCGCAGGATGAGGTCGTGGTTCTTGATTTCGTGCGGCTGCCAGGCGGCAATGGGCGGACTGCCGTGGCCGTACATGTGGAAATCGTATTCCCGTTGCACGCGAAGGCGATGCCATTCGGCCTGGGCGGTTTTGATGACGAAGGTGTAGAGAAGTGAGTCTTCCGCCGGGTTCTGGTAGTCGTTGAGCCAGGTTTTCAGCAGGTCGAGCCAGTCGGCTTCGACTTCGTTTTCCATGATGAGCGTGGTCGCGCACATGCCGTGACGGGTGGCGTTGCGCGCGGAGATGGCTCGGCCTTCTTCGGACGTGGGGCCGGTGTGGCCGCACTTACGTTTTTCGATTTCCGGATGATCTTCAGAAAGCATAATTTCTGACTTGATCTTCCAGGGGGGTGGTTCGGGGCGGGCTCCACTTTGGCGGTAACCTATTGAAAAGATTAGCGCAAAACACATTTCACAGTCGTGTGACCGTTGCGGGCAGGCCAAGTCTTACTCAGCCCTTGGGCCCTTGAGCGAGACTACGTCGTGGCTGAAATAGGAGCTGCGTGGGTACGTCGAATACCCACCGTAGCGGTACCTGATTCGCGATACGCCGGAGCAGACTGCAGAAGAGCTTTCCAACTCGCTGCAAGCTGCCTGATAGAAGGCCGAAACATCTTTATAGACGTCTTGTCCCGTTATCTGTCCGACTGGGGGTGATTCTGCTACGCCCATCCTCAACCAGAAACACAACTGTCCCCGAACTCGCCTGTCTCATCTCACGACGCAGGCACTCTACTGCACAACCACCGTCTGCGTGATTGTCTGCGTAACTCCGGAACCAGTCCCCACAAGGTTAATCGTGTAGCTGCCGGTCTTGGCCGTGGCCGCCGCGTTGAAGGTGACAACCGAACTCCCACTGCCCGGAGCTGCCACGCTCGTCTTGGAAAACGTGGCCGTAACACCAGCAGGCAATCCGCTAGCACTCAAACTGACGGCTGAGTTAAAGCCGTTTAGCGCTGCCGTGGTCAGCGTAACTTGCGCTGTGGCCCCGCGCTTTACTGTTGTGGAGGTCGAACTCTTCGCGACCGAGAAACTCGGAGGCGCCTGGACAGTAACCGTAACCGGAACGCTTCGCGTCAGTCCGCCCCCCGTGGCCACAAGGCTAACCGAGTAAGTCCCGGTTGTCGCGCTCGAAGAAGCGGCGAACGTAACCGTGGCCGTCCCGCTGCCAGGCGCCGCTAAAGTTCCGCTAGTGAAACTTGCTGTCACCCCCGAGGGAACGGAAGACGCCGAAAGCGTCACCGCCGATTTGAATCCGTTGGCCACCGTGGTCGTTAAATTCACCCCAACCGTTGCGCCAATCTTCACTGTCACCGTAGACGACGCCGCAGCCAGTGCAAAGCTCGGCGCCGGCACTACCGTCAGCGAAACCGGCACCGTTTGTTCCATGCCGCCACCACTGCCGGTCACACTCACTGCATACGTGCCCCCCACCGCACTGGAAGCTGCGGCGAACGTCACCACAGAGCTGCCACTGCCCGGCGCAGCAAGGCTGGTTTTCGATAGCGTCGCTGTTACGCCGCTGGGCAAACCCGCCACGCTCAGCGCCACCGCCGCATTAAATCCGTTGGTCAACGTGCTCGTTAGCGTCACCTGCGCCGTTCCACCGCCATTCACGGTAGCCGCTGTTGCACTCGCATTCAGCGAGAATGTGGGCGACATGTTCACCATAATCGGAAGATTGATCGTCTGCTTGTAACCGCTACCGCTCGCCGTGATCGAAAGCATCGCCGGCCCAGGCGTAGCAATATTGCTGGCGCTGGCCGTCAAAGCCGTCGAAGAGCCAGGCGTCAAAGTGCCGTTGGTCACCTGCGCCGTAACCCCGTTCGGCAGCCCCGCAATCGAGATCGCCAGCGGCCCCGTGAACTGTCCGTGCGTCACCGCACATGTCAAAGTCGTCGGAGAGGATTGGTTACCGTTCACAATAATGTCCGGCGCAGCCGTCGCCAGATTACACGTTGGTCCCGCCGAAGGCGTCACTATTACTTTCAACGTCGCAGACCGCTGCGTCACGCCGGCAATCAGCCCCACCGTCACCGAATAGGTTCCCGCTGCTGTCGAAGGATCGGCAGCAATCGTCAGCACGGCACTGCTGGCCCCCGGCGTAATCGCCGACACGGTACGCGACATACCATTTCCTAACCCGCTGGTCCAGATGTTGGCGCTGCCGGACGTGCCTGCCCACGAAACCGTCACCGATCCCGAACTTCCCGCCGCCATCGTAAGCGAGGAAGGGCTTAGGTTCAGATTTGCGTTCGGCCCCGTCACCGACATCGGAATGTTCGGCTCCTGCAACGCTCCCGTCACGTTATCGGTGCCGGTCACCAAAAACGTGTAATTGCCTTGCGGAACGCTGGCCGGCGCACTTACCGTCAGAATCACCGTTCCACCCGGCTGCAGAGTCCTGGAAGAAAGCGTGGAAGTCATCACCCCCGGAATCGGCGGGTAAGCCGTCAAAGCAATGGGATTCGCTCCGCCTGGGCAGCTCAGCGCAACACTGCCCGTCCCGCCCGACGCCACCGTAAGGGTGGCTGGCGAAGCAACAAGGTTGCACGTGGAATTCACATTAATGGCTAGCGTTTCCGGCAACGCCTTCGACACTGTTCCCCCGGAGGCCGTAATGCTGAAGGGATACGATCCACCTTTCGCGGTTTTGGCAGTTGTAATAGTCATCGTGCTGGTTGTCGGCGCGGAACCGCTCACGGTGGCAGGTGCGAAAGTAGCCGTCACGCCCGTCGGCAGCCCGCTTGTCCCCAGCGTAATCGTCGAAGTCATACCGTTCTGCGGCGTAATGGTCACTGGCCACGTCATCGAAGCGCCATTCGCCATGCCCATCGGGTCCGTCGGCCCGTTCAATTGGAACGTCCCGGCCAGAACCGTTAAATTGAAGCTTGACGTCGCACTTTGCGTCCCCGCCGTTCCCGTTACGGTGACCTTGTAATTGCCTGCCACCGCAGACGCGGCAGCCGTGAAATGGATGCTTGCCGTGCCCGACCCCGGCGACGCCATGGTGGCTGGGGCAAACGCCGCGGTAACGCCCGCCGGCAGGCCGCTAATCGTCAGCGTCACCGCCGCTTTCAATCCGCTGGTCAACGTTGTGACACTGGCGGAACTTGTGCCGCCCACGTTCACGCTTGCCGCATAAGTGGTAACCGTCAGCGGGTTTGTCGAAACAGCCGCGTCATTCCAATGATTCACCAGCATGTTCGCATCCACCGAACCTAACCCGGAAGCCAGATCATACCCAGCCCCGGCGTTATATCCGCTTAATCCCGGAACACTGTTGTTGCCAGTCGTAATGTCGTGGAATATCGCCGCGCCGCCCGCCGCCTGCCTGGCAGCCAAAGGATAAAGCACAGGGTTGATGTTTCCCTGCGTCGAGTTGTATTTCTGGTTAATCAGCGCAACCAGGCCGGCAAACGACGGCGTCGCCGCCGACGTTCCGCCAATCGAGAAAACATACGCCATTTGCCCGCCTTGCACAATCGTGTAACCGTCGTGCATCGCCGCTGTCAAAGACACATCCGGCACATCGCGCATACCGTCCGCCGGCACTCCCGGCCCCGTCTGCCACGCCGGCTTCTGGTAGGTACTGCTCACTCCGCCGCCCCCCGCCTCCAGGCCGCTCCCGCCCATAACCGTCCCGCTCTCGTTCCACACGGTCTCAGGAATGTAACTGATCACCGAACCCAGCGTGGAACTATTGCCCGTCAACCAATACTGACCCGGGTTGCCCCCTTCCACGAATTCAGTGCCACCCACGCAAGTCGCATACGGCGAACTGCACAAACCATTCACCGCTTCCCCGCTCGCCGCCGTGGTCTCCGCCTGCGTATCACAGCCCGCCGCACCCGTATCGCCTGAGGCAACCAGAACAGTCTGCCCCTGCGCCGCCGCCTGCTTCCACAGCGAGTGAAACGCTGCCAGCTCCGTGGCGCCCATGCTGGCTTCGCAGTTTCCATAGCTGACGCTGATAATCGGAGCAATCTTGTTATTCACCGCATAAATGGCCGATAATTCCACTCCATCCGCCGCCCCCGTCGAAGACGAGATCACCACTTTAATGTTCGCTCCCGGCGCAACCGCACCCGCCCACTCCGTGTCCATCGTGGTCTCAATGACATCGCCAGCCACAATACCGGGATCAGAATTGGTAACTAGCAGCTCCGGTGCGTTCGGCTTCAGCCCAAATTGGTCCCGAAAACTCTCCACATCGGAAACATAAAGGTTCGACCGCGCCAGAACCGCAATGCTCTGCCCCGTCCCATCAATCCCCGCATTCAGCAAAGGGTTGATGTTGTAAATCGTGTAGTAATCAGCCGGTCCCAGCTCATGCATCGATCCAGCCATGTTGAACTGCCCGTTAATCCCCTGCGCACTCCTGGCCGGAACAACCGCGTGCGATTTGTACGGGAAATCATGCAATCGCACCACGCCGGAAACAATGTTGGCAAGCGAAGCCGGAATCTGCGGAGCCGTGGCATTCGCCAGGTGAGTTTCGCCCTCCACCGTGTACAGTCGCATCTCAGTCTGAAAAGCGCTGTTCACCTGCTCCACAGTACCGCTAAAAACAACCAGGCGGTTTCCAGCCGGAATCGGGTCCACCGTGAAACCCTGACTCTTCAGCCACGACGTAACGGTTTGAATGTCTGCAGCGGAAGCGCCAAACTGAGCACCATAACTGGCCGGATCAAGATACTTGTGATAATTCGGCGATTGCGGATCAGCCTGCTCCGCAATCAGATTTTCCAGACTCGCCTCCTGCGCCGCAGTAACCTTCAAAGGCAGCACCATATGCTGCATCGGCGTCGCCAGATCAGCAGGCACAGAAGCAGTGGCTCTGGCCAGCAACGGATGAACCTCGCCGCCCGCCGCCACCAGGCCCCCCGAAGCAGCCGTTTGGGCAAAACCAATGCCCGCACACAAAAAAGCGGCCAAGGAACCGATTGCAAGTTTTCTCATTTTGGTGATAAGCAGGTGCAGCGGCGCACAAGTTGCGCACACGCACACGGAACTGAACCCTTGCTTGGTGTATCGGCCACATCGGATTTACCTTGAGTACTATTTCTAGCTTTCCACGGAGCGGCCACCATACGTACCCCAATGGCCGCAGCAGGCGCCTGAGGCGTGAGCAGCCGCTCTTATCAGAAATGGGCTTCCTTCAAGCGTTAGCAACGGGAATGCGCTTGCCGATAACCATCTTGTCGCCCGCAATGGTCGATTCAGACGCAAGATTGCGGTTCACCTCAATTCATAGGTGCAGGACGCCTCAAACCAACGGCATCTCTGTTTCGAACGGCGCCTCCACAGCGCTAGTGAATCTGGTTAAGCCTCGGGAGGGTGCAGAAGCCGGATTACGTCGCGTCTTCCTCGGCGGTAAACGCGGAAATCGCGCAGATTCGTGGTGATTACCGGCAGCGAGGGGTTCAATTCGCTGAGCCGAACGAGGCAGAGGTCGGCCAGATCTGGCTTTCTGTCGGAGTATCGCTTTGCCAGTTCAGCCAAGCGAACAAGGTGATCGGAAACCACAAATTCCGGCGCTACCAAGCCGTCTCGAATCATAGCGAGAACAAGAGAGGTGTCTTGCAGGTGAAATGCTGTTTCTGCCAGCACCGCCTCACAGGTCAACAGAGCGCGGTCGATTCTGGACGCAATTTGCAGCGCCCAAGCGTGATGCCGATCATTCCGGTTGGCGAAGGCCACCAAAAACCCGGTAGCGGCAATGCCAGTCACCTCTTGGCGAATCCTTTGCGCGCGGACAAGTCGCGCGAGCCCTCAACTGATCCAGCAAGATGCAGGAAGGGCTGGTCGTGACGTCTGCGAGCGAGTTCGAGTTGTTCGCGGATGATTCGGCCGCGCGGCACGCCTGCTTTTCTAGACGTCTCTTCGAGCCAACCTGCTAAATCCTCCGGCAAACGCACGGTAATTGTGTTACTCATCTGCTCGGATCGTAACACAACTTGTGATTCGACCTTCCGGCTCAACTTGACGCGGTAGGGACGACCATTACTGATCGCCCCTAGCCAAGCTTCGTTTTGGAGCGGTCCTCGAACAAAGCTCCGATCCAAATGTCGCAAAGCCCATTCAGGAACTACTTCTTTGATGCCGCGATAGAGAGCAACCCACTCGAGCGTCCAGTCAGCAAAAGGCTGACTTACACTTCCGTCAGGCGGCAACCAATTCAATCCACCACAAGCGCGTTATACGCCCAAGTGGCCCGCTTTTGTGAGGCGGAGCTATGAAGCTCGTCGGTGTCTGCGAATCTCCTATGTAAGGAGGGATCGATACATCCATTGACCGCCCAGTGACTGGATAAGGATTCAATGTATGCTGTAATTCCCTAGGAGCAGCTTTCCGATTTTGTCATTAATGACACAACACCCTGGCCTGGCAGGCCCACTACCCAATTCTCGGCAGAACAATATTTGGTTTCGATACGATGTCAGTTCAAACGCGGTGATCGTGTTTCTGCACGGTATCTTCTCTGACAGCCGTAATTGTTGGCTGTATGACGACAAAGCGAACCCAGTTCGCTCGGTTTATTGGCCAGCGCTCATAGCTAGCGATAGCCGCTTCGACAATGCCTCAATTTACTTAGCGGGCTTTTACACGGCCATCGACGCCGGAGCTTATCAAATTCGCAACTGTGCGGATGAGGTGCTCGCGGCGCTAGCACGGTCGGACGAGGATGGTCGACCCGGGCCTATATCTAAGCCAACCGTTATCTTTATCTGTCACAGCACAGGCGGCATTGTCGCTCGGTATTTGCTGGAAGCAAATCAGGCACGCTTCGCCGCCAAGAAGTTGGGCTTAATCCTGATTGCGTCCCCTTCCGTCGTGAGTTTTCGGCAAGCGTGT
>PLRJ01000158.1 GCA_003163855.1 Bryobacterales bacterium | reverse complement strand
CTAACAACGCTGTCAAGTCTCTCCAAAAATTGATGGGGGACTAAGGAATTTGGATTCAGTATTCGCGATAAGGGCTTCAGGAGCGCACAATGACCGTAACTTTACCGTTGGCGCCCCAAGAAGAGGCAAAGCTTTTGGCGATTGCCGAAGCGATAGTTTTGTCTACTGATGCTTTGATGTGTGAAGCTGCGGAGTAAATTCTCGCCGATGCGCCGGATACGAGCCTCAAAAAGACCGCGACTGCTGCCGTCCGGCAGGCAAAACTGCCTGCCCCACCGGGCCAAAGCACATAATCGCGATTTCATCACCTTATCGGCGTCCATCAGCGGCCAATTCATCTTCTTCTACATCTGTCACCCGTTCAACTGAACCCCAACCTGCTGCGCCACTGCACGAATATGCGTAGCCGCTTCCAGATACTCATCCGCCGTCTTCAAATGCTCAATCATCAACGGGACATCTTTCGGTAACCGGCTCAACTCCAGCAGATACTGCCTATAATCCATCTGTCCTCGACCCGGTATTACCTCCAGAAAATGCACATTCAACTCAACCACCCACTGCAAATCCTTGGCGTGGCAGGAAACAATCCACCTGCCTAATTTCTGAAAGCATTCATGAATGAACGCGCTGTTCTGATAAAACCGCTGCGGACAATTGACGCCATTACAGACATCCATATGCACGCCGAACGCCGGCCTGTCCACCGCGCGAATCAAGTCCAGGTACGAATCCGGCCCGTCCGGAACGTTCCACCCCATCATCTCGATCGTAAATTTCGTCCGCTTCGGTTTCGTTGCGTCAATGATGTGGCGGCAATTCTCCACCGTGGCATCGAAAAACTCTTTGGACAGATTCTTCGGATTCGGTCCATACCAAACGCCGGGGTTATAAGAACCGGCAATATCGACACAGCACCGTGCGCCCACTTCATCCGCCAGCGCGCAGCGTTCCGTTACGTAAGCTAAATTCGCCGCGCGCTTCCTGTCATCGGGATCAAGCATGTTCTTCCAGGCGCCGACTTCCGCTATCACAATATCCGCTTCCTTGAACGCCTGTTCGATAGCGCGAATTCGGTCATGATCGCTAATCTCGACGGCTGGACAATAAGCCGCGCCGTAGCGGAGCCGCCGATGCTCATGCGCAAGCTGAATCGGATCGTCGGACTTCAGGAAAATAGGTGCGCCCAGCGGTACCCGCGTTCCGGTTTCTGCTTGAAGACCGGCACCTTGAACTGCCAGAGCCGTCGCTGCCAGCGCAGCACGCCGTGTCATCTGCAACGCCATAGCGGCCAGTCTCTCAAATCTAAGTTGAGATACTAACAACCACTCACACCAAAGGAGCTTGTAATGCGCATCACAATTGGCGTTCTCTTCACGTTCGTCACCTTTTTCCTGCTCTTACCCGCGCAGGAACCGCCAACGCCTTCGGCCGCAGCCGAAGCCATAGGCGCTGCAGCTGCACGCATGGGCGGTGGCAGCTCACCGGCGCCGCAGGCCTATGAACGCGTAATTACCAAAGACGCCAAATCGAAGCCAGGCGTATTCACCGTGCATGAGGTGAAGGAGAAATACTACTACGAAATCCCCAAAACTGAGTTGAATCGCGAATTCCTCTTCGTCACGCAGGTGGCTAGAACCACTTTAGGCGCGGGCTACGGAGGCCAGTTCCTGGCCGAGCGCGTTGTGCGCTGGGAACGCAACGGCAACAAGGTCAACCTGCGAGCAGTCAACTACGACGTGGTGGCCGACCCCAAAACCCCCATCTCCCTGGCCGTAAAAGCCGCCAATAACGACACCATCATCATGAGCTTTCCCATCGCCGCCTTCGGCCGCGAGAAAGGCAAAGCCGTAAAAGAGCCCGATTCGAAAGAAGACACCGAAGATGAAGCGGCCACTGCCAAGGACGCTGTTGCCGTGGGCACCGCCACTGCCGACGCCGCTAAAACAGACGCCGGTAAAGAAGCTGCGGCCAAAGCAGCGGCGGCGCGCGTTGCCCGCGTCGCGGCACAGCGTGAATACAAGGAAACAGGCAGAGAGCCGTCGCTCATCATAGACGTGACTCGTCTGTTCACCAGCGATGTTTTCGAACTGAGCGCGCGCCAGCGCCTGGGCGCCACCACGATGGACGCCAGCCGGTCGTATATCGAACGCATTTCGCCCTATCCGCAGAACGTCGAAGTGGAAGCAACCGTAACCTACACGCGCGCCGCTCCTCCAGCGGGGGGCGGAGAAAGGTCGCAACCCAATCAATTCGCCGTGGCCATGCGGCCCGGCAGCGCCACCGTCGTCCTGCATCACAGCATGGTAAAACTGCCCGAGCATCCCATGATGCCGCGCGTGTTCGACGAGCGTGTCGGCTACTTCACCGTCCACCAGATGGACTTCGGACGCGACGAGCAAAGGGCTCCTAAACGTACTTACATCACCCGCTGGCGCCTGGAGAAGAAAGATCCGTCGGCTGAACTCTCCGAGCCCGTCAAACCGATTGTTTATTACATCGACGCGGCCACTCCGCCCAAGTGGGTCCCTTATATGATGCGCGGCGTTGAGAGCTGGCAGAAAGCCTTTGAAGCCGCCGGCTTTAAGAACGCCATCATTGCGAAAATGGCGCCCACCCCGGAACAGGACCCCAATTTCAGTCCGGAAGATGTCCGCTATTCCGTCATCCGTTGGCTGCCCTCAACCATTGAGAACGCATCGGGCCCGCACATCTCTGACCCGCGCACCGGCGAAATTCTCAACGCGGACATTCAGTTCTATCACAACGTCATGAACCTCCAGCGCGATTGGTATTTCCTCCAGGTAGGTCCGCTGGATCCGCGCGCCAGTAAGCTGCCGCTGCCTGATGACTTGATGGGGCGCCTGGTCGAGTTCGTGTGCGCGCATGAAGTGGGTCACACGCTCGGGTTCCAGCACAACATGAAGGCGAGCTCCACCTATCCACAGGAAAAAGTTCGTGACAAAGAGTGGGTTCACAAGATGGGCCATGCGCCGTCCATCATGGATTACTCGCGCTTCAATTACGTAGCACAGCCTGAGGATGGCATCGCGGTAGCAGACTTGGTTCCCTCCATCGGTCCGTACGATGTTTTCGCTACCCGCTGGGGCTACAAGCCGATCTCAGGCGTAGAATCCGCCGATGCGGAAAAGAGCACGCTGGATGAATGGGCGCGCGAGCAGGACAAGACGCCCTGGTTGCGTTTCTCAACCGCCGGCGCCGCCGGATCGGATCCCGGCGAATTAACCGAGGCGGTGGGCGATGCCGATGCCGTTGCATCTACCGGCATGGGCATCAAGAATCTGCAGCGCGTCGCGAAGATGATGCTGACCGCAACCACCACGCAAAAGGGCGAAGCTTATGACGATCTCTCGGAGCTCTACGGCCGCATGCTGGGCCAGTGGACCTTGGAGCTAAATCACGTCGTCGCCATTGTGGGCGGCATGAACTCGCAACAGAAGAACATCGGCCAGGATGGCGTCATTTTTCAATCCGTGCCCAAGCAAAAGCAAATGGCGGCAGTCTCGTTCCTGAATGAAAACGCCTTTGCCACGCCCAAGTGGGCCATTGATAAGGAGATTCTGCGCCGGATTGAACCCCTGGGCGCAATCAATCGCATCGGCAGCGCGCAGCGCAGCGTCTTGGGCAATCTGTTGAGCAGTCCAAGATTTGCCCGCCTCGTCGAACAGGAAGCGCTGGACGGCCAAGCCGCTTATACACCCGCCGAGTTTCTTACCGCCGTGCGCCGCGGAGTCTGGAAAGAAGTGGAAGCTCCGCAGGTTACTATCGACGCTTACCGGCGCCAGTTACAACGCACTTACCTCGACTTAGTAAATATGAAGATCAATGCAGCCGCGCCCGGCATGCCGGCTGGACTGCCCGCTGGCTTCGCCGCAGCCTACTTCGCCTCCAGCGGCGACGAGAAGCCCTTTTACCGCGCCGAGCTTATCGCCTTGAATAAGGCCGTAATCGCTGCAATCAACAAGGCCGGCGATAAAGAAACCGTCGCTCACCTTGAAGGAGCGCGCGATCAGATCGCCAAAATTCTCGACCCCAAATTCGCACCGCCATCAACTGGCGGCAACGGATCGCTATTCATCTTTGCCGATGCCTGGTCCGGCTTGCCGCAGCTAACGTCTGACGATGATCTGCAGCCGGAAAACTGCTGGCCCGATTACATCATCAGGCCTTAGCCTTTAAACAACTCTCGCACGTGCGCCTCCAAACCCGGCGTGCACGCATAACCATTGCCGTGATAAATGTTGTCCTCGTGCTTGAAGCTGGCGAACTTTCCGCCCGCTTCCTGCACGACAATTTTCAGCGCGGCGAAGTCCCACGGCTTGGCGTTCGGTTCCACCCAGACATCAGCTTTTCCCATTGCGACAAGTAAAGCGTCGGCCGCGCCTCCAAGCCCTCGTACTGCCCAGTATTTACCAACCCAGTCGAGCAATGGCTGACCCATAACCGCGACATTCTGCTTATGGAAGCCATTGAAGCAGAGCACCGCCCGCGCAGGCTCGTTGATGTCGGAGACATGCGCGGGGTTCCCATTTACAAACGCGCCGCCACCTTTCGTGGCCCAGCCCAGCAGATCCTGCTCCGGACAGTTGGCCACGCCGACAATTACTTCACCATCCTGCTCCAGACCTATAAGAACGGCCCACAGTGGAATACCGCGCACATAATCGCGCGTGCCATCGATAGGATCGACAATCCAGCGTCGGCCGTTTTTCGATTCCTTGTTCGCGCCTTCTTCGCCCAGAATGCCATCGTCCGGAAAGCGCCGGGTGATGGCCTCGACAATCATCTTTTCGTTGGCTTTGTCCGCGGCCGTCACCGGCGAATCGTCGTCCTTAGTTTCGGCCGAAACCCCGCGGCGCTGGTAGTCGATCGCCATAGCGCCGGCTTCTTGGGACAGTTGTTTGGCGAAATCAAGTTCCGCTTCAAATGGCATATTCCGATTATTGTTGAACGATTTTTTGAAAGAACGAACCCACCGAATTCGTTTCGCAAAATGCTGAAAACCCGCCTCAAACACCTGCCAAAATCAACCTGTTCCAATCGGGCCGATTTTTTATCTCCCACCTATTCATCCACTTAGCCCAGATTTCCAGCGCCCCTCGAACGCGGCCCTCTTAGCCTCATGACATAAGGAGAAGAATCTAGTACCGCCACGAACCTCCGCTCGCCGGTTACTGAGGCTTGGCTTGACTAAGCTTCTTGAAATATTCGGCCACTGCGTCGCGATACTTGTCTGACGAAGATTCGGCCGGGCTGAGACGTGCGCCGTGGGCCAACTGCGGGTCGGCCATGCGGCGCTGCAGTTCCAGTTCGAGCCGCTCCAGGCTGGCGACTGCGTCGTTGGCAATGGCGGATTGCAGCAAGTTCGGGTCGGCGTTAAGATCTCTGAGCCGGCCCAGGGAATCGTCGATGTTCGAGCGCAAGCCGCGGTCTTGCGGGCCGATCTGACCACGCAGGTATTGCAGTTGAGAGATGGCGTCATTGACTCCCTGACGGCTCATACCGGGTCCGCCGGTATCTGTCCACTGGCCGCCGCGTGCGGATTGTTGTCCGCCTTGTTGACCGCCCTGTTGACCAGGTTGCTGACCGCCTTGCTGTTGACCACCCTGCTGTTGTCCCTGTTGGCCAGACTGTTGACCTGATTGTTGCCGGCCTTGTTTTGCTTGTTCCAACATCTGACGCATGTTCTGAATCTGTGCCAGCATCTGCTCCTGCTTTTCGTTGCTCTTTGCGTCCTGCTGACCTTGGCTCAGCGCTTTTTGCGCGTTGCGTAGATCGCGGCTAAGCTGATCCATACCGGCTGTGACCTTATCCTCCATGTCGAGGTTGCGTTCGCCGTAGCCTTGGCGCATCCACTCGGCTTCCTTTTGCATGCGCAGCGCAAGTTCCTTTTGTTCGGCGTCCGATAGCGCCTTGCGCATCTCGGTAGCGGCGCCGTTTTGCGTGCCTTGCAGGTTCTGTTGCTGTTGCTGCATCTGCTGTGTCAATTGCTGCAGTTGGCGCGCCAGGTTTTCCTTCTGGTTGGCGAGTGCCTGCTCCTGGCTGGTTGGTTCGTGTGAAGGCGCGGTGGGCATGCTGAAGCGGCGGCGGTAGTAGTTGCCCCGTGGATTCGTCGGATCGGTCATTTCAGGCATTCCGTTAGGATCAGCCATGGATTCCAGGCTCCGCTGCCGCAATCGGCTGCTGCCGTCATCTCCATACATCTGCTTCATCTGGTTCGCAATATCGCGCTGGGCGTCGGCCATCTGTTTGGCGCGAGCAGCCATGTCATCCAGCGACTGGCCTGCCTGTTGCTCCATGGATTTCTGGAGGAGTTGTTCCGCCTGCGCCAGTTGCTGGGCGGCGCGTTTTTGCGCAGCGGAATCCTGCTGACTCACGGCTTTACGCATCTCATTTTCGGCTTGGTCGAGTGCTTTGCTGGCCTGCTTCATGGCTTGCGACATGCTGCCAGACGATTGGCTGTTGCGGGACGATGCGGATTGCTGGCCGGACTGCGATTGTGATTGTGATTGTGAACCGCCGCTTTGCGAAGATTGCTGCTGGTTTGATTGCGAGCCCTGCTGTTGCTGCTGCTGTGACTGTGAATTCTGGGCCATCTGCTCCATCTGTTTGCGCAGTTCTTCGGCTTCGCGGCGCAGTTGCTCTTCCTGCCAGCGCTGCTCCATGGCCTGCTGTTGCGACGGCGGATGCTGCGCTAGTTCCTCCTGGCGGCGGGCGAGTTCCTGCAGCCGCTGTAAGGCTTTGTCGAGATCCTTCTGCTGATCGGGCGAAGAAGAGGACGAAGATTGGTTCTGCGCGGATTCGTATTGATTTTTGCTGGTGTCGAGTTCGAGATCGAACATGCGAGCCAGATCGCGCTGTGCGCCACCGCCGCCACCACCTCCGCCGCTCTGATTACCGAAAGCGACCTGAATATCGCGAAACAACGCTTCGGCGCGCAGCAGCGACTGCAGGGCTTTTTGTTCCGGAACCAGCGCGTCCTGCCATTTTTCAGGCTTCAACATTCCCGTTGCTGCCGTCATCTGGGCAGAGGCGTCTGTCATGAGCTTGGAGAAGTTCTGAAACATGGCATTGGCGGAACCCATTTCGCGGCTCGCCATGCGTTCGGAAAGAGTTTGCGCCTGTTCGCCGAGCTTGGCTTCGGTTTCGGCCAGGAATTTTGCTTCTTCCTTGGCAAGGTCGGCCGCCTTGTTGTGCGCTTTAATTTCGTTCCAGGTGGCGGCGATAATCTGCTTCTGACGAATGGAGATGTCGCTGCTTTCCTGACCTCCGCCTCCTCCGCCACCGCCGCCCGATTGCTGCGACTGGCTGAACTTCAGGTCAAAGGGCTCAGCCTGCGCGAAAGCTATGTCAGTGCGGGAAGTCTGTTTCGCATCCTTCGCGGTGGCGTAGTAGCTGATCAGGTCGCCCGGCTGTAATTTGAAAGTCTCGGTATAGATGGTCGTGTTGCCGGAGGCTTCTTTGACGCCTTTGGACTTCAGCAGCGGCACTACCTGCTCAGTGGCGCCGTTGACGGAGTAATGCAGATCCATCGCTTCGACGCCGAAGTCATCGGAGGCTTCGACGGTAACCGGGAGTTCCTCGATGGGGCTGATTTTCGGATCGGAAGAGGGCTTCAGGATGCGAACCGACGGCGCTTCGTCCTTCTTCGACTCGATGAAGTAGTCGTCACTGATGCGAATGGTTTCGCCGGAATCCAGCGCAGCGACGTGATAGGAACCATCCTTTGAGATGGGCAAGCGCGCCGTCACCCAGTTGCCTTGCTGGCTGGTGAGATCGATCTTCGATCCATTGTCGAGCACGAGCGAGCCGTTCTGAAGCGGCCGGTCGGTTTCGATGGAGACGTCGGCCTGGGTGCCTTCGACGGCGCGGATGTCGCCGCCCGGGTCTACCACTTCGTCGCGCAAGCCAAGACCGGCAGGATAGTGCAAGGCCACGCGCACATGGCGCACGCCGGGCAGATCTTTCACGGCCAGCGTGAAGGTTTGGGATTTGGCGGCGTCGGCTTGGACGTAATACTGCACTTGATCGGAAAGCGCGGCGAAAAGGAATTGGTAGCCGGGTCCGTTGGGCTGCGGCTGCATGGCGGTCGCTTCCCACTTGTCAGTCTTGCCATAGCGGGCGTACAGATTGACATGGCGCGCGGAGAAGCCTTGCACGTGGGCCACAACCATCTGGCCGGTGTTGCGGCGGATGGTTTTGTTGCCGGGCTCCACGGCGACGTCATAGAGCGGACGCTTGGCATTGTTGCCGCTGCCGGTCCATAAGAGTGATGCGCCGTAGCCCCAGTAGCCGGGTCCGCCGGCGATTAACCAGAGCAGAATAGCGGCGGCAAGCGCGCCGGAACTGAAGAGTGATATGACGGAGCGCGAGCGGGAAATTTCATCCAGCGGGTGGGCATTTGCGACGCGCAGAGTGTCTTCGGCCAGCAGATCGGTGAATGGGTTCGATTCTTCGGGCTTTTCGACCATGGTGACGAGGCGCTGTTTGAAATCGGGAATGCGCTGTTCAGCGAGTTTGACGACGCGTTTGCGATTGAGCGCGAGCAAAGGAAGCGCCAGCGCGAAAGCGGCGGCAACTGCCAGGGCTAGAAATAAGAGGATGCGCAGTGGCGTGACAATGCCCTGGGCAAAACGATATTGATTGGCCAGCCAAACGAAGAAGACCGTGAGAAGCAGAGCAGTCCCCGCGGTGATGGCGACGCCACGCGAGGCGACAAATAGCCGGACGCGCAGTTGCACTCGGCGGAGATAATCCTGAAGCTGGGCGAGCGATGTCATGCAGTTTGGCCTTCCTGCCGCAAGTACCGGCTGGCAAAAAACGTTTCTACTATCGACGCAATCAAAAGAAACAGGAGCACGTAAGCCGCCCACGACGAACGCTGAGGCTGGGACGTGGCGCTGGCGTTTTCCGCGGTGGACGACGTATTACCAGTATTGCGCCATAAATCGAGAGTTTCAGCAGGAATTGTTTTCAGGTCGGATTCGCGCGGGTCGGGATGGACCGCATAAAGCATCTGGCGGCCGCCGGCAGGCTGGATGGTGTAGAAGCCGGTTCGGGTGAGATCGAACGCCAATGCCTTAGTGGATTCGCCGAAGGAGAGTTCGTGCGCGCCCTGCGGGCCAAGCACTTCGGCGGCTGTGGCATCCTTGGCGTTGCGGCGTAAAACGACCGGCGTGCCGACGGCCACGCTTGAAGGCGTATCGCTGGCGCCGGAAAGATAGCGGGCGGTTTGAACGGCGAAGGGCAGGAACGAGGCGTGCAGAGGCATATCGTTGGTGGTGTTGTCGAGCGCGGAGGCAAAGGTCAGCAGGCGGCCTTCGCCCATTCGGTCTTCCATGATCAGCGGTGAACCGTCGGCGAGCTTGGCGTAGATGGTGGTGGTGGTTTTCGGCGTTACGTGAAGGCTATGGAAAAATTGGACGTTGCTGAACTTGCCGACGCCGCTTAAAGCCGGGGTTTGTTCGTCGACATAGCCCGCGCCCTGAGTGACTCTGTCCACTGAGTAGGAAACGCTCGAGAGCGGCGCTTTGTGCTGGAATTCGCTGTTGGGTCCGAGGGCCAGCAACACCGATCCGCCTTGCGAGATGTAGTCACAGATCTGCATTGCCAAGTCGCTATTCAGGTTTCCGGGATCGTTCAGCACGACGAAAGCATATTTTTTGAAATCGTCGTAGCGGGCCTGTTCCAGCGGCGCGGCCTGCACGGTGAAGCCGGTGGTGTTGGACGATTCCAGGGCGGCTTTGTAGTAAAAGGCATCTTTGCCGCGGCCGGCTGAGTAAAGAAATAGAACTTTCTGCGGGTCGGTTCGTTCCATGGAGAACAGGAACGAATCGTCCTGGGGCAGTTTGTCGTGGGGTTCTATGCGGATTTCGCCGCGGTTGGCGCCATAGGGAACATCGAAGCCGGTGAACTCCACTTGCGCGCGGCCGGAAGCGGGAACAGCCACGTTTTTCTGCGACACGGGCTTGTTGTTGATCAGCAGAGTTACCTGGCGGTTCTCGGCGGGCGTGTCGAAGCCGGAAATGGTCGCCGTCAGACGGGTGTTTTTGACATCGTAGATGCGCGGGTCTGCGGTAACGCTGGAGACGTCCCAGTTGGGCGACTGGTCCGTTGCGACGGCATGAACTTGCAGGGTGGTGTGTGAGCCGAGCAGGAGATCGTGAAAATCGGGCGGCATGGAAGTCGCCTGGGCGTCGGTTATGACTTCGGCGTGGAGAGCGGCACCGTCGTTTTGCTGCAGCATGCGCAGGGCGCGGGTCAGTTCCCCGTAGGAACTGGGCAGATCGTCCGGCTGAATGGCATCAATGGCGGCGGAAAGCGGGCCTTTGTCGGAGCCTGGCTGGGTTAGCGTTTCCAGATGAGAATCGAAGGCGGCGATTTGCGCGCGTGCGCCGCCGGGCAGGTTCGAAAGCAGCGAGTGAGCTTCGGCTTTAGCCTTTTCCATGCGATCGCCATAGCGCATGCTGAACGATTTGTCGATGGCGATGACGGTGAGGTTCTTTCTGCTGCCCACGGGAGTGTTGGTGAAAACATAAGGATTGGCGAAAGCCAGCGCAAGCAGAATGAGCAGCAGCATGCGCAAGGCCAGTAAGAGCAGATAGCGCAGCCGCCGGTGTTTGAGCGAGCTTTGGACGCGCGGCTCAATAAACATGACGGAGCTGAACGGCTGGGGCGTGCGCTTCGATTGGCGCAGCAGATGGAGCCACAACGGCAGCGCAACCGCCGCTAACCCGGCCAGCCACCAGGGCGAAAACAACCCCATTTACATGCGTCCTTGCCTGAGGGTTAGATACTCCCGCAGGGCGTCATCGAGCGGACGATCGGTGCGCAGCAGTTGGTAATCGATGCCAGCGCCTTGCGCAGCCGAGCGCAGCGCTTCGATGTGCGCGTTTATTTTCTGGGGATATTCATTCTTGAGGAAGTCGGGTGAAGCTTCAATGGCTTGGCCCGTCTCCATGTCCTGCAGGTAGGCGTCGTCTTTGATGTTGGGTTCCAGTTCGGTTGCGTCCAGGAGGTGGAACAGAACAACCTCGTTCCCGCGGTAGCGCAGCGGTTCCATCGACTTGACGATTTTTTCCGGTTTATCGAAGCAGTCGGAGAGCATGACGACCATGCCGCGGCGTTTGATGAAAGGATGGACGTGTTCAAGCGACGCCTCAAGATTCGTTCCTTTGCCTAAAGCGGCCGCGTCGATGCCGTGCAGCAGCCGCATTAATTGGCCTTGTCGTGAAGACGGCTCGATGAAGTTGGCCACTACATCATGAAAGACGATGAGACCGGCTTTATCGCGCTGCAGATGCGCTAGATAAACCAGCGATGCGGCCAGATATTTTGCGTATTCGAATTTTGTGACGGTTGAGCCGAAGCCCATGCTGGCGCTGGCATCCAGCATCACCAGCAAGGCTGTGTTGGTTTCGCCGCGGTAGCGCTTCAGGTAGGCGCGTTCGGTGCGCGCATAGACGTTCCAATCGACATGGCGCAGATCGTCGCCGGGCGTGTAGGCGCGATATTCGGCAAATTCCTGGCTGAAACCGAAGTCGGGCGAGCGATGCAGGCCATAGACGAAGCCATCCACCACCGTCTTGGCTATTAGTTCGAGCCCGGAGATGGTGGATAGAACCGACGGATTGAGGAAGCGGTTAACGGGCTCAGGCTGCATAGAAGTTTAGGCGCGCGGAGTGCCTTTCCAATCGAGCAGGCGGTGCAGAAAATCGTCGGTGGTGAGGCGATCGGATTCGGCGTGGAAGTTCAGCAACACGCGATGGCGAAGGATGGGAATGGCTAAAGCGCGGATGTCGTCGTAAGTGACGTGGAAGCGGCCTTGCATCAGCGCACGGGCTTTACCGGCTAGGACCAGGAACTGGGCGGCGCGGACGCTGGCTCCGAAGTTTACGTATTTCTTAGTGAAATCGGGACCTTCGCTAGCGGGGCCGGGACGCGTGGCGCGCACCAGTTCAATGGCGTAGCGGGCGACGGAATCGGCGATGGGCGTCATGCGGACAAGCTGCTGAAAATCGAGAATCTCGTCGCCGTTGGTTACTACGCTGGCCTGGGCTTTCACGGTGGCTGTGGTGAGGTCGATTACTTTTAGTTCGTCCTCAAGCGGCAGATAATCGAGCACGACGTTGAACAAGAAACGGTCGAGCTGCGCTTCAGGAAGCGGATAGGTGCCTTCGAGTTCGATGGGGTTCTGCGTTGCCAGGACGAAAAAGGGTGGTTCGATTTTGTATTGATGGCCGCGCACGGTGCAACTAAACTCCTGCATGGCTTCGAGCAAGGCGGATTGGGTTTTAGGCGGCGTGCGGTTGATTTCGTCAGCCAACAGCACGTTGGAGAAGATGGGGCCGGGCACGAAGGTCCAGGTACGGTGGCCGGTGGTGGTGTCTTCCTCGATGATGTCGGTGCCGGTGATGTCGGAAGGCATCAGGTCGGGTGTGAACTGAATGCGGTTGAATTTTAGGCCCAGCGTGGTGGCGATGGTGCGGACCAGCAGTGTTTTGGCTGTGCCGGGAAGGCCGGTGAGCAGGCAATGACCGCCGACGAAGAGGGAAATAAGCAGGCTATCGACAACCTGGGTTTGACCGACGATTACTTTCTGAACCTCGGTGCGGATGGCTTCTTGAGCCTGATGGAAGCGTCCAACTCGTGCCTTAACTTCAGCCGAATCGATGGGGAGCGAACTGGTGGCGGTGGACATAGTTTGGTTAGTGGGTGAGTTGCAGCAGTAGTTGTTGGGCGGGCTTAAAATTGGGCGCTGCCTCCAGCGCTTGCAGAACATGGTCGCGAGCTTCGTCGGGCCGGTTGGCGGCGCGCAGGGCACGCGCCAGTTCGTATTGGGCCTCAGCCGTGTCGCCTGGCTTCATAGCTATCAGCGCCTGGCATTCGCGCACGGCGCCGTTGGCATCGCCTTTGGCCAGCAGTAGCGATGCATACTGCTGGTGAAGCTTTTCGTCTTCCGGATGGATGTAGTTCAATTGCTGCAGCGTGGCGGCGGTTTGGTTGGGAGCGTATTTCTGCTCCAGATCGGCCAGCTTGGTCAGCAGTTCGACATTCTGACCGCCTAAATCGCGATAGCGTTCGCCTTCTCGCATAGCGGCGGTTACGTCCGATTTCTCGGCATAGGCATCAAACAGTAACTTATAAGGGCTGCCGCCGCCGATGTATTCAGGAAACTCGTCGCGCAGCGTGGTGGCTTGCTTGATGAGGTCGTCATGCTTGGCGCCTTGGAGTGCTTGCATGCCTTTCTTCCAATCGTCGAAGTGCTTCACGGTGTTTCCGGTGGATTGGTCGAGCCAGGCGGCGAACTGTTTGTCGAACGCTTCGGGCGATTCGTGCAGATTATCGGTTATGGCCTCGGCGGTGGTCTTCTTGGCCGCATACGAATGAACCATGCCGAGAATGGTATCGTCGCCCCACTTCTGCGCGATGAAATCGAGCATTTTACCCGCTTCGTAATAGGAGACGATGACTTGGCTTGGATACGACGGACGCACGAAGCCTTTGTCTAGTTGGAGCACCGGAAGCAGCAGTTTCTTCTGCATGGCGAAGACGACTTCAGGGGACATGCGGTCGCCCCAACGAGGCGAAGCGGCGCCTTCTTCATGAACCGAAAGACCTTCTGTGAACCAGCGCGGAACGCGGTGATTGGTCGCCGTAAGTATGTAGGCGTGACTTATTTCGTGCCAAAGGGTGCTGGCCCAGACGAAATCGCCAGCCGGGCGCGCGGATGGGCTGTCCATGGCGACGACGAGTCCAAAAGTAACGCCTAACAGGCCGGCTTGACCCGGCAGACCTAATGTCTTAACCACGAAATCGTCATGGTTGGGATAGACCTCTACGCGCAGCGGACCGGGCAGATGCATTTTGTATTTGCGATCGTACGTGGCCATGGCGCGGAGCATTTCGGACTCGAAGAAGGGATGGAGCAGTTCGGCTTCTTTGCGGTTAATAACGAGTTCGGTGGTGGGCGTTTTGAAAGTCTGGTACTGCGGCAGCGTGTCGAGCAGTTTTAGTGAGTTGACCGTTTCTTTGTCTCTGAAATTCGAAGCGTAACAGCGCATCAATTGCTTTTTTGCTTCGGCTTCCTGACCGAGGCGGCTGAGGTTCAAGCCTAGCTGCGAGCGGGCGGAAGAGAGATCCTCATTCAGCGCCAGCGCTTTGCGATACCAGGCGATGGCTTCCTCATAACGGCGGTTGATTTCGAAAAAATGCGCGCCGGTTGCATAAGCTTCGCCGTAGACCGGGTTGATGGCGAGGATGCGAGTCATCCAATCCGACTGGGCTTTATCTTTCAACCAGTCTTCGGAAGCCAGAACCGCCATGGCGTCCAGCGCTTCAGCGGAAATAACGAGTGCCTTTTGCGCTTCTTCTTCAGAGAGCTTGGGGTTGTCGTCTTCCAGCGCCAGATAGGCCAGATACTCGTGCGCCTGATAGAGCTTGGGATCGAGTTCAGCGGCCTGCTGCGCCAGCTTGACGGCTTGTTCGCCGAAACCTTCTCCGGCAACGCGCGCCATTTCGAGGTAAGCGGGCGCATATTTGCTGTCGGCCTTGATGGCTTCCTGCAGCAATGGTTGAGCCTGGTCGGGCTTGTCGCGGTCGAAGAACATGGTGGCCCAGGCGGTGGCGATGGGGGCAGTAGCGTGGGCGGCGTAGGCGGAGCGGAATTCGTTGTTGGCTTCCTGGAACTGTCCGAGGCCAACGTAGCCCTGGGCGCGCGCAAACGGATCGCCTTCGTTGAGTAGCGATTGGTAGCATGCCTTTGCCTGGGCCAGCTTGCCGTGATAGCGGAGGTTATCGCACGTAATGGCGGGTACGCCGAACGCCAGCGACGAGAAGGCCAAGGCTGTGAGCAGGCGCCTGATCACTTGTCAATCTCCGCCTGGGTGCGCGCGAGTTCCAGCAGAAGAGTGCTGAGCTGTTGTTTGTATTCGTCTTCCTGCATGGATGGCTTCTCATACTTAAGACGGTCGATTTTGGCCTCTAACTCTTCTTTCTTTGCCAGCAGGCGTTGTTTGCCGGGCTTATTCTCGGCGGCGGGCGTATCGTAACGAATAAGCTGGAAGGCCGAGGCGAGCATTCCTTCGCCGTTGTCAGGTCCTGGATTGCGCACAGGATTGGGCTTTGGCGTGTCGGTTAGCAATGGATGTTCGGTTGCCAGCAGCTTTTCGCCGGTGAAGTATTCGGCGGTTTTACGATCGGCATAACGGAAGGCTTCGAGAGCCGAGACGCTGCCGCTCTTGTCGGTATCGGCGGCGGGATCGCGCAGGGCATCAATCCAGTAGCGGGCGAAGAGGGTTGCGTTGCGCTCGGTTCCCGACTTGGTAGCGGTGATGACGATGCGGCCCTGACGCGCGAGCGAGGCTATGGACGCGCCACTGGCGCTGGTCATATTGACGATAAGCTGGCGGCGCGGCGGCAGTTTGTTCACTAGAGCCGCCAGTTCGGCGCCGGTGAGGTCGGGACCGGGAATGTTGAACTTGTAGTCAGTGCCGTCGAAGCTGCCGTGGCCAATCAGCAGCAAGGCGAAGCCGTCGCCTGCGTCCATCTCAGTCGCAAGTTTGTTGAAGGCGGTTTCAATTTGCGTCTTGGTGGCGGTGGGCCCGCTTAGGGTCAGCGTGTGCGCGTCCACGCCTTTGCTTTTGAACTCATGGTCCTGATCGCTGGCCCACTTAGCGAACTGGGCATCGTATTCAGGCGAGCCTCCAAGACCCACGATGGTGACGTAGTAAGTGGCGGGACGGGCGACAGCGGCCGACAGCAGCAACAGGAGAAAAGCGAACTTCAGACTACGCCCCACTTTCTGCGTAACAGCCACTCGCTTGATTTGAAAATCAGCAGCAGCAGGAATACGGCGGGCATGTCCCACAGATCTTTCATCTCGCGCGAGGAGATGCCGGCTTCGGAATAAGCAATTTCCCGCGGCAGATTGGCGGCGTCGGATGGTGTGTAATAACGGCCCCCGGTTTCGTTCGAGAGTTTCTTTAGGAGGTCGGCATTCTGTTCGCGGTGGAAGTTTTCCGCTACTCCATCCTGGCGCTGCAGCGTGAGTATGTCTTTGCCTAAAGGTTTGTTGTTTTCGGTGGCGCTGAATTCGGCGACATACGAGCCCGACTTTGTAGCGTCAAAATCGGCCGAGTATTCGCCTTGTTTCAAAGGATCCGGCTTAAGGCTGATATCTTCAGCCGCGCCGTCGGGGGCTACGACATGGGCGGTTACTTCGGCATTGCCGGTGGGTAGATAAGTAGTGTCGCGCACGCCCGCATGCAGATGCACTTTGCCGTCATCTTCCAGATGAGTGTTTGAAGCGGAGGCGACCACGCGCGAAGGAGTGGCGCCGGCAACCCAGCGGAGTAACTGACGCCAGAACATCTCCTGACTGGTGTCTCCGACCGGCTGCTGCATTTTCCAGCGCCAGCTTCCGGCGGTGGCGAAGACGCCCGAGCGTCCGCGGCCGTAATTCTGGGTGATCAATAAAGGAAGCTTTTTGCCGCCCGAGTCTACGTTAGCCAATACCAGAGCGCCGGGTTTGGGTGTACCGGGATCCTGATAGTTGGCCAGATAAGGCAGAATTTCCCAGTGGCGCACGCTCTTGCCGGCGTCGTCTTCGATGCGGCAGACCAGGCTTGTTTTTCCGGCCGGGGTTAGTTCGGCGGCGACGAAATCGCGGCGGAATTCGTCTTTGCGCTGAGGAAGATTCACGGGCAGAAGATCGCTGAACGGGGCGATGTTGTAGCCGCCATCGGAAAGAGCCCAGCGCCCGGCTAAGAAGAGCGCGCCGCCGCCTCGGCGATCGACAAAATCTTTAATCATCTGCTGCTGTGGTCCGGTGAAGAACGCCGATTCGACGCTGCCTAGAATCAGTCCCTGATATTCGAACAGATCCTCCGGCTTGGTCGGAAAGCCGTCTTCCAAATCGTTAGGATTGGCGATGCCCTGGCGGTAGATTTTGTTCTGGGTGGTGCGCAGCATGGAGACAACTTGCAGGGCCGGATCGTCATCAATGGCGCGGCGCAGGAACTTGTATTCCCAACGGGGCTCGCCTTCCACATACAGAATGCGTTGTTTGGTGCCATCGATGGCTAGCACGCGCTTCAGCTTGTTGTTCTGGATGTTGGTTTCACCCGGTTGCGGCTCCACGCGAACTTCCAGAGTTTTGACGCCCGCGGACTTACCGGCGTTGAACTCAATGGTTTCGGTTTGCTCAGGCGCATCGGCGAGCGCGATGTCGCGTTCGGCATAGGTGGAACCGCTGCCGGTGAGGATCAGCTTCACGTGCTTACCTGAGTAACCGGCCTGGCGAATTTTCACGCGCGCTTCTACCAGCGATCCCGGCAGCGACTTGGTGGGAATATCGACGTCATCCACTTCGATGTCGTTGGTGAGCTGCGTTTTGCCGAAGCCAACGGTGTGAACGGGCAGGCGGCGGCGTTTCAGTTCATTCAACGTCTCCAGTTCCACGCCCGATTGATTGTCGGCGCCATCGCTGAGCAGAATAACGCCGCCGATGGGCAGCGTGCCCGCTTCCGCAGCCAGTTCCTTCATGCCGCGGTCGATTTGGGTGGAGGCGGCTTGCGCTTGTAGACTCTGCGTGTTTCCGATGCGATCGACGCCGGCGTCGAGTTTATATAGCCGCACCTGGAAACGGCCGGCGAGTTCGCGCGTAAGCGTGTCGTTCACTAGCTTGACCGCCTGTTGTTCACGGGTGGTGGAAGAGCCGTCGTTTAAACCCATACTGCGGCTATCGTCCACTACGACGGCGATGATGTTTTGCTGCGGCTTCAACGTGGTGACGCTGATAGCGGGTTTCCACAACAACAGCAACAGGGTGGCCAGCGTCAAAGCCTGGAGCGTACCGATGATGAAGGCGCGCCGATAACGCAGCGACGGTCTCAGCTTTTCGCGGATGCGCCAGATGCCGGCGGCAACTCCGGCTACCGCCACAACCAGAAGCAGAACCAGCAGCCAGCGCGGCCAGGAACCGGCGAGCACAATCGTCCCCTTCTCGAAAACGCTCAGCGGATATTTGAAGAGGAATTCGAACATCTGGTTTTGCGGGCTCAGTGTGTCATGGCGTAAATCAGGTAGTCAACGCCGATTCGGAAGCCAAGCGCCGAATACTGTTCAGGATAGACGGGATTATCGGCGTGTTCCCAGGAATCGCCCAAATCCATGTTGTGGCAGATAGCCACCATCACTCGGCCCTTGTCGTCATAGATGCCGCGCCAACGTGCGCCGTAGCCATCTTTCTCAGGTACGCGATGAGTGTAGACGAACTGTTCGCCGGGTACTTGATAGCGGTCGTCAAGATCATAAACGGTATGGAAGATGGGGTCTCCGTTGGGCAGGTCGACGATCTGGCGGTCCGGGAAAACGCGCTGCATGCTGGCCACAAAGGTCTGCCATTCCACGGTGCCGTGAAAATCGTCGCACATAAAGAAGCCGCCGCGAAGAAGGAAGTCGCGCAGTTTCGCGGCCTGCAGATCGGTCAAGTCCCAGTGGCCCACTTCGACGGCATAGAGCCAGGGCCAGTTGTAAATGTCGTCGCCATCTTCGGCGGCTACGGGTTCTTCCACCGAGCGGGCTTGTATGCGGGTTAGACGGCGCACGGCGGCCGAAAGATGACGGTCGGAACGCGGATAATCGATGGTCCAATTATTGAGCCGGCCGCGATAAGTTGGCACGGCGCGGTACATGAAACGGGCGAAGACCCATTCGGCTGGAGCCTGGTAATCGGGCGGAATGGGAAAGTCGTTATACTCCCAGCCTGGATATTCGCGGAATGTGCCAGGCTGCTGGTCACGGCGATTAGTGCGCTTGCCCACGTTGCTGGGGTCGTTAGGCAGCGCTTCCTGATCGGGCAAGGGCATGGTTTGCGGACCCCGGGAGGAGGCGATGCTGTAGGGACGTTGCTCACCCGGCGAAGGTTCCTGGTCGCGCAGGGGGACGGTCGCGCATAGCGCGCTAAACAGCAGGAGGCTTGCGAGAGCTGTCAAATGCACGCAGCGAAAACGCATAAGACACGGGCTGACTTGCGTCAGCATAACAACATATTAACGATGTCGAATGAGGACGCGTTACACAAGCGTCTACCTTATGCTCAAGAAGTGCCTGTCGAACAGTATTTAGCCAGTTCCTCCGCCATCGCCGCGTTGATTGACCACACCCTGCTAAAGCCAGAAGCCAAAAAGGCGGATATAGAGGCGGTTTGCGGGCAGGCGCGGGAGCATAAATTCGCCTCGGTGTGCGTGAATCCTTACTGGGTTTCGTTGGTCGCCGCGGAACTGGGCGGCAGCGGTGTGAAGACTTGCACTGTTATCGGATTTCCGTTAGGTGCCAACGAGGCAGAAATCAAAGTGGCGGAAGCTAAAATGGCGCTGGCACAAGGCGCCACTGAACTGGATATGGTGATGAATATTGGCGCACTACGTTCAGGCGAATTGGATGCGGTGGAGAAGGAAATGACCGACTTGGCCGACGTTGCCCATGATTCCGGCGCCATCTTGAAAGTTATTTTGGAGACCTGTCTGCTAAGCCAAGAAGAGAAGGTGGCGGCATGTAAACTTGCCGTTCAGGCGCGTGCCGATTTTGTGAAGACTTCGACCGGATTTTCAACTTCAGGAGCCACCGAAGCCGATGTAGCCCTGATGCGGCGGACGGTGGGTACTGAGATGGGCGTGAAGGCTTCCGGAGGAGTTCGCTCGCTGGAAGCTTTGGTGCGCATGGTGGGCGCGGGCGCCAATCGCATCGGGACAAGTTCCGGTGTTCAGATTCTAGCCGAGTATGCCGCGGGCACGGCAGCACTGCAGCCGGCCGCTACGGACAGCTACTGATGGCCGATACCCGAAAAACAGAGGTGCGGTTTAAAGGCCGCGCCGAACTGCTCGATTTTCTGCTGGAAGTGAGCGCGCTGACGAATGAGACACTCGACCTCGACCGCCTACTGGCCAGCGTAGCCGAAATCATCAAAGATGTTGTCCCGTATGAGCTGTTTGCCATTCTGCTGTACAACGAAAAGACGCGCAGCCTGCGCATGCGCTACTCCATCGGACATCGGGACGAAGTTGCCAAGGGGTTGTCCATCGGCTTGGGCGAAGGGCTTACCGGCCATGCGGCGCTACACAGGCAACCAGTTCTGGTGGATGATGTGCGCACGGACCAGCGCTATCTGAATGCTTTGGATGCGGTGCGCGCTGAAGTGGCGGTACCCATGCTGGTGCGGGGCAAACTGGTAGGCGTTATCGATTTGCAGGCAACAAGGACGGGCGCCTTTTCAAGCCAGGACCGCACTTTGCTGGCGCTGATTGCCGGCCGCATTGGGACGGCAATTGACAATGCGCGGCTCTATCGGCGGGTGGAACGGCAGAATCGAATGCTGCGCGTGCTGGCGCATTTGTCCCAGGAGTTCAGCTCCATCCTGGACATTGATGAACTGCTGACGAAGATTGCAGTGACGGTGCGCGCGCTGATCAACTTCGACGCGTTCAGCATTTTTCTGGTGGATGATGCCCGGCGCGTTCTCAGGTCGCGTTTCAGCCAGCGTTATGACGACAAACCTTCCACCGACACGATTGCCTTCGGTGAGGGAGTTACCGGAGCGGCCATGGAGTCGCGCAAGGCTGTTCGTGTGGGGGATGTGCGTGAGGAACCTCGCTACATTGCCATCCATCCCGATGTTCGGTCGGAAGTGGCGATACCGTTGGTGCTGCACGACCGCGTTGTCGGCGTGATGGATTTGGAAAGCGTGCGGCTGAGTTACTTTACTGACGATCACGTGCGGGCGCTGAGTCTGCTGGCTCCGCAGATTGCAACTTCGGTAGAAAACGCGCGTTTGTATGAGACGCTGTCCGACCGTGAGAAGCGCATGGATCAGGACTTGCAGGCCGCCTACAAGCTGCAGCAGGTATTGAATCCGCGCACGGTTTCCGACGTTATCGGGCTTGAAGTGGGCATAAAGACCAGGCCGGCGCGCGAAATCAGCGGCGATTTTTACGACTTCTTCGAACATAGCGACGATTACACATTGATCGCGTTTGGCGACGTCAGCGGCAAGGGTGCTGCCGCAGCTCTGTATGGCGCTCTGATTTCCGGTTTGCTGCGCATTCTGGCTCCGCGGCGGCGCAGTCCGGCTGACTTGATGAAATCGATGAATGAAGCGCTGCTGGAACGCAAAGTGGATGCGCAATATGCGACGCTTTCGCTAGTTCTTTGGGCAGCCAAGAAAAAAGAGTTTACCTTTGCCAGCGCCGGTGGACTGCCGCCTTTGATTTATCGCAAAGGCAAGGTGATTGAGACCAAGCTGGAAGGCGTTCCTATCGGCTTGCTGGAAAATCAGATCTACGAACAGGTGCAGGTTAGCGCGGAGAAAAACGATCTACTTATTTTCTACTCCGACGGAGTGGAAGATCAGTTGGGTCCCGAGGCGGCCACCATGTCAAAGGCCGATGCCTTAAGCGAAGATATGGAAACCTACGGCCGCGAAAAGCTGGAGCGCGTGGTGCTGGCGAACCGGCGCAAAAAGCCGCAGGAAATTGCGGAGTTGATTTTTACTGATATCGATCAGTTTCGCGCCGCCACAACGCTGACCGACGATCAGACCATCGTGGCGCTGCGCATTCTTTAAGACGAAATGTTGAACGATCCTTTTCAATATCGCAAGGGAAAGCTGTCTTGCGACGATGTGGACCTGCAATCGGTGGCGGATGAGTATGGCACGCCTGCCTATGTTTATTCGAAACGCGCGATTGAGAGCCGGTTTCGCGAATACACGAGCGCGCTGGATGGAATAAAGAGTCACGTTTGCTTTGCGGTGAAGGCGAATTCGAACCTGGCGGTGTTGAACACGCTGGCCGGCATGGGTGCGTGGTTCGACATCGTTTCGGGCGGCGAGTTGTTTCGTGTACTTCACGCGGGTGGGTGCGCGGAAAATGTGGTTTTCTCGGGAGTCGGCAAGACTGCGAGTGAGATTCGCTTTGCGCTGGAATGCGGGATCAGCAGCTTTAATTGCGAATCGGAATTTGAAATTGAGATCATTTCGCAGATTGCCACCAGCATGGGTCGGAGTGCGTCTGTCGCGGTGCGCGTTAACCCGGATGTGGACGCTGTAACGCATCCTTACATTTCCACAGGGCTGCGCGAGCACAAGTTTGGCGTAGATATCGATGCCGCTGAACAGATTTACTCGCGTGCGTCGAAACTGCCCGGGATTGATGTGACCGGGGTTAGTTGCCACATTGGTTCGCAGTTGCTGGATATCGAACCGATGATTGAGGCTGCCGATAAAACGCTGGCGCTGGTCGAGAAGCTGCGCGCACGGGGATTAAAGATCAGGCATTTGGATCTCGGCGGAGGGTTGGGCGTCAGCTACCGGCCCGGTGATACGCCGACGGCGATAGGCGCGTTGATCGATCAGCTTCGACCTCGGCTGCAGAGCACGGACTTGACGTTGATGCTGGAGCCGGGGCGGTCGATTGTGGCCGAAGCGGGGATTCTGCTGACTCGCGTGCTGCTGATTAAGAAGAACGGTGAGAAGACGTTCGTGATTGTGGACGGCGGGATGAACGACTTGATCCGTCCAGCGCTTTATCAGGCTTACCACGAGATTGTGCCTGTGTTGGAGCCATCTTCTGACCCAGGTTTAACCGCCGACATTGTGGGTCCGGTGTGTGAGAGCGGTGACTTTTTTGCGCGCGGCCGCGCCATGCCGCCGCTTGAGCCCGGCGCGCTATTGGCCATTCGTACCGCCGGCGCTTATGGTTTTGTGCTGGCCTCGAATTACAATACGCGGCCTCGGGCGTGTGAGCTTATGATCGAGGGCACACAGGTTGTGGTGGCGCGCCAACGCGAGAGCTATGAAGACCTGATCCGTGGTGAACAGTGCATACTGGACTAGATCCACATGAGCCCTTCGCCTCCAGCTTTGTCCGTCACAGACCTGCATAAGTCGTACGGCGATTTTGAAGCCGTGCGCGGCATCGATCTGGAAGTACGTTCGGGCGAAGTGTTTGGTCTGCTTGGTCCGAACGGGGCGGGGAAGACCACAACGATCGAGATTTTGGAAGGATTGCGTCCGCGAACCAGCGGCCAGGTGAAGGTTCTGGGTTATGATCCAGCGACGCAAAAAAACGAGATTAAAGACCGCATCGGCGTCTGTTTGCAGGCGACGAATCTGCCGGACAAGATGAAGGTTTATGAGGCGCTGGACTTGTTCGACGCCTTTTACTCGCGCCACACCGATAAGCCGCAACTGCTGAAACGGCTGCAATTGTGGGACAAGAAAGACGCGTTCTATAAGACGCTGTCGGGCGGACAGAAACAGCGCGTGGCCTTGGCATTGGCGCTGTTGAACGATCCGGCGCTGCTGTTTCTGGATGAACCGACCACGGGATTGGATCCGCAGGTGCGGCTGGGTATCCACGATGTGATTCAGGAATTGAAGGCGAATGACCGGTCGATTCTGATTACGACGCATTACATCGAAGAAGCCGAGCGTTTGTGCGACCGTGTGGCTATTATCGATGGCGGCAAGATTATTGAGCACGGAACGCCGCGCGAAATTCAACAGCGAGTGCTGGGCCATACCGTAGTGGAAGTGACTACCGACCTGCCGATGCCGATTGACCAATTGCCGGAAGGTTTGCGCGGGCAGAAGTACACGTCGAAAGACGAGGGGCGGGTCTTCGCGATGCAGAGTGAGCATCCGGCCGCGCTGATTGTTGAACTTGTGAAGTGGATTGATCAGCACGGACTGACGCTGCAGGATATCCAGATGAAGCGGCCGACCTTGGAGGACGTATTCATTGAACTGACGGGAAAGAAGCTGCGCGAATAAATGAAGCCCTATCTAGCTCAAATTCAAAGCACCGTGAAGCTGATGTTGCGGGACCGATCGGTCCTTTTCTTCAACTACATGTTCCCGATGATCTTCTTCTTTGTGTTTGCCGAAGTTTTTCAAGCAGGCAGTAACCCCGGAGCAATGTCGCAGGTGGTTGCGACGGTCTTGATTCTGGGCGTGCTGGCGAATGGTTTCTTTGGCGCGGGCATGCGCACCGTTACCGACCGTGAGACAAACGTACTGCGCCGGTTCAAGGTAGCCCCTATTAGTGCCGCGCCCATTATCGTGGCTTCCATGGTGTCGGGCCTGGTGGCGTTTCTTCCCACGGTGGTTCTGTTCCTGGTATTAAGCAAAATTGTTTATCACAGCCCGCTGCCGCCTAATCTGCTGTCGCTGTTTTTGTTCGTCGCGATAGGGCTTGTTACGTTCCGCGCCATGGGTATGATTATTGCCGCGGTTGCGAATTCGGCCCAGGAAGCAAACATCATCATCCAGATTCTCTACCTGCCCATGCTGTTCCTGAGTGGCGCCACGTTTCCCGCCAGCATTATGCCCGATTGGGTGCAAAATGTAGCCCACTTTCTGCCTGCGACCTACCTGTTCGAAGGATTAAAAGGCATCATGGTGGGCGGCGAGAGCGTGCTGGCCCACTGGCAGTCGGCGGCGTGTTTGCTGCTTGCCATGGCGGTGGCCTTATTCATAGGCGTGAAGCTGTTCCGGTGGGAGAAGGAAGAAAAGATCGCAGGCGCCGCCAAGCTGTGGATTTTGGCGGTATTAGCGCCCTTCGTCATCATGGGTGTCTACCAGGCGAAAACGCAGCAAGACGTTCTGAAAGCGCGCGTGATTGACCGGCAAGCAATGCGGAAGCGCAGCCGGCTGTTCACCAACGTGCGCGTGTTCGTGGGTAACGGCAGCATTATCCAGGATGGCGCGGTGCTGGTTCGCGACGGGAAAATTGCCCAGGTTTTCAACAACACCCCGGCCGATACAAAATCGTTCAACGCAACGATTGAAGAGAGCGCGGGCAAGACCCTGATGCCCGGCTTCATCGATATGCACGTTCATCTGGGCGCACCCGGCGGTGTTTACAAGGACCAGAGCAAGTACGCGACAGATGCCGGGCAGCGGCGCTTGGCGGCTTATCTCTACAGCGGCGTCACGGCGGTCCGCAGCACTGGTGATTTCCTCGACTCGGTTCTGCGCTACCGACAGGCCATCGCCTCCGACCATTACGACGGCGCGGAAGTGTTTGCGTGCGGACCCCTGTTTACCGCGGAGGGCGGACATCCGGAAGAACTCCTGAAGAACTTTCCATCAAACATGCGCGACGCCGCCAAAAAGCAGTTTCTTCGGCAGCCCAAAACAGCTGCTGAGGCCGATACGCAAGTGGACGCGCTAAAGAAGGACGGTGTGGATTGCATCAAGAGCGTGTTGGAAGCGGGCAACTCGGAGTGGGGATTGATGAACCGCTTCGACACAGGACTTTACAAGGCTGTCGTTAGTGAGGCGACGAAAGACGGACTACCCACGGCGACTCATACCGGCAGCCTGGCCGACATGGAAGTGGCAATCGATGCGGGCACCAGCAGCATTGAACACGGCGCCATGATGGAAGAAGTGGGCGCGGAAGTGTTCGAAAAGATGAAGAGCCGCAACATCGCTTACGATCCTACTTTAAGCGTCTACGAAGGGCTGGCGGCTTTTCGATCGGGCGGGGCGAAACTGCTGGATAATTCCCTGCTGCAGACCGTTGGCCCGGCGGATCTGCTGGCCGACACGCGCGCCTATCTGAAAGCTGAGAAGTCCGCCAAGACGTTCGATTCCTACCAGCCATTGCTTGCCCGTTTGAACCAGAATCTGCTGCGTGCCTATAAGGCAGGCGTGCTGTTGATAACCGGATCGGACGCGGGCAACATGATGGTTGTGCATGGGCCGACGGTTCAACATGAAATGGAACTCTGGGTGAAGGCCGGCATTCCAGCGGCTGATGTTCTGCAGGCGGCCACTTACAACGCCGCTAAGGTGCTGCGCGCGGATAAACGCATCGGTTTAATACAGCCCGGCTATGACGCTACTTTCGTGTTGCTGGATGGCGATCCCGTGCAGGATATCGGCAACACGGAACATATCAGCGCAGTTTTCTTCCGCGGCGCGCACATTGACCGTACCGATCTGTTCGACCAGTTTAAAGATTGAAGCAACCTGAACCGCAACTAAAGACGCTGGATCGCTACCTGTCCAAAGCTGGACTCGGGTCAAGAACCGAAGCCCGTAGTTGGATCGGCAGTGGCCGCGTGAAGGTGAATGGAAGGCTGATTCAAACGCCCGACCACTGGGTGGATATGGCGCGCGACAAGGTGACGCTCGACGGCAAGCCCGTGGCCCAGGCGGAGCGCCGCTACGTTCTGCTTTACAAGCCGAAGGGCTACATCACCACCTATAAAGATCCGGAAGGCCGGCCGACGGTTTATCAACTTTTGAAAGGCGTCGATCAGTTTCTAGGCACGGTGGGAAGGCTCGATCTGGACACCTCCGGTTTGCTGTTGATGACCAACGACACGGCCATGGCAGAGGAGGTGACGAACCCCGCGCATAAGCTGGAAAAAACCTACCTGGTGAAGGCGGCCACTTTACTGACAGACGAACAGTTGGATCAACTGCGCAACGGCATTGAACTAAGCGATGGTCCTACCCTGCCGGCGCAGGTGAAGCGGGTGCGGGACGCGGGCAAGCATACATTTCTTGAGATCACCATTACGGAAGGCCGCAACCGTCAGGTGCGGCGGATGCTGGAAGCCTTAGATAGCAAGGTGTTGAAATTGGTGCGGGTTAGAATTGGTCCGCTTACTTTAGAAGGGCTGACGATAGGGCAATGGCGAGAGTTGACCCCCGCCGAAATCACGCAAATAAAGAAGAAGCCCAAACCTAAAGGAACGTCTTGAATTCCATAACATCGCCGTCTTCCACGACGTATTCTTTGCCTTCGGTTCGCAGCCGGCCTGCTTCGCGCGCTTTGGCGAACGATCCTAAAGCGACCAGGTCGGTGTAAGAGACGCATTCGGCGGAGATGAAGCTCTTTTCGAAATCGGAGTGGATCACTCCAGCGGCAACAGGCGCTTTGTCGCCAGCATGGATGGTCCAGGCGCGCGTCTCTTTTTCTCCGGTGGTCAGGTAAGTTCGCAAGCCCAGCAGATGATACGCCTCGCGGATTAGATTACTCGCCCCGGTATCTGCCACGCCCAGATCCTTCAAATATTCCTGGCGCTCTTCTTCCGAGAGCGTCACCAGTTCCGATTCAATTTCCGCTGACACAACCACCGCGCTTGTGTCGTGGTGCTCACGCACATAAGCCCGTACCTGTTGCACAAACTTGTTCTGGTCGGCGGTGGCCAAATCACCTTCAGCCACGTTGCAGGCGAACAAGGTGGGCTTACCGGTCAGCAGGAAGAACAAGCGCATTTGCGCCTTCTCTTCCGGCGTCAGATCGAGAGTAACCGCCGTCTTGCCCGTGTTCAGATGCGCTTCCAACTTATCCAGCAATTCCACCTCGGCAAGCGCTTTCTTGTCCCCGCTCTTAGCCGCCTTTTGCTGCTTGGCTTTGCGCTTTTCAACCGATTCAAGATCGGACAGCACCAGTTCCGTATTAATAACTTCAATGTCGCGCACCGGGTCAACCGAATCCATCACATGCTCAATATTGGTGTCTTCAAAGCAGCGGACCACCTGGATCAGCGCGTCTACCTCGCGAATATGCCCCAGGAACTGATTCCCCAGCCCTTCGCCCTTGCTGGCGCCTTTCACCAGGCCCGCGATATCGACAAATTCAAAAACGGCGGGCACAATTTTCTGCGATCCGCTGATTTTCGACAGCACTTCCAGCCGCTCATCGGGAACAGTCACCACACCGGTATTCGGTTCAATCGTGCAAAAACGATAGTTGGCGGCCATCGCTTTGCGTGTTTGCGTTACCGCATTAAACAGGGTGCTCTTCCCTACGTTGGGTAACCCCACAATCCCAGCTCTTAACATTCACCCTCATTTTCGCCTAAAGGGAAAAAACTGAGGCAATCAAACAGTTTCTATTCGATTTGTCATGATGGGAGTGTGCAGTTTGACGAGGAACTGGCAAAAGTCTTGCCGCCAGACATTCCCCATCGCGACATTTTGATTGAAAAATCGTCGCGGCATCTGCAATTGATTGAACAAGCCAACGCCTTCATGAACTTAACTCGGATCACAAATCCAAGGGAAGCGGCTATCAAACACGTGCTCGATTCGGTCGCGCCATGGCGGTATTTCAAGGACGCCAAGCGCGTACTGGACGCAGGAACAGGCGCTGGATTTCCCGGCATACCGCTGGCGCTGGTGCTGCCGGAAGTTCGGTTCGTCTTGGCCGAGTCGGTACAGAAGAAGGCACGTTTTGTGGACGCGGCGGTGGAGTCTCTGCACCTGCCGAATGTTTATGTCAGCGCAGAACGGGCGGAGGAGCGGGCGCTGGTCCAGCGTCCGGATATCATCACGGCGCGTGCCGTCGCGCCCCTGCACAAACTACTCGACCTGTTTGAGAAGGCCATGAAAATGGGCGGCGCTCAACTCATTCTGTATAAGGGCCCGGAAATTGAGGCCGAGATCGCCGAGATCAGGAATGCAACCATCAACGCTGAAGTTGTCGAGCACTATCAGTTGCCCGACAATATGGGGACCCGTACACTGGTTCGCATCAGTTCAGCTAATGCTGAGCGCGCAGAGCTTCATAGGCGAGCACACACCATGCGGCAATGAAGGCAACGCCGCCCAGCGGAGTCACCGCGCCTAGTGCGCGCACGCCGCTAAGGGCCAGTGCGTAGAGACTGCCCGAGAACAGCAGAATCCCTATGCTGAGCAGCCATCCTATTCGATTGGCCCCAGCCACTGAGACGGCAGACGTTCGCGCCAGCAAGGCCACCAGCAGGATGCCGATAGCATGAATGAAATGATAGAAGACGGCTTTTTCATACACCGTCATTGAATATTCGCTCAGGCGGTCTTTCAAACCATGCGCGCCGAACGCACCCAACATAACGGCCAACGCCATGAAAATAGCGCCTATCAAGGTCCAGTTCATGAGCGGGCAGTAACCGCGTGTTTGTCTTTACAGGCTTCTGAGCAGTAGTAGAAGGTCTCGCGGCCGGCTCCGCGCTTGTAGGATGTGGATTCCGCCACGTACGTGCCGCAAACCGGATCTTTGTGCAGTTCCCCGGCCACTGAGACGCGTTCCTTTGGTGCGGACTTGGCTGAAGGGTCGGGTCCGCGTTGGTCGAATCCCGCTCGCGAGGCATTTGAGAAGCCCTTCATCACACTTGCCAGAATGGCCCGGGCAGCCATCGCTATCACGATTGTGACAATCAACTCGAGAATTGCGCGGAACATGCTTCCAATAGCCCTTAAACAAAGAAGGGGACTCTCAGCCGAGTCCCCCTTTCACTACCCATGGTAAACCAGGGGCTTACTTTTTCTTCTTGGCCCCTGGGACAGTAACGTTGGTTTGCACCTTTTCGCCCATCGCTTCCAACATGGCCGATGCCTCGGCTGCATGCGCGCCGGTTGGCTGCAATTCCAGGTACTTCTTCAACGCGGTCGCCGTGTCGGGAGGATAAGTCTGCGCGCCCGTCTTGGGGTCCACTTTGCCCTGCATCATCTGCAGGCTGCCATATTGATACCAGGCCTCGGCGTAATTCGGATCGGCATCGGCCGCTTTTTTAAAGAACTCGGTCGCCTTATCGGGCTGGCCGCCGTTCACCAGGTTCGCACCCATGTTGAAGTAGGCCTTCGGCGCCATGGCCGGGTCCAACTGAGCGGCTTTGGTCAGCGCTTCGGTAGCCTCTGGAATCTTTTTCTCGGCGCCATAAATGTTGCCGATCTGGTTGTAAATACCCGCGTCACCCGGCTTAATCGCCAGACTCTTGTTATAAGCGGCAATGGCCTGATCATAGGACTTGTTGCGATCGTCCCCGGTCTGGACCTTTGCTAATCCTGTGTAAGCCTCCCCCAGCGAGTTCCAGATTGCGATCTGGTTCGGGTCCATCTCCCCTCCCTTGTTAAGGCTATCTATTGCCGCCTGGTAGTCGGCGGTTTTCTTGGCCGGGTCGGTATCAGCTGAGGCGGCCTTCAAAGAATCCTGAGCGCTGTTGAACGCGTCATTCAGGGCCTTATTTTTCTTAATAGCTTCCGAATTCTTCTTCAGTTGAGCTTCATACTGCTCTTTCTGTTCTTTGGTCATGCTCTTCGCCTGCTCCTGCGAGAGCTGACCATTCTGGTTTGCCTGCTGCGTGGCTGCCTGCTGCGCTTTTATCTTGCTCAAATCAAAGTCAATCGGCTTGTTGTCGGCATAAGTCGAGTGAACGCCGTTCACTTTGTCCACCATCTTGCCGTCTACCATGCACTCGACGTCGTATACGCCGTAAGGTAGTCCAGTATAGAGCCAGTGTCCGCGCTTGTCGGTCGACACCTTATAGGTGCCTTTGATGTCGGTGCGATTCAGAACAATGGTGGCACCGTTCTTCTTCATTGGCTGGCCATTTTCATCTTTCACATCACCTTCAAGGGTGGTGGTCTGAGCCCAAGCAGTGGTAGCGACCAGCAGCGCAAAACCACCTGCAAGAAGCGAACGTCGCAAACCGGCGATCATAATAATTTAACGTCTCCCAAAAGGAAATTTCAGCCTAAGCATACTACACCACAAGGGCGGAAATTCCTTAGCTATTACTTTGCCCACATCGGAAATCTATCACTCCGCACCTGCAACTTTGCCAGCGTTGGGCGCATCTTCAGGTTAAGGTCGGGATAAAGAGTTACTATAAAGGTATAAGGGGAATGGTTTTTCAACGTTTTCAATCGTTATTGGCAGGTCTGGGCGCCGCGGCTCTAATGGCAACGACGGCTTATTCGCAAGACTTAGCACGCGCCGAAGAGCTGTATAAGCATACGGATTTCGAGGGCTCGCTCAGCATTCTGGATAAGAAAACGGACGACGTTGCCACCAACTTCCTAATAGGCCGCGATTACTTCATGTCAGGCGACTTCAAGAAGTCAACCGACTATTTGCTGAAAGTTACCGCTGCCGACCCGTCAAAGAGTGAATACTGGGACTGGCTCGGTCGCGCATTTGGCCGCCGTGCCGAAACTTCCATGCCTTTCGCCGCCCCTGGGCTGGCGTCCAAGGCGCGCGCAGCGTTTGAGAAAGCAGTTGAGGTCGATCCGAAGAACGCCGAGGCCTTGTCCGATCTTTTCGATTATTATCTTGAGGCACCCGGTTTCCTGGGCGGCGGCTACGACAAAGCTATGGCAATTGCGGACAAAACCGCAAAACTCGATCCGGCCGAAGGCTACTTTGAGGCCGCCAAACTGGCGCAAAAGCGCAAAGAATTCGACACTGCGGAAGCCAGGCTTAGGCAGGCCGTGGCTAGCGCACCACATGAAATTGGCCATCTGCTAGCTCTGGCACGCTTCCTTGCCAACCAGGGACGCACAAAAGAGAGTGATGCCGTGTTTCAGCAGGCTCAGACGGTGGCACCCAACGCGCCTAAACTGTGGTTTGTACGCGCGGATGTGCTGATTAAAGAGAATCGCAACCTCGAAGAGGCCAAAAACCTGCTGCAGCGCTATGTGAAGGCTTCTGTAACCGTGGACGATCCGCCAAAGTACGAAGCGCGCAAGTTACTGAAGCAGGTTGGCGGGGCTTAGGAGCTTTGCCCCCGAGCCGAAGTGATGAAACTCGCTGAGGCGATTAGTTTCAGCCTACAGGCGCTGCGAGCCAACCGGCTGCGTACGTTCCTCACCGGTCTCGGTCTTATCATCGGCAATGCGTCAGTCATTCTGGTCGTTACCATTTCGCTTGCCGGTAAGGACCTGATACTTGACTATATCCGCGGCATCGGTTCCAACCTGGTGTATGCCGATTACGAATCGCCAGGCGAAAATTCGGCCAAAGTGCAGGCGGATTTCGTCAAGATAGCCGATGTGCAGGCGCTGCGCGAACGGCTTGGCAGCCAGATAGTGGCGGCCACGGCGGTGATGAACGGGCACGACCAGATCACCGTTGACGGCAAGGTGCGCGATATCACGCTGGACGGCGTCGACTCCGATTATGCCCGTGTTCGGAATCTCGTCATTGTCCGAGGCCGCGCCATTGACGAGAGCGACGTGGCGCTACGGCAGCGCGTCGCCATGATGATCGACAAATTTGCTATTCGCGTTTTCGGAAGCCAGGACGCGGCGCTAGGCCAGACCATTAGAATTCATCAGCTTGAATTTACCGTCATCGGCACTTTCCGCGAGAAGACCAGCACCATTGGCCAAGGTGAAATAACCGATGACACCATGCTGATACCCATCAGCGTGATGAAGTATTTTACTGATTACGAACGCATTGAACCCGTTTACCTGCAGGTTCGCAACGCCGGTGATGTGCACGCGGTGACACAGGAGGTCGGCGAGATTCTGGAAAGCCGCCATCGTCCCGGCGCCAAATATAACGTGCAAAATCTTTCAGCGATTTTGGAGACTGCAGACCAGATCGCCACCGTAATGACCATCGTTCTCCTAACGGTCTCAGCCATCGCCCTAGTTATATCCGGCATTGGAATTATGAACATCATGCTGGTGACGGTGACGGAACGGACACGCGAGATTGGCTTGCGCCTGGCTGTTGGCGCATCAAGGCGAGACGTGCTGCTTCAATTCTTGGTCGAGTCTGTCGTCATCAGCCTGGTGGGCGGCGCCATCGGCATTGTTATTGGACTGGCCCTGCCCCTCAGCGTGCGTTTCTTCACCGACCAGGTGAAGGTGCCCATCTCGCCGTTATCGGTAGTGGTCGCTTTCGGCGTCTCGTTTATTGTGGGTGTGGCTTTTGGGCTGCTGCCTGCGCGCCGCGCCTCACAATTGAATCCAACCGAAGCACTGCGCTACGAATAATCACCACGCGGATGGTGGATCGCTGGCCGGAAAGCTGTCTTCTACCGTGATGTCGTGCGCTTGGCTTACTTCGTCCCGCCGGTTGCTCGCCTTCTTGGAAGACCACAAACTCCATCCAATAAGAGGCAGCGCAACGCCTAAGAGAAAGTACGCAAAACGCAAGGCTCGTTCTTGAGAATCGTTCAATTTGGCCACCCGTTTGTTGGATGCGAACATTCCAGGTACTGTTACATACTGCCGCCGCTCGTGCGCGGGCTACTCGCTAGCGGCCTTGCGGGTGCTTCTCAGTGTGGAATCCATGGAATCTTTGGGAACACTCTGCAGAAATGGACGAATCATCCAGCCGATTCCACCCGGCAAACCGCGCGAAAGCGAAACCGACCGGCATTCCGCTAGAACACCGCCGTCAACAGCCTTCAAGTTCCAATAGGCGTAGAGTCGCCACAGCAAACCCATGCCCTCGCCCGTAGCACGAACACGTTCATGCGCGGAGCCGGCGCCCTCCACCGCATCGATGTCTTTCGCATAGGACTTTACTATCCACTCGCTAGGAGAAATTTCCTCGTAATGCGCGTGTTGCGTAACATCGAAAACCGTTTGAATTCCCTGCTTCTTCTGTTCCAACCGCCAGTAGCCGGTGATGTCATTGCCATCGCGCTTAATCAGTTTTGAACGCGTCACCTGAGGATAAATGCCGGCGTGGTGATCGAAATCCTGCAGTACCGAGAGAACCCTCTGAAGCGTGCTGTGCGGGATGAAGACTGCGCCATACCAATCGTGGATCAAGCCATCAGGAATATCCAGCGGAGTTGAAGACGTTGACCGCTCTACGAAAAGTTGGCCATTCATGACGCTGCGCAGCGTTTCGGGATCTTCTTCGATTCGTAGAAACGTTTTCTTGCCTTCACAGCGTTGGCTCTGTTCCTGCTCTACTTGTCGGGCGTAGGCGTCAAAAGAGACAACAGTCTGTGGCCGCAGTTTCGTGTTGAATTGAAGGCCATAACATGGCAGGAGAGAGCCTAACAAGGCCAGGAGTAACGATAGTCTGCCGATCTTCAATAAAATTGCAAATACCCCAAAACGTTTAGATGATCCGCTCAACTCGCAAGCTTCAGGCTTGTGCGGGCCTACACTCGGAATCAAAAGGCTTAAGCTTCAGTTTATCTGGCGTCGATGAATTTTTGGTAAGAGAGGTGAAGATAAAGTCGATTCTCTCCGAGTTGGGCTTAGTATTGAGAAGACGAAAAGTCTAGAGACCTGAGCCAATACTCTGGGACGAAGGCTGAAATAGATCCTGATTTCACCGGTGGTTTTCAACGAGCGGCCGATTAGGCCGATGAAAAAGCCGTAAAGCGTTTTCTGATCGTTGCCGTATAAGCGCAGCTAAACGTCCGGCCGCCGGGTGCAGTATTTCGGTTTTCCCCAGCGCCCCAAGAACCTTTTCAGAAAATTCCTCTATCCGGCTCCTTACCAATGGCTTGCCCAGTCCCGCCTCTTGCGCTAGTTGTTCGAAGTTCCTTGCCGTTACCTTTTCTGACGAATATTCATCCCCTATCTTCATCGCCATCTCACGGCTGAGTTCGGGATAGTAACTGGTGCTGACGACGTCGTAGAGCGGCGCAAGCCTGGTCTCTAGAATCTCTGTCTCTGTTCCGCGATAGAGCAGCGAGAAGTTTTTTCCATGCGCATCGTTGTTGCCAACCAGGTAGTTGTAAATTACTGCATCCAGCAGCCGCGCCAGATCGATGACAGGTGCACTCGAAACCTCGCGAAGTAAGCCAAAACACTGCTTCAGCGAAGGCCCTCCCTCCTTCTGATACTTATGTTCGGAAACGATCCCATAGGCTTGGCAAAAATCCTCCTGGTGCAGTAGCTCAAGTCTCGGTTTGCCCTCAGCCGTCACTCCGTGAACGCGGTCATACCGTTCCACTTGCAAGTAGTCTATGCCCTTCACCGGCCTGGTCTCGATGGCAGCCGCCGAGAGTCCGGCCGTTGTCGCAAGTCTCATGCATAAAGCTTCATTGAATACAATGCCGTCGAATCGCGCAACGGCCGGTTTGAGGATATGCGTGCTAGCCCGACTTTCGCAGTAATCG
>PLRJ01000135.1 GCA_003163855.1 Bryobacterales bacterium | reverse complement strand
CTCGCCTTGCTCCTAAATTCTTGAAAAGCTTAGCAGCGACTTCTCTCGCGCGGCACGGAAACAGACACACGAATGCGCAAACGGACGCGCACCGTATCAGAACCGTATCAAAACGGCTCGTGTTGAATCTGCAACCGGTTAGCCGCTGAGCGAAAGCAGACGCCCCAAGTTGTTGGAATTGTTAGGAGTAGATAGAAGGATTAGAGAGAGAGCACTTTATNNGAGTCCCTGCGCGCCCACCATGTGTTATCAACCACTTGCATAATCTGGTGACCTCATTTTATGGCGAGTTTTGATACGGGGACCGCCTGCTTTTTCAAACGCTAGACGACACCGTATCAAAACTCGCCATAGCGCGAACGCGCCTTGGCCGGAGTAAAGAGAAGACACGGCAGGAGGATCGACCATGGAGGGATTTGACGGCACGGGCCAGAGCGCTGCGGGACCGGTGGATGCAGTACAGCGCACGCCGTCAGGGCCGGTTGGCTCAGACACTGCGGGCGCTTTGTTCAACACGCGAGGCTCCTGCAGTGCTGCTTTGTCCGAGTGCCGGACAATCCACCCGGAGTGGCTGTGATCTGCGCAAACGCGTTTACCGTTTACGGTAGGAAGCCTGCCAGGAACGGTTTCCGCGAAGTCTCCGTGTACATATGTCAATTCGGAAATTATTTGCGAATTTGGCCGGGTTGCCGGAAATTAAACGCGAATGACCGGGCGCTATTTGCGAGTGGCTCATCCCTCCAAGCGATCGGAGCCGCGCGCTGGAATCACTTATTCTATCGAGCTGCAACGATGGGCGTGTTTTTTGTAGGCGTATTTCTGGTCCGAGGAGCCACGATGATGAACATACCGAGCGCAGCGTCGCCGAGGCGGCTGAAAAGCCGATCTCGCGTTATTAGTGGATCACGATGAGAATGGCCCTTCCCTTGTGTTTATTGAGGTTGGGGTGCTTGTCTTCTGGGTCATTCGCAAATAGCGCCCGGTCATTCGCAGATAATTTCCGAAATGACAACATATTAGCCTGATGTTGCTACAGCATCTCAAGAACCCAGATGCCGGAGGGGATCTGCGGGTCCGCTTGAGTTCCGCTTTTGTTGACCCATTCGTTGCCTGGGACGGATAGATCGATCCGGGGCCCGCTATTTTTGCCGCGTGCGGGCCGGGGTGGAGGGGTGACTGGACGTCGAACGGGAACCCGCGATGAGGACGTCGACGAGGCGGCGCGCGCTGGGCTCCCAGCCGGGTAAAGCAGTGGTGTGGAAGATGCCCACAAGTGCCCGGACGAAGTCTGTGGGGTCGGTGTCGGAGCGGAGATCACCGCTGGCCACGGCACGCTCGACGGAGGCTACGAAGGCAGTGTGAATGAGCGAGCGGGAGCCTTCCATGAGCCGGAGGGAGCCGCCTGCGATTGTGTTCATGGCGGGAATGATGAGCATTTTTCCAGCGACGTGGTCGATGAAGAGAAGCATCCAGGCGCGAAGCGCTTCAAGCGGCGGCAAGGTAGCAGCGAAGCGTTTTTCGGCTGCGGCAAGCTTTTCGACTTCGCTGCGATAGACAGCTTCGATGAGGTCGTCGCGAGTTGGGAAATGGCGATAAAGGGTGGCGTTGCCGACGCCGGATCGGCGTGCGATGTCGTCGAGGCTCGCAGCGGCGCCGTCGCGCGAGAAAGCCTCCTTGGCCACCTCAAGGATGCGTTCTCGGTTGCGCTCCGCGTCGGCGCGCGGCTTGCGGGTAGGCTGCGGTGGTGAAAGCTTCTTTTTCGGCATCGAACAGTAAACTGAAATTTCTCTTGCAACCGGGGAGTGTCCCCGGTTATCGTTATATCAGGGGACTATCCCCGTTTTATAAGACACAGGCTCGGATGTCAACTTTGGCGGGGACCTCCGTAAGCTGAACCAACAACAACAGAAGGAATGACGATGCGTATATTTGTGACGGGAGCAACGGGTTTCATTGGAACGGAGCTGGTGAAGGAACTGATTACGTCGGGGCATAAGGTGCGCGGATTGACGCGCAGCGATGCAGGCGTGGAACAGCTGAAGGCTGCGGGTGTGGAGGTTCACCGCGGCGACCTGCAGGACCTCGACAGTCTGCGCGGCGGAGCGACAGGGATGGATGCTGTGGTAAACCTGGCATTCAACCACGACGACATGTCGAAATTTGCGGAGAATGCGAAGGACGAAATCCTGGCGATTGAAGCGCTAGGGTCGGTGCTCGAACCGGGCAAGCTGCTGGTGGTCACTTCCGGGGTGGGGATCACCAGCAGCGCGCCAGGGCAGGTGCGCAAGGAGACTGATCCTCCGACGGATTCGCCCAGGATGCCGCGCAGGCCGGAACAGGCGGCGCAGGCATTGGCGGCAAAGGGTGTGCATGTTGGGATTGTGCGTCTACCGCAAGTGCATGACACGCGCAAGCAGGGGCTGGTGACGAGGCTGATTCAGATCGCACGCGAAAAGGGTGTGTCGGCGTATGTGGGCGAAGGGGCAAATCGCTGGGCTGCTGCTCCGCTGAAAGATGTGGCGCACCTGTATAGGTTGGCGGTCGAGGGGACGGGCCCCGACGCGACGACGTATCACGCGGTGCAGGAAGAAGGCGTGGCGCTGCGGCATATCGCGGAGATGATTGGCAAGGGACTGAAGGTGCCGTTAGTTTCGATCCCGGCTGAAAAGGCCTTCGAGCACTTCGGGATGTTCTTCGGGCACGCTGCGACGCAGGA
>PLRJ01000060.1:976-133947 GCA_003163855.1 Bryobacterales bacterium | reverse complement strand
AGACGATCGCGCAGATTGCGCGACGTAACGTACTGGCCTTCCCGGCCGGCAAACGGCGAGTTGTTCACCATAAACGTCATGGCGATAGTCGGCTCATCAATTTGAATCTTCGGCAGCGGCATGGGAGTTTCGGCGCTGGTGACGGTTTCACCAATGGTGATACCTTCCACGCCTGCAATGGCCAGCACGTCGCCGGGCCTGCCGATGGTTTCATCCACCCGCTTCAGGCCTTCGAACGAGAACATTTTGGTGATGCGGGTCTTTTGAATGGAGCCATCCAGCTTCACAATGGCCACATCGTCGCCGTGCTTCAGGGTGCCGGCGAAGACGCGGCCAATAGCCAGGCGGCCCAGGTACTCGCTGTAATCGAGATTGGCCACAAGCAACTGCAGCACTGCATCGGGATCGCCAGTGGGAGCCGGTATCTTGTCGATAATCACGTCGAACAAAGCCTGCAGCGTTTCGCCTTCGCCATCGGGGCTCATCTTGGCTATTCCGGCACGTGCGTTTGTATAAACGACCGGAAAATCAAGCTGATCTTCATTGGCGCCCAGGTCGATGAACAGGTCGTACACTTCGTTCAACACTTCCTGAATACGCGCGTCGGGGCGGTCAATTTTGTTGATCACCAATACCGGCGGCAGATGCGCTTCCAGCGCTTTCATCAGAACGTAACGCGTCTGCGGCAGCGGTCCTTCGCTGGCATCCACCAGCAGCATGACGCCNNGTGATGCCGCGTTCGCGCTCCAAATCGTTGGAATCCATCACACGGTCGGTTACTTCTTCGTTGGCGCGAAAGATACCGCTTTGGCGCAGCATGGCGTCGACAAGCGTGGTCTTTCCGTGGTCAACGTGCGCAATAATCGCGATGTTGCGCGAGTTGATCGTTTGTTTTTCTAAAGGCATTCGTCACTTACATGGTCGCATTGTGCGAAGCTTAAAGCGAAGTGACGGCAGACGAACCACTACCAACCGTTGTGATCGTCGGGCGCCCGAACGTCGGTAAATCAACATTGTTTAACGCCGTTTTGGGCGACCGGCGTTCCATCGTGGGCGATGAGCCCGGCATTACGCGCGACCGCATCTACGGTGAAGCGTATTATGGCGGCAAGAAGTTTGGCCTTATCGACACCGGCGGTATTGTCGTCAACGACGACGCGCTTATCCCCAGCCAGATATTGAAACAGGCGCAGGTGGCGTTTGAAATTGCTTCGCATATTGTTTATGTCATCGACGGCCGCACGGAAATCACTTCGGCCGATCGCGATCTGGCCAAGCTGCTGCGCAAATTGAATAAGCCGCTGACTCTTGTCGTTAACAAGATTGATGTTGTCGCTCGCGAAAGCCTGGTGCCTGAGTTTTATTCGCTGGGACTGGGCGACCCCATGCCAGTTTCGGCTGAGCATCGGCGCGGTATTGCCGAACTGCTGGACAAGATTACCGAACCGTTTCCGCTGTTGGAACCGGAGACGGAAGAGCCTGAGCCGGAAGGCAATCTACGCCGTATAAAGGTGGCGATTATCGGACGGCCTAACGTTGGTAAATCGACGCTGCTGAATGCGCTGGTTGGTTCGGAACGGTCGATTGTCTCGCCCGTACCCGGCACCACGCGCGACGCGGTGGATGAGAGCGTGAAGGAAGGGAACACGACTTACCGCTTTGTCGACACGGCCGGCATTCGGCGCAAAGGCAAGACCACGGAGATGACCGAAAAGCTAAGCGTGGTGATGGCGCGGCGTCACATCCGCATGGCGAACGTTGCGTTAATTGTGGTGGACGCAACGCAGGGCGTCGTAGGATCGGACGCGACCATTGCGGGCTATGCGCATGAAGAAGGGCGCGCCGTCATCATCGTGGTGAACAAGTGGGATGCGGTGGGTGAAGCCAGCAAGCGCACCTTCACCGAAACCGTTAAGGATGAACTTAAGTTTTTGGATTACGCGCCCATCATCTACACTTCCGCCATTAACGCGGAGGGCATCAGAAAAATCTACGCCACTATCCGGCGGGTGTTCGATGCGGCTTCCAAACGCGTGACGACCGGCGAACTGAACCGGTTTGTCGAGACGCTGCATTTCGGCAGCGACGTAAAGGTTTACTACATGACGCAGGCGTCGATCAGGCCACCGACATTCATTGTGTTTACCGACCAAGCCGACAAGATGCACTTCTCGATGGAGCGGTATTTAGTAAATCGACTGCGCGAACAGTTCGGGTTCGACGGGACGCCGATCGTGATTAAGACGAAGCGGCGCTAGCGATTACGAGATGGGGAACTGTTTGACTACGACATTGTCGTATTCGTCGTAGACCCGCACCGAGATCATCTGTCCCGGCTGACCTTTGAGTTCGAAATCAAGCGACTGCGAATCCGTCACTTTATTCACGGGCTCCAGGATATTCCACTCGCCGCCATCGACAGCGTACTCGGCTTTATCAATCCAACTAAGCGAATCTTTCGCTGTGAAATGGATTTCGCCGCTGGCAACCTTCGCGTTGATAATCTCAGGCGGAGTGTTATCGATGGTGAACGCATCACCCACTAAGCTATCGGTCAACGCGGCGCTGATTGTGTTGCCCGGAGCGTCGCTGGCAGTTACGCGAATCTGGTAGCTGCCGTCGGGAAACGCGGCGCTGTCAAAAGCGAAGAAGCGATCCTGCAATTTGTCTTTAAGCAGGCGCCACTGCGTCTCCGCTTTACCCTTTATTTCAACTTTGAAAATTAGGGGATCGCCATTGGCATCGCTGGCGCTCCAGCGGGCGGTAATGAAGCCCTTGCTGTATTGGAGCGTAGAGGTGGCTCCCACTTCAAGCGAAGGCGGGTTTAATCCGTTGCGCTTCTGTCCCACCGCCGGCAAGGTCAAGGTTGCGGGCGAACCCGAAGGCAGCACGTTGCGCTCCAGCGCTGCGTTGCTAGCCGACTGCTTGTAATTCGCCGGGGCCATTTCGATGATCGAGACGCGCGGCGCAATATTCTTTGGCAGGTAAGCGATATCGATCAGGCTCAGGTCGGGCGACTCTCCGGTCGGCGATGCAGACAATGTAAGGCGATATTGCAGGAAACGCGCCGAAGGCGACTGGATCTGGCCGCCCAACTCAGTCACGTTCACCTTGGTCCACGCGCTCCACAGGTTCTCCGGATGGTTCAGGTTTCCGCTGCGCGTCTCCAGCGTGATGTTGCCGCCATGCAGGGTGGTGGTCATATGCACTTTGCCCCACTGTGCAAATTCCGACGCATCCAGCGCATCGCTCTCCAGCGTGCCCTTCGTTTCCAACCCTGGCCCGATGGCATAAACATTACCCACATTGCCCGTTACCGCGTAGACCACGCCATCCTTACCGCGCAGAAAATTGGTCACCTGCGTTGGCGGCGTATTTAGCAGTTCGGTCGAGAGCTGTTCGGAATCAACGCGGTAGATTATCCCTTTGTTGCCTGTGCCCACCAGCGGACGGCTGGCGGCATCGAACGAAAGTGCGTAGGCGATATCGGTGGGACTTGACCAGATTTTCTCGGCAAAGCCATCGGCTTGAATGCGATAAAGCTCCGAACCGCCAGCCACGGACGCGCTCAAGGAACCAACAGCCGGAGGAAGCGATGGCGGCGCTGCGCCTGCGTGTGCCAGACCTGTTCCCGAAACCTGCAACTGACCGCCGGGCAGGACAGGAGGCGGTCCGGTAACTGTCAAGCCGCCCGTCTTATTTCCTGCGGCGACGGCATAGATGACGCCTTTCTCCACGGCCACGGCAGTGACTTCGCGCTTGTTGGCCTGATACAAGACAAAGCCTTCGCCTTTCGGGGTGACACGAATAATGAGGCCGCTGGGGTCAGTACCGACAATCAGGTCGCCCGCTTCATCGAAGGTCATGGAGCGCGCGTGCGTCTCGCCCGTTTCGAAAAACTTGGTTCCCTTGCCGTCAGGAGTGACTTTATAAATAATGCCGGCATCCCCAGTGGCCACGTACAGCGCGCCCGCTTTGTCGAACGCCATGGCCCAGATGTACTTGCACTTGGCATCAAAGAACAGCGTGGGCTTGCCTTTATCGTCAATCTTGTAAATTTTGGCATCGGGCAGAACGGCCGCATAAACGTGATCGTGCGAATCCACTGCCAGGGCGTGCACTTCCAACCCGATAAGATCTGCAAACTCGTGCGGCTTCATACCAGGAGTTAGAGCAAAGACCTTGGTGGAATTTCCAGTGGGCGCGCCGCCGCCGTAATACAAGGTGCCTTTGCTGTCTTCCGCCAGCGCCCAAAGATAAGGAACCGTCGTGCTGTCGAGTTCTTTGAAAGAAGGAGAAAGCGTCACGCGGCCGTCGCTGCGAATGGAAAGTTTCTGGGCAGTTCCACGCGAGAAGTCCGCTTGATCGGACTGCTCCCATATATGTGTGTCAACGGCAAAGCAAAGGGAAGGAGCAGCCAGCAGCAGGAGCGAGGCCGCCCGGCGTAGAACCGAATTGGAATTCATTTTTGAGAGACGACGATCCTTAATTAACGTGTGTCTAATTGACGTGTATTTTTAGCGAATAGCTGCCGGTGATGACCGTGTCGAAGGCGATGGAAGTCTGCTCATGTGCACTTTCGGGAGCGCTGACAAACTGGTGGTTGGTGGCGCGGCCGCTTTGCATCACGTTCAGCACGGAAGCCGGCAGGCTGGGGAGAACTTTCTCATCCGAATAGACGGTAGGCTGCGATTCGATGAGGGAAACGTACATGCGGGTGTTGCTGCGCTCTTCATTCAGGAGCGCGACAGTCTGGGGAATACTTTCAATACGGTTTAGTGAACTGGCAATGTTCTGGGTGCGGCTTAAGGTATCGGCATCGCTGAACAGAATCTGATGTTCTCCGCGCTGTAAGCCAGCCGGAATTTTTACCATAATCGTCCGCTCTATCCTGTCGCCGCTGTAAGGCCGCAGGAACACTTTAACCGGCACTTCGGTACCGGGAATCACTTTGTTATCGGCGATCCAGGCATTTTCAATTTGCGCAATGCGGCGCTCCGGCAGCAGATCGACCGTGATATTCACCGCGTCCAGTTTCGGCAACTGGTTTGAGTTGGCGAATAGCCGGTTGAACTTGTCGCCCCACCAGCCGGCCAGCAGCATGGGCGTGGGAATCTGTGTTTCGGCAGGCGCCTGCATGGTTGTTAAGTCGATCTTGTGCTGGCCTTCCAGATGCAATTCGCCATGCAGCCGGTAGGTTTCATCGTCTGAAAAGTCGTTCAGGTTCGAAAGCGCGTTGAAGAGCGTGGCCATCATCAGATAGGGCGTCCATTTCTGATTGACGAAGACGTTGAAGTGGAAGTCCTGATTCTTGCGGACGCTGTTGTCGGGGTTGAACGAGGAGACGTGCATGGTGACGGGAATCATCTGCGCGGTTGCGCCGAGTTCGCCTTCAATGGCGCTGTGGCGGTCCTGCTTCAGCGCGCCGACCACTTCCGTGGCGTTGCCCATTTTCGTGGGCTGATAGGAAGAGGCGAGCGTCGTGATGATGTCGTCCTTGGCAATGGGCATGTCGACAGGTCCCAGGTTGAACATCGGATGCCCGAAAGCCAGCACGCGCTTACCGTCGTTATAAGTAACGGTGCCGCCGCCGGTCATGGTGACATCGCCCGAAACGAGCACGGCGGCAATGGGCTCACCCGGCTGCAGCGAGGTGGCCCAGTCTTTTGCCGGTGTAGCCGAATTCAACTGGCCGCCCGATCCGCCTTGTGCCACCGCCATGCCAAGCTGACTGAAGATGGGCGCAAACTGACGAAACGCTTCATCGGAAAAACCGGACATGGTTATCGGCGTGGCAATAGGGGTCATCGTCGGAGTCTGACCCAACCCGCTGGCACTACCGGCCATCACGCGCGCCAGCAAGCCATCGGGCAGCGGCATGTTCTCTTTGGCGACGCTAATTTTGTCGGGCGTGCGGCTATCCGCAGGCCGGGTCTTATCGAAATCCTTCACATCGAGCATCAACTGGATGGGCGTGATGCCGCAGATGGCGTCCGGCGAAAAAACGCTAAGACGTAAGGAAACAGCGCCCACCAACTTGCCATCGATATAAACAGGGCTGCCGCTCATGCCACCGGCGACGTTGGTACGCTGCGCTTTACCGCCCATCTTGCCGATGATGATGTCCTGCTTAGGTCCCCAGGCGTTTTCCCAGATGCCGATGATTTCGATTGGTACGGCTTCAGGCGCAGTTCCCTGGAAAGTGGTCCAGGCAACGGCGTGCATACCGGGTTTCAGTGAGCTTTCGGGAAACAAATCCACTTTGCCCGCTTTGGGTGCTTCCGTCATATTCGGCACGCCGTTGGACGGTGCCGCCAGCAGGCTGAAGACGCTAAAGATAGAAAGAGCAGTGGCTCTAAGGAACATGTTTACCTTCAGGAATAATCGGGTTCGGGTATGGTGCCGTTTCAGCGGGGAGAAGTCACCAAGTGTTTCAATTATCACCCAGAACGAATGGCGGCGCGGGCCCGTTTCTCTATACTTCGGCAGACGCCGTTCTTTCAGATGAAGTTTCCATAGTGTTAAAGGTGCTTCATTCCCGATGCTTTTTGCTTTCAGAATTGTCCATCATGTAGGTTGTAGACTGTAGTTTTTAATCCACTTGGGAGCCAGGAACCAAATGATTCGTCACGGATTTGTTTTTGCGGTGGTCGTAGCGCTGAGCGCGGGAATGGCCGGGAACGCCTCGGCGGCCGGCAAAGCGGGCGATGTTGCCAAAGGTAAAGAGGCCTTCGAGCAGTGCGCCATTTGCCATAACGTCGATAACGACGAGAAGAAGATGGGTCCGTCGCTGAAAGGTTTGTTCAAGCGCAAGACGCTGCAAAGCGGCAAGCCTGTGAACGACGCGAACGTGATGATGCAGATCAACAACGGAGGCAATGGCATGCCTGCGTATGCGGATATGTTGTCGAAGGACGATAAGGAAAATATCCTGGCGTATTTGCATACGCTATAAGGGGGTCGCGAAAGGCCCGGTCTGCTAACGTAGGAAGTGACGCCACGCATGCGTCCCCATCGTCTAGCCCGGCCTAGGACACCGCCCTTTCACGGCGATAACAGGGGTTCGAATCCCCTTGGGGACGCCAAACCTCACTTTTGTTTTTTATTTGCCTCAAAAGGCAATAGAATGAAGTACTTAAGTCGGTTCGAACGTCATCAAAAACAAGCTCTGGCGAAACCAGCACTCCAGATGGGAAAATAGCCTTCTGGAACGCCCTTTTCGCGTCCTCATCCGCTCTTTGCCAGTAGAGGCTAGCGTGCGTCAGTATTGTATTTGAGTACATTCGGACGTCTTCAAGCGTGATGTCGCCAAACTCCTGATTCAGGGAGGTTCGAACTTTATCGACTTGGTTGTTTAGTTTGTGCCATTCGTCCTCGAAAACTTTACTTGGCATAGAGCCGAAATCACGCAGAATTATTCGCTCCTGTATCGCACTAAGTCTTAACTCCAACGCCTCTAGCTCAGCTTTCCGACGTTTGGCGGTTTTTGCCGTCTCCTCATTCTTTTGCTTCCAGACGTCGGCGACTACTTCCAGAACTCCCTTCAGAAGCGTCTCGTCAAGCTCCATCCCCGCCAAGAACTCAAGAAAGGCCACGTGGAGCTTCTTGCCACTAGCGCTTACCCGCTTACAGTATTTGCAGTCATACCAGGGATACTTCTTCTTCGCCTGATAACCCCGCAACGCACGCTTGCATGCACCACAATGAGCGAACGCCGTTAAAGGGAATGAAGGATTGCTATCGCCACGTTCGACGAGTTTCTTTCCGTTTAGCCGTGCTTGCACTCGGTCAAATAGCTCTCGACTAACCAGAGCTTCGTGGAGTCCCTCCACTTCGAAAGGAAGCTTAGTCTTCTGATCTACGCCGTAGGTTTTACCTGCATAAACAGGGTTCCGAAGGATCTCATCAATCGTCTGCTTGGTCGGGGCTTTCCCAGACCGCCGATAACGCAGACCGTCAGCCACCACCTTGTCCAAAATCCTCGCCTTAGTCTTTCCAGCAGCGTAAAGGTGAAAAATCTCAGCGACAAGTTCCGCACGTCTGCCGGATTGATCAGCCTCAATAGTGGCGGGCATTCGAGGGAGCTTTGGACTACGCACGTAGCCTATAGGGACCTTCCAAGGCCATCCACCATAGCGAATGGCAGCGTTCATGCGTTCCATCGTTAGGACTCGCTTCTCATCGCTGTGATAAGCAGCATCCGCCGCTGCATATCGCCGAATCTTCTTGCCCATTGGAGTTTCGTCGATAACACGCTCCATAGCGGAGCGAAGCCGTGTACCGTGGCTCTGTAGCTCCACAAGAGCTATCGCGTCATCCTCACCTCTACTGAAGCGAGTCATGTCGTGAACCACGAGAAAGTCAACGCGTCTGTCCTTGCAGAAGCGCAGCATTTTTTGAAACTCAGGGCGTCTGATTGTCGTTCCAGACTTGGCATCTTCAAAAACCTCTAGAACCTTCAGCCTTTCACGCTTGCAGTGGTCCTCGCAGACATCTTTTTGAACACTTGTGCTTAAACCGTCTGCTTGCTTGCCCGTCGAAACGCGCGTGTAAATTACGGCCGTTTTCACTCGCCTTCTTCCTCCTCTAGCAATTCCTCTGCATACTGTGTGGCCAACTCCAAGTCCAGCAATTCCGACTTCGCAGGGCGCCTTACGCCATCCTCCCAGAGGTCGGTATCTGTTGGAGCTTTCGCTATCGCATCCGTAAGGACATCAGCGAGTCCATACAGATGTGACCGAAGCTCTATAAGCTCCTCATCACTCGCACCGTCCGCAATCGGCTTCATAACCTTTCGTAGCCTGTCGGTGCTTATGCGGTGCTCACTCTTCACGGGGCCTAACTCTTGCACGGTTGGAGGAAGTTGCTCGGGATTAATCCCAAAGCTACGCTGCATGGTGTCTAATTCCATCACCAGACGGTCTGCCCGGAGCCGTTCTACGTCGGCTAACGCTCGATATTGTTCTGCCAGTTCTTCAAGCCCTTCTACGGTTACGAACGGTTTCGCCTTCTTCCTCTTCTTCCCTCTCGGCATATCAACCATCATGCACTCCGCACACTCTGCGGAGAGACGCCGTTTACCCGGCATCCCTCACGCGCATGACTGTCTGCCGAGTCGTATCGAACTCAGCAGCAATTCCTCTCACCGATTCACCCTTCGCTAGCCTCGCCTTGATTTCTGCCCGTTGCGCTTCCGTCAGCGAGTGCTTACGTCCCATGTGAATGCCTTCCGCCTTTGCTCTGCTGATCCCGCTCTTCGTGCGCTCGATTAGAAGATCGCGTTCAAACTCAGCTACAGCACTGATTATCTGCATGGTCATCTTGCCCGCAGCGCTTGTAAGATCCACACCACCAAGCGCTAGGCAGTGAACCTTAACGCCTTCAGATGCCAAACGCTCCACAGTCTGCCTGACGTCCATTGCGTTCCTTCCCAAGCGATCAAGCTTAGTGACTACCAGGACATCTCCCGCCTCTAGCTTGTCAACCAGCTTGCTGAAGCCCTTCCTCTGCATAGCAGCAACGCTGCCACTTACGCTCTCTGTTACTGTTCTTCTCGTCTCTATGTTGAATCCAGCCGCTTTGATTTCACAAAGCTGGTTATCGGTTGTCTGATCTGTTGTTGAAACACGGGCATAAGCGAATACTCGGGACATGTACGAAGCTCCTGTCCGAATTATCAATGCCTGTCCGAAATATGTCAAGGCTTATTTTCGTACACTCCGTCCGATCATGTACCAATGGTTTCCCTTGCGTACACTGCCACTGCCCAGCCTTATATCGCTGTCCATTGCATCGTTTAGCGTTGCATCGTCGCTTGGCATAGTACCACCGCTACCTACAAAGCTTGTTGTCTACAGATTAAAGCGCTTGCCACTGCAAAGCAGAAGCACCTACGATTGGATCATGACAACCCTTACCAGCAACACCAACACCGAACCTGTACTCATGACCGCGTGCTTTGACTGCGGCAAGCTAGCAGACATCAACGCCCTCAGCGTTTGCACCGTGTGCGGCCAATGGACGCATGAAGGCAAACTCCCGACACCTGAGCAACCATCGCCTTGTACTGGTCACTGTGGATGTGAACGGCAGACCAGCAACTAGCAACGCATGGACGCTAGCAACCACGTCGTTGCTGGCGTTCACTCTTCACCTGGTCAGACGTGCAAGGTAACCCAGCGCTACACGTTGCTGCCCACGCACACCAAGTAGCAACTACGGTGGGGGATGTCTCGATAAAAAAAAGAGCGCGGTGGTGCCGCGTAAATTTTTTTGCTTTCTAAAACCATCTCCCGCCCCGTTTGTGCGGCAAATAATAGCACATTTTAATCGAGAGAAAGCTTGGCGAGTGTGGTATACTAGTAATAGGGAGAGATTCTCTTCCCTGTCGTTGGCAGCGACGCCCACACTGCACGGTTGAAGGTAAGTTGTTCGGGGCTAGCGATTCGTCGCTAGTCCCACTTGGTTCAACCGTCGCAATTCCTCGGCATTCTGCCAAAACCATATAACAACATGCCCCATACAACCAGCGCACCATATGCGCCAGAACCTAACGACAAGGCTTCCAATACCAGCGAGTTTGATACAGACGAAGCTTTCGTTAAAGCTGCACGTCGCTACCGACAAGAGAATGGAATCCCAGCCACTCTAGAAGACCGCCTCCAAGAAATGGACGCAGCCCACACACGCACTGAGCGTGCTGCCGAAGCAGCCAAGCAACAAGCCGAAGCAGCCAAGCGCAACCCTACAACGCCTAAGTATTCGCCTGAGCATCTCTCCAAAGCAGCCATCCGAATCGGAGCGGTACCTAAAGCTCCTAGCTCAAGGCTTGATCCAATCATCGTGACCGCAGACGAGTACGAAGCGCTTCGAAACCCATCGCTAGTTGAGTCGGTCCTAGCCAGTGGCATGTTAGACGACAGCCGGAAGGCGAATGAGCTAGGGAAGAAGAGGCCAGGTCTCTATCGCCTCGCTGCAATTGAGAAAGAGCGTTGGAGGAAATAGCCATGAGTGAACCCGTCTACGCAACAGAGCGAGACATTTATTTGGCCAATATCCACATCGGAAGCCCAACAGAGGGGTTTCCGAAGTACGCGTATGCTGCCATCTTCGTTACCAAAGAAGTGTACAAGGCTCTGCTGGCACTTGACCTCAACACGGTGACAGAAAGATCACCAGCCTACGAGCAACGTCTTGCAAGCCAGATGTGGCGGAGAGACAAACTGGCCAAGAGCCCGATATCACCAACAGCCTACGAGTGCAACTTGGCAGTACGTCCTTCGCTGTAGTTGAGAGAGAGAGCGGGGCAGCGTCACCAAGCGCTGCCCTGTGTCGCCTCGCAATCCGAGAGAGAAGATGGACAAAAATTAATAAACATTAATGTGAACATCGTTAGCTACAGACCGCTAAACCCTTGGCTATCAACAGTGATAATAGAAAAGATTTAGTTCTGGAATGTGGTACGCTATCATTAGCGCCGCTGCCTATATGCTAAGTGAGCTAAGCAGCTAAGAGTGTAACTAATTAATTCTGATTAGACCCCCCCTTAGCCTGCAAGTAAACCTCCAGCCAAACTGGAAGCGCCAGCAGGCAACAGCAGCTAGTACGCACTCTAAGAAGCGATTCCAGTAAGCACATGCTGGAAGCCTTATCCAAAAGCTAAGCCGTCCAACCACTCACCTGAAGATCCTCTATGCGACAAGAATTAGACAGAATACTCAAATCATCGCTGCGGGCAGATGCCCCAGTTACCACTAGCCAACTAACCAAGCTTGAGGAACTGAAAGAAGACTTCAAGAAGGCCAGTCTCGCCTTGATGGATCTTGTCTTCGATTACGACGTTCCTTGGCTAGTCGGTCCAATCCTCCCGAATACTACAGCAGCGAAGATCAGGCGCGATCTAGATGCCGAGTTAGCACTTGACCAGCCGATCCTGAAGCCATATTTGAAGTGGTGGCGCGCGCACAAAGAGGCCAGCACCAAAGACAAGCTTGATGCTGAGCTTCAGTTCGTCGATGAAGAGTACGAAGCCTTCGCCAGCTTCGTCGATAAGCACGCACGCTCACTATCGCAAGAAGCCGCTAGCAGGTTGATCACTCTAGCGAAGGGTTTCATGCACCGCCTCAAGTCTGGAGAGTTGTTTAGAGCACCAGCCACTACGGGTCTCATGACAGACCCAGCCACAGCCCAGCAGAACGCCTATGTCGGACACCTCTTGGCTGAGACAGGCTACACCACAATCGAGGCACGCAAAGAACGCATCGAAGAGATTATCGCCACGAAAGATCGCTTCTTGGGCAGCCTGACGAAAGCGGATGCCAAGCGCATCATCGACTCACTTGAAATAGAAGCCAGTTCCAAGAGGGCAGCATGATAACACAACCCAGTTGAGGCTTTGCAGCTACCTGCCCGATTGAGCATCAAAGGGTTACTCCCTAAGATCGGGTTTGCTAAAATCTGGGCACTCTATTGGGATTGATATTGGTGACCAGCCGCTTAGAGATACTCGCCTGTCGCCAATGGCGGTGTGTTGTGGGATCGAGCGTCTACTCCCCTCGACCCACCACCGCCTCAAAAGGGTTAGCTCTAGGCGCAACACTCCGATGCAACCTAGAGCGTTTCTGAGCGATTGCGGGCCATTCTACGGCATTGTGACGCCCTTCTATCCTGACCAGCCAAACCAGCCCGAACCCCGCGTACATCCCTCTGCCACAAAGACGCCAAATTCGCGTCTACGCCTTTATTGACAGCCCTTCGGACGCTATTTAGGCACCGCCGAATGACCATCTAACGGACTCCGACTAGGCTAAATACTAGTTTTATACTAGATAGGTTCGGATGAGAATCAAGGAATCGCCATCCGAAGAGGTCCGAAACGACCGCGTTGCCTTCGTCAGCAGCGTCGCCGGGCACGTACTACAACCACACCAACTTTTCATTGCCATATCACCCGGCTTAATCTTGAAGGTTATTTTGCTCTTACTACCTCGGAGGATTTTCTAATGGTGGATGACAAGAAGGGTGTTTCTTTCGGCGCCGGTTTGTTATTTACGCTCGTAGCTTTAGCCGTGATGATATTTGCCATCCTAAACCGGATCGCCCCAAATCATTCTGAACCCCAGCCTTCCCATGAAATAGCCTCTCCGACTTCGACCGAAGAGAAACAGTCACGAAAGAAGAGGTCTGCCGAGTTTGCGGCAGAGAAAGCCCGCATCAAGCAGCTAGAGAAGCACTTCGTAATCACCACCGACGAGTTTGATGGAATCAAAACCTATCGGCACCGAGTTTTCAGTAAATTCATGAATGGCAACGGCACCACAATTGAGGCCGAGATTCACGAAAATGGGAACGCACGTCGTATCTTTGTCGAATCCGAGTATGTGTCAAATGACTGGATATTTCATGACTCGATTCAAGTCCAGGCCAAAGGAATCGTGCCCGTGGCGTCTTCCGGCAAGACGCAGCACGAAGTTATCAATGGGGGTGGCGTCTGCGAAGTAACGCGACCTTCTGTCGAACAAAGTATCTTGATAGCCAATGCGATCAAGGCCGCCAGTGACAGTCATCAGCCGGTTCGCGTTCGACTGAGCGGACGCTTCGACAAGGATTTCACGCTTCGCGCAGCCCATGAACAAGCGATTGCCGAGACGTACGAACTGTACAGCCTACTTGCAAGCCCATCGCAGTGAGTTTCAACTTCCCAGCTTTTGTGAAGTGAGTTGTTTGACAACCGGCAGCTTCCGGCCAATCTCCAAAATACCCAGAGCAAAGTCCCATACTATGGTTCGAACTTCTGGTGCTTCGGGACGCCAATTTTCCGTCATTATCTGAGATCTGCGAGCTTGATCAGCGGAACGGGCGACAAATTTGCCTGGAGCGGCTGGAAAGTCACTCCGCAGCCAAGAAAGGCAGCCCTAGCTGGGCGCACTTTGGTGCGGACCTTAACCGAACAGGTGAATTCGATGCGATTTAGGGCGGCTTTTCGCTTCCTTTCCGGCCACATGTTCGGGTGGGCCATGTACTTTATGTCGATTTGCGCCATGAGCATCTTCTGTTCTTTCAATAAAAAGCTGATTTCTTCCAGGTCGAGGATGGCCCGGTAACGGCCTACGCGGCGTTTTCCGATTCAAAGCCAATTTCGATCTTTTGCGTAGCGGAGGTAGAGGGAGAAGAGCTTTTGGTCGGCGATTTTGGCGGTTTCCTGGTTGAAGCAGGTTTCTTGGAGGCGGCTGGCACTGGAGCAGCCAGCCGTGCTCGGCCATTGAGGTGACGAGCAGAGTTTCGGTTGTTTCGATTGTTTTGTGCCGTCGCGAAGGGCCTGGAGCGGCGTCATGCTGGGCCTGGGTCTTCGCAGGCTAGGACATGGAAGGTCTCTGGGTTGTAGTTCAGGCCGTGAACGGTTCGGTTCTGGCTGACGATGGCTTTTCCGAGGTCCGACGTTGGACCGGTGGAGTGAGTGGCGTTTTCGCGATTGGCGGCGATCTGCGCTTCGGAAGCAGGTCCGGTTTTTTCGCGATGCTCGCGATTGAGGCGGCGCTGTTCGGCGCGGCGTTGGGTACGTTTTGACACTGAGTTTCTCCTGGTAGAAGTGGGCTGGGGCGGGCGGAGTGCCAGCTTGCCAGCGTATGCGAAGGGTCGCATTTGGGGTGTTCGGGTTGAGGGTGGCTGAGTGGCCGAAGACTTGCTAAATGGCTGATGGGTTGGGAGTTGGCGGTCCTCATTTTTTTTGGGAAGTCTTGTGAATGGTGCTTTCAGGCAAGGAGTTCAATAGTTCGTTGCGGACTGCGCTGCGAGGTTCTCCTATACGCAAGCCCCTCCTGTCAAGGGCGATTTACCCGCATAAGCTCATCGGCAGCGCCCGACTGGATCGCGTCGTGAATTCGCTGCGCTTGGCCCTTGTGGTCGAGATCGACACTACAAACAACAATTCCGGCGTGCGGCGCGCTCCGATGGTTATGCAAGCGAACGAAGTGAAGACGATTGTGAGTGATAAGGATTCGATTCTGGGAAACCGCAAACGCCAACACATCCTTGTCTGCGATGGCGCGATTGGCGTTCCCCGCCTCCAACGAAGTCACTACATCGTGCCCTAGCGCTCGGAGTGCGGTCACGACCTGCTGCTCGATATTCTCGTTCGTATAGATGAGAGCCACGTCGCCTTACGCGGCTTCGTTTTCGCAAATTTGATTGTCGATCTCGCTGGGGTGGGCTCGTGCGTAGTCCCAAGCATTTTGCAGATCCTCGGCGCGAAGTGTGGGGTAATTTGCGAGTAGTGTCTGCTCGGAGGCGCCAAGCCGGCGGGCCTGCTCCAAAATCCAAACTGGGATACGCGTACGAATGATACAAGGCTCGCCGCCACACACCTCAGGCCGGGAATCGATACCGGGAAAGACGCCGCGCAGTTCTTCTATGGCGCACTTCAGGATCAGCGCTTTCTCTCCTTCGGACAAGGAGTTTAATAAGGCTTTGAATTCGCGAAGACTAGCCACGCGTGTATTATCTCAAGTCTTCACCTGACCGCTCCTAGCTCCCCCCCCACTTCCCCAATCTTCGCTATCCCACTTTGTGCTTTCGCGTTCGGCGAGCGTTTCGTGCAAGAGCGACTTGATGTAGGTTTGACAAGGCAGGCCTTTCTGTTCAGTTTGACTGTACCCACTGTCGCGCGAAGTTGCGGCCGAGTTGCTCGGCTCCGACGTTCACAAGTCAGTTGCCCAGTCGATGACGTTCAGGGAAGCGGTTATCTGCAGAAAAGCTTTATCGTGCGTCACCAGGACAGCATTCGCCGAGAGGGCATGAGCCGCGAGTAGCATATCTAGCGCAGCCAAGGATTTTCCGGCTGCTGCCAAGCGGGCGCGAAGCCTGCCATAAGCATACGCGGCATTAGAATCCGAGGCCAGGATTTGCAGCGTACCGAAAAGTTCTTCCACCGACCTACGTAGCCGCGGGGCCGCGGGTTTACTCTCAAGTCCAAAGAGAATCTCCGCCTCGGTAATGGTTGAAATAGCCATTGTTGCCTGCTCTTGATGGAGCTTGAAACTCTGCCGGGCCGTCTGCGAGCGGCCACTCACGATGTAGCCGGTGCTATTGGTGTCCAGGAAGTAGAGGGACGACCGATTTAGAGGAGTTCCCGTTTTTCAGGCGGGTTAAGGTCTCGGTCCAGAACGAAGTCGACCGCACCGACTGCATCCAACTCGGTGTAAATCACGTCCAGAGAGGGACCGGCAGCTTTTCTGACAAGGTCAGTTCTCCGGCATTCGGGTTGCGCCGGATGTACACTTCATCGCACTAGAAACGGTAAGCGGCGGGGATGCGCACTGCCTGGCTGTGGCCATTTTTGAAGACGCGGGCTTTTTCTATCTTTTCCACGCAAAGGGCTCCTGGTATCGAGCATGGCATGCATCATGGGACGGGGGCAAGGTTGTTCCGCGCGACGTCTGGGTGCCCCTGGAGTGCCCCCAAGATTTGCTATCCCACTTTGCGCTTTTCGCGTTCGGCGAGCGTTTCGTGCAAAAGCGACTTGATGTAGGTTTGGTAAGGCAGCCCTTTCTGTTCAGCCTGTTTTCGAGCTAACGCGAGGTCTGCGGCTGGAATGCGCAATGAAACGACCGGCGCGGGGGCCTTTTTCGATGCTGCAAGCCGTGCGAGTAGCTTTTCCTTTGTACATAGGAATCGTTGGCAGGACACTCAAACACAGTTTATTAAAAAGAATGCTGTTTGAGTGGGCTGTCCCGCATTGCCCCGTCAGTTCATTTGGAGAGAATGGTGACTTAATGTATCGTCGCTAGTCCCATCCCGCGTTCCCCCGCCGCAGCACGTAATGCAAATTGGTGTTGGGGATCTCGATAATAGTCGTAGATGCGACTTTTCTTCCTTCTTGTTGCTGCAAGTCTTTTGTGCGCTGCTGAGAATCACGATCTTTATCCTACGGCTCATGCGCTTATTCATGAGGCAGAAGCGGCCTCGGTTCACATCGCAACGTTCGATGATAGGAGCGTTCCTGCCGAATGGGCCGGCCACCTATATGCCCGCGGAGGATATTTGGAGGAGGCAGAACGCGCTTACGCGCGAACGCCTTCGTTCCCTTTTGCACTTTTGAAGGCATATGTGCTTTATGGACGAATCCCTTCAGCTGACGAGTTATTGGCGCGTGTTTCGGATTCTTACAAGAAGGCTCAGGCGGAACTAAGTGTTGCGGATGTCCTTTGGCGCATGGGGCAAACGAAAAAGGCGAGCGAGTACGCCAAGCGGGCTAAACAGACAGCGTCAATCATCGCGAACACAACGGAGCGCATCGTTCTATCAAAGACAGCGGCGGAAGACCTGGAATATATGGCGATGCCGGCTCCTAGCGCGCTTTCTCCTGTGCCTACGCCTCTGGCCGCTCGATCACCCGAGCGATCACGGGTGCCGGGATTTCCGATTACAGCGGACGGTTTTGCGGACCTAACTCCAACCCAGCGCGAGGAGCGAGCGCGCTCCAATAGCGCGATGATGGAGGCGCTTTACGGGGCGATCAAAAGCGGGGATCGGGAAGGTGTCGAGCAGATTAGGCTAAAAGCGAGCGGTCCGTTTGAGAAGACATTAGCCATTGCAAGTATCGAGCATCTACTCATCCAAGCGCATCGGCCAGAGGAGGCCGAGCAAGTCGCGTCAACTATCCCTGAGTCTGATCAAGAGTGCGTTTTGGCGAAGGCGGAGGCACTAGCTTCTGTTGGAGCGGAGTGGCTGCGGGCCGGGGATTCGCAGCGAGCGAACGCTTTGTTTGCTACCGCAACGAAGTTGGCGCAATTGTCGAATCGACTTCCAATTGGGGCAGTTGTTGTCCTGGCATCGATAGGCGAAGCGGAGAGCCAGGGCGGCCTTGCGGCCACTGCCCAGGAAGCACTGCGAAGTGCCGAAGAGGTTGCCCGCCGATTGCCTAGCGAGCCGGTTGACAGCGTCCGTCTGCAGCGGGCCGCGGCAACCCGTCATTATCGAGCCGAAGCGTACGAGCATATCTTCACCACAGCTTTGCGAGCTCACGACTTGGCCACTGCGCGGCGAATGGCAGATATGTGGGGCATGGAGGCTCGGTCAGGTCCTGAGCGCGTGGCGCAGGCCTGGCTCATGGGCGGCGACCCAGACGAAGCGATCGCCTTCGTGCACCGCCAGAGCAGTGTGGCGTTAAGGGCAAAGTTGGAACTTTGGCTCGCACAGCGGATGCTGGATCAAGCTGGCGCACCGAACATCTGAGCCGGGGAAGTGCGACTCATAATCCGGCTGAAGAGAATGGTGATTGAGTGCTGTGTCGAGTTCGCCGAGTACACCGACGTTCGACCGTCACCCTAGCCGACTATGGGTCAGAGTGGATGAGGGTTACATATCTAGAGGTACGTGCGGTACTTGACTGGCTAGATTTGGCACTGCTAGTGTGAGTGCCACATGCGTTTTATTTCGAGACGGCTTTTCAGCGTCGGCATTTCATCAATCCCTGCTCCCGACGGGACAGTTTATGGTAAGTTTCCCGACCTCGAGGCCGAAAATATTGCATACGAACGATTTCTCGGGCACTATCTGGTGGGTTATTTATGTGAACCCGCCACAGACGCCTTTGGGCGAGACCGTCGCCTCCGGTGTTGTTAGCGGGTTCGTCCCCGAACCCACCGGTACCAGTCTTGGCAACAATCCTTCAACAGGTTACCCCTGGAATTCGTTGGCATGCTTTCAGATTCGGTCTTCCGAATAGGGCGGTTGGGCTTGGGTAGAAGCCAAGGTCGCGGGCTGATCCGGAATTGTTGGCAAGCTCGAGAAACGTTTAATCCTCTTCTTGCGATCGTCTGCGCGTTCCTGGCAATGTCCCTTGTCAGTTGCGGAGGTGGCGGCACATCGCAATCAATCGGTGCCCCAACCGTACCTCAGCCAACTGGTGATTTCTCTGTTTCTGTCACGCCCGGCAGCCTCACTGTTTTTCCCGCTGCGCCGGTTACGCTATCGGTCTCCGTTACCGCTTCCGGTTCCTTTAATTCCACAGTCGCCATAAGCATTTCCGGTCTGCCATCCGCAGTCACGGCTGCGCCGGGGTCCCTGTCTGTCACACCAGGCACTCCGCAAACCGTCACCCTCACAGCCGCCTCCATTGCCACAGCCACAACCGCTACCGTAACTTTCAATGCAACCTCGGGATCGCTCAGCCATAGCGCATCCATAGCTCTAAGCCTGCAACCTGCGCCGCAAATCCTGACAACGCGCATCCGCTATTTCAACACGGAAACGGGCATTTCCAATACTGGATACATAGCGCCAGTGGCGCTTTACAACGCGCCATCCGGGCATTACTTCTTCGTCGACGGAAGCCAAAACCAGGTATTCGCGTTTGACGGCAAAACGGAGAAACAGTTAAGTTCTGTTTATATTCCGGGCGCCTTGGCCTTGGATCAGGCGCCAGATGGCAGCGTCGTCTACGTTGCCACCAACGTGGGTGACATCTACACTTTCAATCCCGGCACGCTGGCCATTACGGAGTTGATCAAGTCTTCGCAAATTGGCCCATCCGGTTATCCTTCGTTCGCAATATTTCCTCTAGCCGATGGCAACTTTGTGTTGATGGGAGATCCGTCGGCGCTTGGCGCGACCACCACCTATAACTCCATTGCCGTTTGGAACAAGACCAGCAATACTTTGACGAAATACATAACCACGGACGGCGTGCAAAACTCACTGACTGGCCAAAGCTTCTGTGGATCGCTAGTAGGTGTTGGGAATATAGCTATCAACGCCGCACGAACCAAGGTTTTCCTCGGCGGCTATTTCGGTGACTCGACCATTTGTGAATTCGACCCGCTTTCCGGCCAGTCCGCAACAGGCAACGCACCCGCCCCTCCTTACGATGGCGGCAGCACACATGCGCTGCCCACACTTGACGGGAACTTCCTTACTCTTGGCTATGGAAATCTTTATATCTGGAATAGCGCCAGTATGACTATTGCCAATCAATTCGCCTTTCCGACCTATCATTCGGCAGAAACGGGCGTCCTCAGTCCGGACGGCAACACACTTTATATCTCTCCGTCCAATGCCGGCGTCGTCGTTGCCTACAATTGGCGGACCTTTAACGTGACAGGCTGGGCCAGCGAACCAGTTGCAAATCTGGACGGCGCGCTGGTGCCGATGGTGATTGACAATACCGGCCTTATCGGAGGCACCGTCGGCAGCATAATAAATGGCGGCTTTGGATTCGCGGATGTCTCGAACCTTCAAACAGCGGCAACCATCACTCAACTTCAAGATTGGATGGGAGGCCCCTATACCGCCGCCGTGAATGTTGGCCCCACCCGCGGTGGAACGTCCGTGCAATTTGCTGGCGTTGCGAACGGCCAAATCGCCACTAATCTCTATTTTGATTACCAGGCCGCCCCTAATTTCAATGTTGCAAGTAATAGCTCACCGACCGCCGTTTCGCCGCCTCACGCGGACGGCGCTGTCGATTTGGCTCTTACTACGTCTGACGGCGCTGTGTTCGTTGGATTTAATGCCTTTAGCTATGGGCCGTCCGCGACTCAAGTCATCGGCTCCCTGTCCACCGCGGAAGGCGGAGGCACGGTTTCGGTTTTCGGCTACGGCTTCTCGCTGCAAAGTCTTAACACCGCGCCGCAGGTCCAGGTGGGAACGCAGGCCGCTTTGGTCACTTCCTACACCGCTAACGTGAACGGTGAATTTGGCATTCCCTATCAATACGTTCAGTTCACTATCCCGCCAGGCGAAGCCGGAGCAACGGTACCGGTTACCATTTCCAACCAGTACGGATCCACCACAGCGCCATCATCCATCACCTATCTGCCGGCCATCCAAACTTTTCCATTGCCGGGTTCGAATCTCGCCGAAGGCGTTTATGACGCCAAGCGCCAACTCTACTATTTCACCGACCTCACCAAGATCCAGGTTTTCTCGCGCCACACCATGAGTTGGCAGTCGCCCATCTCCCTGCCGAATCCCGGCAGTGAAACACAGGAACTGGTCGGCATCGCGCTCTCTCCCGACGGCACCAAAATGGCGGTTTCCGATGACGGAACTGCATCAGTCTACGTGCTGGATACAAGCACACTGTCGGTGCTAAAGACGTTTTCCGTCGCATCTGGCGACTCCTATCCTTGCGGGATTGCCATCTCGGATTCCGGGATCGTTTACTTCGCCTCTTACGAGACTATTACCGGCGGTGCATCGACGTTCCACCGATTAGACACGAGCACTGGAATCGTCACCTCCTATTCCGCCATCCCAGCTTTCAACCAGACTGACCAGTTCGACTCACACGTTCTGATCACTCCGGACAATGCTACCGTCTTCTTCGCCGCCGCCGATACCTACTCTCTCTACAAGGTAAACACCGCGACCAATGAGGGCGGCTACGTTCCTGATGTTGTCATTGGCAGCACTAGCTTGGCCCTCTCGCCGGATGGCACAACTTTGGAGGCATGGGGATCGCTCACAGATGGGAGTGGCAATCCACTCGCCTACATGAAGGAATCGTATTCCTATGGTTTGGCGCACATAAACCCAGCCGAGGGAACCAAGTTTAGCGCCGACGGCAGACTCCTGTTTCAGCCTGACGAGCAGGCCATGACCGTTTTCGATACGGCGAGTGCCTTGGCCATTCAAGAGATTGGCTTGCCCACGACCCCAGCGAACGCCTTTGATGCGCTTGTCTCCGACAACGCCGACAACATCCTCGCGGCCATTCTGCTGCCTGGCAATGGGATTGCCCTTGTCGATTTATCGGCGGTGCCCGAACCCTCCGATCGCTCCGGCGCTATCGGTCGCCGGACGTCGGCCACACCAAGCAGGCCCCCGGCACTGCGGGCAATACCGCAAGCGGTAAACTTGCCTAAAGATAGCGCGCGCCGATCGCCGCTTGCGCGCCGCCGCGGCAGCTTCAACCCAGCGCAGGCATACGAAACTATTCCGCAGAACCCCGGCACAAAGCTGCAAAGTCCTTCGACCACCGTGGCGCGGCCCACCGGCCGTAAGCTTGAGTAAGAACGAAGTCCTGCCGGTGAGTTGTTGGATCGCACTGCATGATCATATTTGTTTTAGGGGTGACCCGGGGGGTAACGCGGGTCAGCACACAATCAACAATCCTCCTGAAATGAATTGCGTTTCAGTTGTGCCCTGTCATCGATACCACTGCAACACCGGTATTATTCTGCCCAGCGAAGCCACGACAGTCGCCTTTTCCTGCTTGTTCAGACGCAGTACGATGATGCCGTCGTGGCGGTCTCGCGGGTATCCTGAATCTTTGCAAAATCTAAGTCCGGCGTAAGTAACGTCAGGGCTTCGCTTCGCGCACGATCCGCCAGAATCTCATCCTCGGGTGCGCGACAGAGCACCATCCCGAACGATCTCGGCGTCGAAACACCTTCCATTAGTTTTGGGAGAATCGTGTCGCTGATCTGCCGTTTTTAACATTGTTGCCATTGGTTCGCTGGTAAAGTTGAACAATATGGAACTGCCCCAGGATATTGAGATCCGCGCCGATGTAATGCCGGGGAAACCGTGTCTGCAAGGGACCAGAATTCCTGTTTACCTCGTTCTGGAGAAGCTTGCGGCCGGCGAGACCACCGAACAGATCCTTAGTGCCTACCCGCAACTTACGAGCGACCATATTAGAGCGGCGCTGAAATATGCCGCCAGTTTGGCGGGTAATGAGATCGTCCTTGCTTCGTGAAGCTTCTACTGGATGAAAATCTCTCCCACCGGCATGCTGCGCTCTTAAGAGAAAAAGGTCACGATGCAGTTGCGTGGTTGAGGTCGGTTTGTAGGGACAACCGGACAGCATTGTAAGGATGTTTGCGATTGAGAGTGGAAGAATCCCGCTCACGCTGGACGCCGATTTCGGGAACGTTCTCCGGTTTCCCCCAGCGGCAACACCTGGCGTGCTTCGTTTGAAGATCGATCCGCCGACAGAGGATGGAATTCGGGAGCAGATTGAGAAAACGCTGCACATTCTTCGGGATACATCGCTCGTTGGCGGCCTTGCGGTGTAGCACGGGGGAATTGTTCGTATTCACAGCTGAGTCTCTGAATGAGCCGGGATCGTTGGCAGGACACTGAAAGACAGTATCCAAGCTCAGCAGCGTAGCCGCCATTGTGACATGATCGACAGGACGCCCAACATGAAACGAGCCCTCCTCCTCGCCATCCAAAGCATCGCTCTGTGTGCCGCTGCCGATCTGCCAACCGCCAAACCTGAATCCGTCGGCTTCTCAAGCGAGCGGCTGGAGAACCTGCATGCCGTCATCCAGAACGAAATCGACCAGAAACAACTCGCCGGAGCAGCCACCATCCTCGCGCGGCACGGCAAAATCATCGAGTACCGCACTTACGGCCAGCGTGACATGGAGAAGGGCATCCCTATGACTAAGGACGCTATCTTCCGCGCGTACTCCATGACCAAACCACTCACCGGGGTGGCCATGATGATTCTCTACGAGCAAGGTAAATGGCTGCCCTGGCAGCCGGTCTCCAAGTACATCCCTGCATTCGAGCATCTGAAAGTCTTTGCTGGTTTCGACGGCTCGGGCAAGATGATGCTGGTGGATCCAGAACACACGCCGACCATTGGCGAAGTCATGTCTCACTCGGCCGGCTTTTCTTATGGCTTCTCGCAATCGCCGGTGGATGCCATGTATCACGAGAAAAAGGTTCTACAATCGGCCAACCTGCAGGAGATGATCGAAAAGCTCTCTACCATTCCCCTTAACTACCAGCCCGGCAAAGGCTGGCAGTATAGCGTCGGCATGGATATTGAAGGTTACCTGGTTGAAAAACTCTCGGGCCAAAGTCTGCCTGACTTCATGCGCGAGCATATCTTTGACCCACTGGGCATGAAGGACACCGGCTTCTTTGTGCCCGAGGAGAAACGTTCCCGTTTCGCCGTCAACTACGCGGCGCAGCCCGACGGCCATCTGGAACCCTTCAATCCGGGCAAAAGCACGCCCACCGATTACAGCCAGCAGCCTACTATGGCTTCAGGCGGAGGCGGATCGGTGACGACCGCCGAAGACTATTACCACTTCGCACAAATGCTCGTTAACGGCGGTGAATTAGCGGGCAAGCGGATTCTATCGCCCGAGACGGTCAAGCTCATGTCGTCCAATCACCTCCCGCCTTCGCTGCTCACAGGCCAATTCGGCATCGGTCAGTCGGTGATGCGGCCTGGCTTTGGCTATGGTTTCAATGTAGCCGTAGTGTTCGATCCGCCGGAGGCAGGCATGTCCGACGGTAAAGGCACCTTTTTCTGGGACGGCGCCGCGGGAACCTGGTTCTGGGTTGACCCTACCAACGATGTTGTCTTTGTCGCAATGATCCAGAGAATGACTTCCTCCGACAATCATTCGCTGGAGTACAGAAGCCATGCGGTCGTCTATAGTGCGCTTACCGATCCGTCAAAATAGCGGATCGGAAGAGGGACACATTTATGCGCACACGAAGGAACATACTGCGAACAGCTACCACTCTTGGCGCGGCATCATGCCTTGGCCGCGTTTCAGGCCAAACTGCAACGCCACGCCCCGCTATTCAACACGGACCATTCTCCTCTGACAAACAAACATTTCAGGCCTACTCGTGTCCTAACTGGTTTCGAGACGCCAAATTCGGAATTTGGGCGCACTGGGGCCCTACGTCTGCCATCGAACAGGGCGACTGGTACGCGCGCAACATGTACATCGAAGGAACTCCACAGAACCAATACCACAACAAGACCTACGGACACCCTTCTAAGTTCGGTTACAAAGACACGTTCCCGTTGTGGAAGGCGGAACGCTTTGACCCCAAGGCGCTGATGCGGCTCTACGCCGGGGCTGGCGCCAAATATTTCGTCAGCATGGGTGTGCATTGCGACAATTTTGACCTATGGAATTCGCGCAATCATCGATGGAACTCAGTTCGTATGGGACCGAGGCGGGACATCGTAGGCGAATGGCGTCAGGCGACGCGGGACGCGGGATTACGTTTTGGCGTCAGCGAGCATGTCTGGGCGAGCTACAACTGGTGGCAGACGAACAAGGGGGCCGATAAGCAGGGTCCCTACGCAGGGGTGAGTTATGACGGTAACGATCCTGCAAATTTCGATCTGTATTTTCCGCCGCACCCACCCGGGCGCGAGGCTTGGGCGGAGCAAGGGAACGAAAGCGAAGACTGGAAACGAGAATGGTTTCTGCGCGCTCAGGATCTTATCGACCAGCACCAGCCCGATCTCTATTACGAAGATGGACCGGTACCGTTTGACGGGTGGGGACGTTCGCTAGCGGCGCATTACTACAACCAAAGTCTGCGCTGGCATAACGGCGGGATGGAAGTGGTGTACACCGCGAAACGCAGGGGCGAAAGTGAACTGGGCCTCTGCACTCTCGATATCGAGCGCGGAGTCAGCGACAACATTGAACCGCGGCCTTTCCAGACCGACACATGCCTTGGTGACTGGCACTACAAGCGCGGTATCGATTACAAGCGGCCGAAAGTTATCGTCGATCTTCTGGTGGACATCGTTAGCCGCAATGGCAACCTGCTGCTGAATATTCCTTTGCCGGCCAGCGGCATGCCGGATGACCGGGAACTGCACATTCTTAGTGACATCACAGCCTGGATGACGGTCAACTCCGAAGCAATCTATGGCACACGACCGTGGAAAGTTTTCGGTGAAGGGCCGGCGATGCAGAAAGTCACTGGCAATGCAGGGATGAACGGCACGCCTGAACATTTCAATGAAAATCAGCGAAAAGATCTAAGCGCCAAAGACATCCGCTTCACCGCGAAGCCCGGGATTTTGTATGCCTTCGTCATGGGACATCCAGCGAGTGAAATACAAATCTCATCTCTCAGCCAGCAAAGAGAGGGCGGTTGGCAAAAGATTGAAAAAGTCGAACTGCTTGGCTCAGGAGAGCCCATTGAGTGGAAGTTTACAGCTGGCGCACTGACCATTGCCTCGCCTCGCACCTTCCCAAGCGAACACGCCATTGTCTTCAAAGTAATTTACTCCTGAGTACTCGCATCCTCCGCGAGGTTGTCAATAATCCCGATTGACATATTTGATATTGCGTGAGTATATCCGCTAAGCTGATACAACTATGCGCTCTTTGCTTGTTCCTTCCGTACTGGTCTTTCTACTGGCAGCAAATTCCTTTGGCCAGGCTCAGGCTATCAATGGCTCAGTGCGGGGGCGCGTGCTGGATTCAGCGGGTGCTCCCATTACCGCCGCAAAAGTGGATGCGACGAACGACGCAACTGGCTTTACCCGGTCGCAGGAGACAAACGACGACGGCTATTACGTGATACCCAATCTGCCGCTAGGCAGCTATACGCTGCTAATTCAGAAAAGCGGTTTCAGCAGCGAACGCCATCCCGGCGTGCTGCTTGATGCTGGAACCACAGCCACCATCGACGCGAGCCTGAAGGTGGGCCAGTTGACGACATCGGTAGATGTGGAAGGGGGTGCACCTATCGTTGATCCGGATCGCGTCAGCACCGGCCGAACCATTAGCTTCCAGGAGACCGACAATCTGCCGCTGACGTCGCGCAATCCATACAACTTCATCCTGTTCCAACCGGGCGTGAGCGGGCATCCCAACCCCGAGCTCGGCATCCCGCGCCTGCTGAACACCAATGGGCTGGCCGACCACGTAAATTATCAGTTAGACGGCAGCAACGACACGGAAAGCGATCGCACGGGCCTGCGATTGTATGCCATCGCTGACAACTATGTGAGCGAGGTTCAGGTTGTCTCCAACAGTTTTTCGCCCGAATTCGGCCGCACTGCGGGTGACATCTTCAACGTCATCACGCAATCGGGCAGCAATCAGTTTCATGGAGAGGTGCAATTTATCGGAAGGCCGCTGGATTTAGTGGCGCGCCCGATACTTGCGACGCCCGCCACGCTGAAACCGATCGCCAACGACTTTTCCGCCAACGCCGGCGGCCGCCTCATTAAGGATAAGCTTTTCTTCTTTGCTTCTTATGAGCACGTGAAGCGCAGCGTGCCCTCACCTTCCACCATTACGACGGCAAACGCCCTGGCGTTGGGCCTGCCGAGTTCGCTGCTTGCGAATCCGCCCGCCGTCGAGCATGCGCAATGGGTGGACACGCGCCTGGATTGGAGCATCACCCAGAAGCATCAGTTCTTCATTCGCTATAACTACTTCCGCAACCGTTATCCGTTCAACACCAACGATGGCGGCCTGTATGCGCTAAATGCAGCTTCTGATTTCCGCGACCGTGCGCATGTGGCGGGCGCCCAACTTCTATCAACGTTTTCTCCGACTGTGTTGAACGAGCTGCGCTTCGGCTGGCCCTATCGGAACGAACAACACATAGCGGACCCACTGACGGGGACCGGTTCGGAGATCACCATCAGCGGCATCGCCAACTTCGGAGGCAGCACCGCAGTGGGCGATCGCTTTCAGGAAAAGATTCCCAACCTGAATGACAACTTCACAGTGATCCGCGGCGCGCATACATTCAAAGCGGGCTTCGGCTTCCAGCAGAATCTGGACACCCAGGCGGCCGACATCTATACGCAGTATGTGTTTCCCACCATTGCGGCCTACCAATCGGCGCTGGCGGGCACCAATCCGTACTCATACAGCACCTTCAATGCCAGCGTGGGAGAACCGGGCGCGTGGTATCACTCGTTCTTCTGGGATTGGTTCCTGCAGGATAGTTGGAAGATTAAACCGAACCTGACAGTGGTTTATGGCGTGCGCTACGACCGCTTCGATTCGCCCGGCGGCGATAAAAGTGCGCTGTTCCCGTGGTCGCAGAATTTCCGCACACCGGGTGCGGATTTCGCGCCGCGTCTAGGCATCGCATGGGCCATCGACTCCAAGACCGTGCTACGCGCCAGTTCCGGCATCTTCTACGAAGCGCCGCCCACCAATCTCTGGTACAACGCGATTTATAACGATGGCGGATCGGCATCGTACATTGCATCCATCGCTTCCAGCGCCGCCGGTGCGCCGGCATTTCCCGCGGTGGTGGTGAACGGCACGTTGCCGCGTTCCTCGCAGACCATCTATACGGTGACGACGAACTTCAAGAACGATTACGCCATCAACAGCAGCTTTCAGATAACGCGGCAGCTTTCGCAGAATGACTCACTGACGGTGGGGTACGCCAATGTGAACGCGCGCAATCTGGAGTATCTGCGAAATCTAAACCTGATTAATCCCACCAGCTATCTTGCCGACGGGCGGCCAGTGTATTCCACCACCGCGAGCGCGGCAACGCGATTGTATCCGCAGTTCAACAACATCGCGCTGGAGGACACAGGCGCCAACAGTTCTTACAACGCGCTGATTGTGAATTATCAGCGTCGCCTGCAGCGCGGCGTTACCGTCAATGCGTCGTACACCTGGTCGCACTCTATCAGTGACGCTCCGGAAGCCAACGCCTATGACCAGGGCTCTAACTTCATCGAAGATCCGAGCAACCGCGAACGGGACCGCGGCAACACCGCTATCAATCGCCCCAATGCTTTCACGCTAAGCAGTGTCTTGCAGCCGTCGTTCCCCGGCATTCAAAATCGCGTCCTGCGGGCGATAGCGAATGGGAATCAAATCGCGCTGCTGGGAAACCTTTCCTCCGGCGACGAGCAGAACGAGATTTCCAACCGGGTGTTAAATGGTGACAGTCTGGCGGGCGCCGGTGTGACGCGGCCGCTGTTTGTCGGCCGCAACACGCTTCGTACGCCCAATATTTATCAGGTTGATGCACGCTACAGCCGTTCGTTCTTCAAACTGTTCGACCGCTTTACTCCAAAGTTCTTCCTGGAGGCGAACAATATCTTCAACCACCCCAACATCACCAGCATCAACACGACGGCCACAGTCAATACCGCTGGACAAATCACCGCGTCGCCTACGCTGGCGCCGACTTCGACATTGCTGGAAGGCAGGATTGTCCAGTTGGGAGTCAGGGCGCAGTGGTAGTGGATGAAAGCCCCCGAACTTTTGCACCATGCCCAGCGCCTGCAGGCCCTTGCGCAAAACGGCATCACTTATGCGGTCAATCCTTACGACCTTGAGCGCTACCTCGAAATTCGCGAGATCAGCGCAAAGCTTCTGCAGGAACTCACCGACGAGCCGTTCGAGAAAATCCTCCGAGTCTTTACACAGGAAACCGGCTACCAAACACCGAAGATAGACATTCGGGCCGTTGTTTTTCGAGACGGCAAGGAAATCCTGCTGGTGCGCGAAAAGCTGGATCACAACCGATGGACGCTGCCCGGCGGCTGGGCTGATATCGGCTATTCACCCACCGAGGTCGCGGTAAAGGAAGTGCATGAGGAAGCCGGACTCCTGGTAAAGCCTAGCCGTCTTTTGGCACTCTTGGATAAGGCCAAGCATGCTCACCCTCCTGAGCCGGCGTATGCCTATAAGGCCTTTATCCGGTGCGAAGTGATAGGAGGCGATCTCACTCAGGAGACAACCGAGACCGCCGGGGCAGCTTGGTTCACGCAGGATGCCATCTCCGGCCTGGAGTTATCTGTGGACCGAGTCACCCAGGAGCAACTCGACATGTTTTTCATGTTTTTAGCAAATCCGGAACTACCCGCGCTGTGCGATTGAGCATTTCTATACTAATCTCGGAACACCTTTACCCCAGGTGGCCGGTGGCGCAAGCTCGCGTCGAATGCCCGGCTGAGTCATGTCACGCTCATCGGAGGTGAAGATACGGCTGCCCTGCGAAATCAGGTAATCGGCCGTCCGTGCCGCCAGCGCTTGAATGGTAAGTCCAGGATTGGCCGAGCCTTGCGTCGGCATAATACTGCCGTCGCATATGAACAGGTTGGCAATATCGTGCGTTCTCCCGAACCGGTCGACCACGGAAGTTTCGGGATTGGCGCCCATGCGTGCCGCCCCCACCAAGTGGGCATAGCGAGCCTCCTGAACAACCTCGGTAGCGCCCGCCGCACGCATCACCTCCATGGTTTTTTGCTTTGCGAACTTGATCAATTTCTTGTCGTTGTCATACAAATTGAAGGACACATGCGCCACACGGAGTCCAAATCTGTCGGTGTCTTCAGACAACGTCACTCGATTATCAGCCCAGGGCAGAATCTCGCCTAACAGACCCAAACTGGCCCAGTGGTTGTAGTCCATCATCTCGCGGCGCAGTCCCCATCCCCACGCCTTTTTAGCCGCCAGCATCTGCTTCCCAAAAGCCACCGGCAGCGGCCCTACAGTCTGGATAGCGAAGCCGCGCGCAAAATCGTTTCGCGGATCGGTTTCGTAAAACTCCTCCGTCAATGCATGCGCGGGCGGCGCTTTGTACATGCGGACCGGCTGGTCAAAGCGTCCCAGCACTACGTTTCCCGCCTGAGCCATCAGGTATTTTCCCACTGTGCCGCTGGAATTCGCAAGGCCATTTTCAAACCCGCGGCAAGCCGAGTTCAGTAACAGACGAGGAGTCTCAATCGCGTAGCCGCTAATGATGACTGCCTTCGCCCTTTGGAAATGAGACTCACCGTCACGATCAAAATAATGAACGCCAGTAACTCTGCCATTGCTGCCCAACTCGACGCGCGAAACCATCGAGTGATCGCGAATTTCCGCACCTGACTCGATTGCATCGGGAACATGGGTGATCAGCGTACTCGCTTTCGCGCCCACCTTGCAGCCTTGAATGCAAAAACCCCGATAAATGCAATGCTGGCGATCGCCGAACGATCCTGAAAGAATGGCCACCGGGCCACCGATGGAGACCGGTATGCCAAGAGCTGTACAACCCTTTATCAGGGTGTTTCCGACCCCGCCCATCGGGTGGGGACCGTAGGAGTAACCATGCGGGTGGCCCCACGGATAATACGCTGGTCCGGCAACCGGCATCTCGCGTTCCAGTTGCTCGTAGTAGGGAAGCAAATCACTGTAAGAGATGGGCCAGTCCGCACCGACGCCGTCTCGTGTGTAAACCTCGAAGTCCGAAGGATGCAATCTCGGAGTAAATGCCGCCCAGTGCACCGACCCTCCGCCTACGCCTTTACCGCAGTTATTTGCACCCAGCGCTAAAGGGTCCGATCCGCCAGTAACCCGTGGATCCTCCCAGTAGAGTTCGTGCGAGCCCATCTCGTCACTGACCCAATCTTTCTCGGTATCCCAGAACGGCCCGGCTTCCAATCCCACAACATTGAATCCCGAGCGCGCCAGACGCTGGAGCAGAACTCCGCCGGCCGACCCAACCCCCACAACGACGTAATCCACGGAATCGTTCGGGCCGAACTTCTTCATCGGCACATGAATGTGCTGAATTGGACCGAGCATGTGCTTGTTATTTCGATTCTTCAAGCTTTCCTCTCAGGCGAAACATGCGCATGTTGATCGGCTTCGGTATCCAGGTGATGCAGCGGTTCTACCTCGTCGGAGATGCTTCCATCTGGTGGAAGCCAGTCGTAACGCTGCTCTGCCACTTCCCACGGCTCCGGTTCGCCGCGCTCCAACCTTGTGTAGGCGCGCGGATAGGCGGGTCCACCAAAACCAATTTCATCCCACGCCCAAGGGTGCGCATAATACGCCTCTATTGCATCGCTCATAATCATTTGCCAGAAGCGGTGAATGGACATCCGCTTCCAAATGTAACGCGCAGCTTTCGGACGCCGGTCGTGGAGGGCCTGAATAACTTTTTCCTGCTGCCAGTGTCCAAGAAAGACAAAATCGCCATTGAATCGTGCTTGCGATTCCGCATTGATGGCTTCAATTCCGAGAATATAGACTTCACGGTCGTGCGGCATGGACTGGAAGCGATAACCTACCGTCCGATTTTCATAGAGACGCGCATCTAGCGGCGGTAGTAGTGGAATGCGGCGGTCGGTGGTCCGGTCAGTCTGCGGAATCAGATGATCGAAAACCGCCTCCCAGAACTTCCATTCGCTTTCACTGAAGAACCGGCGCTGCGGAGGATCTTTTACTCTCTCGGTAACCGTCTTTCGAGTCGCGTCATCCCAGAAGGGACTTTGTGAGAGCGTGCTGAATCCTGCGTAGTAGCCTGGCTGCCGCATTGGAGCCAGCGGCTCCCCGGTCTCTCCGTCAATCGGACGTAACGTGGGATCGTTGTCTTTGTAACTGCTCATGCGCGCCTCCGCCTCAGTAGACTAGCCATGAATCCGAGGAAACCAGCCGCGCCAAACAATAATGGTGCAAAGATGGGCGGGCCATAAATAATGTTGTAGACAAGGTGCTTGCGGCCGCCAGGCCGGCGCAACACGCCGCGCGCGTGATAGTAAAAACCGACGGCCGCATCGGCTGAGGCCAAAGCGGAAGCCGCTGGAAGAATCGTCGTTGCCGCTCGACGGCTGCCAACAGAAGCAAAAGCTGCCGCTGCCAGCATAGGCGCAATGATGATTGGAGACCATTGAACCTTGTAGCGGAAATTGTTTTTGTAATGCGAATAGTAGGCTTCAAAGCCGCTCAGCAGCGCGCTGATGCCGGCAGCAATGGCAACCTGCCGCTGAAATTTTCCCTCGCGAATATCCTGCTCGCTGGAAAGAAGCTCCCGGCTTGCCGAGCTAGGCAGTAAGCGCGCCAGCCAAGTGTCCCCATCTTTGCCATTGTCGTTCTGGCCTGCCTCTTCGCGCTGCAAGTACGACGCGATCAGGCCGAGGTACGCGCTGGTCCCGAACAGGAGCGGCGCGAAGATCGGCGGACCCATAATCATGTTGGTCATGGGGAAGCGCCAGCCACCCGGCTTCCGGTGAATGCCTCGAATGTGGAAATAAAAGCCTACAAACGCATCAAGTAGTGTCGCCGCGGATACGAAACGCAGCACGGTGCGCGCGGCTCGCCGGCTGAAGAACGCCGCAAACGCAGCGCACGCCAACAGGCCACTTAGAATGACGGGTGTGTACATTACGCGCCGGCTATAACTGCCGCGATAATGTTCGTAGGCAACTTCAAGGCCGCTGACTACGCTTGTGGCCGCAGTCAGTAACGACAAGCTGCGCTGAAATTTACCCTCGCGAATGTCATTCGCGTAGACTGCCAGTTCAGTCGTCATTCGCTAAATGACCTCGCGAACCTGGTCTTCGCTGATGGTCTTGATTATCTTGACTGCGTCCTTCTGGCCTCGCACCAGAGACTTGGCAAAGTGAAGAGCTTGCTCGGTGGTGATTTTGCCGGGCATCGGAGGCTCGTTTGGATCAACCACCGCCTGCACTACAGAGGGGCCCTGCGTACTTAGCGCCTGGCGAAGTACCTGTTCGGCATCCTCCGGCTTTTCCAGTGTAAAGCCGCGCGCCCCACAGGCCTCGGCTACTTTTGCAAAGTCTATAGGCTCAAGCTCAACTCCGAATTCCGGGTTGCCTTCCAGAATCATCTGTTCCCACTTGATCTGGCCAAGAACATTATTCTTGATGATGATTACCGTTACCTGAAGCTTGTACTTTACAAGTGTCGCTATCTCACCCATCAGCATAGTAAGTCCGCCATCTCCGACGATGCAGACCACCTGCCGGCCCGGATAAGCGACCGCCGCACCAATGCTATAAGGCAGGCCGTTGGCCATGGTGGCGAGTGAGCCGGAAAGCGAGAATTGCATGTCGCCCCGCATTTCAACCTGGCGCGCAGTCCAGGTGGCGATGGTACCGCTATCGGAGGAAACAATTGCATCGTCTTTCAGCAGTTTGTTGAGGGTGTGCGTCACCACCTGGGGCTTCATCGGCATATCCTGGCGCGTGCCGCGTTCCTCCATCAGCGCATTCCAGCTCTTCATACGATCTTGTGCTTTTCGGAGGAAGCGGTCGCTCTTATGCTTGATAAGAGGGAGTAGAGCGGCCAGAATCGTCTTCGAATCGCCCACCAAACCGACGTCAACCGGGTGCCGCAGACCTATGCGGGTGGCATCTAAATCAATCTGCACGCACTTTGCCTGTCCAGGTTTCGGCAGGAACTCCATGTAAGGGAAGCTGGTGCCGATCATGATCAGCGTGTCGCATTCCTCCATCGCATCCACAGAAGGGGCAGTTCCTAAAAGTCCGAGACCACCCGTTGTGACCGGACTTCGATCAGGCAGCACGGCTTTGCCCAGCAGCGCCTTGATCACCGGACCACCGACAGTTTCGGCAAGTTGGGTCACCTCCTGGCGGCAGTGAAGAGCGCCACGCCCTACAAAGATGGCTACCTTCGATCCATCGTTGATAATATCGGCCGCCAGCTTAATGATGGCTTGGGATGGCTTCGCGGTAGACGGTGCACTCCAGTCGCCGCTGTGGTGCGGGATGTTTGCGTTGCTGCGCTTGCCGGCAGTGACGGGCCATTCCTGAATGTCCTTGGGAATGCAAATATGAGAGACGCCTCGCCGTCCATAGGAGGTCCTCACGGCCATATCGACGACATTGATGGCATGGTCGGGACCCATCACTCGCTGGTTGAATTCGCAAACGTCCATGAACAACTTGTCGAGATCGACATCCTGCTGATAGTCCATACCGATCAGGTCATGGAAGGTGTGGCCGGTAATGGCGAGCACAGGTTGCTGATCGCACTTGGCGTCATAGAGACCGTTAAGTAAGTGCACTCCCCCAGGTCCGGATGTTGCGCAGCAGACTCCTAATTTTCCCGTATACTTGGCATACCCGACGGCAGCAAAGGCGGCGGCTTCTTCGTGGCGCACCTGGATGAACTTAAGTTGGTCTTTATGCGTCCGCAACGACTCAAAGAAGCCGTCCACGCCATCACCGGGAAATCCGAAAATGGTGTCGACGCCCCAATCGAGCAGCCGTTCCACAATCAGGTCTGATACTTGCTTTGCCATTCAATCCTCCAGATATTTCGAAGCGTCCTGTTCCTTCAACTCGAGACCCATGCCGGGGCGAGAGAGGTCGGGTGACATAACTCCCTTTACCGGCTCGCAAAAGCCATCAAAAAACATCCGTTCAATGCGGGCATGATCGTGGAAGAATTCCATGTGAATGGCCCGCGGAACGGAGCAACAAACGTGAAGATGCATGCTGGGTCCGCAGTGCGAAGACAGCGGCATATTTCCCGCCCAGCACAAAGCGGCCGCAGCCAGAAAACCAGTGACACCGCCACAGCGAGTAGCATCAGCCTGCAGCACCGTAACTGACTGATGGTCAATCATGCGGCGGAAATACCAGCCTGTGTAACCGTATTCACCGGCGGCGATGTCCATGCCAGCGGGCGCACGCTCCCGGACCTGATTCAGACCGGCGAGGTTGTCGGAACTGACGGGCTCCTCCATCCAAGTGACGCCGACACTGGCAAACTCGTTGATCATGGAGACTGCTTGCGGAACTGTGTAGGCGCCATTCGCATCCACAAAGAGCTTCACCTCATTGCCGATGGCTTGGCGGGCCACTTTAGCGCGGCGCAAGTCGTCGCAGGGGTGGGTGCCCACCTTCATCTTCACCATGAAGAATCCGTCGTGCGCCCAGCCTCCCAGTTGATCAGTCAGTTGCTCATCGCTATAGGAGGTGAAGCCTCCGCTGCCATAAACTGGAATACCAGGGCGGGCAGCACCCAGCAGGTTTACTACCGGCGTCTTCAATAATTGTCCCCGCAGATCCCATAAGGCGTTATCGATTGCGGCAATAGCCATGTGCGAAATGCCACACTCGCCCGAGTTCCTGACATGACGAAGCAGTGACAGCCAGATCTCGTTATGACGGAAGGCATCCCTTCCGTGAACAACTTTCTCCAGTAGCGATCGCGCTAGTTTGCCAGTCGCCGCATCCGCATACGTGTAGCCGATGCCGCTTTGATCGCCAGATTGGATCTCCACCAGTACCATGGTGGTACTGGTCCATTTGAACGTTCCATCCGCCTCGGGTGCGTCGGTGGGTACGGTATAAACCCTTACCTGACTGCCCGTGATAGCGGCATCTAACATCGCTGGTGAGACTCCGCTCCTCCCCGGTAGTTTCCAAATAAGCGCCCGAAGATTTCACCGCCACGCTTTTACGGAGACTGCAGTCTTACTGCGTGAGGCCTTTATGAAACTTTCCAACCTTCTAGGAACTTCTTCGGATAAGAAGATAAGATACGGCATTGTTGCTCTTGGCAGCATTGCGCAAGAGGCGATGATGCCCGGCGTTGAACACACCGGCAATTCGGAGATTACAGCGCTGGTGACAAGCGACCCGGAAAAGGCCACGCGGCTTAGCCAGATGTACGATGTGGCGAAGACTTACTCTTATGAACAGTTCGGCGAACTTCTTTCGTCGGGCACGGTGGATGCTCTTTATATTGCAACACCCAACTGGCGGCATGCGGAGTTTGCCGTGCCCGCGCTGGAGGCGGGTATCCACGTGCTTCTCGAGAAGCCCATGGAAGTCAGTTCGGCGGCGTGCCAGAGGATACTCGATGCCCAGCAGAAATCGGGAGCGAAACTCATGGTGGCTTACCGCCTTCACTTTGAGCCGGCGACGATTGCCGCTATCGAGAAAGTGAGATCGGGCGAGTTGGGTGAAGTACACCTCTTTACGTCTACCTTCTGCCAGTTGGTCGATCCCGCTAACCACCGAGTGGAGAACGGAATCCTGGCCGGACCGCTGTTCGATATGGGGCCCTATCCCATTAATGGTGTACGCAATCTGTTTGAGGACGAACCGATTGAGGCGTTTGCCACTGCGACTCGTCATCCCGCATCCGGATTTCCAGACCTGGATGACACCGTTAGTGTGACTCTACGTTTTCCCAATGAACGACTAGCGCAGTTCACTGTTTCGTACTACGGGAATATGGTCGACCAGTACACAGTTGTCGGATCAAAAGGCATGCTGCAAGCGGATCCGGCTTTTATGTACGGGAAATCGCTTGCGTTTACGGTAGGGATTGGCGAGGACAAGAGCGACAGAAGTTTCAAGAACACCGACCATTTCGGAGGCGAGATGAAATACTTCTCGGACTGCATACTTTCGGGCCAAGATCCTGAACCCGATGGCTGGGAAGGCATGGCAGATGTCAAAGTAATTGAAGCGGCGTTGCGCAGCATCAAGTCGGGGCGGTTCGAGAAAGTGGAAACGGTAACCGTAAAGCGCCGCATTTCACCCAGCCAGGAGGAGACGCTAGGCGCGGAACGAACGCCGGAGATGGTGCATGCCTCGTCACCGGCACGCGGCAAGGAAAAGAGTCCTAAAAACTAGGGCGTGACTAATAACGGGTCCGCTACGATAGTTCAGCTATGCGGACCCTTCTTCTTTTATCATTGGCGAGTCTCCTAAGAGGTCAAGGTATGCTGACCCCTGGGACGGCTCCCTTTATTGCTTTCGGGGAACCGGTTATTGCCCTGCAACACGTGCGCGTGATGGATGGAACTGGCGCTCCGGCAAGCTCGGATCAGACTATCGTTATCGATCATGGCGTGATTGCATCGGTGGGTAATGCGGGTGCGGTGCAAGTTCCCGCGGGTGCGCGCGTTATCGATGGCTCCGGCAAAACTGTTTACCCGGGCTTGGTGGGCATGCATGAACATATCTTCTATCCGTCCGGATTTGGTGCTCCGCTGTATGATGAGCAAGCTTTGTCGGCGCCACGCCTGTACCTTGCGGCGGGAATCACCACGATGCGAACGGCCGGGTCGCTTGAGCCTTACACCGACCTGAATATCAAGCGAGCGATTGACAAAGGCGACATGCCGGGACCGAAGATGGATGTGACCGGTCCGTACATAGAAGGCACCGGCAGTTTCTCCATTCAGATGCCCGCGCTGGCAACGCCGGAACAAGCGCGCCGCTTGGTCGATTACTGGGTCTCGGAAGGCGCGACTTCTTTCAAGGCCTACATGAATATCTCGCACGATGCGCTGAAGGCAGCGATTGAAGAGGCGCACAAGCATCACTTCAAAGTGACAGGCCATCTGTGTTCGGTGGGCTTTACCGAAGCGGCCGAGCTAGGCATCGACAATCTGGAACATGGCCTGATTGCCGATACCGAGTTCGTTGCGGGCAAACAGTTGAACGTTTGCCCGGGCGGTGGCAAAGGCGTAGAATCGATTTTGTCGCTGGATCTGGCCGGCGAGCCGGCGCAAAAGATGATCCAGACGTTGCTATCTCATCATGTCGCCATCACTTCGACGCTGGCTGTCTTCGATGCCATGGTTCCGGGCCGGCCGGCGTTGACTGCGCGCATGCTTGAGACAATGTCGCACGATGCCGCGCTGTCCTATCTGGCGGCCAAGGAGCGAACTTCGGCGGCGCATTCGGACCGGCCGCTGGCGCAGCTTAAGAAAGAGATGGCTTTCGAGCGCGCTTTTGTGGTGGCAGGCGGTTTGCTGATGGCCGGTTGCGATCCGACTGGTAACGGCGGCGCACTGCCGGGCTTCGGTGACGAGCGCAACCTGGAACTGCTGGTGGAAGCGGGGTTTACTCCGGAGCAGGCGATTCAGATTTACACATTCAACGGAGCGCAGTACCTGAATCAGGCCGGCAGCATCGGATCAATCGCCAAGGGCAAGCGCGCTGACATGGTTATGGTATCGGGAGATCCATCGAAGAACATTCAAGACGTTGAGCATGTGGAGTATGTGTTTAAAGATGGCATCGCTTACGATCCGGCGAAGTTGATCAACTCCGTTCGCGGTTCGCTGGGCGTCAACTGAGGCGGCGAAGTTCTATGGAACGCCGGATGGCAGATGCGAGGAACGCCTACTTCATTGCCTGGCGGAGGATCGCGTCTTCGGCCGGGTAGTCAAACTGCGCCTGATCGATCTCAGCGGGCCAGTGCTCCCGCTCCCAGGCAACAGTTATCGTTAGTGCTTCGCGGCGCGACAACGTCTCGCGATAGCCGAGTTCGTTTCTAATCTTGGTCGTGTCCATATCCAAGTGTTGTTCGAGGTTGAGTTGAAGCGGAAGGCTGGGCGAAGGGCATGGAAGTTTGCTGGTGAGAACTTTCCCGCTCCAGCCCGCGGCAGTTCTCAGTTCCTCAATCCAGCCCCGCATGGTGAGGCTCTGGCGCTCACCAACGTTAAAGATCTCGCCAACAGCCCGCTCATTTTCGATAGCGAGTTTCACCGCCTCCGCTACATCGCCTGAATAGCCCCAAGGCGCTCGCACCTCGCGGTTCGTTCATCTAGCAGAATCACTTCGCGACCATCGTCCATCCTCTTCAGGTAGGGAAAGAAACGGCGCTGCGCGATTTGTCGGGCACCGGGTCCGTAGACCATGGGAAGGCGCAGCACAGTTGCAGGCACATCGTGCTGCTGCATTAACGTTTGTTCCACTAGAATTTTGTCGTAGTCATCCCAAGCGAAGCCGTACTGGTAGGGAATGGGAATGCCGAGGTAGGGATAGAGACGCTCGCGCAACGGAGATGACTCTGCGAGAGGCGTGGGATCGGCATCTCGCTCCACGCGCCGGAAAAGAATGTCATTGGCGCGATAGACATCGCCGCTGCTTAAAACTACGATCCTGGCCGCTTGTCCGCGAAAAACGGTCAGGAGCGATTCGGCATGCGCTTGCGTAAACGCGATTAAGTCGATTACGACTTCGGGATGAAGGCGTCGAAGGTAATCAGCAGCTTGTTCGAGGTTGTTGCGGTCGCCCTGGATTATGGTGACGCCAGGGTGGGCATACGCCTTGGCGATGCCACGCTGAAAAATGATGACTTCATGGCCGGCCGCGAGTAAGTGTAGAGCGATTTGGGGACCGAGGAAGCCTGTACCGCCAAGGATGAGTACTCGCATGGAAGGGCATTACGAAGATCTTGCGCCTATAGGGACGCGGACCGGGTCCGCAGCTGCACCCGCCGTCAGCATTGGCTCCCTCTTGATTCTGGCACGTGAGCGGATCCTCAGCCGACTCATCAAATTCAGTACGTTTTGTACGGCAGGAACTTACCGCTCATGGTGATTTTGACGCGGTCGCCCTTGGGATCGGGCTGACGTTCAAGGGCCATGTCAAAGTCAATAGCGCTCATGATGCCGTCGCCGAATTCTTCTTCGATTAGCGATTTGAAGGTGGTTCCGTAGACGGATATCAGTTCGTAGAAGCGGTAGATGAGGGGATCGGTGGGTGGCGTTGAGGGTATTGATCCGCGATAAGGTACTTGTTCGAGCAGCGCTTTTTCTTCATTGGAGAGAGCGAACAGAGCGGCTGCCTTGGCTGCCGTTTCGGGCTTCATGGACATTTGACCGAGACAGGCGGCACAGCTCCAGACGGGCGAGTGACCGAGCTCGCGGCCGACATCCGCCCAAGTCCAATTACGTTTCTTCTTCAACTGCACGATCTTGTTTCCCAGCGCGGTTTTGAGTTCGTTCATTTGTCTTGGGAAAGAGCATAGCAGGTGGCTCCGGCCTCAGGGGCGGCGGCGCCGAGTGCTTCCAGGATGCTGGCGGCAATCTGCGAGCCGGTGAGGCCGTATTTGTGCAGCAGGTACTTGTAGTCGCCGTTCTTGCCAAACCTGTCGGGCAGGCCAATGAAAAGCTGCCGGGGGGCGCCGCCGCGCCGCGCGGTGTGTTCGGCAATAGCTCCGCCGAGACCTCCAATGATGCCGTGCTCTTCGACGCTGACCAGCAGGGTTGCTTTTCCGCAGGCGCTGTCGATGGCATCGGTATCAAGCGGCTTCAACGTATGGATGTTGGTGACGGAGGCGGAGACGCCTAGGGTGTCAAGTTTTTTAGCGGCGGCGACCGACTCAGCGACCATGGTGCCGCAGGCGAAGATGGCCACGTCGGTTCCCTGTCGCAGCGGCACGGCTTTGCCGATAGTGAAGTTGTAGTCGGCGGTATAGACGATGGGATTGTTCATGGCTCCGGTGAGCCGCACAAAGACCGGGCCCCGATGAGTTATAAGGGCATTGACGGTTTTGACGATTTCGGCACCGTCGGCAGGAGCGATAACGGTGAGACCAGGCACAGCGCGCATGAGGGCGAGATCCTCGATGCCGTAATGCGTATTTCCGAAGTGGCCCATGGCCATGCCGCCCGCGAGGCCAATCACTTTTACATTCAGGCCCATGTAGCCGAGATTCAAACGGATCTGCTCGTAGCTGCGCATGGCGGCAAAGTTGGAGAATGTAGTGGCGAACGTATTGAAGCCTTCTTTAGCGAGTCCGGCAGCGATGCCGATCATGTTCTGTTCGGCGATACCGACGTTCATGAACTTGTCGGGGTGAGTGGCGCGGAAACGTTCGAGGCCGGAGGTGACCGAGAGATCGGCGGTGAGCACCATGAGATCTTCCGCGCCGGCAGCGGCCTCGAGCATGGCGGCGCCGAAGGTTCCGCGCGAGCCCAGGATGGACCAGAGACGGGCATTTTGCGGATTGATGGGCAGCATGTCAAGCTCCTATTTCGTCGAGGGCGCAAAGGCCGCGGGTGCGCGCCGCCAAGGAAGAAGGGAACTGGCTAAACCTTTGGGCGGAGCGACTGATACCGTCTTGCGCGAGTTCCTCAATAGCGGCTTCGTATTGAGCTTGTGTAAGGCGGTTGTTATGCCAGTCGTTGTTGTTCTCCATGAAGGAAACACCTTTGCCTTTCACAGTGGCGGCGATGACAGCAAGGGGGCGATCGGGCTGAGTGCGGGGCGCGCTGAAGGCGTCGAGTAAAGCGGCAACGTTGTGGCCATCCACGCTGCGGGTTTCCCAGCCAAAGCTGCTCCACTTGGCCTGATGGCTACCCATGTCCATGACTGTCGAGCAGCAGCCGTCGCTTTGCAGTCCATTAGCATCGACGATGGCAACAAGGTTATTGAGCTTGAAGTGCGCTGCGGCCATTGCAGCTTCCCAGACGGTGCCTTCGTTACACTCTCCATCGCCCATCAGGACGTAAGTGTGGTAGCGGCGCTGCGTCTTGCGGCCGGCGAGAGCCATGCCGATGCCGATGGAAAGTCCGTGACCGAGGCTACCGCTGGAAATTTCCATGCCTTTTTCGACGCACATGGCGGGCTGGCCGGAGAGCAGCGAATCGGGCGTTTCGTAGGCGTGCAGTTCTTGCGGAGTGAGGAAACCGGCCTCAGTGAGGGCGGTATAGAGGGCAAGGGCTCCGTGACCTTTACTGAGCAGGAACCGATCGCGCTCCGGCCAGAAGGGTTTTTGGGGATCGAGGCGCAGGACGGCGCCGTAGAGGACGGCGCAAATTTCGATGATAGAGAGGGCCGGACCGATGTGCGCGCCTTGGGGAGCGACGCCGAGGGTGAGGGACAGCGAGGTTAAGCGCATGCGCCGGGCCATGGACTCAAGGGTTTCGAGCTGAATCAATTTTGCAATCCTCCGTCTACGCGCAGAATTTCACCGGTCATATAAGAAGCAAGATCGGAGGCCAGGAAGACGGCGGCGCTGGCAATTTCCGATGGCTGCCCCAGGCGTTTGAGCCGTGTTTGCCGGATGGCCGCGTCGATTGTCGATGGCAACATGCTGTCGTACAGCATGTCGGTGTCGGTGACACCGGGAGCGATAGCGTTCACCCGGATGTTGTGTTCAGCGAGTTCGTGCGCCATGGTGCGGGTGATGCAGCTTAGGGCGGCTTTACTCGCTCCATAAGCGCCGCGGCCCGGATTGGCGTCGAGGGCGGCGGTGGATGAGATGTTAATGACGCTGCCCGATTTCTGGCGCAGCATGAGGCGGACAATATATTGAGTCAGGGCGGTCTGGGCGAAGAAATTGACTTCGAAAAGTTCGCGCATTTTCTCGCTGGAAGTCATTTGAAACAGGGCGTTGTGGGTGATGCCGGCGTTGTTGACCAGGATGTCAACCGGGGATTTAGCCGTAGCAATTGTTTTGACGGCTTGTTTTAGCTGCGCGGCATCGGTGAGGTCGAAGAAAAGCGGTGTGATGGAGACCCCGTGAGTTTGCGTGAGGTTACTGATGAGTTGGTGCAGTTCGGGTGTTTCGCTGCGGCTGCAGGCCCAGAGATTGGCTCCGTGCTGCGCGAAAGCGATAAGAGTTTGGCGGCCGATGCCGCGTGCGCAACCGGTGATGATCGCGGTTTTTTGTCTAAGCAGCATGGCTAGCCGATGCCTCCGTCCACGCGCAAGACTTGGCCGGTGATGTAGCTGGAAAGGTCGGAGGCGAGGAAGAGCATGACGCCCGCGACCTCACAAGGCAACCCCATGCGCTTCATCGGGATGCGGGCGCAGAGATTTTCGAGCGCAGCAGCAGGGAGAGCAGTGGTCATGCCGGTTTTGATGACGCCAGGAGCGATGGCGTTGACGCGGATGTTGTGTTCCGCGAGTTCGGTTGCCAGTGTCTTCGTCGCTCCAATGAGGGCGGCTTTGGAGCAACTGTAAGAGATCTGTCCGGCGTTCCCGTCGATGGCTGAGATGGAGGAGACATTGACGATGCTGCCGGATTCCTGGCGCGCCATCAGCTTGCTGGCGTATTGGGTGATGAGCATCTGGGAGAAGAAGTTGACATCGAAGACAGAGCGCATGCTGTCGAGGGTGGTCATTTGGAAGAGCGAATCCTGCGCGATGCCAGCAATGTTCAGCAGGATGTCTACTTTGTGCTTTTGGGCAGCCAGTTGCTTCATGGCGGATCGGATTTCTTCCGCGTTGGCCATGTCGAAATAAAAAGGGGTAATGGTGACGCCGGCTTCTTCGGCGAGTTGTTGACGAGAAGCTTCCCAGGCGGGGTCCTGATGCTGGCAGCAGGCCAGAATGTTGGCTCCGGAACGAGCGAATAGTTGCATGGCTTCGTAGCCGATGCCTTTTAGGCAGCCTGTGATGAGAGCTGTTTTTCCTTCAAGCATTAGGTAACCTCGCAAACGCGGGAGAGAGTTCGGATGAGATCGAAGCCATCCCAGGTGAGGCCGATGTCAAGCGCCTTTCCGATGGGAACAATGCGGTCAATACCGCTCAGCCGGTTGTTTGCCACAAAAGCGGCCAGTTCCTCTTTGACAACGCCGAAGTATGTCAGAGTCTGGTATTTACTGTTAACGATAGGTGCGAGCTGGTCAAGCGAACTGGTGGTGAATTCATAGAAGTAGCCATGCCCGCAGCGGCGTTCTTCGATCCCGGTGAAGAGATGGTTGAGCGGAATCCGGTAAAGGCGCGGATCGGCGCGCTGAAATGCCGTTACGTTGCCATTGAGTTCGATGGCGTCGCGGCAGGCTTGAGTGAATTTATCGACGGCGGAGGAGGCGGTGAGTTGATAGCGTCGATCGAGTTCGGCTTGCAGAACGGTCCAGAAACGGGCTTGCGCGTCAGCGGTTTCGGACGCGCTGCCAAGCCAGATCACCAGGCGGGGCGACGAGCAGGCGTTCTGATCCATAAGGTACGTATCGTTGAAAAAGTGCATCGCAAGCTGCTTGACTGAGGCTGCATCCAAGGCCAGAACGGCGTCGGGTGACAGGACGCAGAGCGAGTAGCGGTCGGCGAAGGCGAGGTCGAGGCCGCGCGGCGGCAGAGCAGATTTCCGTACAGCTTGAATGGTCGAGTCGCCGCCCCAGATGAGGCGCACGTCGGCGAGGGCGCTGAGCGCGCTGGTGATTTCTTCGTCGTGGCCGTAGCGGATAAAGGCGTTCCTGGTGCATAATTCATTTGCTAAGAGCAGCCGCAGATGACGCAGGACGAACTCGACCTGCAGAAAATCGCGATTCGGCAGGCGCACGATGTTGGCATTGCCGGCCAGCAGTGAGAATGCCCAGGAGAAAGCGAAGTTGATGGGAGTATTGGTGGGCGTGATGTGCAGGGCCAAGCCGCGGCCGAGGCGCAGTTGACCGTCCTCATAACCAGCAGCCAGGCGCTGCATGTTGGCTTTCCGGCACCACCAGGCGAAGGCGACGACGTCCGGCATAGTGCGGGTTTCGTGGTCGGCGACAAGCTGGGCAGAAAGGTTGGCTAGAAGATCGCAAACCGGCGGCGCGAAAGGTGGCAGCGGTTGAGCGAAGAAGCCAACCGGGCTGCCGAGGACATAGCGCAGACCATTGCTATTGGGGAGCATACACATCGCTGCACCCCCTGACTTCGGCATTGACGACGCGGCCGTGGACGGCGAAATACTTGCCCTTGCGCCCGCACGGGCAGTCGTCCTCGCCGAGGATTTCCCCCACGTCTTCGGTCAGCAGGGAATGGCCGGGATAACTGGTGGGCAGCAGTGAGATCACTTGCAGCAGGCCGGCCTGGCGCGGCGGGAGAGGAACGAAAGTCACGGGGTCGCGCACGATGATGTCGGAAAAAATAGAGGCGTGCAGAACGCCCGCGGAACACTCGAGGAAGATAGAGCCTGTTTGTTCCACCATGCCGTAGTAGTTGCAGACGGTGGAGATGCCGCAGAGGCCGGCAACGCGGGCTTTGAAAGTCTGGTTATCGACCGCCAGTGAGGCAAGCTTTTTCCAGCCTCCACCGTGCAGCAGGATGCCATCGAGTTCGAGTCGGCGGCCCGTGGATTCCAGCGCCAGGCACAGATGCTGCCAAACGATGAAAGTGAAACCGAAAAGCAGTACTTTGCTCCCCTCATGCCTTTCGAGGAAAGCGTCGAGGCGGCCGAAATCGATCTGATAATCGTCGTTGAGGAGATAGGTGGGATCGCAGCCCAGCATGGAAAAGCCGAGGATGGCGGCGCCGCGCGCGGAAAAAAGATTGCGGTCTTTGATAACGGACGGACTATCGACGATCAGCAAGGGCAGTCGTTTGGCGCCGGTGAACGAGGAGACGATTTTCACCAGGACTTTAGTTTGATTAGTGGCGGTAGTGCGGTCGAGAAAGATTTTTGAGACAGCCTGGCCGGAAGTTCCGGAAGAGGTCATGGTCTTGATGATCTCGCCGCGAGGAACGCTGAGAAGTTCAAATTCTTTGAACAATCGAATGGGGAGAAAGGGCAGGTCTTCAACCGGTTTACACGCGCTTGCAGAGTAGCCGAATAGCGTGGCGACTCGCTGGAATTCCGGGCTTTGTTCGTAGTGATGGCGGGTAAGATTTGACAACTCGTCCGAGCAGATTCTGCGCCGGGCAGGGGCGTCGAGCGAGAACGGAGCGGTCGCCATTAGATCTTCCATCAGGGAAGCTCCGCATAGATGATCTTCCCGGCTTCGTTTCTGGGTATGGAATCGATGACGGTGGTTTTAATGACGGAACGGTGCAGGTTGGTGAGTTGCTGCACGAAAGAGGCGATATCGTCGTGCTCGGAGACTTTGGAGACGTACACTCGGAGTGCCTGGTCGTCGCCCGTGCAGGCGCAATCGATGCCGGCGTTGCGAATCAACTGCTCCATGTCTTCCAGGCTCACCCGGTTGCCGAATAACTTAATGAAGCGGCTTTTGCGTCCTGTGATGTAGTAGTGGCCGTCCTCGTCACAGTGGGCCAGGTCGCCTGTTCTGAGAGTGCCGTGGAACTCGTCGCCGAGCGCCAGGTCAGCGCGGGAGTGGGCATAACCTAGAGCAACGTTGGGACCGCGATAACACAGCTCGCCCGAAACGTTGGGCTGGGTGATAGGTTGGCGTGTTTCATCTTCGAGCCAGAGTTCGCCGCCGGGGATGGGAATGCCCACGCTGGCCGATTTTTCAAGCGCCAGGTGGGGCGGCAGATAGCACATGCGGGCCGTAGCTTCCGACGCTCCATACATAAGATAGAAAAGAATGCCTTTCGCCAGGCAATGCGAGGCGAACTCAACGGCAAGCGAGGGGTGCAGTTTGCCGCCGGCCTGAGTCATCGTGCGAAGGCTGGGCAACTGCATGCGATGCCAGGCAAGGCGCTTAAGTTGCTCGTAGGTGTAAGGTACTCCAGCGAGGCTGGTGACTTGCTGAGAATTGAGCAACTCCCAGAAGCGCTTTTCCATCAATCCGGCCGTGGTGAGGACGACTGCAGCGCCGGCCTGCAAGTGCGAGTTGATGATGGACAGGCCATAAACGTAGTGCATGGGCAGCGTAGTGATGGCTTTGTCGCAGGCGCAGATTTGCAGGTAACTCGCGATGGCCGCGGCGTTAGACGCCAGGTTGCTGTAGGACTGGCGAACGAACTTAGGACTACCGGTGGTACCAGAAGTTGGCATGAGTAGGGCGAGTTGGTCGAATACCTCGAGTGGTTCTGTACAGTAGGCACCGAGCACGTAATCGCCCAAAGCGAAGAGTTCGGCGCCAGCAGGCAGGACACTAGCGCGGCCACGCGGCAGCCATAAATAATGCGGGCGGTAGAGGTGCAGCAGATTGCTGAGGAGATCAGGGTGGATGTTCGGGGCTAACAGCGCCGCCGGCGCTTTGGCACCGAGGCACCCGAGATACCCAATCACCGATTCGGCACAGTTGGAAGCCAGAATGAACACCAACTTGCGCGGGCCGATGTGCGTCGCGAAGTTATCGGCCGCAGCGGCGGTGTCGTTATAGGTTAGAGTCTCGCCGGCAGGGGTGATGAGCGCGGCAGCCTGACCGAACTGGCGAAGCGCAAAGGGCACGGCTGCGCGCCGCCAGGGAAGAAATGCATTCCCTAGCCCTCTCGGCGGGGCGCCCGACCCCGCGCCCGTCTTGCGCGTGTTACCTAAAAGCTCGTCATGGAAAGGGATGACTTCCTCCAGGCGTGACTATCTTGACGTCGTACTTGGCAAGAATTTCAAAGCCTTTGAAGTACGAGCTGAAATCGATGATGTCGTCGGTTTCCATCATGATGTCGAACTCGGTTTCTAGCGCGGCAATCATGGACATGTGGCCAACGGAATCCCAGCTAGGGATGGAGTTGTAGATAAGGTTTTCGTTCAGGTCCTGCGGCTGCAGGGTGAACGACTGAAAAAAGACGTGATCGTATCGGTCTTTATTACTCATTTACGCGAAGATCCTCTTGCCGGTATTCGGCCGCATGGGACGGCACGGATTGCCCAGGGCGATTACTTCTTCCGGAATATCCGCAAACACGACCGATCCCATGCCGACAACAGCGCCGCGTCCGATGCTGGTCTTCTGCTTGATCTGGCTGCCCATGCCGACATAGCTGTCGCCGCCGATGATGCAGCCGCCACCGATGTTGACATGGCCGGAGATGACGCAGTTGTCGCCGATGATGGTGTCGTGTCCCACCATGGAACCGGCCACGATAGCGACGTTTCGGCCCAGTTTGGCCATGCTCGATATAAAACAGCCTGGAAAGACGATGCCGCCGTCGCCGATGAGCGCCGTTTCTGAGACTACGGCAGAAGGGTCGATCAGGGTGGCCAGCCGCACGTTGACGGCATCGAGTTTCTCAAGCAGTGCGCTACGCACCGAGGGCTCACCGTTGGCGATGACGGCTTCTGTTTCATAATCGGCGAAATGATCGCAGGCCGTTTCCAATTGGAACACCGGCAAGCCATAGTGGGCGGGTTCCTGCTCGCAATTTGAGGCGCGAATATCGTCGATGAAGGCGATGCGGTCCCAGCGAAGATAGGCTTTGTTGAGGCGGCGCGCAATGTCGATGACTTCTTTACCGAACCCGCCGGAGCAGTAGACCAGTAGATTCATGGGAATAGGGTTGGCTTCCCGCGATACAAAGCCATATGCGAATAGTTGGCGGCACGTCGGCTGGCTCTCCGTTTTTGTTACGAGAGATAGCCGCATGTCCAACTACTTAGTGTGTGTGAGCGAGAAGATCAGTGCGCCTATCGAGAAATTGAAGGCGATCATCGAGAGCAAACGGTATATAGCGGAGTCGCTTGACCATCAGGTGCTGGCGTTTCTCGGCATGTTTGTGCTGAAGAATGCGTTCCGGCCGGAGACGATCGCGCGCTATGCGGCTTCGTACTTCGAACATCTTGGCGGACCGGGTCTTGAGAAAACACCTTTCCATGTGACGGAGGTGAAGATTAAGCACGAGAATCCGCTGCATGACATTCTGGCTGAACCTGAACTGCGGAGCATCGCCGGCAACTTTTTCGGCGGCAACGTGGGCGCGGACTTTATCCGTGTTGTGAAGAAAGACAAGAAGAATTTCCTGTCCGTGTTCCTGCATCAGGACACGTGCTACCAGATTGGGAGTTTCCAGCGCTACTCACTGTTTATTCCGCTGACGCACTGCCATTACGCCAATGGCGGGCTGGTACTGTATCCGGGCACGCACAACTATGGATACCTGGGCGATGCGGGCGAGATTTCGAACGTGCTCCCGGCGGGATATCCGAAGGTGGAGACGAATACGCGGCCGGGTGATGTGCTGATTATGCATTCAGGAACATGGCATGAGTCACCGGAGAACGGCGAACTGACTGATCGGGTTTACCTGGAGGTGCACATCCAGGACATCAATGAGCCGACGACAAAGTTTGTGATAGGCGGGCAGAGGCAAACGGAGTGGCTGCTGCATTTGACGGAGAATGAGTTGTTTGTGAATTCGCGCACGCAGCGGATTAAGCGGCTTTACGACGAGGTGGATAAGTTGAAGGGGGCGGCGGTTTAGCGACGAGCCACTGACTCCTCTTCTCCCCAGCAACCGAAAAGCCTCTCGGGGACACTCCAGGCTGGATTCCGTCCTCCACCCAGGTCCGAACCGCAGGCGTGTCCCCTACCGCACCGCTCCGACGTCGCCTTTCCTTGAAACCGGGTGGCGGCTAATGCCTGGACGAGTGCCCCGTTCCCACCCTCGCCGGCGAATACGAGATCAGCACACGGTTGTACACGGTTACAATACGCCGTGCGTTTGTACGAAATACGGGGCATACGCTGTGCGGTCGGAATCGAACCGTTTAATGCTGCCCTCGCACTACCAGATCGGCATTGCCCCGCCGGAGGGTCGTGCTCACCTCTCGTTTCGCCAACTACCTACTCGTCCTATTCCAATAAAGTAGTCAACCAGTCCGCTTCCTGGATTCGCGTGTCAAGCTCCCGATACTCCCGCGCAAGGTCGTCGGCCTTTCGCTGTGTGGCCGCCACGCTCACTGTGCTGACGAACTTCACCTCCGAACGCGTAGTGCGCCCTTGGGATGTCGAAGCCGCATTGGCTAACTCCCGATAGGCGGTATATCTTATTTTCAGGACGTCCCGTTCGGCAAGTGAATCGGCAAGCGTTCCGGCTCCAAATGTAGACTGAGCGTTTGTCCGGTTGATACGCTGAATCAGCAAAGTCAGTTCCCGTGCCGACTTCTCCAACTCGGCCTGCAATTCACCTGGGTCCTCCTCCGGAGCGTCACCTTCCTGGATACGCGCATTTTTTACGAGCCTCTGCTTTAATTGCTCGAGACGTTTCTGGAGATCCGCCCGCAAGGCCAGTGCCTCCGCAAGTTTCATCCTTTGCTTCCTTGCCGTGATTCTAGCAATACGATTTCTCCGCATCGACCGGTCCGCCGGTCCCACTTCCAACGTGCCGGGTCGCGGTGGACGGGGGGCGCGGTGGACGGAGGTAGTTTTTATCCGATCCGGACTATTCCGCATTCAGCTTTAACCGCCTCCGTTTACTTTTCCGCAAGGCCGAGCCGTCTCCCCCCTTCCTTCAAACTAATCGGCCAGTACCAAGGGTTGGCTCGATTTCCCTTGCCGCTTATTGCAATCCGTGATATTTAATTAGCAGATTGCAATATTAAGTAAATCGTCATGAATGTCGCCGCTAAAATTCGCTATCTGCGCTCTGTAGAGGGGCATCTGCGCGGATTAGACCGCGAGATGACGCAAAAGGAGATCGTTGCGGCCATCAAGCGCGAGATGAAGAAGTCCATCAGCCAGTCCTACCTCTCGCAATTAGAGAATGGAACGCGAAAGCACCTTACTAATACAACCCGGCTGCTGCTGGCCAGGTTCTTCAAAGTTCATCCGGGTTATCTGGTGGATGATCCAGAAGGCTTCCAGACCGAACTTATTACCGATCTTAGCGAGCAGGAAGACAAACTCGACCTCTGGCTTATTCAAGGGGTTGAGCGCTTCCGGCGCGACCCCCCGCTGGCGGAGGCTTTGCTGAAGGTTGCGCGACATGAGGACACCCGCAAATGTATCTTGCTCTTGGCCGAGGTGCTGGATGCTCCCGGCTTGTTGAACAGGCTGTGGGACGTGTTGAAACCCAAGGAGGTATTGCGCGATGAATTGGCCTGAAATCTATCTGATTTGCTTTGGTGTGGGAACACTCTGGGCATTAGTGTCGTTCCTGCTGGGCGGCTTTCACGTTGGTCACATGGGGCATGGGCACGGCAGTATCGGCCACGGTCAGGCCGGCCATGGTCATGCAGGCCACGGCGCCCCTGGTTGGCTGCTGAGCCTGCTAAATCCCAGCGCTATCGCGGTGTTTCTCGCCTGGTTTGGAGGCGGTGGCTACCTGTTGAACAAATATTCGGGTTGGCTGTTCTGGGTCAACCTGGCGATAGCCGTCGTTATGGGCTTGGCAGGCGCGTTCCTGATAGCGTCGTTCCTCAGCTGGCTGATGAAGCACGAGCGCCATCTTGATCCAGCCGACTTCGAGATGGTGGGAGTTTTAGGCCGCGTTTCCAGCACCATCCGTGCCGATGGTGTCGGCGAATTGGTTTATACCCACGAGGGCGCGCGCCGCCTGGCGAGTGCCCGCAGCGAATCGGGCATCCCCATTCCGCGTGGAGAAGAAGTGGTCGTTACCCGCTTCGAAAAAGGGATTGCGTATGTACGCACTTGGGAGGCGATGACCCAGTCGGCCGGCGAAACTGCGCGGCCCGAAGCATCGCCAAAGGAGAACTGACATGTTCAGTGAAGTTGCGATTTTTGTGATTATCTTGGTGCTCGTAGTTCTGGTGTTTATGGCCACGGCCGCTACGCTCTTTCGTAAGGCGGGTCCGCACGAAGCCATCATCGTCTACGGTTTGCGCAAAACCCGAATCATTAACGGCGGCGGTACTTTCATTTTCCCGATGATCGAAACATACCGTCAGCTTTCACTCCAATTGATGTCTTTTGATGTGGCGCCGCAGCAGGACCTCTACACCAAGCAAGGTGTCGCCGTGACGGTGGAAGCGGTAGCTCAGATCAAGGTGAAGAGCGACCCCGAGTCCATAAGAACGGCGGCGGAACAGTTTCTGACGAAGTCCGACGCGGCGCGTGAAGGGCTGATCCGGCTTGTCATGGAAGGCCACCTGCGCGGCATCATCGGCCAGCTTTCGGTGGAGCAGATTGTCAAAGAGCCCGAAATGGTGGGTGACCGCATGCGCGGCACCTGCGCCGAAGACATGAGCAAGATGGGTCTGGAAGTGGTTTCGTTCACCATCAAGGAAGTCCGCGACAAGAACGAGTACATCAGCAATATGGGACGGCCCGACATCGCGCGCATCAAACGCGACGCCGATGTAGCCGCCGCCGAAGCGGAACGCGACACCGCCATTCGGCGTGCCGAGGCCACCAGGGCAGCCGCCGTGGCCACCTCGCAGGCCGACCAGGAGCGAGTGCAGGCGCAATCACTTTCGCTCGGCGCGCAGGCGGAAGCGCAACGTGATCTTGAAATCAAACGCGCGCAATACGTCGAAACCATCAAGCGCCAGCAGGCGCAAGCCGACAAAGCCTACGACATTCAGGCCAACATCATGCAACAGCAGGTAGTGGTGGAGTCGGTTAAGGTGCGGCAGGTAGAGAAGGAACAGGAGATCAAGGTTCAGGAAGCCGAAATCATCCGGCATGAAAGGGAACTTACCGCCACAGTTTTAAAGAACGTGGAAGCGGAGAAGAAGCGCATTGAAACCATGGCCGATGCTTTGCGTCAGAAGACCATCGCCGAGGCTGAGGGTAACGCTGCAGCCACGCGGCTGCAAGGTCAGGCCGATGCCGAAATCATCTTGAAGAAGGGTGAAGCCGAGGCGCAAGCCATGAACGTGAAGGCCGAAGCTTATAAGCAGTGGAACCAAGCCGCCGTCGCGGATAAGATCATCACCAACATGGCAGACGTGGTGCGGGCGCTGGCGTCCCCTCTGGCCAACGTAGATAAGATCACCATTGTTTCTACCGGCGAGGGCACGTCAGGTATGAACCACATCACCGGCGACATGGTCAAAATTGCCGCGCAGGTGCCGGCTCTGTTTGAAACTCTTTCGGGCATGCCGATGTCCGAACTATTAGGCAAAGTGCGCGGCATGGGCGATCACGTGAACGGCATCATCAACCCCGATGTCTCGAAAGGTAAATAAGGAACAACACTATGGCACTACTCGATAGAGTGACAACGCTCATCAAAGCTAATTTGAACGACCTCATCGACAAGGCCGAAGATCCGGAGAAGCTGCTGAAGCAGCTTCTCCTCGACATGCAGAACCAGTACATGCAGGTAAAGACGCAGGTGGCGATGGCCATTGCCGACCAGCATCAACTGGAGAAGAAGCAGCAGGAAAACCTTGCTTCCCAGCGCGAGTGGCTGCGCAAGGCCGAGTTCGCCGTTCACAAGAACGAGGAGGGCCTGGCGCGCGTGGCGATTGAGCGCTCGCTGACCTATGAGACCGCAGCAACAAACTTCGCGCAGCAGATTGAAGATCAGTCGCATTCGGTCCAGATGCTGCGCGACGCGCTGCACCGGCTGGAGCAGAAGATCGCCGAGACTAAAGCTAAGACCGAGCTGCTGGTGGCCCAGCATCGCCGGGCTCGGCTGATGTTGAAGGCTGGAGCAGGAAACCTGCAGGACGTCCAAACGGAAGCAAGGTTCGACCGCGCCCGCACGAAGGTTGCCGATGTCGAAGCAGAAGGCCTCGGTCAATTGGCAAACGGTCTTCCCAGCGCCGAGCAGCGTCTGCTCGAGATGGAAAAAGCCGATCAGGTGGACCGCTTGCTGGCAGATTTAAAGACCCGGGCGCTTCCCGCCGGGGATTAAAAGCGGGGAGGCTTCTCGCTTCACTTGGAATCGGGACGATAATATGCCGGATCGTTCGAAGGTATCGTCGCGCCACTCTGTTTCTGTGTCCACTGGTGGCTTTTGTTGAAAATTTTGGGCCGAATTGCCTAGACGTCGCTCGTAGCGAGCGGAGCTGGTCGTGGCCGCCAACCCTCGCCACGGTTCGATAAGATCCTAGTGATGATGAAGGCATTATTGCTCGCTGACTACAATCGCCTGGAGATGGTGGAAGTTCCCATGCCGCTGCCGGGCCCCGAAGAAGTTCTGATACGTGTGGAGGCCTGCGGCATCTGCGGCAGCGATGTTCATGGCTTCGATGGCAGCACCGGGCGCCGTATTCCGCCTATTATCATGGGCCACGAAGCCGCCGGAACCATCGCGGCTGTTGGTGCTCACGTGTCCGGCAGTAAAGAAGGCGACCGGGTCACTTTCGACTCCACCATCTACTGTGGCAAATGTGAATACTGTCTGCGCGGCGAAATGAATCTCTGCCAGAACCGCCAGATTCTAGGTGTTTCTACGCCGGACTTTCGCCGTCCCGGCGCCTTCGCCGACTACGTCGTTGTGCCGCAACGCGTGCTCTACAACTTGCCCGCATCGGTGGAGTTTAACGCAGCTGCCATGGTCGAACCACTAGCTGTCGCCGTGCACGCGGTTGCCGTTTCGGAAATGAAGCCGGGTTCAACGGCACTTGTCGTTGGCGCAGGCATGATCGGTCTGCTGGTGTTGCAAGCCTTGCGTGAAGCCGGTTGCACCACAGTGCTTGTGTCCGATATAGATGACACCCGTCTTCGACTTGCGCGCGAACTCGGCGCCACTACGGTNNCGGTGATTAACGCCAAGACTGCGGACGTGGCGGCGGAGGTGATGAAGCATACCAACGACGCCGGAGTGGATGTGGCACTGGAGGCGGTCGGCAGCACGGCGACCATTCGAACCGCTATCGATTCTGTGCGCAAAGGTGGAACCGTAACCCTGATAGGCAACGTTTCGCCCACCGCCGAGATTCCTTTGCAAATTGTAGTTGGCCGTCAGCTTCGGCTGCAAGGGTCCGCTGCGTCCTCTGGTGAATATCCGCAGTGCATCGACATGCTGGCGCGCGGCGCGATTAATGTGAAGCCGCTGATTAGCGCGGTCGCACCGCTGGAACAAGGAGCCGAGTGGTTTCAGCGGCTGCACGCGCGAGAACCGAACCTGATGAAGGTCGTTCTTGCGCCGGCGCTCGGGAAGAAATAACCGGCAGCTATCGGGCCAGTTGCTTGGCTTCCGCCTGCTGCTGCAGAATCTGCGCCTCACGGCGCCGTCCAAGAACCGTCTCCATTTGCAAGCGGAGCGCCGAAGGAAGCTTCGGCAGCAACGCCGTGATCAACCGATAACGCCAGCCTGGAATCACGAACACTTTGTTCAGCAGCAAGCCATTGAGCGAGGCGTCTACTACTTGTTCGGCAGTCATCCAGAAGCGGGAGCCCGCCAGGTTGGGACGGTCGGCGCCCATGGCATCGTGGAATCCAGTGTAAGTGAAGCCGGGACATAACGCCTGCACGCGAACTCGCGACCCGGCTCCTTTCAAGTCCAGATACAGTCCTTCCGTAAAAGTCGTCATCCAGGTTTTTGTGGCGCCATAACTGACCGCGCCCTGGCTGCGAATGAAGGCGGCGACGGAAGCGACGTTGATGATGGCGCCGGAATCCTGCGCGACCAGATTTTGCAGTGCCGCATGAGTGAGGCGGACGGTTGCCATCACGTGAAGCATGTGCATTTGATCCTGCACTTCCAACGGTGACTCCCAGAACCGGCCGCGCGCGCCAAACCCGGCGTTGTTGATCAGAATAGTTAACCGGGGGTGGGTCTTTAGCTTTTCGGCGACTGCGGCTATGCCGGCGTCGGAACTCAGGTCGGCGACCATGGTTTCAACTTCGCAGTTATATTGCTCTGTCAGCTTGGCAGCCAGTTCAAGCAGCTTGTCTTCTCGACGTGCAATCAGCAGCAGGTCATGATCAGGCGCCAGGCGCCGGGCAAATTCAGCTCCGATACCGCTGGAAGCTCCTGTAATAGCAACGACTTTTCTCAATGGGTGCCCTCTCCTCTCCAGTGTGCACCCTGAACGATTTAAAGGATCAGTTAGGAAGCTTGCTGAAACTCAGGCACAAGGTTCTCGCGCGAAGACTGGCGGATATCTTCGTAGCGGATCCTGCGAAATTCCGAATAAATGCCCTGAGCGGGGTCTAAGAACGCCCGCTGGACGGCTCCATCCGCAGCCACCGAGAACGCACGGATGGGCTCGGGGTTTCCAAACTGCGGGCACACTTGATAAACGCGTCCTTTAGCAAGCTTATGCCTCGATATGTCCAGTTGAATGGCCCTCTCCACGTCGTCGGCGCTTCGCGCCTGAACATAAAAGCTCCTCTCGATGGCTTGAACAATGGTCCCCGCCGCAATCTCCCCGTCCCCCTCATTACTCGAAAAGACTCTGACCTTATAACGATGATTCATCTCACCTAGCCTCCTTTTGTTGCTCTAAAACCCTTATCGGCCTCGCCTCCGAGTGAGCAGAAAAAATACTTGCAAAAAGTTGGTCCTCCAAGTGCACAGCTGTTGACGGTGCTCGCAGAATCACTTGTTCACGGGCGTCCATTAATGAGTTTTTCATGGCAACATCAACCGCACCAGGATTTAAAGTTGCCGGAGTATCCTATCGAGGCGCCCCGGCAAACCACTCGGATAAGCAGCCGTTCGACCAGCTTTACGTAGACCGCCTGATGCAGGGGGAAACGGAAACGTGTGTCCATTTCAGCCGCTATTTTACGAAGCTGCTGGTGGTGAAACTGCGCTCCAAACTGCGTGATAACTCGCAGGCAGAAGATGTTGCGCAGGAGACATTACTGCGCGTTTTCAAATACTTCCGTGACAAGGGCAGCCTTGAAAACCCTGAACGCCTGGGCGCTTGGGTGAATTCGTTCTGCGACAACATAGCTTTGGAATTCTTCCGCGCCGGCAACCGTTTTCAGCAAACACCTGAGAATCTGCCGGAACCTGTCTCCCAAGCGGTGAACGCTGAATTCAATTGCATTAATGCCGAGCGGAAGGCGTTGCTGGCGGGTGCGCTGACGAAACTGGATAATAAGGATCGCATCATTATCGAAAAGGTTTTTCTGCAGGAACAGGATAAAGATAATATCTGCAGCGAACTCGGCATTAACCGCAATCACCTGCGCTTGAAGGTGCACCGCGCGCTTGGCCGCTTCCGGAAAGTCCTGGAAGCCGACCGGACCCTATAAGAATAAAAGCGAAAAAAACGGGAAGTAAGTGAAACGTTGTACCGGCTTTAAGTCACCTTAAAGTAACCGGCGTTTATGGAACACGAAATGGCTGAACAACAGCAAACTGCTTCAAAATACCTCCTGGACGAGCTTTCCGAAGATGAACGCGTTGAATTTGAATCGCATATGTTCAACTGTCCGATTTGCGCGGACGAAGTAAAGAAAAACTTCACGATTTCAGAAAACCTGAAGCAAGTCGCCCGCGAGCGTAAAGCTGGAGTTTCGGAGCGAGCGAGCGCTTGGAGGGCATGGCTGCAACCAGCCAGCTTAATTCCCAGCTTTGCTGCCGCGATCTTGGCCGTGGTGCTTTGCTTTCAGCTTGGACGCTCCCCCGTTTACCAAGCGCAGATCATTCCCGACGGCAGCCAGATTGTTCCCGCGGCCCGAAGTAATCCTGTGCCATTGAAAGTTGAGCGGTCGAACAAGATTTTGTGGCTGAGTTTCCGGGTGGATGCGTCGAAGCCGGATAGCTTCATTTGCGATTTCCAGAATGATGCTGGGGCAAGCGTGTTGAGTGTTACGACTGCGCCTGCCACATCTGCCGCGTTCCTGCTGAATGTGCCCGTTCCGGCAAAGCTTTTCCCGCCCGGGCGCTATCGCATGGTTCTGCATCCGGCCGCTGCCCCGAGCGACTCCATCACCTTTCCATTTGCGCTTCAAGATAACAAATGAGTATGCTGGTAAGCCGTTACCCATTTCACATCTAAGGACATTTTATTCATGAGCGTTGATCCCCCAATACCCGACAAGCGATTTGCATTCAGTGGTAGTGCAGTTGCATTCGGAGGGCACATTCGACGCCCTGAAGATGCGTTTATAAAGTCCGTTGCAGCCAGCGTTATTCCGGTCAGCGGAGGATTGTCCGAAACACTGCTGGAGAACGATGACGTTAAGCCGTACCATTACAAAGATCTGGTAACGTTCAGCAGCGCGTATTCTCGGGTGCTGGGGGATTATCTCGATCCCAAGCTCGCGGTAGAGTTTACCCACAACAATCATGGCCAGAACACGCTGCCGACAAAAACTTCGGTGGAAGCACGCCTGACAGATTTGAAGATCGACCAGGTTGATGTGGAACCTTCGGCCAGGCGCACCTTTACGGCGCAGTTGCTGCACGTGCATATGACCAACACTTCGCAATATCAGGAGCCGTTATCTTTTGGCTCGTTGGGAGCGAAGTTCGAGGGAATACAGCTTAAGAGCGGCATTGCCGATACGCCATCGACGCTGATTGTCGAGACCGATACCGACATGTATGGCCGCTATGACACCAGGGAAAAGCTGCTGAAGGTCTACGCCGAGGATGGCGATTTTCGAAAGACATACTCGCACATGCTGCTGCCGCTCGGTATGAAGGACAAGAAGGGGCTGGGAGGATTGATCTCCAAGCACGAGATTCCCGACGGTAATAAAAGCTTTTTTGTGGCAACGATTGTAAAGAATCTGCGCTTTGAAGGGCCGCTACCGGATGGTGTACAAATTCAGGGGAACCGGGTAACGGTTGAGGGATTTGGCCGGATCTTTTTCGGCGAGATCATGATCTATGCAAATGCAAGGCGCGTGACGCTGTTGCGGTTTGAGCTTGGTTCTCCAAGTGGCGGGCAGTTGGCAGGACCCGATGCGTATGCCAGCGGAAGTGGCGTGCCACCCAATTCGTAGAACGTGCTTTGCGGTGCTGATTTTGTTCTGCGGCTTGCCGGTTGGTTGTAATCGCGAGCCAGGCAGCCAGCAGCAGTCATTCAATTCGATTGCTGGACAATTAGACCGCTTTGAATATATACAAGCTATAGAGCCGGCGAAGCGGGCATGGTTGCAGAGCGAGCCTGGGTCAGAATTTCACTGGAAGTTTCAGTTACAGTATGCGCATGCGCTGCTGCTGAACAACGCTCCTAAGGAGGCAGCCGGACTCCTGAAGGATGCGCCACCTCAGAAGTATTCTTCGTTGTTGCCTCGATTCCATTATCTGCGCGCCTATTTACTGTTCTGGACTTCAGGCGATCCATCGGCAGGAGAGCGCATGGCCCGCACCGCTATTGCAGGTGCGCAAGCTTTGCACGATCCGGATACAAAGATCGACGCGCTGCTACTGCTTTACGCCTTCGTGCAGGATCCAACGCGCGCGAAAGAAGCCGCGCAGCAGGCTCTAGATTGCGCGCGTGCCCACGGTCTCAAAATAAAAGAGGCGGATGCTTTGCTTGATCTCGGTTCCAATGCTATGGACCAGGAACACTATGGCGACGCGCTGGGCTACTTCAAGCAAGTGGCGCCGCTGGCGGAAAAGACGCAGGCGCATTTCATCCAAGTACTTTCGCTGTCGGACCAGGGCGAGTGTTATTTCCGCCTGGGCGATTTCGACCGTTCCTTCAAAATCCTGAATGAGGCGAAACCTCTGCTGCGCGATTCCGATGGCGATTATCTGAAATTTCGGCCGAACTATGTTCTCGGTTATTTGTATTTGTTGCGTCGCCAACTGCCGGAGTCCGTTGAAAGCTTTCGCGAGTCGCTGCGCCACGCCAAGCCAGCAACCAACAACCAGGTGACGGCGGCCATCGCACTTGCTGAGACGCTGCTGGAACAAGGTGCGACGGATGAAGCGGAGAAAGTTAATACCGATGCCTTGTCGTTTTTCGCAAGGGTAAAGGATCCAGACAAGGAGTTGAAATGCTCCATCGATCTGAACCGGGGCGCTATTTCGGCGGCACACGGAAATTACCAAGATGCGGCCAGCACCTATCAGATGATAATCAGCGCACCAGCCAACTGTCCGCTGAGTTTTGTTCGTTGGAATGCGTATGCGAATTTGGCTTCGATCCAAGAAAAGCTAGGTCAGTTTGCCGCGGCCAAGCGCTCGTTTGAAGAAACGCTAAGTCTCATTGAGAAGGGCCGATCGTCGCAGAAGAACGTGGAATATCAGATTACGTTTCTGTCAACGTTAATAACGTTCTATCAGCGGTATGTTGACTTCCTGATCAAACAGCAGGACGAGCAGACAGCGCTGGCCGTGGCCGATTCCAGCCATAGCCTGCTAACGCAGGGGCGGGCCAGCAGCCGGGAAATGCCCGACTTTGCGGACCGTTTACGGCGATTGGCGCGTTTGTCGAACAGCGTTGTGCTTTTCTACTGGCTAGCGGAAAAGAATTCCTACCTTTGGGCTATCACGCCCGGAGGCATTCATTTGTACAAGTTAATCGACAAGGCGAGTATTGAAAAAGATGTGTTTTCCTACAACCGGTCGATTCAACTTCGTCTTGAGAACACATTGCAAACAGCAGACCCGGCTGGCAAAAGGCTTAATCAGGAACTGCTTGGGCAGGTGGCTGGGATTACGCCTACCGGCTCGCGCGTAACGATCATCCCGGACGGCGCTTTGCACAATCTTAACTTTGAAACTTTGCTGGTCGACGGTCCCACGCCTCATTACTGGATCGACGATGTGACGGTAACCGTCGCGCCGTCATTGGGACTTCTGCTAGCGGAAAATTCGACCAGCGCGCCTGCAGGCAACCGGGCTCTGCTGATAGGAGATGCACGATATGCCGGTACTGGGTACCCAGAACTAGCGCAATCGGCGGAAGAGATAGCCAGCGTCGGGAAACAATTCGCAGACTCAGCGCAGTTGTTGACCCAAGGCGCAGCCCAGGTGCAGGCTTTCCAGAATTCTCATCCGGAGCGTTTTGCCACCATTCATATTTCGGCGCATGTAGATGCCGATTCCATCAGCCCGCTTGACTCGGCCATTATNNCTGGTTGGTTTCGCCTGGGCTTCGTTTTTAGCCGGCGCCCACAATGCCGTTACCAGCCTGTGGGAGGTGGATGACCGTTCCACGGCCGATTTGATGGGCAAATTCTACGAGGGCGTGGCGTCGGGCAGCAGCTATGCTGTCGCTTTACGCGAAGCTAAAAGGTCGCTGTTGCAGTCTACCCGATATCAGAAGCCTTACTATTGGGCCCCTTTCCAGCTTTACAGCCGAAGCATTGCCAAGCCGTAACGCTCGAATCTAATTTTGTTCTGCGAGAATCCAAGGGAAGACATGCGCGAAGCGTTTAGCGGTGGAGAGCTTTAGTGGCTAGGCCAGTGATTCTTTCCGTAGATGATGATCCGGATGTGTTGCGGGCGGTGGAACGGGACCTGCGCAAACGTTACAGTTCTACTTATCGTGTGATGCGGGCGGAGTCGGGGCAGGCGGCGCTCGATTTATTGAAGCGCCTGAAGCAGACGAACGATCCCGTGGCATTGCTGTTAGTGGATCATCGAATGCCCAACATGAACGGGATTGAAACATTAGTGGAGGCGGTGAAGTTCTACCCGGAGGCTAAACGCGTCCTGCTGACCGCGTACGCTGATACGGATGCGGCCATTAAGGCTATCAACCAAGTTCAACTAAATCACTACCTGCTGAAGCCGTGGGACCCGCCGGAGCAGCTTCTGTATCCAGTGTTGGACGATCTGCTGGGAGATTGGCAGTCGAACTTCCGGCCTCCGTTTCAAGGCGTCCGGGTGCTGGGGACGCGTTGGTCCCCAAAGTCTTACGAAATACGGGATTTTTTGGCGCGCAACCAGATTCCTTATCAGTGGTTAGATGCCGAGGCGGCGGAGCGCGAGCCCGAGGTGCGGCGCTTGATGGACAGCCTGGCTCAACCCGATCAGAAGCTGCCAATCGTGTTCTTTCAGAGCGGCGATCCTATGACCCAACCGGAACTTCCGGATGTTGCAGCGCGGCTAGGACTGCAAACCAAAGCGGGGTTGGATTTTTACGATCTGGCCATTGTGGGTGGCGGTCCGGCTGGCTTAGCGGCGGCCGTATATGGCGCTTCCGAAGGGTTGCGCACGGTGATGGTGGAGCGTGAAGCGCCGGGCGGACAAGCCGGCTTGAGTTCGCGGATTGAAAACTATCTTGGCTTCCCGTCGGGTCTCTCGGGCGGAGATCTGGCGCGGCGCGCGGTAACGCAGGCTAAACGGTTTGGCGTGGAAATTGTTTCGCCGCAGGATGCCACGGGCTTGCGTGTGGACGGCCCTTATCGCTATCTAAAGCTGGGCAATGGATCGGAGTTGTCGTGCCATACACTGCTGCTGGCGATGGGCGTGCAATGGCGCAAGCTTGACATACCGGGCATGGATCGATTGCAGGGCGCCGGCGTCTATTATGGTGCGGCCTCGACAGAAGCGCTGTCCTGCCGCGATGAAGAGGTTTACGTAGTAGGCGGCGCCAACTCCGCCGGCCAGGCCGCCATGTTCTTTTCCAAATACGCGCGCCGCGTCATCATGCTGGTCCGCGGCGAGTCGCTGGCGGCCAGTATGTCGCAGTACCTGATTGACCAGGTTAAGCAGACTGAAAACATTCATCTGGAATTCAATTCTCGAGTGGTGGAAGCGCACGGAGAAGACCGGCTGCAGGCAATATCTATAACTTGCGATCTGTCGGGCGAAACCAACAAAGTGCCGGCTACAGCCTTATTTATCTTCATCGGAGCGGAGCCTCGGACCGATTGGCTGCAGGACACAGTGGAGCGCGACGAGCGTGGATTCATATTGACCGGCATGGACCTGATGATTGGTGGTAAACGACCGAAGGGTTGGCAGCTGGATCGAGATCCCGGGTTGTTGGAGACGAATATTCCCGGCGTTTTCGCGGTCGGCGACGTGCGCCATGGCTCAATCAAACGAGTAGCTTCAGGTGTGGGCGAGGGATCAGTCGCTATACAGTTTGTTCATCAATACCTGAGCAAGGTTTAGTATGCCAGAGACAGCAGAGAATCATACTGAAGAAACAGTCCACCCGGCGATGTCGGACTTGCGCACCGTGCCCATGTTCGCCGATCTTCCAGAAGAAGACCTGGAGTGGATGCGCCAGCAGATGGAGTCGATTGAACTCGAGCCGGGCGACATCTATATGCGTCCGGGCCAGCCGATTGATCGATTGATGGTGATGTTTGATGGTGAGATTCGCGCAGAATGGGAGGGCGGCGATAAACGGACGTTCACCATGCGCTCGGGCCAAGTGGGTGGCCTGCTGCCGTATTCACGCTTGAAGAATACGCAGTTCACGGGTCATGCAGTGGTTAAGTCACGCGGCGCCAGTCTGCATAAAGAACATTTTCCCGAAATGTTGCGCCGCATGCCCGTTCTGAACGAGCGCATGGTTTACCTGATGGCCGACAGAATCCGCGAAACGACAAAGCTCGATCAGCAGCACGAGAAACTGATGGCATTGGGCAAGCTATCGGCCGGCCTGGCGCACGAATTGAACAATCCGGCGTCGGCGGCACGGCGCGCGGCCGATTGCATCGCCTCGGCACTTGACGACTTCCGCCGCGCAAATCTGGAACTCAGCCAGAGCGATCTTTCGCTGGAAGACCGGGTCTTTCTTTCGCAGTTTGAATATGACCATGCGCGCCTCTCCTCTTGCATGGAAACGATGGACACCCTGGAGCGCAGCGAGCGTGAAGAGGAACTTGGCGGCTATCTTGAGAGCTTGAACGTTCCCGATGGCTGGAGCCTGGCCGCCTCACTGGTGGACGCTGGGCTCACCAAGGAGAAGATGCAGCCGATCTTCGGGAAAGTTCAGAAGCAGTTTGTGGCACCCGGCATGAAGCGGTTTGCGGCGACGGTCACCATGGCTCGCTTAGTGGCGGAAATTCAGAGCGCCACGGGCAAAATATCGGAACTGGTTCGCGTGGTGAAAGAGTACTCCTACATGGACCAGATGCCTGAGCAGGAGACCGATATTCACGAAGGTCTGGACAATACGCTCATCATGCTGAAGTACCGGCTGAAAGGTGGTATTGAGGTGATTCGCGAGTATGACCGCAGCATTCCGAAGCTGTGCCTGCGCGGCGGCGAAGTGAACCAGGTTTGGACGAATCTTATCGGCAATGCGATTGATGCCATGGCGGGTAAAGGCCTTTTGCAGATCCGCACTCATCTGGAGCCTCGCAACGCGTTGATTGAGATTATCGATAGCGGCCCAGGCATTCCGCCGGAGATTCGCAGCCGCATCTTTGAACCGTTCTTCACTACCAAGGGAGTGAATGAAGGAACAGGGCTTGGGTTGGATATTGCGTACCGCATTGTAACGAATCACCGGGGCGATATCACGTTCGAATCAAAGCCTGGAGACACGCGCTTCTGTGTGCGCTTTCCGCTTAGACGTCCAGCCGCGGAGACGGCGCCAGTAAGCGAAGTGCCATCATAGCCTCTGATGGATTTATTGGGCGGTCTCATTCAAGTTCCAGGTTTCCAAAAACTCTGGCGGCGGGTTCCGGTTGGCAGCGTCGAAAACAAGGTCCGGCTGGGCATTTATCGCTATCCGCATTACGCCTGGGCAGTTTATTCAGCGGCGAGGCAGGCGAAGAACCTCGGTTTGGAAGCGATTTCCGTTATTGAGTTTGGTGTGGCTGGCGGCAGGGGGCTGGTGGCGCTCGAACATGCGGCGCGGGAAATTAGCCCGCGTTTCGGCGTGCGCATCGAGGTATGGGGCTTTGATGCCGAGAAGGGTTTGCCTAAGCCGATCGACTTTCGAGATCTGCCGCATGTTTGGGAACAAGGCGACTACCAGATGGATGTGGCTAAGTTGAAGGCAAGGCTATCCACGGCGAAGCTGGTGTTGGGAGACGTTAGTCAGACGGTGATTCCGTTTCTTGAAGCGGGCGGATTTCCACCTATAGGCTTCGTTTCGTTCGATCTGGATTACTACAGTTCCACCGTAGCCGCTCTTCAAATCTTCGAAGGGGCGAACGCGACGCGGCTGCCACGGGTGTGTTGTTACTTCGACGATATGATCTGGCCGGAAGACGCGTGCCACAACGAATTCGCGGGCGAGTTTCTGGCCATTCGTGAGTTCAATGAGCAGCACGACAGCAAGAAGCTATGCAAGCTGAATAATCTGCGCTGGATGATGCCGTATGCGGATGCGTGGCAGGAAGAGATTTACTACCTGCATGACTTTTCGCATCCGCTCTACACGAAAAAGCTGACTCCACCGGAGCAGTTGCCGCTGTAACGTACTGTCTATTCGCCGGAAGACCACGCGACACGGAATTCTGGATAGAGCGTTAATCCGCCGCAAGCGAACAGCGTCTGTCCGGTGATGTACGATGCTTCGTCCGATGCCAGGAAGGCGAAAACTCCGGCGATTTCTTCCGACGTGCCGGCGCGACCCATGGGGATGTGGCTTTCTACTTCGGATTTTGCTTTCGGATCGTTGATCCAAGCCATGTTAATCGGCGTGACAATGGCGCCAGGTCCGCAGGCGTTTACGCGAATTCCTTTGTCCGCGTATTCCAAGGCCAGACTCTTGGTCATGTTTTCCATACCGCCCTTGCTGATGGAATAGGGCACATATTTCGGTTTCGGAATAATTTCGTGGACGCTCGAATTGAAGACAATGGAGCCTTTCGCGCCGCGAGACAGGAAGTGCTTGATAGCTTCACGAGCGCAGATGAATGCGCCGCGGAGGTTTACTCCGATGACCTTATCGTAGTCGGCCATTTCAACTTTGTCGCTGGCGGCGGGCTTTTGGATGCCGGAATTGTTGATCAGGACATCCAGCGTGCCGAACTCCTTCAGCGTTGCGGCATACATGTTGATTACGTCCTGTTCATCAGCCACGTCCGCTTTTACCGTGATCATCTTGCCTTTTGGGTTTGCTTCGGCGCACTTAGCGCGCACGGCCTCTGCCCGGTCGGCGCCGCTGTGATAGTTGATGGCGACGTTAGCGCCTTCCTGCGCGAACCTGATGGCGATGGCCTCGCCAATGCCTGACGATGCTCCCGTGATGAGGACGTTCTTCCCCACAAATCTTGTACTCTGCATGATTACTTTGCTTTCCTAGTAGTGAATTGCACCGCAAGTGGCCGGGCGATCCGGCCGATATGTTTTATTCCGGCGACAGTTTTCCCACCGCCATATTATCGAAACGCATTATTTTCCCGGATAGGAGCGTTTTCAGAGAACCCTCTGTAGGAGCGCCGCCATCGTGATGGTGGCAGCATTAACGGTTCCTTTCGCCAGCCCTGGACCAACCGCAACGGCCTGTCTTTGCCCTTCAAACCATACCAGAAAGTGCGCTTTGGCGGCCTCGCTCAGACGCTGCTGGTTCAACCATGTGTAGTAGGCGCCCATGTCGGCGTCGATCAGTGAGCCTTCCGCGTCGGTCTGGCTTAATCCGGTTGTGCCCGCAAGCAGTTCGTCCATGGAACGCTCCTTCTGGCGTGGAGCGTAACGCACATAAAGCGTCAGAGGCTGCGCCCTCCGGAGAGCTTCGCGCGCGCCCCATTGGACAAAGGTGGTGCTGTAAATCTGCGTGCCCGAACCCTCCGTCAGCAGGCTTAAAGCAAATCGGTCCATAATGCCATCGCCGGAAGAGTGTATGCCAAGCGTCTCCACGGTAGTTTGCGCGAGTGTCGTACGCAGTTGTTCCGGATCGAACTTTGGTGCTTCGTAAGCGCTTAGCATCTTGGCCGCCAGGGCATTACGCGCAGGCATCAGAGCATCGTAGGAGACGGACGCAAAACCGGAGAGGGCATCGGTTTTGCCGCCATTGATCTGCCAGTGGCTGTAGGGCGAAGGATGTAACTCGGCACGGTCACGTAGCGCTTGCGAGATGACTCGAAAACCATCTGCCGGATCGACATTGGTGAAATGAACACCCTGCCGCCGCAGTTTTCGGAAAAGCGGGTAGGGGCTGGCATTCACGCCTTGGCCAATCAGCACGACACCCAGGCGCGCTGCCGGCAGCGGCTCTACGGACAAGCTTTCGTTCAGCTTGTGGACATAATCCTCCGAAGCGCTTCGAAACCCATCCATCTGGTGAGTAGCCCAAAGATGCGCGGAGAGCTGCTCCAGAAACTGGGCTGGCGCGTTCACCCAGTCGAGCGCCGCCAGCTTTTCGTTCAGAGTGAGTGCCGCAAAGCTACGCATCTCTTCTTCCCTGTGAACTGGCGTCATCGCGGTCAGGTACGTCATCTGCCAATCGAGCTCACGCTGCTCGGCTGGAAATTTCCAGTCGTAGAGAATGACTTCTTTCAGCAGGAACGGAACGAATCCCAGCGGCAACAATCGCAGCAGCGGCAGATTGTCTATCGCGATCTTGCGCGCTTTTGCGGGATATCTTTGAAAGTCGCTTTCGCGGAGTTGCGCGGGCTGCATCTACAACACCTCATGCAAAGGCTTGCCTTGTGCGAGCCGCGCATCAAATCCAAGCAGCGCTCCAAGAGTGGGAACCAGGTCGGTGGATTCAACCGGCCGTTCCACGATGGTGTTCTCATGCACGTTCGGACCTAGCACCATCATCCACGTTGTGCGCGAGGTGGGATCACCGGTGCGGTGATGCTGGAACCCATTGCCGCCCGAACTGGTATCGGAGTCGCGGCCGAAGTCGGGCATGATGAACATAGTCGTCTTGTTCGCGTACTCGGGCTCGGCTTGGATGGTGTTCCACAGTTCTGCACATAAACGGTCAGATCGCTGAATGCCTTCCAGGTAAAGCGAGAATGCGCCCGAATGAGCAACGTCAATATCGTGCAGCGTAATCCAGAGAAGGCTGGGCGCAAGCCGGTGCATCAACTGTTTGGCGATGTAAACGGAGAGTTCGTCGGGACTGGCCAGATTGCGGGCCCGGCTGAGAAAGTCTCCGACGCTCAGCTTCATGATTTCCAGCAGTTGCTGCATTTCGACGTCATTGCCGCCGACGATCGGGCTGTAAACGGACGACTCATAATTGTCGCGCAGCAGATGATCGAAGGCAGCCCCATTTCCCGTCTTCATGGCGGCGGCCAGCAGGCGCTTGGGCAGAATCACTCCGGCGCCCAGACCGGGTCCGTAACCCCGATGCTCGCTTTCGCCGATGCGATTGAAGCCGTTGCTGGGTGCAATCACCCAGGCGTCAGTGGACGGGCGGTGCAGGTCTTTGCGGAAATATTCGAAAACGGTGGGGTTGTCGGGGGACACGGCCGCGAAGTTGTTGAACGATTCGTAAACGCCGGTTACGATGCTTGCCGTGGCGACGTAATGGCCCAAGATGCCGCGGTTCACAACCTGCGTGAAGAATGTGGAACGGGGCGCCAGGTCGTTCAACATGTGCGGGATGTTCTGCTGGCCGTCTTCGGCGAAAGTTTCGTCGTCACGCGCGCCGCCGCCGAAAGTGACAACGACGGCTTTTTGCGAGGCGGCAGGAGAAGCCATGGCCTTTAGAGGGTAGGGATGGAGGAGTGCTCCGGCCAACGCTGCGCCGGTGGCACCGCGCAGAAAATCGCGCCGGCTGTGAGAGATGGCGCGAGCCACTTCGCGCGGATTTGCGGGCTGATAGACGTTTCCCGAGCGACGTGGCATAGCGAAGTTTAGGTTATCATCGAAGCCGAGTTCCAACCGGATAAGGCCACTAGAAGCTGGGAGCTTTCCATTCGAATACAAAGACGTGGCATTATTCGATTCCTGACGGAAAGTCCCAGTCTGAGGCCGCAAGTGGCTACGTTGGTGGCTGATGCCTACGAAGATGCGCGACTCCAGGCGGCCAGCGAAACGCAACTGGGAGAAGATACCTTTCCGGAAGCTTGCCCATGGACCTTTCAGGAAATAGTTGGCGAGTAATTTGGTGGCCTCGGAGAGGGTCGAACTCTCACACCCTTGCGAATACAGGAACCTAAATCCTGCGCGTCTGCCAATTCCGCCACGAGGCCGCTTCGTGATCAATTATACGATTGGGGATTTATTTTCGAGAAACGCCATAAATTTCTGCGCGTCCCGCGTAGATTCCGGGAAGGTGGCGACGACGGTCTGATTCGGATCCATGATGGCGTAAAAAGGAATGGAGACCGTCGAGAATTTCTGGTCTTCCAGCTTTTGATTCTTTTCAGATTCAACGTCCGTTCCGTCCGTGTAAAGATCCACGATAACCATATTGTCTAGCAGGCTACGGATCTCCGGACGGGTGAACATATTCGCCTTCATCCAATGGCAGTTGGTGCAGGCGTAGCCGGTGAAGTTGACCAGCACCAGCTTGTTCTGCTGTTTGGCGGTGGCAAGGGCACCATCCAGGTTGTTTTTGAAGTAGTTTGCCGGTGCGGCCTGCGAGATGGAACCGATACCAGTAGCGGTCGATTCCGGAATGAATGCATCGAGTTCGCCCAAGTGCTGGCCGAAAAGGCCGGGTATCAAGCTGATAGAAAAGATTAAGAACAAAGCTGCGATCAGGGCGCGCGAAACGGAAAGGCGTTCATCGCGCTTGATGCCTTCCATGACGATCAAGCCGAGAAGATAAAGCCCAGGCAGCGCGAACAGCACAATCCATGCGGCCAGGAATCGCTCACGCGTCAGCCAGTGAGTTTGCAGCACCTGATCGACGTTGCTGAGGTACTTGAGCATAACCGCCAGCACGACAAAGCCCAGCACGATTTTGACTCGGGCCATCCAGCCGCCGCTGCGCGGAAGGCGCTGCAGATAGGAAGGGAAAAGCGCCAAAAAGAAAAACGGTGCGGCCAAGCCAGTTGCAAAGGCCAGCATGCCGAGTACGGGCTGTGCGCCTTTTGATTGCACGGACGCAATCAGCAAGGGGCCGACGATGGGCCCGATGCAGGCGAAGGACGTTAGCGAGAACGTCAGACCCATTAGGAGCGTGCCTACATAGCCGCCGCCTTGCGAGGCGCTGTTCAACTTGGTGAGCACTCCCGAGGGCAAGGTAAGCTCGAACGCTCCCAGCAGGCTAAGCCCGAAGGCGAAGAATACGATGGCTATGAATCCATTCACCCAGGGACTGGAACCGAGTTGCACTACGCCGAAGGGGCCAGCGATGGCGGTCACCAGGAAGCCTAAGCCAGTGAATAAGACGATAATGCCGAGGCAGAAGATCAGCGCCTGGATCCACCCCGACTTCTTTGGTTGATCGGCACCGCCCTGTCCAATGAAGAAGGAGACGGTAATCGGGATCATCGGAAAAACGCATGGGGTAAATAGCGCCGCGAGGCCGAATCCAAAGGCGGTTAGGAGGAATGGAAGCAGATCCTGCGTTGCGGCCGGGGACGGACCCGCCGAACTTGCAGCCTTGGGCGCCGAAATGGGTGGAGACGAGGCAGCACCAATCAATGTGTAGCCAACGGTCGAGAAAGGAGCGGCCGGAGCACCTGCAGCAAAGGTCAAAGTATCGGAGACAGTCTTCTTAACCGGCGGCAGGCACTTCGTTCCCGTGCAAGCCTGATAGCGAACTTCGACCGCGACGGGCACCTTTCCCGAAGCGGTCTTCGCAGTGTCGGCCTGAACCAGAAAGATCGCGCTGCCCGTGTAAGTTTCAGTTTCAATCTGAAAATTCGGATCCATCTTGCGGACCGGTTCGGGCCGATAAACCTGGTATTTAGCGACGGCATCCGTCTGAGGCAGGCGAATGGTGGTGATGATGGGACCGCCAGGAGGGGTAGTGGGCGAGTAGAGATGCCAGCCGTCCTGAATGGTGGCAGTCAACTCGAAGATGGCCGCCCCCCCGGGTGCCACGCTGCTGTTGCGGGCCTTCAGCGTCCATTGCACTGGATCGTCCTTGGCCGTCGCCAGAAATGGCAGCAGCGCTGTCGCCAGCGCAAGCCTCAAAAACACGGTGCGGAACATCTTCTTAACCTACACTGAGGCTGATGTGAATTGCAGCAGTTCCGATGCAACTGCCTCGTCGATCTTGCCCTCCGACGATTCTTTCGCGACGCGAATGGCGTTGGCGATGGCCTTTGCCGTGGAGCGCCCGTGGCAAATGACACAGGTACCGTTCAAACCCAGGAGCGGGGCTCCGCCGTATTCGCTGTAATCGACCCGTTTCTTGAAGTCGGCAAACGCGCCTCGAGACAGCCAGGCGCCTAACTTGCGCAGCGGAGTAGCCAGCATCTGCTCGCGAAGCATGTTACGAATAGCTTCTTCCAAACCTTCGCTGGTTTTCAAAGCCACATTGCCGACAAACCCGTCGCAGACGATCACGTCCACATCGCCGGTATAGACATGGCGGCCTTCCACGTTGCCAATGAAATTGATGCCAGACAGGTTTTTGAGCAGCGGGAAGGCTTCGTGGGTAAGAGTGTTGCCCTTGTGCTCTTCCTCACCGATAGAAAGTAGACCAACGCGCGGATTACTTAACTTCAAGATGATGCGCGCATAAGCGTTGCCCATAACCGCGAACTGCGCCAGCATTTTGGCCGAGCAATCCACATTGGCGCCGACATCCAGCATCACTGCCGAACCACCCTTGACGGTGGGGAAGGGCGCGCCTAGCGCGGGGCGGTCTACGCCGCGCAACATGCCTTGGACGATTTTGGCGGTGGCCATCACTGCGCCCGTGTTGCCAGCCGAGACGACGCCTTGCGCGGTGCCTTCTCGCACCAGGCGGCAGGCTACGCGAATGGAACTGTCTTTCTTGGCGCGCATGGCTTTGCCCGCGCTGTCTTCCATGGTGATCTGCTCACTCGCGTGGCGAATCTCAATGGGCAGCGATTTCCAGCCGCTGTGCAGGTTCAACTCAGCCGCAATTGCATCTTGCAGCCCAACCAGAATTACTTTGACGCCAAACTGCTCAGCGGCTTGCACTGCACCCGCCACTTCCGGCTTAGGGAAATGATCGCCGCCCATCGCATCCACGGCTATGGTCACCATGTATTTGGTCTTGTGATCGGCCTTAACAGCAACTAAGCTTGTACGACTTCTATCACTTCGCGACCCTTATATTTGCCGCAATGGGGGCAAGCCCGGTGGGCGCGAATCTTTTCGTGACAGTTAGGACACTCGGCTAATTGGGGGATCGCCAGCGAATCATGGGCGCGGCGCGTTGACGTACGTCGCTTCGAATGGCGGCGTTTCGGATTTGGCATTACTTTCCTACTTTCTAATTCCTTCGCGGGCCATTTCAGCCCGCAAACTCTTCAATTTGTTCCAACGGTCGTCTTCTGCCTTGGTGCGGCAGTCACAATCACGCTGGTTGCGATTCTGCCCACAAACGGGACAAATCCCTTTGCAAGCTTCGTCGCATACAACCTGCATAGGCAGGTCTAACAAAACAACTTCCCGCAGGACATCGTTCAGCTCAAGGCCATTGCCTTCGTAGAAGCCTACATCGACTCCCGCTTCCTCTATTTCCTCTTCGCCGCCCTCAACCGCCTCACTTGCAGGCAAATAGACCAGGTCGAAGTGGCGCCTGATGGGAAACTTAACAGCTTCCAGGCAGCGGTCGCAAACCGCATCTATGTGCACATCCAAGTCACCCTGGACACGCACATCGCCAACCGAGTGGCTTAGCAGGCTGGCCACACCTTCCGTGTGCAGAGCCGTAGCTTGCTTCAGCTTGCTGTCAAACTCGATCTCGCCTGCTGGGATGTCAGCCTTAAAACGGACATTCTGAGTTTCTAGTTCCTGGAGGCTAATGAACAAACACAACCCTCCTTGAGACCGATCAGACAAACAAATGTTGATTATAGCAAGCGGTGAGTCATAAAATGCCAGCGTAGATGTCGCCGACTGCAATTTCAACGTTTCCGAGGAGAAAAGTGGCATCGGATTGGCGGTCTATGTAGGTCCACCCCGCGCCTGACCGCTCATAGTGCCCGACCGTCTTCTCAGTCTGACTCACAAGCAGATAGTGTTGCACGCTGGGTAGGCTGAAGTAATGTGCTCGTTTCGTTCCGTAGTCATAATCCTTGGTTGACGGAGAGGTGACTTCGACAACAATGGTCGGATTATCGATGCAGTCCGGCTTCGGGTAGTTCTCCGGTCCGCCGATCACCGTCGCATCCGGGTGGACGATCTTGTTCGCCGAGGCGATGTAACGTTCAAGCTCGGACCGTAGACTTTGCAATTCGAAAATGCTCTTTCAAGAATGGAACCGACCCTTGCCTCCAGACGCTATTCGGAAGCCCCTCGCCCCGCTTAAGCCCCTTTTGTGTTTTATGGAGCGCAACCTGCTGCTCGGCCAGGTTGAGGCTCTTTGCCTCCCGTGTTGCTCCCGGACGGTAGCTAACCTATACCTGTGCAGGATCGATAACTGCAATTCCCGGAAACCGGATGAAATGCGCCCCGTTAAACGTTGGGATGCTTGGCACCGCGTTTATTCGCATGATGGCGGCAAGGTGCGCATCGTGTGTTTGCTTTCCGGAAATCCCTAGATCGACTACCATCCTCTGCCACGTGTCCGGTACTTCCTGTGGATACGCCAACAGGTGGAACAAGCGGCGCAATTTTGCGATTTCCCGCGCGGCCACGGGCGAGTCCAAACCTAGTCCATTCTCGCTCCATGGCCGCGTTGCGACTGCCCAGAACTCCACGAGATTCTGCGGCCCGATGCAAAGAGTCTCTCCACTCAAGCGCAACGTGCTTAAGGCCTTTTCCGCGATTTCGTGATGCGGGTGTTCCGGGTGCAGGGATCGCAGCAGGATATTCGTATCGGCTAAAATCACCGATTATAGTCCGCGGTCGGCATAGATGGATTCCCGGCTAATATCCTCATCGGAGAGGATCGGCAAACCAAGTCCCGCATGGCTTTGGGCCCACTCTCTGAATTCACGCACCCACTCTTCGGGGCTGAGTTCTGCGGCTGGATCTGCAGGGCGCGCCGCCACTAGAACCTCGCGCACCACTTCAGCGAGCGGCAGTCCGCGTGCCTGAGCCTCAGCCAGATATGCCTTTTCGACTTGCGGCGGGAGATCGAGTGTCAAGGTCATAAGAACCCTTTCATTTCTCAGGTTAACTCCATGCCAAAAATTCTCCCGGAATCAAACAATTCCGCGGCCTGCTGGTAACAACCAACTATTCCCCCATCTGCCTCCTCGGTATGCTTAGGGGGGATGACTAAACCACAACTAGTAGAATCGGTGGCCACCGCGACTGGCCAGCCAAAGGCACAGATTGAAAGCATGGTGGAGGCGATTCTCGATCGGATCTCAACTGCGCTGGTCAGCGGCGACCGCGTGGAGCTGCGCGGCTTCGGCATTTTTGAAGCTAAGGAAACCAAGGCGCGCACCGGACGCAACCCGAGCACCGGGGCCACGATTGAAATACCTGCCAGCCGCAAAGCCAGCTTTCGACCCAGCAAAGAATTGAAGGAGCGCTTGAGCACCAAAGTGTCGTCGGTTGAAGTGGCGAAATAACTACTCAAGCTGGAGCTGCGCGTAGATAGGATAATGATCCGATCCTTTAACGTCGCGCCGGACCGTTCCGTCCTGCCACTTAAAGGGTCCCCGCACGAAGATCCAGTCCAGAGCCATGGCGATGGCATGCGTTCGGCGCACCTGCTCACCTAAGGCGCTGTGGAAACCTTCGCGTTCCAGTTTCCGCAGGAAAATGCTAGGGAAATACTTGCTATTCAAGTCGCCGCCGATAATTACGGCCGTGTCAGGCGGGTATTGCTTCAGGTCAGCCAGCATCTCGTCTATCTGCGCTGCCTGAATCATCCCCATGCTGCGGCTCTCCAGATGCGCGTTGTAAACCACCAGCAGCTTGCCATGAAACTCGAGGTCAGTCACCAGGGCAACGCGGCTCCCTAACCGCCTTTGCATAAAGGGCACCGAGGACGGCAGCAGGCCGTTTGGACGCCAGAAGTTCGATTGCTTTTTGAAACGCAGCACGCGCGAACGGCGGATGGGCAGACGCGTGAGAGTAGCCTGTCCAATGTAGGCAGGCTTGTCCTTGCCCTGGCTCAATTCCTGAAACTCAATGGCATACGACACGTTCAGGTGCAACTGCCGCCCGATGGCCTGCGCTACGTCGAGCTTGCCGGAACGCATGGCATTCCAATCCACTTCCTGCAAGAGGCATAAATCGGGCGCGTCCTCCTGCAATTCGGACGCGATGACTTTCAGATTGCTGCCATGGTCAATGTTCCAGTTGGCAAGGCGCAGCGTTCGCGCCTGTTCATCCTCTGGCACCACGCCATCTACCTTGATCTCGCGCGGCTGATCGAAATCAATGGTTGGCGCGGAGCTTGGTCCCTGTGAAAATCCAGCAGCAAGGCTGAGAAATACACCTAAACACACCAGCAACTTCACAAATTCAGGCCGTGGCCTCCTTGAACTCAGACTCGCGCGCGGGCTTGTCGTATTCAAAAATAATGGGCACGCGCTGATAAGTCATCATGCTGACCAGCGCAAAATACCAGCCGCAAACACCGAAGCGGGCAAATGGGTAATCCACGGCGGCATGGATAAAGATGGCCAGCAGACCGATGCCCCAGCCTGAACGCAGGGCAGGACGAGCGCTCCAGATTACGAGAAAAAGCATCGCACCGGAAAAGAATATGCCCCCCTCCGCCGTCCATTGCAGCCAGTCGTCATGGGCGCGATTCACATAGCTGCCGTCGTCGTATAGAGCGAACATTCTATACACCGGTACGTAGGTATCGAGTCCCCAGCCGGTAAACGGGTGCTGGCGGATCATCGCCAGTGAAGACCGATTGATGTTAGCGCGCACTGAGATCTGGTCTTTCTGTTCAAGCTTGCTGGAGAGCGTCTCGAAACCTGCTGCGCTAACAAAGATGATGCAAAGCGCAATGGCGATCGCCGCGCCATAGACGATGCTGCGATTCCTATAACGCCGGTAGGCAATGGCGACTACGGCTATCAACTCCAACAGCACCAGCGCTGCCCCCGCGCGCGATCCTGACGCCACCACGGCGCACACCTGCAACGCGGCGAGCACCGAAAATAAGACCGACGGCTTGCTGCGGGCAAACGCATGCCAAAGCGTGATGGGGAGTGCCAGCTCAACGAATTGGGCGAAGTTGTTCCAGTAAGCAAAGGAACCGAACACAACATGATAACGGCTGGGTATCAGCCAGAAGTATCGGTTTGTTCCGGATGCCTGCTGCAGCAGATCGAGAACGCAGACGCCGGAACAGAAGTAGATGACGCCAAGCCGGAACTGCGTAGCCACATGGGCGCGGCGAAAAGAATTAACGCCCACCATGGAGATAACGGCCGCGGTAAACCAGAATAAAACACCACTCCAACCGTTAAAGACAAGCTTCTGCGGGAAAAAGAGTGTTTGCAGTATGCCCCACAGCGTCATAAACAGCAGGCACTGGGTAGGCACGCCAAGCTTCATCCGCTGCGAAGAAGACACGGCAAAGAACAACGCCGCCATGAACAGAAAGATGCCCGAAATAACGCGCGGAGCGATGTCGCCGCCGTCCATCGTGGTCAGCGTGAAGGCGATTAACACCGCAAAAAGGCCCACCGCCCCAAGCTGTTCGTGAACACGCCCGGCGAGAGTGGGGCCTACGCCAATATCAAAGTCAGACATCGTTCGTCGATCGCCTTAGGTTTGGCTTCTTAGTTTACTTGCCAACATAGGATACCCGCCATAATGCCTTATAAGCGTCATCACTAACCATTAATGATCCATCAGGCGCGGTAGCAACGCCCACCGGTCTTCCCCAAACGCCGCCGTCAGGAGTGACGAATCCGGTAAGAAAGTCTTCGTAAACGCCCTCCGCCTTGCCGTGTGCCAGCGGAACCCGAATCACTTCATAGCCGGCGCGCACAGCCTTGTTCCACGAACCATGCTCGGCCGCGAAGATGTCACCGTCGTACTGTTTGGGGAACTGCCGACCGGAATAGAAAGTCATCTCGAGCGAAGCGTTATGCGGCTGCAGCAATACGTCAGGTACAGTTACTTTTTGCGCCAGCTCGGGATGTTTGCCTTCCAGCCGCGGATCGTGATGATTGCCCATGTAATACCAGGGCCAGCCGTAGAACCCGTCCTCTTTCACAGAGGTGATGTAATCGGGCACCAAATTGTCGCCCAGCATGTCGCGCTCATTCACCGAACACCACAGTTGGCCGGTAATCGGGTTCACGGCAATGCCCACCGGATTGCGAATGCCGGCAGCATAAATTTTCAAAAACTTCCCATCGGGTGTGTATTCCAGGATATCGGCGCGATGCGTCTCCTTTGGATGGGTGTCGGGATCGTCCACGTTCGAAGCGGAGCCGACAGAAACGAACAGCTTGCTGCCGTCTTTGGAAAACGCCAGATCGCGGGTGATATGGCCGCCGCCGCTGGGAAGCTCCGGCACAATAACTTCAGCCGGGCCAGATGCCTTCAGGTCGCCATTATGATAGGGAAATCGAACAACGGAATTAGTATTGCCGACGTATACCCACTGCGGGTTGTTGCCCAGCGGATAGAAGGCTATGCCGAAATTCTGCTTAAGTCCGTCGGTGAATAAACTCTGCTGCTCAAATTTGCCCTCTTTGGTAATGCCGCGAAAGACTTTCAATTCGCCGGCGTCACTTTCGGAAACGAAGAGATCGCCGTTCGGGGCAGTACGAATCTCACGCGGTCCTCTCAAACCGGAAGCGTAGAGATCCACCTTGAAACCCGCCAACGTCTTGGGCCACGCATCGTTCGGCTTGGGTATTACCCTGGCGGCATTCGCAACGCCCTCCGTCGCATAAGGCTTGGGCAGATCGGCAACGGTGATTTTGCGGAATGTTCCTGGCTTTTCCTGCTTGTAATCTGTGAAGGCTGACGTGCCCGTGATGACGTCGGCAACGTCGGACGTATCGGCGGTGGCGATATGGACGAATCCGGCGATGGAAACGGCCGAGACGGCGATCAACAACGCCGGGCGCTTAGATTTCCAATTCATTCGTAAATTCCCTCCATTACATGATGGCAAAGCGAAACGGGCAGCAGACGCTTATCCATTAAGCGGGCGCAAATCCGCCAGCGCCAGCCGGCCAGTATAAATGGCCATGCCCACCGCACAGTGAATACGCATGGCAGTAAGAGCCTTGATGTCTTCCATCGTGGTTATGCCGCCGGCCGCGATAATCTCATGCGGCGTGGCGGCGCGCAAACTGGCAAACCAATCCAGGTCCGTACCCTGCATCATGCCTTCTTTGTCCACATAAGTGCATAGGAAGCCCGAGCAAAACGGCTCCAACCGGTTGATCATGTCGATAGCGGTCCACTCGGTTGCTTCCTGCCAGCCTTTCACCACAATGTGCCCATGCTTGCTGTCAAGCGCGAGCGTGATGTGTTCAGGGCCAATCTCTTTGCTCAATTCGCTAAGAAACTCGGTATTCGGCCCATCCGTGCCAAAGGCGGCTGTGCCGACAATAACCCGGCATGCGCCTTGATCGATCAGTTGTTGCGCGCGTTCCACGCTGCGTACGCCGCCGCCTGCGCGGATGGCTGCCCGGCGCGCCAGATACTCAACCATGTCGCCGTTGGAACCGCGTCCCATAGCCGCATCCAGGTCAATCACCTGAATCTGCGGAAAGCCAGCGAACTCATCCAGCATTTCATCGGGCGATTTGCCTTCCAGAACTTTGGTGCGGCCTTGCACTAGTTGGACCACTTTGCCGTCCATAAGGTCAATACAGGGAATAATCATGCAATAGGTCTGACCGGGACATTCACGGATGCAAGATGATGCTTCAACTCGGCAACCGTGTACTTACCATAATGAAAGACAGAGGCGGCCAGAGCGGCGTCGGCGCGCCCGCTGACGAACACTTCGGCAAAATCTTCCAGCGTTCCCGCGCCGCCTGAAGCAATAACAGGGACAGTGGTAGCTTCTACCACCGCTCGCGTTAGCGCACAATCAAAACCGCTCTGCACACCATCGGTGTCCATAGATGTGAGCAGAATTTCTCCGGCGCCCAATTCTTCGCCGCGGCGCGCCCAGCCTACCGCATCGATGCCCTCATCCTGGCGTCCGCCTTTTGTATAAACGTTCCAACTGCCTGGCGCCGCGCGCCGCGCATCAATCGCCAGCACCACCGCCTGCGCGCCAAATTCCAGGCTAAGCTCCCGAATCAGTTCAGGCCGATGAACGGCGGCGGTGTTGACGCTGACTTTATCCGCACCCGCCAGAATAATTTTGCGCGCGTCGACGACCGAACGAATGCCTCCGCCTACCGTCAGCGGAATAAAAACTTTGCGCGCCGTTCGCGCCACCAGGTCCACCATAATCTCGCGCGCATCGCTCGATGCGGTGATGTCCAGGAACACCAGTTCATCGGCGCCCTGGTCGTTGTAGCGCTCGGCCAGTTCAACCGGATCGCCCGCGTCGCGCAAAGCAACGAAATTGATGCCTTTCACCACCCGTCCGGCGGTGACATCAAGGCAGGGGATGATTCGTTTCGCCAGCATTACAATTGCACGAAATTGCCGACTACGCGCAAGCCCACCGGCCCCGACTTCTCCGGATGAAACTGCACAGCGTGTACATTTCCTTCTTCAATCACCGCCGAGTAGGGATGAATGTAAGTGCACGTTGCGGCGGTCGACATATTCACTGGCGCGTAGTAACTGTGCGCAAAATACGTGTACGCCGATTCGTCCAACCCCGCCAGAAGTTTGGATGGCTTGGTACGGTCAAGCGAATTCCAACCCATGTGCGGAATGCGCGCATCGCCAACAAAGCGCTGCACCACGCCAGGAAAAACGCCAAGTCCAGCCACCCCCGGCGCCTCCTCGCTCTCTTCGAACAAACACTGCAGACCTACGCAGATGCCAAGAAACGGCACACCAGCGCGAATACGATCAAGCAGCGGCGCGCGCAAACCCAGGTTGTCGATGGCATGCAGCATCTGCCCGAAATGGCCAACTCCAGGCAACATCACTTTGGTAGCTTTCGATACCACGGCCGCATCGTTGGTCACCTCATACGGAGCACCGATCTCTTCCAGCGTGTTGCGCACCGACCGAATATTGCCGGCGCCGTAATCGACAATCGTGGTCACAACAAACCCTTGGTTGACGGAAGCTGGTCTTTCAAGCGTTCGTTAGTAGAGCAGGCATAACTCATGGCGCGGCCGAAACATTTGAAGATGGCTTCAATCTTGTGGTGGTTCGAACGGCCGTACTTGATTTTGGCGTGAAAATTCGCCCCGGCGTGGTTGGCAAAGCCGTCGAAGAAGTCTTCCAACAGTTCGGTCTGCAAATCGCCCACATGCGTGACGGTAACTTGCTGGTCGTACACCAGCGCGGGCCGCCCGCCAAGATCCACGGCGACAACCGCCAGCGATTCATCCATGGTCTGCACAAAATAACCCGCGCGATTAATGCCGCGCCTGTCGCCCAGCGCCTTCGCGAACAGATCGCCCAGGACAATGCCGGTGTCTTCCACCGTGTGATGCTGGTCCACGTCCAAATCACCCTTGGCGTTGAGTTTCAGGTCGAAAGCGCCATGCTTGGTGAAAAGCTCAAGCATGTGATCCAGAAAGCGAATGCCGGTGGAAACTTCGTAAATCCCGGTTCCTTCAATACGCAACTCGCCTTTGATCTGCGTTTCTTTGGTGATTCGCTCTACCGTGGCTTCGCGCATAATTCTTCCAGTTCGTTTATGTCCTGAATCACAGCAAAAGCGCCCAGGCGGTGCAAGATCTCGCTGATTTCACGATGTCGATTGTTGTGCGGCATCGATACGCCGATGAACGGCACGCCGGCCGCTTTCGCACTGCGGGCGTCATCCACCGTGTCGCCCAAGTACCAGATGTGCTTGCCGGGGTAATGCTGCTTTATCATTTCCAAGCCTTCGGGAGCGGGCTTTGGATTCGCCACCGATTCATCGGTAATGATGGGTTCAAATTTGATATCTGGCGCATACTTGTCCAGCGTGGCATCCGCTTCAAATTTCGCGCGCCCGGTGAAGATGGCAAGCGCGGAATGCTTGCCCAGCCGCTCCAACAAGCCATTTTGCGGCATCCATTGTTCGTTGCGGATTAGCCCGTCGTTGTTCTCACCCAGAAAAATTCGATTAAACTCCGCCACCACGTCCGCATACTCGACCGTCTTGCCCTGATCGGCAATCAGCCGGTGCGAAAGCACCCAGTCGTTATTCCATCCGCCGGCGTTCTTAAAATCCTGGATGGTGTCATGCGAGACCAAATGTCCGGTGAAATGCGCCACCGTCTGGCGAATGGCCTCCCAATAACTTTGGCCCACTTCCACCAGCACTCCGTCCATGTCGAATACCAGAACTTCAGGAGTTCGTTCGGCTACCATAGCTTCTCCAACTCCTCTAAAAACTGCCGGATCTGGTCGCGCGTTCCCACCGTCACTCGCACGCAGCCGGCAATTTCATAACTGCGGTCGCGCACCAGAATGCCGCGCTCACGCAACGCATCGCGAATTTCAATCGCGCGATCTCCGGCCTGAAACAACACAAAATTCGCCTGGCTCCGGATGTAAGGAATGTTCAACTTTTCCAGCCCGATGTACAGCAGTTCACGCGCGGTCAGCACCTCAAGCACGTAATCTTCTACAAACTTCTTATCCTGCACCGCAATGCGAGCGGCCATAGCAGCCACGGCATTCACGCTGTACGGCGATTGCCCTTTGCGCACATGAGCAATATTCGTCGCCTGCGAAAACAAACAGCCGCAGCGCATCGCGGCCATGCCATAGGTTTTGGAAAAGGTCCTGCTGACAAATAAATTCGCGTAACGCGACAGCAGCGGCATGGCGGTTACGCCGCAAAATTCGTAATACGCTTCGTCGATAAGGACAGCGGTATGCGGCGCTTTCTCCAGGATTTTTTCGATGCCGCGAAGGTCGATCCCGGTGCCCGTTGGATTATTCGGATTGCTGATCATGACAGCGCGAGTGGCCGGCGTCAAGCCTTCCAGCACTTCATCAAGCGGAAACGCCAAAGTGCCGGGGCGATAATCAAGTTCGCGCACCTTGGCGCCGGCAAGCTGCGCATAAAAGCGGTACATCGCATAGGAAGGCTTCAGAATCAGCACTTCCTGGTCATGATCCACAAACGTGCTCAACAGCAGATGAATGGCTTCATCAGTGCCGTTGGTCAAAGTCAGTTCATTCAGCGCGCAGCCGAAGTGGCGCGACAAATCTTCCAGTGCATGATCATATTCCGGATACATGCTGAGGTCGGCCGCCGTGAGATAGCGTTGGATGAAATCAATAACATGCGGCGGCGCACCCACCGTATTCTCATTGAAATCCAATCGGAGCTTGCTGCGGCGCGCCCCGGTGGGTGGATGATACGGCGCCATGTCCAGCACGGCCTGCCGCGGAGTGAGTTTTGTACTAACAGCCATTGCGAACCTCTACCGCGCGCGCGTGCCCTTCCAGACCCTCGGTGCGCGCCAGCGTAGTTATCGCCGGAGCCAACTGCGCCAGTGCCGCCGGTGTTAATTGCTGAATGGCAATCAGCTTCACAAAGTCAGCCGCGGACAAGCCGCCGCGCAGCCGCGAAGCGCCGCCGGTGGGAAGAACATGGCTCGGCCCAGCGGCATAATCGCCCGCCGATTCTGGCGAATTCTGACCCAGAAACACCGTTCCCGCGTTAGTGATTTTCGGAAGTAAAGAAGCATCATGCAGACTCAGATGCTCCGGCGCCAGCCGGTTGGCGCAGGCCACAGCCGCATCCATGTCATCGAACACCAGAATGCAGCTCTCTTTATCAATCGATTCGCGCGCAACGGCGGCGGTGGTTAAAGTCGCCAACTGACGTTCAAGTTCCATCGAAACCTGCTGCGCCAATTGGTGCGAAGTGGTCAACAGCATGGCGCTGGCGCTGACGTCGTGCTCGGCCTGCGCCAGCATGTCAGCCGCAATCACGCGCGCATCGCCATCGGCGGCCAGAATCAGAATCTCAGTCGGACCGGCCAGGAAATCGATTCCTACTTCGCCCGCCAGCAGCTTCTTCGCCACCGCGACATAGGCATTGCCCGGACCGACAATCCGATCGACACGGGCGATGCTCTCCGTACCGAACGCCATAGCGGCGATGGCTTGGGCTCCACCCACACGGTAGACTTCGCTAATGCCAAGGATGTGCGCGCAGGCCAATATTTCCTTCGATGGCTTGGGCGACGTGGCACAGATGCGCGCGACACCCGCGGTCTGCGCCAGCACGGCGGTCATCAGTAACGTTGAAGGCAGCGGATAGCGTCCTGAGGGAACATAGCAGCCGACGGCCTTCAACGGGCGAACGATCCAACCCAGCTTCCGGCCTGGCGAAAATTCTTCAAAGCGTTCGCGCGGCAGTTGCGCTTCGGCGAACTGACGAATATTGGCAATCGCGGTCTCAATCGCGGCGCGCACGTTCGGCGTCAACGATTCTGCTGCTTCCGCAAGCTCGCTCGCCGGAATCAGCAGCGGCGCATCGCCCAAATTATCGAACTGGCGCGCATAAGCAAGCAGCGCTGCATCGCCATCCTTGCGCACAGCCGCCAGAATAGGACGCACCACCGCTTCATAGTGCGAATCGTCCGTGCTGCGGTCCGGCGCAAAGGCCTTTGCCTCGTTATGTGTCAATATGCGGATCACGGTCTGCGCCTACATCACAATCTTGTTCAACGGATACTCAACAATGCCTTGCGCGCCGGCTTCTTTCAAGCGCGGAATAATCACGCGCACTGTGGATTCTTCCAGAATGGTATTCACCGCCACCCATTCGCCATCGCTCAACTGCGAAACAGTGGGATTCTTCAAAGCCGGCAACACGCCCAGCACGCCACTCAAATCCACTTTGCGCACGTTCAGCATCAGGCCCACTTTGCCCAGCGCGTTGATGGCGCCTTCCAGCAGCATCTTGATGTCTTCCAGCTTGCGCCGTTTCCAATCGTTCTTCCAAGACGAAGCGTTGGCGATCAGCTGCGTGTTCGATTCTAGAATCGTTTCCAGAATGCGCAGCTTATTGGCGCGCAGAGACGATCCGGTCTCCGTCACTTCCACTATGGCGTCGGCCAGCACCGGCGGCTTCACTTCCGTCGCCCCCCAGCTGAATTCCACCTTGGCCTTCACGCCGCGCGAAGCCAGATAGCGCTCCGTGGTCCGCACCAGTTCGGTCGCAATAATCTTGCCTTGCAGATCTTCCACTTTTTGAAACACTGACGTTTCCGGCGCAGCCAGCACCCACCGCACTTTGCCGAAACTCTGCTTGGCATAGACAAGATCGGCCACGCATTCCACCTGCGCCTCGTTTTCGGCTACCCAATCGAGGCCCGTAAGCCCTGCATCCAGCACGCCATCTTCTACATAGCGCGCCATCTCCTGCGCGCGAATCAGCATGCATTCAATTTCCGGGTCGTCTATGGCGGGATAATAACTGCGGCTGCTGGTGGTGATGTTGAATCCGGCGCGGCGAAACAGATCGATGGTGGCATTTTCCAGGCTGCCCTTGGGAATGCCTAGCTTCAGCTTCACTTCTTCGCTCCATACACGGCATCCGGGTCGTAAGCCTTGGCGTCTGTTTCCACCCACTCACCATCTGTCAGCGTGCGATAAAAACAGCTTTCGTAACCCGCGTGACACACGCCCGGCCCAACCGGATCGGCCTGCACCAGCAAAGCATCGCCATCGCAATCCACCGCCATCGATTTCAGCTTCAGCACGTGTCCTGAGCTTTCGCCTTTGGTCCAAAGCTTCTGCCGCGATCGGCTGAAAAAGGTAACGTTGCCACTGGCTAGCGTCTTCTGAAACGCTTCACGATTCATATAGCCGAGCATCAGGACCCGCCGCGTATTCGCATCCTGCACAATGGCGGCAATCAGTCCATCCTGCTTGCCAAAATCCAGTATTTCGCTCATTGACCAGTCTTTCACCCTTATGTTGATTCCTAACGAAAAAGCCCACCTCAAGCGGCGGGCGCGTCTGCAAATCTTTTTGATTAAAGTGGGGAACGCAGATTCGCCGCCTAAGCCATCGAGCGATGGTGGAGATGATGGCGATGTGCGTGAGTAATCACTGACCGAAGTATAGCAGCCAGTCATGCGCGCGCCGGGCTGCCCCGAAACATGCTAAAACAAAATACAATAGAAATGTCGTGAGGAAAGCTTGTGGAAATGCTCGACGCAAACACGCGTAAACGCGGACTCGTAAGCATTTCTCATGTGATGTTTTAATTCCCAACGGTTTCTGCTCCGCGCGGCTTGTTGTACACAGGCGCTTCCGTTAAGGTAGACGAGTTGTTTCTATGCGAATGACTGAAGTCAGTACCGAAAGGCCCTTGCCCGATAATCTGGACGCGGAGCGCTTTGTGCTCGGCGCCGTAATGAGCGATGACACGTCGTTTCTGCAGGTGGCAGGCAACATATCGGCCGACGACTTCAGCCTGGAAAAGCATAAGCGCATTTTTTTGCGCATGCTGGATCTGCATGAGCGCGGCGACAGGATCGACCGCGTCACGCTTGCCAACGAACTCAACACACATGGCCAGTTGCAGTCCGTTGATGGCGTCAGCTACCTTGTTTCGCTCGATGACGGACTACCGCATCTCCACAACCTGGAAAGCTACGTCAACATCGTTAAGGAAAAATCGCTGCTGCGGCGGATTATCAGCGTCTCGCAGGACACCATCAACCGCTGCCTGACGCAGGACGATAATCCGAAAGAAATTCTGGGCGCCGCCGAAGACGCTTTCATGAAACTGGGCGACGCCAACACGCGCAACGCGCTGGTAACGCCGAACCAGATCATCAATGAGTATGAGGGCGGCATCAATTCGTTCCTCGATACCAGCAAGCGCATTAAGGGCATCAGCACCGGGTTCCTGAAACTCGATGAGATGACCGGCGGTTTCCGCGAAGGTGAGTTGATCATTCTGGCGGCGCGTCCGGCAATGGGCAAAACCGCGTTCGCTCTGAACATCGCCCAGCACGTCACCAGCAATCTGAAGAGCCCGAAAGCGGTGGCGGTGTTCTCGCTCGAAATGTCGAACGAGTCGTTGCTGACTCGCATGGTGTGCGCCGCCGCGCGCGTAGATCAACAGCGTTTTCGCGCCGGTTATCTCAACCATGAAGAACGGTCGGCTTTGCAGGAGGCTCTGTACAAGATTGTCGAATCGCCGCTGTTCCTGGATGACAGCGCCGGCACCAATCTGATGGATGTGCATTCCAAGCTGCGGCGCCTGCAGGCCGAACAGGATCTTGGCCTGGTGATTGTCGATTATCTGCAGCTGATGCAAGGCCGCGGCCGCTTTGAAAATCGCCAGCAGGAAATCAGCACGCTCTCACGCGGCTTCAAATTGATGTCGAAGGAACTGCGCGTGCCGTTCCTGGTGCTGTCGCAGTTGTCGCGGGCGCCGGAGACGCGCCCCGGCGACCATCGCCCTATGTTGAGCGATCTGCGCGAATCGGGCAGCATCGAACAGGACGCCGATGTGGTGGGCTTCATCTTCCGCGAGGAAGTTTACCGCCCCGATAAAGAGAGCTTGAAGGGGACGGCTGAGTTCATTCTGGCCAAACAGCGTAATGGCCCTACTGGCCGCGTAAAACTGGCGTTCCTCAACCGCTTCACCAAGTTTGAAAACCTGGCAGCGGACACCGGTGACGATGTACCTTTTGAATAACCCAGCTCCTGAACGCGTGCCTCTGACGAAGTCGCAGTTCCAACCGGCGAAAGATGCCTGCCGCCTAAGCTCCGCCAACGCCGCCGATCTTTTCCCCGATGCGCGAAACAGTAAGGCGGCTCTAGCGGGCGCGCTGCTGCGGCTTGGCTGCTGGACGCAGAGCCACGAAATTGCGCAGGACATCGACTCGCCGGAGGGAAGCTACTGGCACGCCATCATTCACCGCCTTGAGCCGGACCCGTTCAACGCGCAATATTGGTTTCGCCGCGTCGGCCGCCATGCCATCTTTCCGGATCTGCATGAACGCGCAGCGGAGATCATCCGCCAGCACGGCCAGCCGTGGCGCTTAAAAACGTCGTGGGATCCGGCCCTCTTTATCGATTGGTGCGAAGAGGCCAACAGGCAAAGCGGCAAAGCGGAAGAGGCGGCTATCGACATTCAGATGGCCGAATGGCAACTGCTGTTCGACTGGTGCGCCGCCCCGCCAGTCTAAATAAATGCTAAACTCTGGCAAATCATGCGCCTGACATTTGCCATCCTGCTGACTCTTCTCTGTGCCCGCTTCAGTCCCGCTGCTGGGCTCAACGACGACCCCGACGTTGCCGCGGCGGAACGCTTCTTCTCCACCTGGATGCAAGGCCAACTCGCCTACCGCAATCTTCCCGGCATCGCGGTGGGAGTGGTGCAGGATCAAAAACTGGTCTGGGCGCAAGGCTTCGGCTTTGCCGACGTCGCCGCGAAAACACCGATGACACCCGAGACCAAGTTCCGCATGGCCTCGCACAGCAAGCTGTTCACCGCCACCGCCGTCATGCAATTACGCGACGCCGGAAAAATCCACCTCGACGATACGGTGGCTACCTATCTGCCTTGGTTTCAGATTCGAACCGCCAATGCCAACGATCCGGCCATCACCATCGAAGAATTGCTGACCCATAGCGCCGGCCTGCCGCGCGAAGCGGGATCGCATTGGTCGGACCTGACCTTCCCCGATGAGGACGGCGTAAAAGCTTTTATCGAAAGTCATCAAGCGCCCTACGCGCCGGAGATTCGCTGGAAATATTCAAACCTCGGCTTCACCATCGCCGGCCTCGTGGTGGAAAAGGTCTCCGGCGAAAAATGGGCGGCGTATGTGCAGCAGCATATCTTCGATCCACTGGGAATGACATCGTCCAGCGTCGATAAAGACGTGGAAGGTCTGGCCACCGGCTATGGCGAGCGCATGCCCGACGGCACGCGCGCCAAAATGCCTTTCGTCGATGCGAAAGCCATGGCCGCCGCCACCGGCATTACCTCAAACGTGGACGACATGGCAAAGTTCGTGTCCTCGCAATTCTGCGATGGCAAAGTGGGTGGAACCCAGCTCCTCAGCATCGGCGCGCTGCGCCAGATGCATCGCGTGCGTGTGCTGGAAAATAACTGGCTAAGCGGCAACGCCATCGGCTTCGCCGTCAGTAAAGAAGGCGACAAGATTTACGTGGGACACGGCGGCTCTTACTTCGGTTATAAGACGCAAACGCTGATGCAGATGGAGCCCAAAGTCGGCGTCATTGTGCTGACCAATGCCGATGACTCCAATCCACGCGACATCGCCGTCCACTTGATGCAATCAGTCGGCGAAGCAGTAGCCAAAGCATCTATGAAGCCGCCCGTGATGGTTACCTGGGACCCCACTTGGAGCCGTTTCGCTGGAACTTACAAGAGCAAGATTGGCGGCGAGGTGAAAGTGATTGAGATGAATCATTACCTGGTAAGCATTGATCCATCCGGCCCTTTTCCCGAACACCCCACAAAGCTACAACCTATAGGTAACGGGCTGTTCAAAGTGGAAGCGGCCACAGGCGGCGGACCTGTTGGGGAGACCGTCCGCTTTATAGAGGAAAATGGAAAAGTCGTCCGCATGTACACAGGCGGAAGCTATTCGGATCGGGTGAATTAAATCGAAAGAGGAGGATGCATATAATGTTCAACCTCGAGATCCCCGAAGGCTCTTCCGATTGACCTTGCCTGGGACGCCGCGGCATTGTTGAAATGTTTGTTTTGGCGGGGTGGGGCAGGCATTTTTGCCTGCCGGCCGCCTTTCCAGGCGGCCAAGGCGGCTCCGCCGCCTTCCATATCCTGAGCAGATAACTAAGCCTGAAGGCTTGCGCCGAGCCGACGTACGAGCCGGACGACTGGAAAAAAGCCGAAGGCAAAAGCCCAGAAAATCGCGCCCGGCAGGAAGGGGGCCAAGTCTTTCTGATCCCCCAACGGTGCGGTTAGAATGCCAATTCCCAGGGCAATCGAAGCACAACCCAGAATAGAGCCAGCCCAGAGCATGATGGCCTGCACTCGCCTTGTCGTCAGAAATAAGTCGAGACTTCTGCCGAGGAGCCACCAGATCGGTAAGCAGAAGAATGGAGTCGTTACCGCATTCCAGGTTTCGACCCAGATAATGCCCGGGTGTTTTCGCAAGTAGGCGATAGCAGGTACCGTGATTGCTGCCCCTGCGAGTGCACCGGGCAGATTGATATTAACAATCGTTCGATATCGTTCGGCACTGATCATGTCGAGGGAGAAAGTGAACTGGCGAGCCTGCGGCACTTTAACCTGGAAGGACCCGAAGGCTAAAGGTTCGCCTCTGGAATGCAGCGCCTGCAATTTGGCGTAGAGGTTTAGCGTCGGAATAACAACGATGGCTAACCAGATGAGAAGCTCGCCAACCGGAAGCAGAACCGCAAAGCAGGAAATTTGAAATCCCGATGGCTCCGCCTTACGCGCGAACAATGACATAAGGCAAGCCCCCTTAAAACCGCAAACAAATCTTCCCGAAATGACTCTGGCTTTCCATCAACCGCAAACCCTCTTTAATCTCCATCCACCCAAACGTCCGATGAATCACCGGCTTAATCTCATGCAGCGCCAGAGCCCTGTTCATCCGCTCAAACATCGACCGTGAACCAACATAAATTCCCTGCACGCGCAGGCTGTTCATCAGCAGCGCCGTCGGCGTGACCGAAGGCTCAACGCCCGACAACACGCCAATCACGCTAATCGCCCCATGCGTTCGCACCGCCTTCAACGATTTCGGCAAGGTATTACTGCCGCCCACCTCAATCACATGATCCACGCCTTCATCCCCGGTCAACCGCCGCGCTTCTTTATCCCAATCGGGGTGAATCTTATAATTGATGGTTTCGTGCGCGCCCAGCGCCTTTGCATGCGCCAGCTTCTCATCGCTCGAAGACGTCATGATAGTCCGCATCCCAGCCGCCAGCGCAAATTGCAACGCAAAAATCGACACCCCGCCCGTCCCCTGCAACAAAACAACATCACCGGGAGCAGGCGAAGTATGCCCAAACAAAGCGTGCCAAGCCGTAACAGCGGCGCAAGGAAGCGCAGCCGCTTCTTCAAGTGTCAGAAACTCCGGCACCGCCACCAGACCCTCTTCCGAAAACGTCCTGTATTCCGCCAGCACCCCATCGATAGCGCCGCCCAGAGCCGAATTCCCCTTATCCCGAGTTGGTGGTCCATCAATCCACTTCTGAAAAAAAATCCCCGCCACCCGGTCACCCTTTTTGAACCGCGTAACGCCCGTGCCCACTTCCTCGACAATCCCGGCGCCATCCGACAATGGAATCAACGGGCGCTTCAACTTAGGGTTATACTGCCCTCCCACCATCAGGTAGTCGCGAAAATTCAGCGATGCCGCCGCCATCTTCACCAGCACCTGTCCGTCCGCTGGCCTCTGAATATCACGCTCAACAAAAGTCAGCTGGTCAATGCCGAACTCTTGAATCTCACAGACCTTCATGACGAATGGTGCTCAAGCGTTTTATGGTCCAGCCGCGCGGAAAACTCCACCAGCTGTTCCAACTTGCGCCGTGCCGCGCCGGTGTCAATTGCTTCCACCGCCATCGCCACAGCCGTCTTCAAATCCACCGCTCGCCGTGCCGCAAACAACGCCGCCGCCGAATTCACAATCACCACATCGCGCCTCGGCCCCGCTTCGCCCTCGAAAATTTCGCGAATCAACTGCGCATTGGTCTCGCTATCGCCGCCCTTCAGTTCCTCAACCGAAGCCGCCTCCACTTGGAAATCACCCGGCACCCACCGGCCCTTCTGCACGCCGCCGTCTTCCACTTGAAAAACCGTCGTCGGCCCTGAGATGGTCACTTCATCCAGACCGTCCGAACCATGCACCACGAACGCGCGTTCCGTTCCCAGCCGAGCCGCCGCGTGTGCCATCATTTCCGCCGCCCGCACTGAAAACGCGCCCATCAGTTGCATGCGGGCGCCCACCGGATTCGTCAGCGGCCCCAGCATGTTGAACACGGTTCTCCCTTTTAACGCCAGCCGCGCTTCCTGCGCATGCTTGATTGCCGGATGCAGCAGCGGCGCATACAGAAATCCAATGCCCGTTTCGCGCACACAGCGCGCCACCTGCTCGGCCGTCAAGTTCACCGGAACGCCCAGCGCCTCCAGCACGTCGGCGCTGCCGCACTGGCTGGAAATCCGCCGGTTACCGTGTTTCGCCACGGGTTGCCCGGCGGCGGCCACTACAAACGCGGTTGCGGTGGATATGTTGAAGGTGTTGGTGCCATCGCCGCCCGTGCCGCACGTATCCAGCACGCATGTTTCCGACTGGTCCAACTCCACCGGATGCGCCATCTCGCGAATAGCCTGCGCAAAACCCACCAGTTCGGCTATCGTTTCGCCTTTCCGGCGCAGGAAATGAAGCACCTCGGCAATACCGTCGGTTTCCATCTCTCCCGATAACATCCGGCTCATCAAGTCATGCGCCTCCTGCTGCGTCAGGTGGACAAAACTCCGAAAAGGAAAGTGGGACATGCTGCGACTACTCATTCGATTACACGGTTCTGCAACTGCGACTCCAGGACTACTCATCTTGTTTCTCCCGCCGTTACCGTTTTGTAGCGAGCCAAGCCCCAAACCACACGGCTATATATCCGGCGACAACGCTCCCGACTAAATAGGACACTGCAATCATGTGATGACCGCCGCGTGCCGAGAGATAGCCATCGTATTCAAAACTAGAAAAGGTTGTATAACCCCCAAGAAATCCAACCACGACGGCCAGTTGCCAATAATGCGGCAATTTCCATCGCTCCACTAGCAGCGTCATCAAGAGACCAATCAAGAACGATCCCGTGACGTTGATGGCAAACGTTCCCAACGCAAACTGCGCGTTGGGGAAGCGCTGCATAATGGCCCTACCCAAAAGATAGCGCGTCAACGATCCCACACCGCCGCCTATCAGCACACAAAGATAACGACCCATGGAACCTAACATCACCATTGTGAACTATGCGCCTTCCGGAGTTTGGGCAAAAGCGGCTGGCGCGCTTAACGCGTGCCGCCATTGGGTACACTAGCGGTTGGCTTCAGCACCGAGTTTCGACGCCGTAGCCAAGCCAAATTATGAAAATCCATGAGTATCAGGCGAAGGCGATTCTTGCCAAGTTTGACGTTCCTGTGCCGCGTGGCGAGGTAGCGTACACGGTTGAGGAAGCCGAGGCGGCGGCCAAGAAAATTGGCGGCAGCGTCGTAATAAAGGCGCAAATACACGCCGGCGGCCGCGGTAAGGGTGGTGGCGTCAAAATAGCGAAAGACGCCAACGAAGCCGCGGAAATCGCCAAGACAATTCTCGGCATGACGCTGATCACACACCAGACCGGACCGGAAGGCCGGGTGGTCCAGCGCTTACTGGTAGAAGAAACGCTGCCCATCGAACGCGAGCTTTATCTGGGCATCGTGCTCGATCGCGACCGCGGCGAGTCCGTATTCATGGCCTCGAAAGAAGGCGGCGTCGAGATCGAAGAGGTTGCGGCGAAAACTCCCGAACTCATCTTGAAGGAAGCTCTCATCCCCGGCCAGCCGCTCCAGCCTTTCCAGGCGCGCAAACTGGCCTTCGGTATGGGCATCCCCGCCACTAGCGTGAACGCGGCCGCAGCCGCTATGATCGCGCTGTCAAAGGCGTACGATGCTATCGATGGCTCGCTCGCCGAGATTAATCCCTTCATCCTTACCAAGGATGGCAAGGTGTTCGCGCTGGACGCCAAGGTCAACCTTGACGACAACGCCATGTACCGGCATAAAGATCTGCTGGAGTTGCGCGATCTGAATGAAGAAGATCCGCTGGAAGTCGAAGCGTCGCGCTTCGGCCTGAACTACATCAAGCTGGAAGGCAACATTGCCTGCATGGTGAATGGCGCCGGCTTGGCCATGGCAACAATGGACATCATTAAATACGCCGGCGGCCAACCGGCCAACTTCCTGGATGTCGGCGGCGGCGCCAATGCCGAGCAGATCAAGAACGCCTTCCGTATTCTGCTCTCCGATGCCAGCGTGAAAGCTTTGCTCATCAATATTTTCGGCGGCATTCTGCGCTGCGACACGCTGGCTAACGGCGTGCTTGCGGCTGCGCGTGAACTCGGCATCAAAATTCCCATCGTCGTGCGCATGGAAGGCACCAACGTGGAACTGGGGCGAAAAATTCTGGCAGAATCTGAATTCAATTTCACCGTTGCCGACGGCATGAAGGATGCGGCGGAGAAGGTAGTGGGGCTGGCAAAGTAATGAGCGTACTTGTTGACGAAAATACCAGGCTGTTGTTTCAGGGCTTCACTGGACGCGAAGGCACTTTTCATGCCGAACAGGCCATAAAATATGGCACCAATGTTGTGGGCGGCACCACTCCCGGCAAGGGCGGCCAGGTTCATTTAAATCTGCCGGTGTTCAACACCGTGGCCGACGCCGTGAAAGAAACGGGCGCTAACGCTACGGTCATCTTCGTCCCGCCGCCATTTGCGGCCGACGCCATTATGGAAGCGGCCGACGCCGGTCTTCCGCTGGTTGTCTGCATCACCGAAGGCATACCCAGCGCCGATATGGTCAAGGTTTGGGCGTATTTGAAAACCAAGCCTGCCACGCGCCTGGTTGGCCCCAACTGCCCCGGCGTTATCACGCCCGGCAAATGCAAAATCGGCATCATGCCCGGCCACATTCATTTGCCCGGGCATGTCGGCATCGTGTCGCGCTCCGGCACGCTGACTTACGAGGCGGTCGGACAACTGACGAAGCTGGGCATTGGCCAATCCACCTGCATCGGTATCGGCGGCGATCCCATTATCGGCACCAGTTTCACCGACGCTATCAAACTGTTCAACGACGATCCCGATACCCACGCCATCATCATGATTGGTGAAATCGGCGGCAGCGCTGAAGAAACCGCCGCAGCCTACGTAAAAGCGCACGTCAAAAAGCCGATGGTAGGCTTTATCGCCGGCCAGACCGCGCCTCCAGGCCGTCGCATGGGCCACGCAGGCGCCATCATTTCAGGCGGGGCAGGGAAGGCCGAGGACAAACTGGCGGCAATGGAAGCCGCCGGCATTGTTGTTTGCCCCTCGCCGGCAGTCATGGGCGAAAAAATGAAGCAAGCAATGGCTTCTAAGTAAAAGGAACAAGCAATTTAAATGAGTTTGGAACGTACTTTTGGAATTATCAAGCCCGATGCCGTAGCCAATGGCCACGTGGGCGCAATCTTGACAATGATTAAAGAAGCTGGCTTCCGCGTAGTCGGTATGCGCATGCAGCGGTTATCTAAGCTAGAAGCCGAAGCCTTCTACTCCGTCCACAAAGAGCGTGGCTTTTTTAACGGCCTCGTCACATTCATGACCGAAGGCCCTGTCGTGGTCCTCGCACTGGAACGTGAAAACGCCATTGCCAGGTGGCGCGAACTAATGGGCGCCACCAACCCCGCTAACGCCGCCGAGGGAACCATTCGCAAGAGCTTCGCCGAGAACATCGAACGAAACTCGGTGCACGGCTCGGACGCGGTTGAAACCGCCGCGCAAGAAATACCTTTCTTCTTTAGCGGCTCTGAACTTCTTTAATCCAACAAAAAAGGGCGGGTTCAACACCCGCCCTTTTTGCGATATTTCGTCAATCGTTTTACGCGACTTTCGCTTCGTAACCTTGTTCAGAATAGGCACTGGCCAAAGCCTTGTGCGTCTTATCGGCTAAAGTGCGCAGGCGCGAATTTTTCGGCTTGCTGAGGCGGCGCTCTACGCTGCGGCGCGCGCGTAGCAGGCGAATACGTACGGCCGTTTCCGACCAGCCATTCTGGCGGGCGATTTCCTGCACTTTGTATCCTTCAATGTAGTGCCCTTCCAGCACCACGCGGTCATTGGGCTTGCATTCGTTAAGAATTCTTTTCACATCTATCGCAGCCACGTTCATGCGCGGCGGAGCTTGCAAGTCGGGCAGCGTCTGTGTTTGCGGCTCACGGCGCAGGAATGTGCGGTGAATATTCAGGGCAATGCTGTTGGTCCAGGTCAACACCAATGCGGGATCGCGAAGCTGTTCACGACGTTCCCAGCCTTTGGCCCATGCTGCTTGTGCTGTGTCGAGCGCTGCGTCATAGGAAAGCCCGCGTGATACCAAGAAACGAACTGTCAGGTTAAATCCTTTTTGATATGCCCTGCCAAAATCTTCAGTCGTCATAAATTTAATCCCACCCCTCTGGAAGTATTTTTGTCTTCTCCCGATCACCGTTTTACTGGCGATTCGGTAAGCGGGTAGCTCTTCGTGGCCACCCGGTTCGGCGATCGACTTTCTTCACCGACGCTACTGATTAGGCAGTTCACTGGCCAATGCATTGACGCAAGATTTCTATAGGGGTAAGTAGCTGAAAACGCTCAGCTAGGTGAGCGCGTAACTGTTTGGCAACGAATAGCGCGGAAGCGCAGCGACGAGAAATTCTTGCCGGAAGTTGCAAAAATTGCTGAAGCTGACGAAGGCGGTCATCCAGGCACGAAAAAACCCGCATATCTTACGCCGGAAAACGTAAAACGATGCGGGTTTTTTTAAGAAGATTAGCGAATTTATCGAGCCGAAATAATTACTTAACGGCTTCGCTGTGGTTGGCGGGCGGTGGCGGCTCAACCTTTTCGGGCTCTTCGGTCGCCTGACGCATGCTGTCCTTAAAGGAACGTATGCCTTTCCCCAACCCCTGACCCAGCTCGGGCAATTTTTTCGGGCCAAAAACAAACAGTGCGATCACCAGAATGATCAGCAAGTGTGTTGGCTGTAAAAGTCCTTCAATCATTTGGAACTCTCCGCTCTACCTGCGGGTGTAATACCCACTTCGCTATTATATACGAAATCACTGGTCCGTAAGACTTTATTAAAACGCCGCAAACCAACTGTAAGTTTACCGGCTTGAAGTTGACATAGCCCAACGTGTCGGCTATAGTTCCTAAAGTATTGCCCTTTCAATGAGTTGAAGCCTTACCCCGAATTTGCCGTCCCCACGCCGGGCCTGCGCACGAGGTCGGAGTTGATCAAGCCCATGGATAGACCCTAATTTGATCAATGCCAGAGCAAGTAAGCGGCTCGCGGCTATCTTTTAACAACACACCACACATATGGCTGGTTCATCAGACGAGTATGTTGAAACACCAGGGACGGCGGATAACTCCGATGACTATCAAGCCTTCCTTGACGACTACAACATCCAAGTTACGCACCAGGAAGGGCAGGTGCTGCATGGGCACGTGCTTAGTGTCTCCGAAAAAGAAGTCATAGTAGACATCAGCCGCAAGTCCGAAGGACTGGTTCCCGCCTCACAGTTTCCACTCGTCGATGGCAAGCCCGATGTGAAAGTGGGCGACACCATTGAGGTGATGTTCGACCGCACCGGCAACCAGGTTGAAGGCTACATCCTTCTCTCCTACGAACGGCCGCATCGCCTTCACATCTGGGACGACCTTGAAAAAGCCACCGCCGATGGCACGCCCGTGAAGGGCAAAGTGGTGAACAAGATCAAGGGCGGACTGGCAGTTGATATCGGCATCATCGCTTTCTTGCCAAGCTCCCAAGTTGAAATTCGTCCCATTCACAACCTGGATGGCTACCTCGGCAAAGAACTCGAAGTCCGCATACTGAAGCTCAATCGCAAGCGCGGCAATGCCGTGGTCTCGCGCCGCGTTCTGCTTGAGGCCGAAGCCGAATCGCGCAAGAGCCAGGCTCTGGCTGTCATCAGTGAGGGCGCCGTCGTCTCCGGCGTCGTCAAGAACCTTACTGACTATGGCGCCTTCATCGATCTTGGCGGAATAGACGGCCTTCTGCATGTCAGCGATTTAAGCTACGGCAATGTCACCCATCCTTCCACCGTGATTCAGGTGGGCGAAACCATCAACGTCAAGGTTCTTAAGTACGATCGCGAGAAGGAACGGATCTCGCTCGGCTTAAAGCAACTGCATCCCGATCCCTGGGCTACCATTGAACAGCGCTATCCCAAGCAGGCGCGCGTAATTGGCCGCATTGTCAGCGTCACCGACTACGGTGCCTTCGTCGAATTGGAGCCGGGTGTGGAAGGCCTCATCCACATCTCGGAAATGACCTGGAGCCGGCGCATGAAGCACCCCGCCAAGGTCGTCAAAGCCGGCGACCAGGTAGAGGCGGTTGTGCTCGAAGTCGAGGCCAAAGACCGCCGCATATCGTTAGGCATCAAGCAATTGGAAGCTGATCCCTGGACCACGGTGGCCGATCGGTACAGCATCGGTTCGGTAGTGGAAGGGCGCGTCCGCAAACTCGCCGACTTTGGCGCCTTCATTGAAATTGAAGAAGGCATCGACGGCTTGGTTCACATTTCGGACATGTCCTGGACCGCCCATATAAAGCACCCATCCGAACTGGTGAAAAAAGGCCAGATTGTGCAGGCCGTCATCCTCAACATCGATGCGCCGCACAGGCGTCTCTCGCTCGGCATTAAACAGTTGCAGCCGGACTCCTGGGAGACGTTCTTCAAAACCCGCCAGGTGGGCGATATCGTTCGTGGCAAGGTTTGCCGCGCCGCCGCTTTCGGCGTCTTTGTGGAACTGCTGCCTGGTGTGGAAGGCTTGTGTCATCGCAGTGAAATGGCGGATGACACGCGCCAGCGTGCCGGCAAACCCTCCGCCGACGAGCCCGCGCTGCCTATCGGCGAAGAGCTGGATTTCAAAATTATTAAGATGAACGAAGCGCAGAAGCGTATCGGCTTGAGTATCAAGGCCATTTCCGAAGACGATGAGCAAAACCGTTTGCGCGACTACAATCGCCAGGCGTTAGTTGCCACCACTACTGTGGGCGACGCTATCAAACAACATAAACCTGAAGAAAGATCCTAACTGTTATGACGAAGGCTGAGCTGATTGAGGAAGTTTCTAAGGTTGTGGAGATGACCAGGAAAGATTCCGAAACGATCGTAGAAACCATCTTTGACAGCATCGTCAACAGCCTGCATAAGGGCGACAAAATAGAAATTCGCGGCTTCGGCAGTTTTCGTACGCGCCAGCGGCAGCCACGCGTAGGGCGTAATCCCAAGACCGGGTCACGCGTGGAGGTTCCCTCCAAACGCATCCCATTTTTCAAGCCCAGCAAAGAACTGCGCGACCTGGTGAACCAGTCCGGTGACGGCGCACATAATATGGCCGAGACGCTGAAGACCGGGAACCATCACGGCTAGGCACCGCTGGCATAAACCATGGAACACCTGTGGACGCCGTGGCGTTCCACGTACATGAAATCGAAGAAGGATGTAGGTCTTTGCGTTTTTTGCCGCGCCGGTTCCGCTCATGGTAACGACGAGGAAAATCTGGTTATCCTTCGGGCAAATTTCAGTTTCATTATGTTGAACCGCTACCCCTATACGACAGGGCATTTGATGATCGCGCCCTTTCAGCATGCGGCGCGTTTGCAGGAGATAGCGGAAGAAACGGCTTTGGAGATGATGCATCTTGCGCGTCGTGCCGAAGCAGTCATTCAGCAAGCCTACAATCCCGATGGCCTGAACATCGGCTTGAATTTAGGCGAGGCCGCCGGCGCCGGCATTGAGCAGCATCTTCATCTGCACGCCCTGCCGCGCTGGAAAGGCGACGCCAATTTCATGACCAGTATCGGCCAGACCCGCATCATCCCAGAGCTTTTAGTTGATACTTATACAAAATTGAAAACCGGCTTCTCAGCGCTTTAACGACCGTGCAGGGCAGCAATTTGGGCAAAATGGGCTCCCACCTGCGACGTCGCCTTCGGCGCCCCATCCGCACTCGGCAGTCACTTTGCCACCAAGCCGTTATCGCGTTTGACCCGATTTTTTTCGCGCGAACAATTGCGAGGAGCTGCGGCTTTGAGGCACTATGGAAATACCGTGTTCGATTGGTCTCTAGATCCCAAATCACAGCTAGCCATGCTATGCCTGCTGTCGGCGTTTGTATGCTGGAATAACAACACTCTGTTCTTCCTGTTCTCTGTGATGGCGGTGTTCAGCCGGATGCTTGATTAGCCCGCAACGTTCGCACGCTGCTTGCAGTCCCACCTCGCTTCAGCAAACCTTCGTAATGCCAATAGGCGAAAGGCGCGCTTACTCACTTGCTATGCCGATAGCCGATACTGTTCATGTCGCGCTCAAATGATGGCTTCTTACGCTTCGATTTTCTTCTTAGGTATCGCGCTCGCCTGGGCCGCCACTAACAAATCCGGTGTCCTGCCCTTCGATTGGTACGTCGCAATGGTCCTGATAGGGCTGTCGTCGCTTGTTTATTGGAGCCGGCGCCGGAAGACGCTTGCTCCTCCGCTCCCCAGTTGGCTCCGCTGGACCATAGCGGCAGTTGTGCTCTATATGGCGTTTCAGCTAATTCCTCTGCCGCTGCCTCTGCTCGCCGTTCTTAGCCCCACTCGCGTCGAACTTGCCCGGGCCCTTCAGCCGGTCAGCGGATCGCTCTCGTCCGCTCCACTTAGCGTCGATCCGCCCGCCGACTTGCTTTGGCTGTTGACTCTCTTGACCTGTCTGTCCGCATTCTTCCTGCTGCGCGAACTCACGTTTCGCTTTAAGGCTCGGCCCGGACTGGTGCTGTTTCCCCTGCTGGCGGTAGCCACTCTCGAGGCCGCGCTCGGCTTGGTGCAGGTAAGTGCGGGCGCCACCCAGGCGACCGGAACGTACAACGGCCGGGATCATTACGTATGCATCCTGGAACTCTGCCTGCCAATCACAATCTCGTATGGCATGCTTCTTTTCTCGCGTCGCCACTATTTAGCAGCGGGAAATGCCGGAAATCCCTCTGTGCTTCCCATGTTGGCTGCAGCGGGTGTGTGGCTACTTGCCAGCATCCAGTTGCTGGCCATCCTCGCCTCCTTGTCGCGTGCCGGCATCCTGGACACCCTTCTAGCGCTGCTGGTTTTGGGCCTCCTCTTCCTGTCTCCGCGTCTTTCCTCGCCGTTTTCCCGCATCGCCGTAGTCATATCCTTGCTGCTGGGGCTGGCTGCTGTGCTGATTTTTGCCAGCCCGGCAGCCCTCCTGGCACGGCTTGCCGATACCGATACGCAAACCGAAGGCCGCTTCCTTATCTGGAGCCAATCTCTTCCCTTGCACAAGGCTTTCGCCTGGTTTGGGACTGGCTTAATGGGTTTCGATCCAACGTTTCTGAAATACCAGGCAAGCATGAACTCGCTGCGTATCGATTTCGCTCATAACGACTATCTGCAATACCTGATTGAGCTCGGCATCATTGGCTTTCTCCCGCTAATGGCCGCCGTTGGCGGCGTCATCTGGCCGATTTTCTCAGCCGCTCTGCGATCTGGGCGCCAGCACCGAATTATGGTAGTGGGTTGCACCGCCAGCCTGTTCGCGCTTGCCGTACACAGTTCGTTTGACTTCAACCTATATGTTCCGGCTAACGTTTTAGCCTCGGCCTGGGTCATGGGGTGCGGCTCGGTGTTTGCGGTCGTCGGAGATGAACCTTAATTTGCTTGGGCCCCCCTTAGCTCCCCGTGATGCGCTACACTAATTCAATATGGCTATTAAGCTTACTCCTGTATCTACGCAACTGAAGCTCGCCGCTGGTTTAGCGCTTTTTGCTTCTTTGTGTTCGGCTGCCGGTTCGCTCGCCACAGTTACTAGTGGCGATTCTTTTTCGGTGGATGGAGTTGTGTTGGCTAGTCCGGGTGTTGCCACCTGGCCAGTCATCACTAACGATGAGGTCTCCACCACGACAGCCGGAGCGTTGCTTACGTTCCGTGATGGCAGCGCGGTGAAATTGGATCCGCAATCGAGAATCAAACTCGCCGGCACGGAGTCAGCCCCTGAAGTCATTCTCCTGGCAGGCAACCTGCAAGCCAAGCTTGCACCGGGTTCAAGGCTGTTGGTTACGCGCGTTGATGCCGACAAGGATAAAGACACGGGCAGCAACACGACGCCGACCATCGAACCGGCTTCAACCGGCGCCACACGTCCGAACAACAACAACAGTTTCCGTAAACTTGTGTTCCTCGGCTTCGCAAGCGGAGTATCCTTGGCTGGCTTGGGCCTGGCTACGGATGCCATTCTCCAGCCCGCTGCTGCTAGCCCGCGCTAGTGGCTTAGCGTAACATCGTCGATCCACATCGTTCCGCTTATCTTGTTGTCGAACTGCATGGAGGGTGAGCGTAGTACCTCCATGCGGATAGCTTGTGTCGCCGGGCCAACCAGAAACGAAGCCTCCACTCTATGCCAGTCGGCACTGCCCTTTTCAGGTTCAGTCCAGACGTCAACCTTTTTCCCTTCTATGCTCGCCAAATGAAAATGTGGCCCCTGGTCCGTCGTAATCGATTGCGTCTTAATCCTGGCTGAGAAATGCCATGTGCCGGGTGTTAGAACAACCATCTGGTAAGTCTCGCGATAACCCACGTTCTGCAAAGCATGGAACCTCAACTGTAAGGCCCACGATCCGTCAACCCGTTCTGTTTTAACCCGTTCAACGTTTACCTCAGGTCTCGGCACAATCGTCCAATCCAGTTCTGATGGTTTTCTGAAGGGCGCTTCAAAACCGCCGTTAAAAACCCAGTTTGTCTTGCAATAAGTGGGCATCTCCCCTTGCGTGTAGCTTTGCCAGGCAGCCTGCGCAATTGCTGGTTCGTGCTGACCGAGTAAGAAGTTCACATAGCTGCCGGCATCGCTATCGTCTACGTTTCCCTCACGCCGCAGCCAGTCCCACGTTTCTCTGGCTTCCGGCTCTTTGCCGCGGTTGATCCAGAACCGCAGAAAACGCGCACCCGCCTTCGTTTGCGGCGGAATTCCTTCGCTCAAGATCTGGCTTAGCGGCAAACCGAGGCGGCTGTACGTGAGGAAAACCGTGTCGTAAGAATCGGACAGCGCGGGATCGCTCAATATTTTTCTGAGTTGCATCGTCGCCTCTACTGGGAGGCCGGCTTCAAAGAAGAAATTGGCAGCCCGCTGCAGGATCACGAGACTACGAGGGCCGTTGGCAAGCGCCTGCCGATAAGCGTACTGTGCTCTTGTCAGGTCGTGAAGGTTGAATTCCGAATCGCCTACATCGGCCCAGCGATAAGCCGACGCGCTGTCCGCCGCTAAAGCTCGCTGAAAATCGCGAAGTTGTCCGGCGGGGTCGCCCAGCGCGGCTTTTTGGCTGAGTTGAAAGATTCGCTCAACAGAAAATTCATCCGGACAGTACCAGGCCCGGCAGAAGGCTTGAACTGCGCCGCTGTTATAGGAAGACTTGCTGATCCACATGCCCAGCGCGCCTAATGCCAGCAGAAGAACGCCGCTCAGCAATCCGGTGGTTCGTCTCAAGGCTAAAGTCGGCACAAAACCATAGTAAGGGCCACAACCTTAGCAGGCGATGCTTTCGGCCGCGCGCATTTCCGCCGCACAAGCTCGAAACCGGACCACCTCGCCAATGATGAACACAGCAGGAGATTCCACTTCCACTCCGCCGTTCGCAATGTCGAACAGTGTGGAAACTACAATCCGCTCTTCAGCTGTGGACGCGCGTTCAATAAAGGCAGCCGGCTGCATCGGCGAACGACCTGCATCAATCAGGCAGCGGGCGATATTGGCGCGGTTTTCTATTCCCATCAACACAACCAGTGTGTCAACATCCTTATACGCAGTCCAGTTAGCGGTGGCCACACTCTCGCTGTGGCCCGCTAGCACAGCAAACGACCGCGCCACGTTTCGCAGCGTCAGCGGAATGCCGGCTAGAGCGGGTGCTGCCAGGGCCGAGGAAACTCCAGGCACAATCTCCGCTTCCAGACCATGTTCCAGCAGGAACGTCAGCTCTTCGCCGGAGCGCCCGAACACCGTAGGATCTCCGCTCTTCAAGCGCACCACCACCCGGGCTTGCCCGCTCAAGCGCAGGAAAAGATCGTAGATTTCACCCTGCACCTGGTCCTGCTCGCCCTTGCTCTTGCCAGCGTAGATAATCTGTGCGAAGGGGTTGGCCAGCGCCAGAATCTCCTCGCTAACCAGGCGATCGTAAATGATCACATCGGCCTGTTGCAACAAGCGATGCGCCTTAAGAGTTAGCAGTTCCGGGTCGCCCGGACCCGCACCTACCAGATAGAATTTTGCTCTCAAGCGAACTCCCACCCGTAGAAAACCGTTCGTTTCGTACCGGAATATTTGAGGTTAGCACTGGCGCGGCGGAAGGGTTAAAGTCAGCATCAAAAACTTTTTTATTCACTTTATCCAGACCACTGAACCAACCCTGCCAGAAAAAGCTAAAATAGCAGCAGAGTCAGCTTAATAGAAGAGGCAAACACCGTCGATAAACAAAGAGTGCGCGAAGGAATCTTTGAAACTCTCTTCATCCGCTACGGAGCGGGCTCTGACCTTATCAAACGGCTTACCGCTTCCAAGACCTGGAATATTGTCGCCTGGATTCTCATCTTGCTAGGGGTGCTGGCCTGGATCGTTTTCCTTCGCTGGAACCCGGCTGGCGACTAGTACCGTTTTCTCCGCAACTAGCACAATTTCATACGGCTGTAATACCCGCTTTCTACCCTGACTAGGTTGACTCTGCCCCATGAGGGCGCACCTGGGAGATTTGTGCACGTATTCGGTCAAGATATTTCCATAGCTACCGCTATTGCTCTTTTTTTAGCCTTGGGCCTTGCGCTCAGTTTTGAGTTTGTAAACGGCTTTCATGACACGGCTAACGCCGTTGCCACTGTAATTTACACCCACACACTTGAGCCGGTTTACGCCGTTGTCTGGTCCGGCTTGTGGAACCTTATTGGCGTTCTCGTCTCCAATGGCGCGGTCGCTTTCAGCGTTGTATCGTTGCTGCCTGTCGAGCTTGTTCTCAACGTGGGCTCCGGTGCTGGGTTTGCCATGGTGTTCTCGCTTCTTATTTCCGCCATCATTTGGAATCTAGGTACCTGGTACTTCGGCCTGCCCGCCTCCAGTTCCCACACACTCATCGGCTCCATCATGGGAGTCGGACTGGCGAATTCCTGGATCAACGGCCACGTATTCGGCGAAGGCGTGAACTGGGCCAAAGCGCAGGAAGTTTTTACCTCGCTGCTGCTGTCCCCGATTGTCGGCTTTGTCGGAGCCGGCCTGCTGTTGCTGTTGTTGAAGGCAATGGTCAAGAGGCCGGAACTCTATAAATCTCCCGAAGGCAAGCCGCCACCCTTTTGGATCCGTCTTTTGTTGATGGGGACCTGCACCGGTGTCAGCTACTACCACGGTTCCAACGACGGGCAAAAAGGCATGGGCTTGATCGTGCTGATCCTGGTCGGCATCGTTCCCGGAGCCTTCGCGCTCAATCCTTACGCCAAGCCGGCGGATCTTGCGCATATTGTCCAGGAGGCGCGCATGGTTGAGCCGTACCTGAGAAGTCACGCACCCGGCGGCGTACTCTCCTCGCAAGAAGCTACCGACGAACTATCTGCCTATCTGAAGACCACCGGCAAGGCTTCCGAGCGCACCTGGGAGGCGCTGGCCGGCCGCTCACGCGAAGTCGCCATCGAGTTGGATGGCCGTCAGAACTACTCCGATCTCAACATCGAGCAGCGCAAAGGCTTCCGCAGCGACATCTACCTGCTGGGCGAAAGCATCGCCAAGCTGGTTAAACAGCACAAGGTTACCGATCCGACTGAAGTAAAGGCGCTCACCGGCTTCCAGAAGACGCTACAGGCGGAAACCAAGTTCATTCCCATCTGGGTCAAGTTCGCTGTCGCTTTGGCGCTCGGATTAGGCACCATGATCGGCTGGAAGCGCATTGTGGTGACCGTCGGCGAAAAGATCGGCAAAGAGCACCTTACCTACGCCCAGGGCGCCTCGGCCGAAATAGTCGCGATGATAACCATCGGCCTGGCCGATTCTTATGGTCTGCCCGTCAGTACCACCCACGTCCTTTCTTCCGGTGTCGCCGGAACCATGGCCGCCAACCATTCCGGCCTGCAGATGGAAACCATGCGCAACATTCTGCTCGCTTGGGTGTTGACGCTGCCTGTCTGCGTGCTTTTGGGCGCGGGCATCTTCTCCGCTTCGCTTTACCTGATCCTGCACGTGTTCGGCGTCAGCTAATACTACGTTTGGCGACAAAAAAGGGAACTTAAGCACCCGTGGGTGCCTAGCTCCCCTTTTTTTGCGGTACCTGTCGATGACGCGGCGTAGTTGACGAGGCTATTTTGAATTCGGAAACAAATCTTTGATGTCGGTGATTTGCGGGAGACGTTCGTGCAGGGTTTCAAGCTCGTTACTTGAGAAATTCGCCAGTCGATCGTTTATCGACGCGGGAACGGACCCGAAGCGCAGCGCGAGAGATCGCTTGATAATCCTCAGAAAAGTCTCGTGGCGGCCTTCTTCCCGGCCTTGGCGCAGTACCGGGCCGAGCACGTCGTGATCCATGATGTCATCTAGGATGGGCATTTTCCGTGTTTCCTCTTGGACGAGTTTGGCAAGGTCTCTTAACTTTGAGATTACCAGAAGTTGCGCTAGGGCGTTGCACCGTCGGGATGGCTCCAGACTGGCTATTCGTTCCAGAATTTGATGCACGGTGGCGGCTTGGTTTTGCAGACGGGCGAGGATGGCCAGGACGTTGTCTTCTATTTGGGAACTGGCCAGAAGGAGGTTGGCGTCAAGGTCGCGAATGTCCGCCAAAGTATAGCGATAGAGGGAGTCGGGGTTGTCGGAATCGGGTTCGCGCCATAACGCTTTCATCCGCAGGGGAGCTTTGCCCACATACAGCACAATCTGCTTCGGAAATCGGCCATAGTGGCTATATATACGCAAGGCATAATCGGCCATGCGCAAGGCCATGGTGGCATCGTTGGTGGATTGCAATTCCACGTGCACCAGGGTCTCGTCTTCGGTCGTTCCCAGCAGGTCGGCGCGGGTGGTTTGCGCCTTGGGCAGTTCAGCGTTCAGCCAATGAGAGATGGTGAGACCTGTGATCTCACGGAGGAGGAAATTTGCGGGGGACTGAAGTAGCAGTTTGAGGGCGGCGTCGTAATCGTGCATGCGCTTTCCTATTCTCAGTTAGACTCGCAACTGAAGCACGAAAATCCATGAGTCTCCTTTTCCTGAAAAACGCCCAGGTGGCGGACGGTTCCGGTACACCCTTTTATCCAGCAAATATCTTGATTGATGGCGACAAAATCGCCGCTGTCGGTCCAGTGGATTGCCCGCCGGAGGCCACTGAAATCAATTGTTCCGGTCAAGTTGTCTCACCCGGCTTTATCGATGCGCATAGCCACTCCGATCTCCAGGTGCTTGATCCGCAGCGCACCGAAAAGTCGCGCCAGGGTGTCACCTCCGAAGTGGTGGGCAACTGCGGCTTTTCTCCTTATCCGTGCGGCGACGAGCAGGCACTGCACGAGTTTGCCAATGGCATTCTCTTCGGAGGAGCCCATTGGGGCTGGCGCAAAGCAGCGGATTATCTGCTGGAGACGCAAGCGCGCGCACGCCTGGCCTCCGTCGCTTCACTTGTCGGTCACGGCAGCCTGCGCATCGCGCACGCGGGCAACGCTCACGGCGCGCTGCCGGAAACAACGTTGTCCGCTATGGAAGCCACGCTCGACGAGTCCCTCGCCGATGGCGCCACCGGCTTCTCCACCGGCCTTATGTACGCGCCTGGAGCTAGCGCGCCAACCGACGAACTCATTCGCCTTTGTCGCGTGGTCGCCAAGCGCGACAAAATCTACTGCACCCACATTCGCGATTACAGCACTCATCTTTTAGAAGCCATCGACGAGCAAATCGAACTCGCCCGCAACTCCGGCTGCCGTCTGCAGATCTCCCACCTGCAAACCGTGGGCCGCGTGAATTGGTATCGCAACGATCTGGCGCTGGAAAAGATTGAACAGGCACGCCAGAACGGCATCGACGTCATGTTCGATTGCTACCCCTACCTGGCCGGCAGCACCGTGCTGACCCAGATGCTGCCCCAGTGGGCGCTGGAAGGTGGAACCAGCGGTCTGCTGGAACGCCTGCAGGATCCTGCCACACGCCGCCGATTGACCGACGCCATTCTTCAGTCGATGGTTCACCAATGGTCCGACATCTTCATCAGCGGCGTACAGTCGGAAGCGAACGCGCATCTGGTTGGCCAGAACCTCGAAGAGATCTCCAAACTCCGCTCGGAAAGCCCCACCGACGTTATCTTCAACTTGCTGGTGGAAGAAAAGGGCGCGGTGAATATGTTGCAGTTTAATCAGAGCGAAGAGAATCTGCGCCGCAATCTGGCCCACCCTTTATCCATCGTCATCAGCGACGGTTTTTATGTCAAAGGAAGGCCCCATCCGCGACTGCACGGCACCTTTCCCGAATTGCTGGGACGAATCTGCCGCGAAAACCATTGGCTGACGCTAGCCGGCGCCCTCCACAAAGTCACCGGAAAACCGGCCGACCGTTTTCAGATCAGGCAGCGTGGCTTCATTCGTCCCGGCTACTTCGCCGACCTCGCTATCTTCGACGCCAATGCGATTCAAAGCCAATCCACCTACGCGAATCCGGAAGGCAAGCCAGTAGGCATCAGCCACGTTATAAGGAATGGCCAGTTGATCTAATAATAGGGATCACTGGCATGAACATCCGAAAAGATCTGCAGTATGCGCTGCGGACTCTGCGCAACAATCCAGCATTTGCCATAACCGCCATTCTCACGCTGGCGCTTGCCATCGGCGGCAACACAGCCATGTTCACCGTCATCCACAGCGTCCTGCTGAATCCGCTGGAATTTCGTGACCCCGAACAACTCATTCGCATAACCGGAGGCGCCACTCCCAGCCGTTTTGAAGAGATGAAGGCAGACGCCCAGTCGTTCACTGGCATTGGAGCCTATACCAATCAGGAGGACCTGACGCTTACCGGAGCAGGCGAGCCTGAGGTGCTCTCCGCCGCGCGCGTCTCCGCTAATTTTCTGCAGATTCTGCATGTTGCTCCGCTGAAGGGACGAGGCTTTCTGCCCGCCGAAGACACTCCTGGTGCGCCGCCCGTAGCCCTTATAAGCGCCGAGCTATGGCGCCGCCGCTTTGCCGCCGATCCACACGTAACCGGCAGAACTATCGACCTGGGATCCACACCGTTCACCATTGTGGGCGTTCTTCCGTTGCGTTTCCAGTTCCCGTACCCGGGTTTAGATGTCTGGGCGACGCGGCCCGTTGACTGGCCGCAGATGCCGCCGCAATCGCGCGCACTCAGCCCGTTTCTCACCGTTTTTGGCCGCATGAAACCAGGCGTCACGCTTGAACAGGCGAACGCTGAGATGACCGTCATCCAGCATCGCTACGCCGCCGCTCATCCAACCGCGTTAGACGCCAAAGGAAAATCGCCGCTGGAACTGACCCGCCTGAAGGACCAACTCGTATCGGGCGTTCGGGCCATGCTGTGGACGCTGTTCGGCGCGGTTTGCTTTGTTTTGCTGATCGCCTGCGCCAACGTAGCGAACCTGTTGCTGGCACGCTCCGCTTCCCGTGGACGCGAGTTTGCCGTCCGCTCCGCACTCGGCGCTTCGCGCAGTCGCCTGGTGCGCCAGTTACTCGCCGAGAGCATTCTATTATCTGTTTTCGGCGGACTGCTCGGCGTCGTGCTCGCCGCCTGGAGCATTCATTCCATTCACAACATCACCGCCTTCAGCCTCCCGCGCGCCGCTGAAATTCATCTCGATTGGACCGTGCTCGCCTTTGCCGCCGCCATCTCGCTTGGAACGGGCATGCTGTTTGGCTTAGCGCCATCGCTAAATGCATCCAAGCCCGATCTCGTAACGGCGCTTCGAGCCAGGGGTGAAGCAAGCGGCCAGGGCGTCAGAGGACGCGTGCTGTCGTGGCTCAGTTTGCGCAGTCTGCTGGTAGTTGCTCAGGTAGCGCTCTCGGTCATGCTGCTCATCGGCGCGGCACTGCTGCTGCAGTCTGTTGTCCATCTGCGCAACGTCAACCTCGGCTTCAATCCAGCCAACCTGCTGACTCTGCGTGTCTCCTTGCCACTGACGCGCTATGACACTATCCAGAAAAAATCGTCCTTCTTTGAAGACCTCCGCCGCCGCGTGCAAACTGTGCCCGGTGTCCAGGCAGCAACAGTGGCCTGGTTCCTCCCCATGACAGGTTTCGCAGGAAGTCCGGTGCAAGACGCCAACAAGCCTCCGCTGAAGCTGAACGAACGGCCCATCGCTAAGCTGATCATCGTTAGTCCCGATTACTTCCGCACGCTAGGCGTCCCCATTCGTCACGGCCGCGACTTCAACCAACACGACCTCGCCGATTCCCAGCGTGTGGCCATCGTCGACGAATCCTTCGCACGCCGCTTCTGGCCGTCCGATCCGAATCCCGTCGGCCAGCGCATTCTCATCGGCTTTTCCGATCCGAGGCCGACCGAGATCGTCGGCATTGTCGCCAACGTTCATCAGGAACTGGAAGACAATTCCTGGCCCCAGAGCGTGTACGTTGCCTTTGCGCAGCATGCGCAACCGTCGGCTATGCTCGCGGTGCGAACCAACGGCGATCCGGCACGTTTGACCGGCGTAATCCGCCAGCAGGTTCGCTCCATAGACCGCGATCAGCCCATTTCAACCGTTCGCACCATGGAAGCCTTGGTAGACGATCAAATCGGCCAGCGCCGTTTGACCGTGACACTGTTGGGCGCCTTTGCCGGAGTGGCCCTGCTGCTGGCTCTGATTGGAATCTACGGCGTCATCACCTATTCCGTGGTCCAGCGCACCCAGGAAATCGGCATCCGGCGAGCACTGGGAGCCCAGCATGGCAACATTCTGGGCCTGGTGGTGGGGCAGGGACTTGGCTTAACGCTGGCCGGGGTTGCCGTCGGTGTGTTCGGTGCATTGGGTCTCACCAGTGTGCTGACGCATCTTCTGTTTCAAGTCAGCGCGACAGATCCCGCCACCTTTGTAGCTATAGCGGTTCTATTCATCGTCGTGGCACTTGCCGCCAGTTATATTCCTGCCCACCGCGCGACCCGAATCGATCCGCTGAAGGCGCTGCAGGCCGACTGACATGCTTCTCTGGGCGCTGTTACCCTAGTCGCTTTCGTCATCGAATGCGACAACGAGTTCGAACACCAGGCGCCGCATCGAACCACCAACCACGCCGCGCCCTAGTCGGAAAAAAGAGCTGAAACTCTGGCTGAGGCGGCTTACCGAGAGCTGGTCGGATCGTCGCGGTCAGCGCCAACGTGCAGCGTCTCTTGGAATCCGATGATTCTGCATCGCGGCGGATTTCCAGATGGCAGCTAAACCGTGCCCGCTATAGGTCCGCGCCAACGGAACAGGAAGAAATGCCTTCCGCACAAGTCACAGCGAAATGGCATAACCAGCCAGGAAAACGCCTTTTCCATCGAGTTTCTGGTTCCTACCGTTCGAAAATCGATGGACCGGCAATGCGGACACTGTTTGGAATACACAACTGACTTCGATCTGCCGCGTACGGCNNGTTAGGGACGTTGCGGCTGCGGTGCGCGCCAGCCAATGCCCGTTTGCGGCGTTGTGACCGGCCGGCGGGTAGATTTTCTCTTGAGAATGGCCGCGTTGCGCGCTTCCGTGCACGTGCGCGAATGCAACCGCATGTCTTCTTCGGTGTAGACCATGGACGCTTGATACTGGCCCTCACCGCACTTGTCCAGCAAGCCCCGGCACAGCAGTGGCAGTTCCTGCATTTGGATTCCGTAGCGCCGCGTCAAAGCCAGATCAGCGCGGACAGTATGCACGCTGCGCGTCTTATCGGGCGCGGTAGCCTCAAAAGCAAAGACGCGAAATCCTGTTTCTTCTGTAAAGCCGGTTAGAATGAACTGCATTTTGTTGCCTCCTGGAGCCGTCTTCCGCGCTACGGCAGCGCCGGCCTCACTCTGCGCCAGAGGAGAGTTTGCCACATCCGACACCAAACCCGGGAATGTAATTACCTCGGCACCCCTTGGTTCGAGTGCGGCGGCCGTACGTTTTGGCGATCTAAGTGGTTGGATAAAGAATAGTTTACGCGAATTATTGGCTAAAGTCAATGTAATACAGTACCGCTAGAGACACGAAGGTGGTATTATCACCGCTATTTGAGTTCCAGCTCCCAAGTCTGGCCTAGCAAGTTCTTGCCGAAACTATGATGTGGCTTTTCCTCCACCAGTTGGAAGCCAGCGTTCTTATAAATGCGGCAGGCAGCCACCAGCATGCTCTGCGTCCATAGAACCACTTTCTTGTAGCCGGCCGCACGCGCAAAGTGCAGGCATTCGCTAACTAACGCCTGGCCCAGTCCCAGCCCGCGCGCACTCGGTTCCACAAACAGCAGGCGCAGCTTCGCCGTATTCGGCTGCTCCGGATGCTTCACGAGAAAAATGTGGCCGATGCTTTGCCCCCTGGCTTCGGCAATCCAGCAGCGTTCCCGCGCGGGATCGAAGTTCGTGATGAAGTCCGAGACAATACCCGCCACCAGCGCCTCAAACGTTCCATCCCAGCCATACTCTTCCGCGTACACCGCCCCTTCGCGGCTCGCCACCCAGCCCATATCGCCCACCCGATGCGGCCGCAGCACATAGAGCGGCCCGCTAGAGCCGTTGCCGCCGAGTAAGTTCTCAATCTCGCGCATAGAGCAGATCAGGCGCTCGCGATCTTTCACTGTCAAAGGCTGCAGCACTGCGCGCGCCTGCTCGTCAGACAGTTCGTTCAGCTTCTTGAAAGCCGCAGCGCCCCGGCGCGTAAGCGTAATGGCGGCCGCGCGTCCATCTTCTTCCGCCGCTTTGCGCTTCAGCAGCGAGTCACGCTCGAATTTCCCTAGAATACGGCTTAAATAGCCGGGGTCCATGCCCAGTGCTTCGGCTATTTCTTTGGCCTTAGGCGCTTCGCGCGTGCCCACTTCGTAAAGAATGCGAGCCTCAGCCAGGGTGAATTCGGTATTGAGCAGACCTTCCTGCAGCGTACCCAGGAACCTGGTATACATCCGGTTGAAGGCTCGAAAGCTGGCTATATCAGCGGCGGCGGACCTCATCCAGATATTGTCAAGTAAACTAATTGTCTATGTCAACTAATGGAAGGATGTTCAGAATGTGAAGCGCAAACTCAACTCTACGGTCCGTGGTCCGCCCGCTTGATACAGCGGAGTTAGCCCGGTGGTTGGGCTCCCTGACCCCAGCATCAGATTGGCCGATGATGTGGACTGCCCGAATAAGGCGCTACCTAAATAGCTGACCGCGCTGGCAAACGCCGGATGGTTCAGAAGGTTGTAGGCGGATAGACTAGTCTCGGCGGCGACGCTCTTGAACAGCCGGAACTGACGCCGCAGACTGGCGTCGATCTGGAAGACACCTGGCCCGGTTAACACGTTTCTGCCGAGCGATCCATTCTGTCCGCTGATCGGTGCCTGGAACGCGGCGGGGTTCAGTTCGCGGCCTCCTGGAACGGCCGGATTTGCGATCCAAAGCGGTTCTCCGCTCACCAGGTTGGCGCGGCCGCTGTTGTCGAAACCCAATCCCAGGCTGCGGTCCACTGTGGTTACGTCGAATGGGAAACCCGCCCGCGCGAACAGCGTCGAGCTTAGATTCCAACCCCGGAAGCTATATCCAAGGGAGGCGCTAAGCACGTGCCGTACGTCGAAACTGGAGGAGCCTCGGTCATAGGCATTGGAGTTGCCCGTTGCAACCAGCAACGGGGCAGTATCGCTGGAGCCGTTATCAATCGAGTGGGACCAGGTGTAGGACACCAGCGAGTAAAAGTGAGGCGTGAAGTTTCCACGAAACTGCGCCAGCAGCGCCTGATAATCGGAACTGCCGTGGCTGGTGAAGGCCAGCGATTCGAGAAGTCCTGTCTGCGGATCCTCGGCCGCCTCGTTGCGCAGCAGTTTGCGGCCAGCGGAGCCGAAGTAGGAAAGCGATAGAAGCGAGTTTTCGCGGACAGATTTTTCAAGCGACGTTCGCCATTCCCATACGCGCGGCAGGTACAGCGTCGGTTGTGCGGAGTACGACAGGCTGCTGGTACTGACAGTTGGATTAGGTGATTGGGGTAGATACTGCCAGACGCTTAACGGATTTTCATTGGCAATGATAGATCCCATCTGTGTGTCGTAAAACAGACCGCCGCCGGCGCGCAGCACCATCAGCCCAGGCATTTGGTACGAGATCCCCAAACGTGGAGCAAATTGCCCGTAGCGCATAGGCCAGTTGGAGCCTTGATAGACGGAAGATAACGGGCTATTTACTTCGGTTGGAGAAGATCCCACGCCTTTCCAATACCCCACATAAAAGAAAATATTATCTGCCTCACCCACTCCGCCTGCTGCAAAGTTCGAAGGGGTGAATTCCCAACGCAATCCAGCAAGTAAGCTAAGCCGTGAACTGAGGTGCAAAGTATCCTGGGCGAAAAAAGACCATTTTTGAGACTTCGCCTGCGGTCCGAAGAAGATGGAATCTGTCAATCCAAGTGGAATTCCCTGCAGTAGGGCTTGCACACCTGGCGAGGTGACAGACAAGGCGGCCACTGAGGCAAGGCTCGGAATGATGGATGTGTACTCGGCGCCGGTGCGAAGATCGTGCATGCCACTTTGCTTTGCAAAATGATAGACGGCCGATTGCTCACGTTGCTGACTTTGGCCGGAGTCGCCTGCCACAGTCTGGCCTATGCCTGCGATAGAAGCTTGAATAACCTGCCAGTTAAGAATATTGCCAGTGGAAATGCTATTCTTCAGCGCCTGGTTCAACGTGTTCAACGCCGGCGTATCCAAAGGTCCGTGTTCAGCGATGGCGGAAACCTCGGAGAAGTTAAATCGCAAATCCTGGACGATGGTTCCCGTGGCAAAAATCATTCCTCCGGTTACGCTTGCCCACTGAAATGCCGAGTAGGCAGTTCCCAATTCGATGCTGGTGGAGTTAGACGGCACGCTGGAGTAGCGGCCGAAGAACTGAAAATGTTTGCCGATGGATTGGTCCAACCGGATGCTTCGATTGGTCACCTGGGCAGCTTTCTGCAAAGGCGAATATCCCACCGCTTCGGTCGCGCTGAGCGCTGGTCCGGCTGGTTGTGGGAAAGCGTCGAGCAATGCCTGGTAAGGCGCGCCGGCGGCGGAACGGGCTGCGGCAGATGCCACCGGAATCACCTGTAGAGCGCTATCGTGAACGTCGGTTCGTTCGAACGAAGCAAAGAAGAAAGTATGGTTCTTCCAGATGGGACCGCCAAGACTTCCTCCCCATCCGTTCACCGAGGCAGTAGGCAAATCTGCCGCGGCGCCGCGCGCAAACCAGTCGGTACTGTCCAAGGAATGGGGCCTGTAGTATCCGAATACGCTGCCATGAAAGTCGTTGGTACCAGATCGCGTATCAATGTCGATCTGCGCGCCCGGGCGGTCGCCGTATTCAGCGGCGAAGTCGGCCGAGCGCAACTCCACGCGCTCTGTTTCTTCTTTCGAAGCCAGACTTTGCATGCCACCAATGGTGGTCATGCCCGGAAGGGTGGCGCCCGGGAATGCGCCAGGCACCGAAATGATACCGATGCCGATGTTTCCACTGACGCCGTCCACACGAAAGGAGTTGGCATTCGGCCGCTGGCCGCCCACGGTGAACTGGCCGCCTGAGGCCAGGGACGCGGGGGTGACGGTGGCTCCCGGCATGAGAGAAAAAAGAGCGTGGACATCGCGTCCGTTCAAGGGCAGGTTGGCGGCTGCCGATCCACGGCTGACAGTCACTCCGCTGACCATGGGATCGTCTTCGCTTTGCGTTGCAGAGACGGTTACCTCCTGCTGCACGGGAAGCAACTCAATGTTGAAATCGGCTTGGGCGGTGGCGGCTGGTTTGACGTTGATATCGGATCGCGTCAGCGTACGAAAGCCGTCGTGACGAACCGTGACTTTATAAAGGCCGGGTTGCAATTCACTGCTGACGTACCTGCCAGAGTCATCGGACAGAAGCTTTTGCCGCGCGCCTGTATCTTCACTTTGGATTCGCACTTCGGCGGACGGAATGACCGCGCCCGAATGGTCGCGAATTTCGCCGGCGATGAATCCACCTTGCTGGCCCATCAGCCCGAGCGCCATGACCATCAGCAGAATAAAGCCTCTGCTCCATTTCATTGCGAGCGAAGCAGCGCTTCCGTGCGCGATAGTTCAACGGGTAATTGCTGTAACATCTGTTCGCCGGCCTGTTCCGAATAGCTTCCCGAAAGTAGACGGCTCACCTCTTGATCCAGGTTTCGCGTTGCTTCATAGAGGCTTTCGGCTCCGCTCTGCCAGTTGGCCACGCTTCCATTGTCCACGCCCGCGTTGGCGTCCTCAGCCAGCAATAGTTTTAATTGTTCCTTCAATTGGCGCAGTGCGTAGGTCATCGCCCCCACCTGCCGCTGACGCAGCGTCAGCAGCGTGGCGGCATCGGCGGCGGGTAGAGCGGACTCCACCTTGGGCGGAAACTCGTGTGCCAACACGCGTAAGGCATGGGCATGAGCGAATAGCGCGTTGCTTGTGTCAATGGCGTTGTCGGTTATCGTCTGCAACTGGCGGACGCCTCCCGCCCTGTCTTGCAGTTTCTTGACCGTGGCATTGGACTGCTGCACAGCGGCCCCATTACCAGTTCCCGCTGGTATCCGGCTTTCCAGCGGCTGAGACGAACTGAAGTGCAGCACGGTCTTCGGCAGAGGAGCCAACGCTGCTTCCAACTGCTTGCGGCGCACCGGTGAAAGACCCATGCCAGTAACTACGATATGGCGATGATCAGAATCGAGCGCGACGTCCACCGGCTCTTCGGCGTCCGCGCCGATAGCGTTCAAAGCGGCAAAAACGCGCAACTCGTCTTCGGGCGTGGCGGGCGTTTCCACTGGCTTCGGCAGAGGCGCTGGCGTTTGCACTTCCTGCGGCGTGTTCCTGGGCGATTCGGCCTGCTCCGACAAGGCGATAGGATCTTCGCCCTGGAAGTCGAAATCGGCGCGCGTGGCGCGATACGTGTCCGCGCGCAGCGTCAGCGCAGCCGAGCGCAGAACTCCGGCATCGGTGCTGGTTCGCACCCGGTAGAACTGCGCGCCATCGGGTTCGCGGATGGTTGTTACCAAGTCCTTCTTAGCGCGCAGTTGAACGCGCCAATCGGCAAAGGAGCGAGCGCTTAGCGGATTGTCCCAACTGTAGTTCGCTTGCACGAACAGCGCGTGGACGTGGCGCAATGCGGGCTCCGAGTCCGCACCCCGCCAGACGGTCGGGCGCGAAAAACGGTACTTGGCGCTGGTAAACAAGAGTGACCTCTGCAAGGGTTCTTCGTCGTTCGAGGCGCGCGTCAATATCTGTTGCGCGCTGGGTTCACGCTGTTGAAACCAATGGATGGAGGCGATGATCAGAGTGCAGGCGAAAACAGCCGCGGCGGCCCACCATACGGGCATAGCGGAAGATTTCTTCGCTACTTTTGCAAAAGGTAGCGGCTGCCAACCGCTGGCGGGCACTTGCAAGGCAGGATTCAGAACCTGTTCACGATACTGCCGGTAAGCCTCGCTGCCGGTCTGCAGGCGCTGCAAGCGTTGGGCGCAATCGCGGCAGGTGAGCAGGTGCTTTTCCGCCGCTGACCAGGCGGCCAAACCCAGTTCGCGGTCCATGAACAGCAGCAGATCGTCATCGCTGAGGTGAATTTGGTTAGCCATGTGCGGCCTCCGCCAGCCGGGACATGGCCCGGCGCAGAAATTCGTTCACGGTGGAAGAACTGATACCCATGACTTCGGCAATTTCGCGATAGCGCAAACCCTCCGAGCGCAGATACAGACAGTTCCTTTGCTGTGGCGAGAGCGATTCAAGAGCCTCCGAAACGCGCCGGTTGCGCTCACGGTCGATCAGTGCGCTTTCCTGCGAGGTGGCCGGATTTTCGAAACGTTCCCAATCGGGGGAGACGGCGCGGAGGGCGCGCTCGCGGGAACGCACCTTCAACCCAAGGTTGTGCGCGACCCGGAACAACCAGGCGCGCATATTGTCGATGGCCGTTCCTTTCCGCATGGTCTGATGCAGGCGCAGATACACTTCTTGCGTCACTTCCTGCGCCTGTGCCCGCGGAACGCCCAGATACAGAAGGTAGGCGCAAACAGGGCCGCGCGTTTCGGCATATATTTGCTCCAGTTCCTCCACACGTCGCTCAATGACCGAAGCGGAACCCAAGATCGGCCGTCCATGAAAGCCTGGTTTGCGCCCCAGAGCCGAATTCGCTGATGACCCTGCCGGTCGATCCTAACCAGAAGCGCCGTTGTTTATCTACCGCGATGCGGGCGCCCATGGAACCTTGCATGGCCCAGGCACCGGCGGCTACGGGCGCGTCACTGTGTCCATTCCAATCGTACGCGCCGCCAAATCCGGCAAACAATTCGCCGCGTCCGTGGGCCACGGGAAGCAAAAGACGCGGTCCAAGAATCGCGTCAGTTGAGCGAGCGCCGCCGCGATAAAAGTATTGAGAAGTAGTGGTCACCGTAGTCAGAGTGGTGCCGGGGAGAATTGAAAAGTACTGCTGAACATTTGAATAGTAGGTGGTGGTCAGCGTCGTGTCGACGCCCGCTTCGACGGCAAAATATTTACTAAACCTGAATTCGTAGGTGCCGTTGAACGCCGGGCCGCCGCCAGTGCCATAGGGGTGGCTGGCAATCCAGCCCCCGCCAACGCCGAAGGTGACGGTGCTGGTGCCGGTTGATTCTTGGGCGTCCATCGCTGCCGATGACACCATGAGTAAAGGAAGAATGAGATATAAACTGCGCATGCCTACAAAGAGCCTTTGGTCGCGTTTTTCACTACGGCCCGCAAGAAACTAATAAATTTTTCTCCGGTAGACCGCCACTGTGGGACCGCCAAAGTCCATGCGGCTATTTTCGGCAAACGACTTTGGGAGCATTTTCAGCATCTGCCTCAGCGCATGATCCGGCCCATCTCACGGAAAAACCAGAAGCAGCCTCCGTCTCATAGCCACTGGTGTTTCCTCCATCATGGCCCGAAAAACGCGATAAAACTGCGTCCGGCTTCGATACGCATGGCGAGCAAGGCCGTTTGCATCCTGCTCCTGGTCAAGCGATTCCAGCACTACTTCGCTTAGCCGTTGCGCTTCATCCACACACAGAAAAATATCATTTGAAAACTCATCCCCGCCTGATCATAAATCCCGAATCCCTCGTAGCAGATAATGACCTTCGGAGAAATAGCGAACCATGTTTACACCCAAAGGAAAATTCGGCTGGTACGAACTCATGACCAGCGACACAAAAGCCGCCGGAAAGTTTTATTCTGACGTCGTCGGCTGGACCACCAACGAGATGTCGGGTTCAGATGGCGGCAGTTACACCACTTTCAATCTCGGCAACACCGGCATCGCTGGCATGATGCACCTCACCGGGCACACAGCCTGGATCGGCTATATCGCTGTCGATGACGTCGATGCCCACATCGAAAAGATTGTCGAAGCCGGCGGCAAGCTATGGAAACCCGCCACCGACGTGCCTGGCATGCTTCGCTTCGCCGTCCTGTCCGACCCGCAGGGCGCCGCTATTGTGGTCTTCACTCCCAACCCGGCGATGCCTTCGCCGGAACGCCCGGCCCCACCGGCACCCGGCACCATCGGTTGGCATGAACTCTGCACAACCGACCTCGAAGCCGGCTTCGATTTCTACCACAAACTCTTCGGTTGGACCAAGGTCAGCGACATGGACATGGGACCATTGGGTCTTTATCGCGTTTTTGACGAGGGCGATCACAAACCAATGGGCGACGGAGGCATGATGACCAAGCTTCCCGAAATGCCGGTTTCGAATTGGGCCTTCTACTTCAACGTCGATTCCATTAAAGCAGCCATCCAACGCGTCAACGCCGGCGGCGGCAAGGTCATCAACGGGCCTATGCAGGTACCGGGCGGTGGCTGGATTATCCAGGGGCAGGACCCGCTGGGTGCGATGTTCTCGCTCCTAAGCAGCAATGAATAAACGGGGCCGCGCCTGGACGTCTACTCATCGAACAGGGCGTTCCCGGTAGACCAGGCATACCTGCCCGCTATGCTCACCGTTGGTCCGATGACCGACGAAGCCTTCTCCCAGCTTTGCGCCGAGCATCCGTACCTTTTCTTCGGGTTGTCCGCCGACGGGCCAAACCGTGGAAATTTATCGCTCCGATTTCCCTGTGGAGACTCGGGCCGGCGTCGCTTCGATTGCGGGCGACGGACCAATCGATGGGTTCGTTCTCGACTTAGCGCCCGTTTGGGATCCCCTCCAAGACTCTTAGACTCTTAAAGCTCGCCCCGGAAATCATAAAATACGCGAATAAGATTGCCATCAAGATCGGCAGCCATGAACTCACGCAGATTCCAAGGTTTATCGGCGGGTTCGGAAAGCATCTTCGCCTGCGCCGCCTTCCACTCTGCGAACAGTTCGTCCACCTCAGCCTTGCTTTCCAGATTGAGCCAGATGAGAATAGGGCCTGTGTTGCCGTATGACTCTCGGAACTCGCGATTGGTGATAAACAACCTGCAATTCCCTCTTGAGATACCCGCAATGCCGCTTTGGTCGTCTCCCCAATCCAATGTGAAGCCCAGAGCTTTGACATAGTAGGCAACGGCTTTATCGACTTTGTCTGCGGGGATTTCCGGAACAGGAGCTGGGATCGTCATGCTTTTCCCGGCTCCATCGTAGCAATATAATGCTGCTTCTGCGCCCCGGAATCAAACTCTAGCGGCGCCCGCCGCCACCATGCCCACCACCACCATGACCGCCCTGAGATCCGGCACTGTGTTCGCCGCCCCCATCATGGCCCGCATTACCAACGTGACCTCGCCCGTCCCGCGCCTCGTTCGCATGAAAGTGATTGAACGACTGCTCTCCACGCGCCGGAACCGGCCCATTGTACCCGCGACGCGGATCATAGCGATTGTCAACGTGTCCGTAAAATCCGTTACCGCCATGAAACCATGGCCCTGCTCCGATGAATAATCCGCCAACGAACCAATCCGGTCCATAGTAGCCATAAGGAGAACAACTGTACGGCGCATAGTCGAAATAACCGTAAGGGCAGACCGGGGCTATACCGATGCCAACACTAACTTGAGCCTGTGCAGTGGGAGTAGGCGCCGTCAAGACGGTTCCCACGAAAGCTAATACTAAAATTTGAAATCCGCGCATAAATAGGCCCTCATAATGCATGAGGCACTTAGACGGCCAACTGCAAGCAACCTTGCCCTGGAAGCATACCGGGCGTGGCCAGCGGCACAGTGAATCTACTACCTTAACGACTTATGCAACAGTCAGAGGTAAAGTCAGCTGCAGTTGAAGTCTTTCACGCAGCGGCTCGGCTTCAAGACTAATGACGGAATATGGTCACTTGACGGCTCAAGGTCAGCGCAACCTTGGCATGGAGGGCGGGATAAAAGCGAGCGACCTCAACTCTACCGAAACCCTAGTGGGTGTCTCACTCGTTAGCAACGTGCGGCTGGGATTAGCGGCGGCCGCCGCCACCGCCATGGAAGCCCCCGCCGTGAAAGCCACCACTTATGCCATTTCCGTGAACGCCAACAAAGGCGTGTTCGACATGTCCGCCCTCACGAAACCCGCCATAAAAGCCGTGATAGAAACCTGGATAATAACCTCCGAAAAAGGCAAAACCGAACGGGCTGTAAAAGGGACCAGGACCCCAGAAACCGTAGTAGTTAGTGTAGGGATCCCAAAACCATCCATCCCCGCTTGGATAGTAACCGGCTGGATTCTGCGAGACTAATTTGTTCTGCTCGGATTCCGCACGGCTGCGCGCAAGACTCCAGACGAACAACGGATCCTGCTTCGCTTGATTTTCGTCAAAGTGTGATTTCTTCAGCGAGGGGTTATCTGCCAGCGCGATCTGATCATTCTTGCCGATGTCATCATGCGCCGCCTGGCCAATCACGTCCGCTTTGCCATCGAAAACCCTGACCATTGCAGGGCTGGCCGCGAACCCATACAGGCCTTTCTTCAGCATATCCACAGAAGTAGGTCCGAAAGTCACTTCCTCATGAGTGCCTGCAATGAGTTGGTCAATCTCTACTAGTGCATTTCCATGTGCGAGAGTGATCCGAGTATCCGCAAGACCAACTGCGGTAAAGTTGAACTCGCTGTTTGGACCAACGCGTAGAAATGCGCCTGGCGTCAGCAGAACCTCAACATAACCATCGTTGCCGGTGTCAACGGCCTGTCCCGGGTTGAGCGCCAAGTGTCCAACGGATTGAATCGTGAGCGGCTGCCCTGCGCTCGATACCTGGCCTTGAATGTAATTCACTGAGCCCGGCCGGGGCATCTCTGCCGGCGGCATTCCTCCCGGAGGCATCGAGCCTGGCTGCATCGGTGCTTGCTGTTGTGTTTGCGGAGCCGGTTGGTTATAGTAACCGCCGGGCGCCTGGGCTAAACCGCACGCAGCCGTCGCAACTAAAGCGGCAACCAATCTCACACTGTTTTTCGAATCTGTCTTCATTTGTACTATCCAATGCGTTAGACGCGCGAAAACCCGGCATGAGTCTCGGTATTCGTGTTAACGGCAAACAAATCGACAAGCACGTGCCTCCTCAGAGGGTGAATACTGCATCGAGACTACGGACTACGGCATCGCCGAAAGCTGCTCACCACGCCGATGCTCCATGTCGTTGGCTCTACTAAAATGCAGGAGGGGATCTCTCTGTGTTTATCGGTCGGGCGTGGTTGCTGGCTGTTATCGCGGTGCCGCTGCTTTCGCAAGAGAGCGATCACGCCTTGGCTTTGCGTTCCAATACGCGGTTGGTTCAGTTGGACGTTGTCGCCGAGGACAAGAAGGGCCGGGCGGTCACCGATTTAACGCGCGAGAGGTTCGAAGTTTACGACCAGGGAAAGCCGCAACAAATTCGCATCTTCACCCGCCATTCGGTAAGCGGTCCAGCATTGCCGGCAGCAGATGATGGTCAGCACAGAGTTTTTACCAATAGGGCGGAAGCCCGGTCTGGACCGGCTGGCGTTACGGTCATCCTCATCGACTCGCTGAATACCAGGTGGGTGAATCAAGCTTACGCGCGGCAGCAGCTTATCAGGTTTCTGCTGCAGATTCATCCCGACGATCATGTGGCCATCTACTCGCTAGGCGTTGGCGGCTTCCGAGTGTTGCACGATTTTACTCAGGATGCTTCCGATCTGGTGGCGAAGCTGAATAGCTGGAACGGTGAGGCGACGCCCGCCAAGACCAATCCCGATGCGCACGATGTCGTGCAGCAGTTGGCCGACTGGCTGAATAGCAACAATGCGTATCATGTGCAGAGCCAGGATATTGGCGATTGGGACCGCTTTAGTTCCGGACAAAGCCTGAAGATTCTGACTGCCATCGCGAATCAGCTTGCCGGCATAGCGGGGCGAAAGAACCTGATTTGGATTTCGGTAGGCTTCCCGGTGGTCAACTGGGGCGGCTTACAGAATTTCGTTTTCGATCGGTCTCCGACTCGCCAGGAAGGCCTGAAGATGGGTGATCCGCAGTCGCTTGAGAACCAGATGATTGCCGCGATGCGCGCTATCAGCGATGATAATGTTGCCATCTACCCGGTGGACGCGGCGAGCCTGTACGGCCCATTTTTTAGCATGAGTTCGCAAGAGCCGGGCCAGGTGGGAATGAAGGCACTCGTAAGTGTTCACGGGCGTGAGGAAGTAATGTCGGATATTGCCAGGAAAACCGGCGGCAAGGCGTTCTTTGAAAGTAACGACCTTAAGAATGCCATCCGTGTGGCGATGGATGACTCCGAGTTCACTTACACGCTTGGATACTATCCCGACGCGGTTCAGTTCAACGGCAAATTCCGGACGCTGAAAGTGAAGGTGACAGACAGACCGGATGTCCGCTTGCGTTACCGGCAGGGTTATCTTGATTCGCCGGAACCGGTGCACGATGATGGCGAGCGGCGGCTCAGGCTTCAAAATGCAGTTTGGAGTCCGCTGGATGCCACCGGCATTGGTCTGTCTGCCTGGATCGAGCACGGAGCAAACGGCGGCGCCCGTCTGGTTATTAAGATCAATCCGTCTGACATTGGGCTTTCCCAAGGCAGTGCGCATATGGCGGAAGCTGACATCGTGATTGTGCAGAAGGACGAGCGCGGCAAACAACTTGATGTGATTCAACTGACTTCGCAGTTCCAGGTAAATCCCGCCGTTAGCGCGTCTGCAATCGCGAGAAATGGTGGCAGGTTCACTCGCGATATCGTTTTCAAGCCGGGAGTGAGTGCGCTGCGGATAGTTGTGGGAGATGCGCATTCAAGCCGGCTCGGATCGTTGACTATTCCGAATCCGAATCTAGCTCGCTAGTTCTGGGTCGGCGTCTTGTCACTATGATCAATGACAAAGAGCTCGACAGGCGCCTTGCTCCGTATCAGTTCCAATCCGAGTTGCCCCTTTAACGCGGTAAAGATGGACGGAGCAGCATCCTCCGATGCGGCCTTCACCTCCTCGTCATCCGGTGTGAACTGAAGGTCAAAGTTGAATCCGCCCTTGAGCCCGGTCTGGTCGATGACTGGGCGGCCTACGCGCACCGACAGCGATTCTGCAATTTCTCGCGTCGATGCGTTTTCCGCCACCATGTGACCACGGCTGCCGCTGATGCCGCTGCGGCCGCGGCCGTCCGGCGTGGCCAACTGCATCTTCGCCCCCTCTTTTGTGACCACAAGCAGGTACACGGGCAGCACCTTCTGTTCCCGGTGGAACGACAACCGGAACCTCTCGGCCAGCAGGCTCTGTATCATTCGGACCCGTTCCGCACGAGACGTCGCTGCTGGCATCTCAGCCTCGATATCGTAGTGTGCGGATGCCAGCCAACCGGGGCCAACGATTTGATTCACCTGCAAGTCGTAGGCGCGTTCAATCAGCGCCCGCAGCGTGGTGTTCTTAACCGTCATTCGGCCCGGATGATCGTCCCAGTGTGAACTCGAACTTCCCGAATCGTCCACTTTGACCGAGGCGGCATCAAAGGAAGGCAGAGGCGGCGGTTGGATTTGCCCGGCCAACCGGAGCGCGAGGATGATGACGGCCGCAGCCGGGAGACTCGGTATCATAAAAAACTCAGGTCTGCTCTTTGCGCCAGTTCCACCCTCGATTATCGGCTGGTTGGCAGGTTTTATCGCACGTAGAGTGGCCGCCGTGGATACGTTTTGTAGCTACAATGATTTTAGATGAGCCAGGTAAGATTCACCTGGAATCCGAAGAAAGCGAAACGCAATTTTCGCGATCATGGTGTCAGCTTCGAGGAAGCGGAACAGGTGTTCTCCGATCAGTTCTACATCACGCTGAGCGACTGCGATGTTGAGGGCGAACACGGCTTCACGCCGTAGGTCGGGTCAAGTCGCAGACGCTCGTAGTGGTCGCGTTCATCGACGAAACCGAAGAAGATTCAGATCTTCATTTCCACATAATTCATGGCCCGCAAGGCCGAACGATTCGAGGAACTGTTTTATTCCCAGCAATTCAACTAAGACCAAACGAGTAGCCACAAAGAAGCGATTCAAGATCACACCAGAGATTCGCGAGGCGTACGAGAATAGGAACCGTGCGCTTGATGCCGACCCGGATTCGCGTCCGCTACCTCCCGAGAAGTGGGTTAATGCGATGACCCGGGCAGAGTTTGAGGACTTCTTAGCCGCAAAGCACAGCCCAAAGAAGCTCACAACCGTGCGGCTCGACGCCGACGTTCTCGACTGGCTTAAGTCGAAGGGAGAGGGTCATATCAGCCGTGTCAATTCCATTTTGCGAGCGGTGATGCTCGCTGAACAGAAGCGCTGATTCATCTTTGGGCCGGACAAACGTGGCCGGAATCAGTTCTTATCCTAGCCGCATAAGATTTAAACCGCTTCAGCCCGCTTTTCGCCTGATGAGTAGAGCGTGGGATGTTATCGCAGTGAATTCACGCCGCCTACCTTCTGGTGGCGATTTTGCCGATTGCGGCGGCGCTTTCGATCCTGCGACGGCGTGCATGGGGCGGATACGGATTCGCGCTGTTGTTAACGTCGCAGTCCCTGGTAGCAGCCGTTATATTGCCATGGGCACAGATGGCGCGTACTTCTATTGTCGGTTTGCTTTTGGCATTGGTATTCTTCCTGGCGGGTCGAGCGCTGGGCCGGGTGGGCGCGACAACCGGCCTTCGATGGCCGTGGATTGGGATGACGGCGGTGTTGACGGTTCCCCTTTTATTTGTCAGGGCCTACAGCATGCCGTCGGGCAGCATGGAGAACACTCTACTAATCGGCGATCGCATGCTGGTAAGGATTTTTCCTCGCCCCCTGCCCGCGCGCGGTGACTTGATCCTATTTCACTATCCACTGGACCGCAAACAGATTTTTGTCAAGCGGGTTATCGGATTACCGGGAGACCATGTGCGCATCAAGGACCGGGTTACCTATCTGAATGGCAGGGAACTGAAGGAGCCGTATGTAATTCGGACAATGCCGGCTGAGCCCCTCCGGGACAATCTGCCTAGCGTACCGGAAGCCATGCCGGAGGAGCTACCGGCCCGGACCGAAATGTTGAGAGATCATTTGGTTAGCGGTGAGGTCGTTGTCCCACAGGGTAAATACTTTGTCTTGGGAGACAACCGGGACAATTCATTTGACAGCAGATATTGGGGATTCGTGAGTGTCTCCGATCTTACGGGAAAGCCATTCCTGATTTACGACTCGGAAGCAGGTAGTGACACCGATTTGCAGGCGGGGACTAGTGAGCGCGGCGGAACGCATGTGCGCTGGGAACGAGTTTTTAAGGTTTTGTGACGTTCCGTTTATAATAAGAGTCTCGGCCTAAACGGCCATCCTTCCGGCACGCCTTCAAACAAATGTTCGACAATCTCTCCGATAAGCTGCAGCGCGTCTTCAAAAACCTTCGTGGCGAAGGCAAGCTTTCCGCCGCGAACATGGAAGAGGCCCTCCGCGAAATCCGCGTCGCCCTCCTCGAAGCCGACGTCCACTTCAAAGTCGTCAAGCAGTTCATCGAACAGGTAAAAGAAAAAGCCATGGGCGAGGACGTACTCACCGCCCTTTCTCCCGGCCAGCAAGTCGTCAAGATCGTTCGCGACGAACTCACCAAAATGCTCGGCAACCATGCTTCCCGCCTGCGCTTCGCCAACGATCCGCCTACCGTCATCCTCATCGTCGGCCTGCAGGGTTCCGGCAAAACCACCAGCAGCGCCAAGCTGGCTCGCTACCTGAATAAGGAAGGCAACAAGCCGCAACTCGTCTCGGTAGATATTTACCGCCCGGCTGCCCGCCATCAGTTAAGCATTCTCGCCAAGCAACTGAATACGCCCATCTATGAAGGCACACCGGAAGAAACCAAACCTCTGGACTTAGCCCGGGGAGCGCGCCGCGAAGCCATGCAGACCGGTCGCGATGTCCTTCTCGTTGACACCGCTGGCCGCCAGCATATCGATGAACAGCTTATGCAAGAACTGCACGAGCTGAAAGAAGCGCTGAATCCCACCGAAATTCTGTTCGTGGCCGATGCCATGACCGGCCAGGACGCGGTGAAGTCGGCCGACGAGTTTCATAAGCAACTCGGCATAACCGGCGTCATTCTTACCAAGATGGACGGCGACGCGCGCGGCGGCGCGGCGTTATCGATTCGCAGCATTACCGGCCAGCCACTGAAATTTGTCGGCGTCGGCGAAAAATCGGACGCGCTGGAACTCTTCCATCCCGACCGCGTCGCCTCGCGCATTCTCGGCATGGGCGATGTGCTTTCCCTCATCGACAAGGTGCAGGAATCCATCGACATGTCGACGGCGGAGAAGATGCAGGAGAAGTTGATGAGCGACGACTTCTCGCTCGAAGACTTCCGCGATCAGATCAAGCAGATTCGCAAGCTGGGCTCCCTCGGCGGATTACTCGACATGATGCCGCAGATTGGGCCGCTGAAAGACCTGAAAAACGCCAAAATCGACGAGGGCGAGGTGACGCGGATTGTCGCCATTATCGACTCCATGACGCCCAAAGAACGCCGTAACCACATGATTATAAACGGCGCCAGGCGGCGCCGCATCGCCAAAGGCAGCGGCACCAGCGTGCAGGACGTCAATAATTTGCTGAAACAATACGCGCAAGCGCGTAAAATGATGAAGAGCTTCACCGGACAGGCCGGCATGCTTGGGAAACGCCTTTCCAAGATGAAGTTGCCTGGCTTCCCCGGTTTGCCAGGATTTTAGGGCGCGCTGCTGCGTGCCGCTCAAAAGTTTGTAACAATAAGAATAGAAACAGAAAAAGGTATAAAGTGTTAGCAATCCGTCTGGCGCGTTTTGGCGCCAAGAAGAAGCCCACCTATCGTGTGGTTGTTATTGATAAGGTACGGGCGCGCAATAGCCGCTCGGTAGAAGTTGTTGGACATTACAATCCGGTTGCCAATCCGGCGCAGGTGCAGTTGGACCACGAACGCATTTCGTATTGGATGAAGAATGGCGCGCAGCCTTCCGATACCGTTGCCCGTTTGATGAAATCAAATCCCGTGCAAGCCCCCGCCGCCGTCTAGACACGCGGTACAAAACATGGAAAACGGATCGAACGGCGTGAAGTCGCTGGTTGAGGATATCGCCAAGGCGCTGGTGGATACACCCGCCAACGTGGTGGTCAACGAGGTTGCGGGCGAACATGCCACGGTATTCGAGTTGAAGGTTGATGAGAGCGATCTGGGCAAGGTTATCGGCAAGCAGGGCCGCACCGCGCGTTCCATCCGGACGCTGCTGGGCGCGGTCGGCACCAAGCTGAACCGCCGCTTTTCGCTCGAGATTTTGGAATAGCGGTGGATGCTTCGCGCGTCGTCATCGCGGAAATTCTGCGCGAGCGCGGCAATCGCGGCGAACTGACGGTACGTTCTTTGAGTGATGTGCCGGGCCGGCTGGAAAGCTTGAAGCGGGCGCGGGTTCGCCTGGCGAATGGCTCAGACAAGGAAGTTGAGATTGAAGAAGCCTGGTCGCATAAAGGCGACTGGGTTCTGAAATTTGCCGGTGTGGACAGCATCACGGCGGCGGAAGAGTTTCGCGGCGCCGATGTCTGGGTTTCGCCCGATGAGCGTGGCGAGTTACCGCCGGGCGAGTATTTTCAGTCGGATTTGACCGGTTGCCAGTTGGTGGACCGGCTTACCGGTAAAACGCTGGGTGTGGTGGAGGGTTGGCAGCAGTTTGGCGGCGCACCGTTGATGGAGTTGACGGTTGATGGTCGCGAGGCGCTGATTCCTTTTATCAGTTCGGCGTGCGAGGTGGATTTGCAGGCAAAGGTGATTCGCGCCAGTCTGCCAGACGGAATTTTGGATTTGTAGTGGCCCATGCGCTTTCACGTCGTCACGATTTTTCCGGATTTTTTCACCGGACCGTTCGATCATGGCGTCCTGGCGCGCGCGAATGCCGGCGGATTGTTGGAAATCCGGGTTCACGATCTGCGAAACTGGACATATGATCGTCACAAAACGGTAGACGATCGGCCTTTTGGGGGCGGGGAAGGCATGTTGCTGAAACCCCAGCCCTTGTTCGAAGCAGTAGAAACGATCTGGCCGGAGCGTAACGCCCGGCAGCGAGTTGTGTTGTTGTCGGCGCAGGGACGCAGTTTCAACCAGGCGGTTGCGCGCGAATACGCGGCGCTGGATGAGTTGCTGTTGATCTGCGGGCGCTACGAAGGCGTGGATGAGCGGGTTGCCGAGCATCTCGCTGACGAAGAGTTATCGGTTGGTGATTTCGTCCTGAGTGGCGGAGAACTGGCCGCCGCCATGGTAGTGGATGCCGTAGCGCGTCTGCTGCCGGGTGTGTTGGGGAATGAAGATTCTTCGCGGAACGAAAGTTTCAGCGGGGACAACGAAGGCTTTTTAGATTGTCCGCAGTACACCAGACCGGCGGAGTTTCGCGGCTGGAAGGTGCCCGATGTACTGCTGGGCGGAAATCATAAGGAAATCGAGCGTTGGCGCAGGGCTGCGTCGCGCGAGAAAACAGAGCGGCTCAGGCCTGATTTGGTTGCCGGCCGCGATTAAGGCAGAGTAAAATGCAAAACGCACTTGTTTCCAAGTTCATCAGCAAGCACACCCGTCAGGTGGCGCATCCTGAGTTTCGTCCCGGCGACACCATTCGTGTTCACGTCCGCATTAAAGAAGGTGACAAGGAACGCTTGCAGGCTTTCGAAGGCACCGTTCTGGCGCGCAAAAACACCGGTATGGGCGAAACCATCACCGTTCGCAAGGTAAGCTTCGGCCAGGGTGTGGAGCGCATTTTCCCTGTGCACGCGCCTATCATCGATCACATCGACTTGGTTCGTACCGGCAAGGTGCGGCGCGCCAAGCTCTACTATCTGCGCGGCTTGAAGGGCAAGGCCGCACGTCTCAAAGAACGCGAATAAGCCGGACCTTTTGGCACGCCAGGCGCCTGCATCCCGCACCATCCGCTGCCGCAGCACGTTTGAACGTGAGGCACGTGAGCAGGGCTTTACCTGCATCGCCGGTGTGGACGAAGTGGGCCGCGGCGCGTTGTTCGGCGCAGTCTTTGCGGCCGCCGTCGTGCTCGACCCGGACAAGCCCATTCGCGGACTGAACGACAGCAAGATTCTGGAAGCGGACGAACGTGAGAGGCTTGCCGCCCAGATCAAGGCACGCTCCATCTGTTGGGCTTTTGGTGCGGCCGATGCTTTCGAGATCGATCAGATCAACATCTACCAGGCCTCGCGCGTGGCCATGCGCCGGGCCGTGGATGCTTTGTCTATTCGGCCCGATTACCTGTTGGTGGATGCCCTGAAACTGGATCTTGCCATCGCCCAACTGCCTCTAATAGATGGCGACGCCCGTTGCCGGGCAATAGCGGCCGCCTCTATACTGGCGAAAGTTCAGCGCGACGAATGTCTCGCTATGTGGCACCAAGTGTTCCCGCAATACAATCTGGCTTCCAACAAGGGCTATTCCACGCCCGATCATAAGCGTGCCTTGCGCGAATTCGGCGCCACCGCGTTTCATCGTTTCAGCTTCCTGCCGGTCCGCGCGAATTGCACACAGATCCATTGGAGTGGATACATCAATGAGGCGCCAAAGGCACAAGGCCGTGCTGCGGGTGCTTCCGCATGAGCACCTCCGCTTCTGCGCCGCCTCCCGTTAAACCGGGTGGCTTACTCAAATGGCACCGGGCCATTCTTGGAATCTGCCTCGTCATCTTCGCCTTTGAATTAGGCTTGTTCCTGCTGGTTTTTCCCTGGCTTAGCAGTTGGGACTCCAGCTACATACCTCTTCACGCGCCGCAGTTGTCGGACGCTTGGACCAGTCCTTACTTCCGAGGTATGGTCAGTGGACTGGGATTGATCAACATCTATATCGCTGTGGCCGAGGCGATTAAGCAGCTTAAGGCGGTTTTTTCTTAGATAGGCAGCCAAGCCGCGCCATGCGTTGCCCCCATTTCCTGAACAGCTACTTAGGCGTCATCTAAACAACTGATTATCTGTAAACATTACCGGCACCGCCGATAAGCTCGACAGGTGTGTAAACGCGCGTGAAGATGGGGAAGAACTTAGAAAATGAAGGGCGGCTGCCTGGCTCCCTTCTTTGGGGCACAATAATCCTGTGCGCCGTCCCTATTCTTCTTCATCTCTTCCATGTTGATTTGGCCTTCCCGGATAAGCCGCTCGCATTCGACCCCTTGAAATTCGCTAGCTTGCCCGTCCGGGCACGTATGGATTTAGTGGTATCGTGCCTGCGCGGGACCCTGCTTCACAATTTGATGGAGTGGACTGCCGTCTGTTTGTCTCTGCTGACATCCCTGATCGCCTTCACCCACTTCGCCATGACAAAGAAGCTGTTGAGCCCGGTTCTGGGCGCGGCGCTATTCTGGTCCGGTTGCCTGGATGCCTTTCACATCATGGCGTCCGACCATTTCATTCCCAGGGTTGCGGACGTTGACCACTTTATCCCGCTCACCTGGACCGTGTCGCGCTTGTGCGGCTGTTTAATTCTTTTGCTGGGCGGTGGCATAGTCTTGCTGCCAAAACAATTCCGCAAAGGCCGCGAGAGAGCCATTGCTCTGGCAACAGTGGCCCTGTTCGGCTCGTGTTTTCTGGCGTTGGTCATCTACTGCGCTACCTGTCAGCGGCTTCCGCAGTGCCAGTTTTCGGCATCGCCCATTCCGCGGCCCTACGACCTGATACCGGCGGCACTGTATCTGTTGGTGGGCTTTCCCCTCTTCAGGCTTATCCATCGTCGCTACCCCAACAAATTCACCCACGGTCTGCTGTTAAGCCTTTGGCCGGATATTATCTGCGAACTGTATATGGGGTTGGGCTCCTCAAGCCTGTATGACACGCACTTTAACTCCGCCCATCTGCTGAAGCTTGTGGCGTACGGTTTACCGCTGGCCGGCTTATTGCTTGACTACGTCGATACCTATAAGACGAAGTCCAGTTTGGTTTCGCAGCTTGAGGAATCCACGCGCATTCTTGAGGAAGAACGCCGGGTGCTGGAGTTAGTGGCAAATGGCGCTACGCAAAGCCAAGCCCTGCAAGCTTTGACCGGAGCACTGGAACACATGGAGCGGGATTGGCAGTGCTCCATATTCGTGAGGAAACGCCATGAACAACAACTGATTGAGGCTGCCGGGCCAAGTTGGACGCATCAGTTTATGCAAAGCATAGACGGCTTCAGAATCGGGCCGAACGGCGCTGGTTCCGGTTTGTCTGCGTACCGGAATCAAGTTGTCTATTTGCAGAACATAGCTTGCGCTGGCTATCAGTCGTGCTGGATTGCGCCCATCCACGATTCGACGAATGCCGTAATTGGCACTATCGCCGTGTTCCACCCGGAAGCAAGAACGCCGTGCGCGCGTGAAGCTCGTTTGCTGGAAGCAGGCGCAAAGGTGGCCGGCAGCGCAATAGAGCGTTTGCGCACTTCTGAATTGCTTCAACTGAATGCCAATCGCATGGCACTGGCTGAAAAGACGGCCGCCTTTGGCGTATGGGAAGCGGAATATCCCTTTAAGAGCCTGCGCGTTTCGGAAGGATATGCCTCCCTCTTTGGGCTCGATCCGGCGTGCACGGAAGTGAATCTGACGTATCTGGACGCCAAAATTCATCCGGACGACTTGGCGCAAGTGAGACTAACCTTCAGACAGTTGACAGGTTCCAGCGAAATCAAGACAAGCGAGTTCCGATACTTCCGGCCGGACGGCAGAATGATGTGGATTCGAACATGTGCGCGGCTCCAGCGGGAAACGGGCAGGGTTGCGCGGATAACCGGCGCATCCATCGACATCACCAGCGAAAAAGAAGTGATGGCGCGCTTGCAACAGGCCTGCAGCGACGCCGAAAAGGCGCTCCGTGTGAAGAGCGAATTCGTGGCCAACATAAGCCATGAAATCCGCACGCCCATGAACGGAATCATCGGCACCATCGATCTTTTAGCCAGTGAATCGAGCACTGCCGAGCAACACGAGCACATTAAAACCGTCCGGGTTTGCAGCGATGCGCTGTTGGGGCTGGTGAACAATATTCTAGACTCGTCTAAAATTGACGCCGGCAAGCTGGTGCTGGAACAGTCGCCGTTTTGCTTACATGCTTTTGTGGAAGACATTTTAAGGGTGGTGACGCCGGCCGCCAAAGCACGTGGGCTGCAGATTCGGCAAACGATCAATGCACCGGCCCCGTTGGCCTTAGTTGGAGATCAAAGGCGGCTCCAGCAGGTTTTGTTGAATTTGCTGTCGAACGCCATTAAGTTCACGGAGAACGGATTTGTGGAGCTGGAAATAGCCGGATGTTATGAATCCAACGGCATGGCCATGTGCATGCATTTTTCGGTGCAGGATAGCGGCATTGGTATTAACAGGGACGCGCAGCAAGCCATTTTTCAACCCTTTATGCAGGCGGATAGCTCCACTACCAGGGTGTATGGCGGCACCGGGCTGGGCCTTTCCATTAGCGACGGCATAGTGAGACTTATGGGCGGCGAACTACGAGTGGAGAGCGAACGAGGCGCCGGCAGTAAATTCAGTTTCGATATCCGGTTACCGGTTGCGGTGGAAGAGATTCCAGGTGAACAAGGGCATCCAAGTTTGTCAATGCCTGCAACAAGATTGCTAAAAGTGCTGCTGGCGGAAGACAACCTCATAAACCAGAAAGTAGCCGTTTCCCTGCTGGAATCAGCCGGTTACAGCGTAGAGGTAGCTAACGATGGATTCGAGGCGATAGCGGCCGTGCAGCGAAGCCAGTTCGACGTAATCCTGATGGATTGCCAGATGCCCGGAATGGATGGTTACGCTGCCACTCGCGCTATACGACAGCTGGCGCAAGGCAACCAGACTCCTATTGTGGCCGTTACCGCCAACTCCTTGCCGGAAGATCGCCAAAAGTGTGTGGAAGCCGGTATGGACGACTTCCTGGCGAAGCCGATAGTGAAGAAAGAACTCTATCGGATTTTAGATCTTATTGGCACAAGAATCCCCTCGAAACAGCCAGCCGGAGCCGCCGTCTCGGTATAAGACATATCCTCTTGGTTTGGCGATCGCTACGGTCTCGCGCGAACCACGACCGCGCAAAACCGGGACTGTCCCAGCGTTTTGCACCGT
>PLRJ01000060.1:740-930 GCA_003163855.1 Bryobacterales bacterium | reverse complement strand
CATGACCAACGCCCCTTGAACAACGCCAACCCAAGGTGCGGAATCTCGTTGGCTGTACCCTATTTGCACCGTCCGCAAAGCCCAAACCCTCGCCCTGAGGCCACCATTCCTTCGAAAACGCCCGGCGCTATGTTCTTGAAAAGTAACAACTACCAAGCTAATTCCCCCCAACGCCGAGCCCGCTGCCCTA
>PLRJ01000060.1:0-723 GCA_003163855.1 Bryobacterales bacterium | reverse complement strand
TTGCGGCGAACCCGCCATGGACCGTTCACAGCTCCCGCAGAAAAATCCGCACCAAACAACTCCTAACCCATCAGCCATTTAGCCAGATCTCGCCCATGCAGCCGCCTCCAACCCGCACACCCGAATGCGACCTTCCGAGTATGCTGGCAGCCTGGCACTCCGCCCGGCCCAGCCCATTTTCACTTAAGAAGGCCATTTCACATGTCAAAACGTACCCAACGCCGCGCTGAACAGCGCCGCGCCAATAGACTCAATCGCGAACAATCCGCAACTGCCNNCCACGCTTGCGCAGCAAGCTCCAACCGGTAGACCGGAAACCCTGCTTGCGCAGCAAGCTCCAACCGGTAGACCGGAAACCGTACGCCCAATCTCAGAAGCGCAAATCGCCGCAAATCGCGAAAACGCACAACACAGCACAGGGCCTGTCACGGCCGCTGGCAAAGCCGCTGTCTCCCAGAACCGCACGGTTCACGGCCTCAACTACAATCCCGATACCTTCCGCGTTCTCGCCTGCGAGAACCAGGGCGAATACGACGCCCTGCTCAAAGCCCTAATGGACGAACAAAACCCGCAAGACACCACCGAAACCCTCCTCGTTACCGGCATGGCCCAGCACCGCTGGCTGCTCGATCGAGCCAATCGCCTGCAGGAGTCCTGTTTCGACCAGGAAACCGCCCAGATCAGCGATCAAAAACTCTTCTCCCTCTACCTCCGCTACGCCAC
>PLRJ01000235.1 GCA_003163855.1 Bryobacterales bacterium | reverse complement strand
GGTTCACCGGCTGGATTGGTCGAGAATTGTTGCAGCGTCCAGCGACCTCCGGTATTGCCGTCGAACTGTTCCTGCTCGAATAATTCCCGCCCGCGCGTCAGCATTTGCACCCGGTCCGCAGCCGGTTCGTCCCAGCCCATGTACTCGGAAATATTGTTGCCATAGCGCGCGGTGAAGGCCTCTGCGTTGGCCCGAATCTCAGGTGAAGTTTCGGGCAAAGTCTCGGCCACAGTGCGTGATTCGAGGAAGAGAGGAACTTCCGGCTCCTCGGCCGGAAGGTCCTCGAATCGGGGTCTGGGGGATGTCGCCATGTGGTTTACGCGGCCTCCGTCTTGCTGGCAGCGCGCCGCGGTTTGACCTCGGCAATCTCTTCTTTCTCCCGGCCCGCGTGGGGATGCTGGTCAAGCCATTCCACAAATTTCTTGTCTCGGGCCGCGTCCTTAATGGCCTCCGAAACAATGTGATCCACATCGGAATCGTCATAGAATTCGCCCAGCGCTTTGGCCGTGCGAAGGATTTCTGGGTGCAACCTGACCGTGATGGAAACAGGTTTTGCTTTGTCTTGTGACTTCATAAAACTACCTTTCTGGTTGGTTGGAATAGAGGGTCTGACAGAGGAACTGTTGCTTCTCGGCATCGTATTTGCCTACCTGGAGCAGTTCTTGCACTTGGCGCTTGCCGTTACCGGCGCGCGCCACATGCACCACGTAATGAATAGCTCTCGCCACCTGGTCACGTATGAAGGACGGGTTCAGATTCGGCTTTGCGGACGTGGCCAGACTGGCCAGCGTGTAAAGCGCTTCTTCGGCGTTATCTGCGTGAATGGTGGCAAACGATCCGCGCAGCCCAAGGTTCAGCGCGCGGAGTAAATCAAAGGCTTCTTCGCCGCGCACTTCGCCCAGAATGATGCGGTCCGCACCCAGACGAAGGACGGCCTTTTTAATAAGGATGGAGAAATCGATCTCATCGCTGGCCTGCAAGTTGACCCGGTTCCGGTGCGGCAGTTGAATTTCGGGCGGATACTCCAGCAGACAGATCCGCTCCGTGAGCGGCACCTGTCGCGCCAGCACATTCAGCAGCGTGGTTTTGCCGCTACCAAGCCCGCCAGAGATCAAAATGTTCTGGCTGCGCTCAATCGCGGCGGCCAGCGACTCAAAGACAAAGGCGGGCAGCGAACCCTGCTGGATCAACTCCTCGGCGGTGAATGGATAGGGCCGGAACTTGCGGATGGAGATGGCGGCACCATCGGGCGAAGCGGGCGGAAGAACGATGCAAATGCGCGAAGCGCCATCACCCAGGCGCACGTTGAGGATGGGGTTGTTCTCGCCGGGCTCGGTATTGTCGGCGCGCGCGATCCGCTTCACGGCAGCGCTGATATCGGCCCGGTTCAAACGGCAGCCGGTCACTTCCCGCTTGCGCCCGAACTCTTCCACGAACACGCTCAAGTCGGCGTTGATCATCACTTCGGAGATGGTCGGGCTGTCCAAATATTCGCGGATCGGTTCGAGGTATTCCAGGACATCGGCGAAGGCGGCGCCGGGCCGTGTTATCGCTAGAGAGGGGCTGCTCATGTGTTTAGAAACCCTTCGTTTCGAGCGGTAGAGCCGTGATTTTGAGGCCAATCGGATTGGAGGGAATCATGCCTGTCGTGATCTGGTCGATGGGTGTCAAGGTGTACGACACTTGCGTCGTCCAGTTCTCGGTCTGGCCGGACACTTCCCGGCCAGCGAGAGAAAAATGCTTCTCGAAATCGATGGTGATGGCGCCCTTCTCCAGGCGCACCTTTTTCACTTGAATACGGATCTCGGGATCGGCCGCTGACTGGAAATTGACGAGCCATTGCGACTGCTCGGCCTGGGCCTTCAGCAGCGCCACCAAGTCGGAGGAAAAGAACTTCAGGCTCTCCGGATAATCCTCGGCGATGGTGGCCCGGTTCCGGCTGTAGTACTTCACGGCCCACACATAGGCGAAGTGTTCCACCACACGATCGGTTGGCTGGTAATCGGCCATGTTGACGTATTCCACCCGGTCGAAGCTGCCGTCGTGGGCCGATGCCACCACCAGAATCTTTTCCCTTTTGAGCTGCTTTGCCAGCCGCAGCGAGCCCAATCCAAGGACGATCAAAGCGACGACCAGCCCGGCGCAGAACAGCCGCAGCCACCACGCATTCACCAGCGCCGGGGCGTAGTATTCATGGTGAGTGCGGCGTGCGTTTTCAAAATTGATATCTGGTTGTTGTTGCGTCAGCATGTGAATTCCTTTCGTTACGCGAGTAAGGCAAAGGCAGCGGCTTGCACCATGCCGCTGACGGAACCGCCGATGCTGGCGGAGCCGGACGCCAGATCCCGCGCCCAGGTGTGACACTGCCAAAAGGCGACCAGGAAGGCCAGATTGAGCACACTAAACGGCAAGATGAGCGCTGAAATGTTGCCCAAAGTGTAGTTGCCGTTCAAGATGTGCAGGAAGAAATAAGAGATGACGTTGCCGTAGATACAAACCACCGCGGAACTGCTGATGATGTAGAGCGCGTAGGTCGTCATGAAGCGCACCCACCCCCAGAACAGCCAGCTCATCACCGGCCAGATAAAGAAGGGAATCAGCAGCGGACCCATGAGCGCGCCGAAACCCAGCGCGATATGAGCAATCAGCGTAATGCCGCTGCAGAACAGCCACACCAGCGCCAGATTCCCGCAGAACTGCGCGTAGGCGATATAGCCGAGAAGATTGAGGCCGGTAGGCTTCTCCATACTTTGCCACGCCAGATTCACGGTATTGATGACGGTCTTTACCGAGGAAATATCAATCGTCGCCGCGGCCCACTGGGCTTCCTGCGCGAAGATCTGATGGAAGCTGATGCCACCTCCCCAGGGCATCGGCGAGTCGTAAAAAGTGAGCATCATCTGGCACAGCATGAAGTTCAGCACCAGTTCCACCAGCAGTTCGTTGCGCATGTGCTGGGAGAACAAACCGACCATGAAGTACCAGACGAGAAGCAGGGCGAAGATACTGCCGAGAACACCCTGCCCCTCGCCCACAAAGAGGCCGATGTTGCTCGAAACCATGTTGTTCAATTGCGTTCCCACCCACGAGACGATGGCAATCTGACTGGGAGCGGGGGGCGCCTCCTGCGCATACAGCGTCTGCTGGGAGAGAACAACCAGCACGGTCAGAGCGAGCATCAGCTTTTTGAACATTGGATTTGGTTTTCCTTATCTATCGGTGACTTTCTCAATGGCCTGCTGTGTGTCTTCGACCCGGATTTGATTCCGTGTTTTCTGATCGGCTGCACGCATGGCGGCTCCGTCCTTCGTGGTGACGACGATGGGGAGCGTCTGATGGTAGTGACTCCATACGCCGATGGCCGCGGCTCCCGCTGCCAGCAGGATGGCGATGACTTTAAGGTTCAGCATTAGCGGTCCACCAAATTTCTGATGTCTTGCGCCGTGTCGCTCACCGTCGTTTGGTTGCGAACGGTTGAGTCCGTTGTGGCCATGTTCAACACCTGCTGGTCGGTGTCCCGCTGGGCCATGGTGTGGAGCATTTGCAGCTTCGCCTGCTGCAACTGGATGTTGTGCTGGCACTCTTGAATGCGCAGCGATTGGGTCTGCCCCATATTGTTCAAGTTGGCTTGATTGGCTCGTGTATTCGCGTTGGGGCTGAGATCGATGGCCATCTGTTCGAGCGCTGACAGCGAGCCGTCGCTCTGCGCAGCCGCCGCGTTGCAACTGCCGATGGAATTCAGCATGGCGGCTCCAAAGCTATCCGCCAGTTGAATCCGGGAGTTGATCGCTTGCATGGAATTCCTTGCGCCCGGCGCGGTCATTTGCTGCCAGACGCTGGCAGCATTGGCGATCCCGGCGGTAGCTGTGAGCGCCCTGTCCCAGCCCGGCTGACCCGGAATCATGGCGTGTTGCGCGAGGAAACCGACAGCGAGCAGGATTTGTTTGTTACGGATGTAGCTGGCTTCCTGCGAAGCCAGGCCGTAGATCTGAACGGCATTGTTATAGAGCTTCAGACCTTGCTGTAGCTCTTGTGCCATTTTGACGCCGGTGGATACGTCTTCATTCCAGATCTTGCCCATCATGGCCCAGTTCGAAGCGTCGAAGACGGCAAACTGCGCGTTGGCAGATCGGGGTGACACGACGGTCAGCCCGGTGAAGATAAGTGTGGCGAAAAGCAGTTGCTTCCCGCTAAATGGATTGCGGATTTGCATCGTTGAACTCCTGTTTAGTGATGGTTGAGGTTTTGCAGGAACGCGGCAGCATGCTGGAGCATGTGCCGGATTCCCGCAGGAGAGAAACGGCTGACCAGGGTCACGGCGACGAGGGCCACCGTCGCAAGAAAGCCAGCCAGCAGCGCGTAACCGACAACCTCGGCAGGCGCGGTCTGGGATCGTGTCCAGAGCCGCCGGCGGCGCGGATTCGATCCCACGTAAAAGCGTGACGCGCGGTAAAGCGGAGATTTGTCGGAGTGGCGCATGGCTTAGGAATCCCCTTTCATCGTGTGTTTCGCATAATCCGGCAACCACAAGTTGAAGGGCAGTTGGATGTTGTTTCGCGCGCCTTCCCTGATCACAAACGTAGGCAGAACATTGCTGAATT
>PLRJ01000055.1 GCA_003163855.1 Bryobacterales bacterium | reverse complement strand
CCGCCGAGCAGCAGACCGATGGGAATTCGGGAAGGAAATGTTTGCCGGTTCATGCCGCTTCTCCGTTCTCGCGTCTGGCGATATCCAGCTTGCTGACGGTAGCCTTTGCGCGTTCCAATCCGGCAGCCGTTGACAGCCGTTCGATGCGTTCACGCACATCCGGTTCAGTGAGATGCCGGCCTTGCTGCCACTCCTCCATTGCCAGTCTCAGCGCCGCTCCCTCAGCCGCAATGAAAGTCATCAGCCGCAGTTCTTGCGGCGAAGTGTAAAGCGTTTCCAAAAGGGTTTGTCTGACCCACTCACTTACGGTCAGTCCGCTTGCTTCCGCTCGTTCAAGAACTTGCTTTTGTTCCATGCCGGTGAGCCGCGCAGCCACGCATCCAGCCTTGCTTTTCAGTTTCGAGTTTGTCCGTTTCATCAGTGTTCCTTCGTTCGTTTTCAGAGCATTATTTGGTTTCAGAGGCAGACGGCGCTTCGCGCCTGAGTTAGGACACACAGAGTATCCCTTGCAGGGTTGGCGTTGAGGCAGTGAAAAGATTTACCGTTGTAAACGAGCGCAAGCTCATGAAAGCGTGCGAGTTGCTGGCTTTCGTTTGATTTTGATGATTTACAACGGTAAACATAGATTTACAACGGTGAACGCGCCTAAACACTGACGCTGAAGCCTTCCTCCTGACGGATTTCCGGCTCCAGACCCATGCGTCCCATGGCCTGCCGGTAGTACTCGCCTTCCGTGATCGGAGTCAGTTCGGTGGCCGTCAATTTGTTCTCAGAGATGAGCGTTTCCATCTCCGCACGGGTGCCGGTGAACGTGCGCTGAACGTCGCCAGCGTCGTCCCGTTCTTGCAGCGCCATCCATGGTTCACCGGCTGGATTGGTCGAGAATTGTTGCAGCGTCCAGCGGCTTGCGGGGTCGCCGTCGAAGTTCTCCTGCTCGAATAATTCCCGCCCGCGCGTCAGCATTTGAACGCGGTCCGCAGCCGGTTCCATGGCTTCCACGTTCAGATTCAGGCCATATTGGGAAACGCCGTAGGCGTACTCAGCCTGGACTTCATTCCGGCTCAACTCCGGGTATTGAGCAGCCAGGTTCTCGATGAATTGCGGGTCGTTGATGCGCTGGGAAGCGACCGGCGATTGAGCTTCAGAATAGAAAAGCGCATCGCTGTTTCCGGCTTCCCGCACCGCTTCGATGCTCTGTTCTCGGCGGCTCTCCGGGATGGAAATGAGGGCTTCCGGCTCCTCGGCCGGACGCTCCTCGAATCGTGGTCTGGGTGCTGTCGCCATGGTTTACGCGGCCTCCGTTTTGCTGGGAGCGCGCCGCGGCTTGACCTCGGCAATCTCTTCCTTTTCGCGTCCGGCGTGGGGATGCTGGTCGAGCCATTCCACGAATTTCTTGTCTCGGGCGGCGTCCTTAATAGCCTCCGAAACGATATGATCGACATCGGAATCGTCATAAAATTCGCCGAGCGCTTTCGCCGTGCGAAGCACTTCTGGGTGCAACCTGACCGTGATGGAAACAGGTTTCGCTTTGTCTTGTGACTTCATAAAACTACCTTTCTGATTGGTTGGAATAGAGGGTCTGACAAACGAACTGTTGCTTCTCGGCATCGTATTTGCCTACCTGGAGCAGTTCTTGCACCTGGCGTTTGCCGTTACCGGCACGCGCCACATGCACCACGTAGTGGATGGCTCTTGCCACCTGGTCACGCATGAAGGACGGGTTCAGATTGGGCTTTGCGGACGTGGCCAGACTGGCCAGCGTGTAAAGCGCCTCTTCCGCGTTATCGGCGTGAATGGTGGCGAACGATCCGCGCAGCCCGAGGTTCAGCGCGCGGAGTAAATCGAAGGCTTCCTCGCCGCGCACTTCGCCCAGAATGATGCGGTCCGCACCCAGGCGAAGGACGGCTTTCTTAATTAGGACCGAGAAGTCCAGATCGTCACTGGCTTGCAAGTTCACCCGGTTGCGGTGCGGCAATTGAATCTCGGGCGGATACTCCAGCAGACAGATCCGCTCCGTCAGCGGCACCTGGCGCGCCAGCACATTCAGCAGCGTCGTCTTGCCGCTGCCTAATCCGCCAGAAATCAAAATGTTCTGGCTGCGTTCGATGGCGGCGGCCAGCGAGTCGAAGACAAAAGACGGCAGCGAACCCTGCTGAATCAACTCCTGAGCAGTGAACGGATAGGGCCGAAACTTGCGGATGGAGATGGCAGCGCCATCGGGCGAAGCGGGGGGAAGAACGATGCAGATGCGCGAAGCGCCGTCACCCAGGCGCACGTTGATGATGGGATTGTTCTCGCCCGGCTCCGTGTTGTCAGCGCGCGCGATACGCTTCACGGCAGCGCTGATATCGGCCCGGTTCAGGCGGCAGCCGGTGACTTCCCGCTTGCGCCCAAACTCTTCCACGAACACGCTCAAATCGGCGTTTATCATGACTTCGGAAATGGTCGGGCTGTCCAGATATTCGCGGATGGGTTCGAGATATTCCAGAACATCGGCGAACTCCGCGCCGCGCCGTTCCATCGCTACGCCGGGGCTGCTCATGCCTTAGAAACCCTTCGTTTCGAGCGGCAGCGCCGTGATTTTGAGGCCAATCGGATTCGACGGAATCATGCCCGTCGTGATCTGGTCCACAGGTGTGAGCGTGTACGTCACCTGGCTGGTCCAGTTCTCGGTTCTGCCGGCCACTTCCCGGCCAGTTAGATAGAAATGCTTCTCGAAATCGATGGTGATGGTGCCCTTTTCGAGGCGCACCTTTTTGACCTCGATGCGGACTTCGGGGTCTGCCGATGTCTCAAAGTTGGCCAGCCATTGCGTCTGCTGCGCCTGGTTCTTCAACAGCGTCACCATGTCCGCTGAAAAGAATTGAAGACTCTCGGG
>PLRJ01000147.1 GCA_003163855.1 Bryobacterales bacterium | reverse complement strand
GACATCCCCATCCTCAACAGCAAGGTGAAAGGACCTCCGTGTCAGCCAAGGCAGCCAAAATGAAAAAACAGCGAATAGCGGAAAATCTTTCTGGTACCACCAGTACCTCCCAGGACGCTCTAATATGAACCAGCAAGCTCCTGATCGCAATCTACTGACAAGTTCAGACAGCAATTCAAAATAGTCATTCCACTGAGGGAGTTATTCCATGTTTAGAAATCGCCCTTTGCAGTCCACGGCAAAATTTTGTTGTCTGGTTGCATTCGCACTGGGTCCGCAAATCTTGTTTGCAGATTCCTTTGTCCAGACAAACTTGGTTTCCAACGTTCCCGGTCTCGCTTACACAACGGACCCGAATCTGATAAATCCTTGGGGAGTGGCTTACTCGGCCACCTCACCGTTCTGGATATCTAATCAGGGCAGCGGAACCGCCACTCTTTACGACGGTGCCGGCAATCGCAATACGACAATTGTCTCCGTCCCCGGCAGCAGCACGCCGCCAAGTGGTCCAACTGGGCAGGTCTTCAACAGCACCACCGGCTTCGATCTATCCACAAATGGAAACGCTTCGAAATTTATCTTCGATACCCTCAACGGCACCATTGCCGGATGGAACGGAGGCGCTACCGCCGTCACTATGGTCTCAACCCCGGGCGCAGTCTACACCGGGCTCGCGCTGGGCACCGCCGGCTCCTCATCTTACTTATATGCGGCCGATTCCACTGGCCAAATCCGCGTCTTCAATTCCTCCTGGGCACCCGCTACTTTGCCCGGCAGCTTCACTGATCCCAACGCCGTCGCAGGGTTCACTCCGTTCAACATTCAACTAATAGGCTCCAACCTCTACGTCACTTACGCCCAGCTCACTCCAACCGGCAGCCCGCTTCCCGGCGGCTACGTCGACGTCTTCGACACGAGCGGAAACTTCATCCAGCGGCTCGCCACCGGCGGCGCACTCTACGCCCCATGGGGAATTACCGTCGCGCCCGCCGGCTTCGGCAGCTATGGCAACGACATACTCGTGGGCAATTTTGGCAACGGCGAAATTCTCGCTTACAATCCAACTACCGACGCTTACCTCGGCACTCTCGACGGGCTCAACGGACAGCCCATCGTCAATAGCTATCTGTGGTACATCGGCTTCCGCACCGGCGGAACCAATGACAACACCGACGCTCTCTATTTCACCGCTGGCATCGACAACCAGCAGGGTGGCCTCTTCGGCGAACTGACGCCAACACCCGAACCAGCCACGCTCCTTGCCGCCGGCCTCGCCTTAACTCTCTTCGCCGGCGTTAAGCGCAAGCGCCGCACTTCTTAGCCCCAGCGTGTACCATGATTCGAGTGGAGAACCTATGCCCCGCACTCGAATCATCCTGCTAGCCTCATCATTTCTTTTACTGGCCTCCGCGCTGGCAACGCGCGCTGTTCCTAACGAAGAAATTTCCGCGCGCGCTCACAAGCTGCATTTCTCCTCCATCGTGCTCGACACGCACGACGACACCACCCAGCGCCTGTTCGCCAAGGATTTTGAACTCGGCCAGCGCCATACCGAAGGCTCGGTCGACATACCCCGTATGCGCGAAGGCGGCATGAACGGCATCTTCTTCTCTATCTGGATCGACGGCCGCATCATGGGACCGCCCGCTGTCGAAAAGGCTCTCGATCAGATAGACGCCGTGCTCCAGACCGTTAAAAAATATCCAAATGACATGATGTTTGCCCGCACCGCCGCCGACGTTCGCCGGGCGCATGCCCAGGGCAAAATCGCAGCTCTTATGGGCGTTGAAGGCGGCCACATGATCGGTAACGATATCCGGGTTGTTCGCATCTTTGCCGATCTCGGTGTTCGTTACATGACCCTCTCGCACTTCTATAACGATGAGTGGGCCGATTCTTCCACCGACAAACCCGTCCACAACGGACTCACTGATTTCGGCAAAGAGATTGTCCGCGAAATGAACCGTCAGGGCATGATCGTCGACATCTCGCATGTCAGTGACAAGACTTTTTACGACGCGCTCGAGGTAAGTAAAGCACCACTCATCGCCTCCCATTCCTCCTGCCGCGCTCTTTGCAACCATCCCCGTGATATGACCGATGACATGATGAAAGCTCTGGCCGCTAAAGGCGGAGTAATTCAAATCAACTACGAGAAAAGCTTCATCGACCAGGCCTACAAAGACGCCTCTGAACGCGAAACCGGCGGCGTCGTCCAGCATACGGGCGAACTAACCAAAGGCTGTAATGACGACGAGGCCTGCATCTCGCGTAAGATGTCGGAATTGGAGCAGAAGCTCATCGCTGAAGGCAAACTCCCGCATGTAAGCTGGGAAAGGGTTGTCGATCATATCGATCACGCTGTCAAATTGATCGGCGCCGATCACGTCGGTCTCGGTTCCGACTTCGATGGCGCTAACATGCCCGATGGTCTGGAAGATTGTTCCAAACTGCCCAAGCTCACCGAAGCCATGCTTCGCAAAGGCTACTCCGATAGCGACATTCGCAAGATTCTAGGTGAAAATACCCTCCGGGTTATGGAACAAGCCGAGCAAGTCAGCAAGGAAATGCAGGGAGGTGCTAATGCCGCTCGACCCTAGCGCAAAGGGCGCGGATGCGCGCCGCCATGGAGGAAAGGAACTCGTTAGCTCTTTCGGCGGAGCGGTTGACGCCGCGACCGTCTTGCGCGTCCCTAGAAGACAATTTATTCAGGCTTCCTTTCTAGCTGCCACCGCAGCGGTAGCGAGATCGTACAGCAAGGCTCCGTCGCCCGCGCTGGGAATGCCTGGCCCCTACCCTGGCCGCGTCATTTCGGTAGAAAATCCCGCCAGCATCGTCTCTGGCGTCTATCAGCCCGAGGCCGTCCGCGGCATGGTGCGCCGTGGCATGACGGAACTCACCCAGGCGCCCTCCTGGCAGGATGCCTGGCGCTCCATGTTCGAAAAAGGCGATGTCGTTGGCATCAAGGTAAGTCCCGTAGGTGGCCCTAATCTCTCCTCCGACGCTTCCGTTCTCCACTCGATCATCGAAGGATTAAACCAGGCCGGTATCCCGAATAAAGATGTCATCGTCTTCAATCGCTACCGCGAAGAAGCGGTCATAGCTGGCATAGATAAATGGTGCCCTCCAGGCGTTCGCTTCGATGCCGCTTCTCCTCGCTACGCCGAATATCAGCTCGACATGGGCGGATACGACGAAAATCACTTTATGGAGATGGCTCTCATCAAGCCCAAAGACAGCCCTACCGATCCTCACGTACGCCGCTCCTATATAGCCAAAATTGTCACCCAGCAGGTCAACAAGATCATTAATCTGCCTGTGCTCAAGCACCATCAGTCCGCCGGCGTAACCATCACGTTGAAGAACATGTCCCATGGCTTCTCCAACAACGTCAACCGCAGCCACATCACTCCAACCCTGAACGCTTGTGGTGTTTTCATCCCCTCTGTTGTCAGTCTTCCCATCATCCGTCAGAAAGTGGTTCTGCATATTGTCGACGCTGTTAAAGCCTCCTATCACGGCGGCCCTCCAGGCAAACCTCGCTTCATGTGGGAACCAAAAACCATGTTTTTCGGCACCGATCCCGTCGCTCTCGATAAAACCGGCCTGCGCGTCATCGACGCCAAGCGCAAAGAGGTCGGCATGGCCTCCATCGCTCTCTCCAAACCCGACCAGGAAAGTCACTTTCTTAACTGTCAGGTCGAACATATCGAACTTGCCGGCATGTTGCAGCTTGGTGAGTTCGACGACAGCAAGATCAAAGTCAAGAAGGTCACATTAGCCTAAATTATGCAGTCATCTGGAACCCGCCCGAAACTTGCCGCCGTCATCACGGT
>PLRJ01000199.1:21347-24469 GCA_003163855.1 Bryobacterales bacterium | reverse complement strand
TGTTGCCATACTGCCAGTAATAGCCCGCTCCATGCGGCCAGTAACCCGCTTGCTGCACGTACGCGGTTGACGCTCCTTGCGACGTCGTTGTCTGCGGGCGCGTCGCCACATCAAACGTCGTATTCACCACACGGCCCGAAGGATAGGTCTCACTCTTCAATTCCCCAGCCAGGTCGTATCCGTAGATAAAACTGTAAGTCTGCCCCCCCACCTGCACATTACTCCCGTCAACCGATTGTTGCCGTCGTAGTCTTCGATAACGTTCGAGACATGGTGCCCCCACCTAAGAAGTGCTTCAGCTTGGGCAAGCGTTCAGATCCAATAAACAGGTGAGACGCCCCCTAGTTTCCACCAACCTGCCCAGCACTTCATCACATTGGTTAAATCGCCTAGCAGATCGTAAAAGTAATTGGTGGTCAGATTGCTGCTGCCATAGTCTTCGATCACGTTCGAGACTTGATGCCCATACCTAAGAAGTGCTTCAGATTGGGCAAGGTCTAACACCGAGTAAACAGGTGAGACGTCCCCTATTTTCCGCATATTTCGAGCGCCGCAGCCTTTTCTCCGGCATCTTCCAAGCGTCCCGCCTCCGCAAGCAGGTCCTCCTTGTACTCCATACCGAATTACTTTAAGACATCACAGTGTCTTGATCTTTTTGAGTTGCGGTGTTTGAAATCAGAGTGAACGGGTGAGACGTCCCCGAGTGCCCCGAGTGCCTCATATAGTGCCTCCAGAAAGATGCCAAACGCACTAAACGCGCGAGACGGCCCGGAGTTCGCCCGTCATGGCTAACCTGGTTGCGCCACTACTATTTTTGGGACGTTGAATGGTCCCGAGCCTCGCGGAGTGCGCCATACCAGTGCTCCAATGCCGTGAAGATCAAGACTGCAATTACAGTTCCCGGTACTTGCAGCATGCCCTGCACGACGAGAGTCAGCCAGCTTCGGGGCCAACTAAGAATCAACCCTACCAGAAACCAGGGAACTCCAAACCGGATCGAGTTCCGCTCGAGTCGCTGAAAGAAAGTTAAAACGGGACGCATAACTTAATAGCCCAAGGCCTTCAACACTCCGCAAGACTTGATCCTAAGCGTCGAGGTGATGACGCTCGTTGTCGCACCTGTAGCAGCCCCTAGGGCCGCACCAGGCACGGCTCCGACGCCCTCGAACGGTGACCCCGCGACCGCGCCCGTCGAACCTCCCTTGATAGCGCCGGAAATGGCCCCCCTTATAATTCCGTTGCGCAAATTCTTCAAAAACAGTGGGCCGGGCCCCGATGAAGGACAGAATGCGTCTCTGAGCAAATTCTGGAATACGGTGAGCACCTGCCGTCTATATACTGATACGACATTGTCCCGGCTAGGAACGTCATAGCTATAGTCTGTCGGATCGACAAAAATCGACCCAAACCCTGGCACACAAATTGCATTGTCACAATTCCATCCCCAAAGGCCTAGCAAGACCTGAGGGGAGAGAGGATTGGGAACCTGGATTCCCGGAGGCAGCCCCAAATTCTCCCCACCCGGAAACGAACCCGGAGGCAGAGACCCCGTCACACCACCGCCAGAGCTCGGCGATCCGCCACCACCGCCGCCACCCGAAGGCGCACCACCACCGCCACCGCCCGAGCCACCCCATCCCCCAATCGGTATCCCGTAACACGGATACGCATACTCCGCCGAGTAGCAGTTGTACCAGTCAACTCCCCCTGCATTCTGCTGCGTCATCCCACTCGGATCCACCAACCCCAACGGATTCCCCAACACATACCCATACCCATTCCAACTCTGCGGATTCAAAAAATCCGCCCCCGCCTGCATCGGATCCGGCTGCGCGAACGCACCTATCACCGCACTCATATGCCGAGCATTGAAATAATCCAACGACACCGTCCCGCTATCCGACTCCTGCCCCGTAAACCCCTGCGTAAGATTCGCCGTCGCCCCAAAATTCCCGCTCCGCCCGGCCACCCCATTAGGAACCTCCTCCCCAAACGGCAGATAATCATGCCGCGCCACAACATTCCCACTCTGGTCGGTCACCAGCCGCACGCTCCCCAACCCGTCATAAACCAGGTAGCAAGTCGTGCACGCCGGCGTCACGCCGACACTGTTGTACTCCGCCGCCAATTTCCCAAACGCGTCGTGTACATCAACAACAGTCGCCCCGCCCGACGTCTGCTTCTCCACCCGCTGCCCTTCCGCATCAAACACATAGCTAATGCTCACCGGCTGGCCATTCACCGTATCCGACGTGTGGACCAGGTTCGCCTCGGCATCATACGTCATCGCCACCGCACCCGCCGCCGTCAAATCCCCGCGCTGATCGTACCCGTACATCGTACTCACCAGCCGATTCGTCGCCGCACTATACGGATTCACGCCACCGCCGCTATACGGCGTCAAACTCTGCAGCGTCACCGTGCCATTCGCCGACACCGACATATTGCCAAACTCATCGTAATTAAACCCGCGCAGATAGTTCGTGTCGTTCACCCCCTGCAGCCGATTCAAATGATCGTACGTGTAATTCTGATACATAAACGTCAGGCTGTTATAAGCGACCGCGTTCCCAAAACCCTCCGACGTCTGCTGCACCGTGTTGTTGTTATTCCAAGTCGCTCCCAGCGAGAGCAAATAGGAATTGCCGCTATCGTTTAGCGCGGCCTGGTTGTACCAAGGCGTCAACTGCGCCGTATACCCTTCCACCGGCCACACCGTGTTGCCATACTGCCAGTAATAGCCCGCTCCATGCGGCCAGTAACCCGCTTGCTGCACGTACGCGGTTGACGCTCCTTGCGACGTCGTTGTCTGCGGGCGCGTCGCCACATCAAACGTCGTATTCACCACACGGCCCGAAGGATAGGTCTCACTCTTCAATTCCCCAGCCAGGTCGTATCCGTAGATAAAACTGTAAGTCTGCCCCCCCACCTGCACATTACTCCCGTCAACCGATTGTTGCCGTCGTAGCTGGTGTAGTTGTTCACCACATTCGCATTCGCCGACTGCGTCAAATTCCCGCTGGCATCATAGGCGAACGCAGCATAGGTGCCGTCGCTATAGTCCAGCCTGCTCGTGCGTCCCGCGCTGTCGTAAGAGTAGGTGGTCGTGATTCCCCTCGGAT
>PLRJ01000199.1:0-21292 GCA_003163855.1 Bryobacterales bacterium | reverse complement strand
GTCGCCTGCGTCATCCGGCCCAATCCATCATAGGTGAAACTCCGCAATTGCCCGCTCGGGCAGTTAGGGCCCGAAAGGCCCGCCGAACACTTCATCACCGTGGTCAAATCGCCCAGCAGATCATAGAAGTAATTGGTTGTCAGATTGCTCGTGCCATAGTCTTCAATGACGCTGGCCACATGGCCAAAAACATCGGTCGCGGTTTGCTTGGCATGACCAGCCGGGTCGGTCATCGTGGTTGTGTACCCCTGGTAAGCGATGTTCGTCACGGCGTTCGTAATAGTGCCGCCTGGAGTTCCGTTGGGAATCGACACCGACACCGGACGGTTCAACGAATCGTAGGTCGTCGTCGTGACATAGTTCAGCCCGTCGTTCGACCAGTTCGGAATATAAATCTTAGTCGGATTGGCCGCGCTGGTCCTGCGTCCGAAACCGTCATAGCCATAGGCAACATCAATAAAATCGTTCGGATCCAGCACCAGCCGGTTCTCCAAAAGCCTGCCAAAATTATCGTAAACGACCTGCGTCTGAATCGCATAATCGCCGGCGGAAACCTGATCCTGAAAGGTGATGGCCCAGGTTGGCGTGACGTAGGCGATATTGGTTTGCGCTCCATTCGGCCGCGTGATGCGCGTAACCCGATCAAAAGGGTCCGCGTAGGTGTAAGTAGTTTGGAAGCCCCGGGGGTCGGTCACCGAACCCACCTTCCGCGCGCCGTAATAGTAGCCGAAGCCAGTGGTTTGATTCAAACCATTCGTCACTTTTGTGGGAAAGGCATAGCTGCCGCTTCCGTCGTCGTTGTAGCTCATGGTCAGCGTGTGCTGGTCGGGATCGGTGGTGGAGATTACGTTGCCGGCGTTGTCGTAGCTGTAGCTGGTCGGGAGAAAGCCACTCGGGCTAACCCATTGAAAGCTCGACGTCACGTTCCCGCGCACGGTGTTGCTGTAGCTGTTATCGTAACCAACAATGCCGGGCGTCGCCTGCAGAGAGGTGTTCTCGTCATAGCGCCAGACGCTTTCCGCAATCTGGTTGCCGCCGCCATCCTTCAGGGTGGTGTAGGAAGGCAGCCGAACCAGATTCACGTTGGCAGCCGCATAAGCCCCGTTCGATTGGTATTGATAGACGGTCGATAGATCGCGAATCAGCGCGCCGCTCCAGTCGGTGTCCTTCTGCTCCGTCACGTTCCCATACGGGTCGTACGTGTAATTGGTGCTCATGACGGTTTTGGGATTCGTATCCTGCAGCGTAACCTGCTTTGTTGTGGCAAAAGCTGGAGACGTGCAACTCGAACCCGTCTGCGTGTAAGTGACATTCGTTGTCACCAGCGGATTCGGCGCGCCAAGATCGGTCTGCACCTCCGCGCCCTCCTGCGAATTGTTGCAACTGGTGCCGGTCATCGACAGCGCGTCGGTAGGCGCTCCACTCATGGTGTGTATGGTCTGCGCCACGACGGTGCTGCTGGAGTTGAAGAAGCTCTGCTGCTTATCCACCGTCTGTCCACTTGGATAGGAAACCGTGTAATGCGTGCGCAGGTCGTAGTTATTGCCCGTCCCACCCGCTTGATACTCGCGCCGTTCCTGCAGGCGCCGGTAGACCATCACCTGGCCTCCCGCGCCGGACTCATAGCCGTCCGTCGTTGCGTTGAAGCCATCGCCATAATCGTATTCAATGGCCGCCCCGCTTGGCAGCACCATGCGCGCCACTTCGCCATAATTGTTGTACTGAAAAGTGTACTGCGTATTGTCGGCTAGAGTAATGGCTGTCGCAACGGTCGGCGTGTAGTTAGCGCTGTTGGGTTGCCCCGGGGCATCGGGAAATAAGCCGGCTATCGTGGCCAGCGTATAACCAGAGCGAAGCGTATTGGAAGACAAATTGGCGGTCGCCACCTCCACCTTGTGACCGCTGGCCGCGCCTGGATAACTGACGCTCAGGCATCCGTTGCAAGTGCTATCGCTATAGTTCAGGGTGGTGGTGTAATTGAGCGAGTCCAAAACGCTGGTAAGCGCCGGGACATAGAGATACCAGTCGATGGCGTACGCGGGTCCGCCATAGGTCAGCGTGATCAGGTTGCCGTTGCGGTCGCGAATCCAACTGACGGTTGAATTATCGATGCGATAAGTCACCCCGTTGGAAAACACCATGAGGCCGTTGACCGTGGCCACACCATAGCCGCCGTTGCCGGTATGAGGGCTCTGCTCGTAGACTGGGCTGTCGGCGGTGAACTGAATGGCGCTTCCATCGTTGCTTTGGAATAGTGTGCCGCGATTCTGGTTCCAGGGAAAGGTCGGTCGGCCACCGCACGGGTTCGCGATGTTGGCCGGCGCGCCGCCGGTGGCTGTATCCACTAAGTTGATCTGGGCGCCCGTTCCCGTCACAAACACCACAGTGGTCTGCGTGGAGGAAGGCAGGTAGGAACCGCTGCAAGAAGCCCAAGTTACGCCTGTACGGATATAGACGTTGCCGGGACCGCCAACCGCATACGCATTCGACGTGCCGGCGATGTTGCTGCTCGGGTATGGATCGATGGCAACAACGCTGCTGGTGCCGCCGTTGCGGTTGGCGATCCAGTTGGGCTGAAGGTTCCAGACGATGTCAAAGCCGCCATCGCCCCGGCCACCAACATGGTAGAGCGGAACCGACATGCCAAGCGCACCGGTGAAGGGGCTGTAGTGCTCGATGCCGCCCCCGGAAGAACTCTGCGACGAAACCGGCAGACCCGCCGCAGTGACGCCGCCGAATCCGTACGGCGCCTGCGCCGCAGCGGGCTGCACGCTAACATTCGCGATGGCCGCTGCAAAAGCCGTCCAGCCCGCATATCTAAAAAGCGCTCTTTGGGCGCTGCTGACAAGGGAACGCATGAGGCCTCTCGAGTTTTAGATTTACTTTTGTGGGATAGCTATTTTGGACGCGAATAAACCGCGTGCGTGTAGGCGGGCGTGCTGGCGCTGTACCTGGTCCCGCTATCTGAAAATGTCGGTGACGAACCGGGAACCGGCAACGGCGGAGGCGGTGTTGTCGGAGGTGGCGCGCCTTGCGCCGCCGGAGGATTGGGACTTGCGGAGCCTGCGGCCGCGGCCCCGGCCGTTTCACCTGCCTTGCCAGCGGACTTGGCCCGGACAGCGTTTGGAGAACCCGCCGGTCCGCGCTGCTCAACGGCAATCAGCCGATTATTAAAGTAGATGAATTCTTTTGTCGGCGCGCTGGCGGAGAGCCCTTGCGCTTGAGAATTCGAAAGGGGTAGCAGTAGGGCAAACCCAAACAGCACAGCGGTCGAGAAGGCGGCGTTCGCCATGAGTCGCAAAGTCCTCCGAGGCCTTGGCAAAGTTATGCAAGAACACGTACCCTCTGTCAGTTACGTACTTGCCCCAGCCGTTAAGCCCGTTGCATCCTGAAATCGCAAGTGAAAATTGACTGGTGAATTTGGGTCGGCCGGGAAAACGGGGTTGTGATTTTACGAAACGAGGCGGGTGGCTCTTTTTGAGAAAAAAAGGAGGCTTAAAGATCCAGTTTCCCCTGCACAGCCATTTCCTTCAACCGGAACTTCGCCTGCACATGCATGCTGCCGAAACTTGTCACAAAGAAAATCTCATGCGTACGCTGCGAAATAGCCGCCCGCGGAAAAAAAATGTGGATGGTTCCGGTGTCCGCATCCAGCCTCACATTTTCGGGTCGAATGGAGCCGCCCTTGAACGTAAGGCTCGTTTTAGCCATGAAGGACTCCAGCACCTCTTCCGGATCGCTCGGGTCCGGATCGCCGCTGCTCGACTTCTTGCTTCCCATCAGTGTCTGTGAATGGTAACGATGGGCAGGTATTAACCCCGTGACCGACAAAACGTAACTCTTGCCAGTGGCGGCCGCCAGACCTTCCGTCAGTGGCTTGTGCGCTTGTAATAACGCCGCCTGCATGATACCCGAGCTTTCCCAGCGCACTGTGACCGGAATGGTTGGCAGGCGGCCCATCCGATTCTTTCCAACGCCGCCATCCCAGCGCGCTGCTCCCGGATTGTTTCTTCCCTGGGTGCCCGATTGCTCCGGAGTAGGCATCGGTGCCGGGGAGGTCACCTCTTCCCGGTCTGCTGGGTCGTCCATTACTGCTGGTACTGGCAGTGACCAGGGTGAATCGCTCAACAACCGTTCAACCTCAGCGGGCGACCATTCAGCCGCCTTGCGCGAAGTTACTTGCGCCCATTGGTCAGCCGCGCACGCCAAAATGCCCGCGCTTAACCAAACTATAAAAAGTCGCAGCAACATATTGGCCAATTGCTTCGTCATTCTATACTAGAGGATCTCGATTAGATCGAAGAGTGCCACCAATCATAACCCGCTTTATAAAGTCGCCCACACTGCGCCTCCTGTTGGGTTTGCTGATCACCCTTGCGGCCGTAGCCGGCTATTCCGCCTACACCCTCCATCAGTTGGAGACGTTGCGCCGTTTGCAGACCGATACGATTGATCGCAACCGTCACGATTCGCTTCGTCTGCTCAGCGCCCAGAGCGACCTGAACATGATCAGCCTGCGCGTTCGCGACATGGTCCGGTCGCCTCATTCCTCCAACTTTCAACAATACCGCGCTGAACTCGACCGCTTACGAAAACACCTGCAAAACACGGTCGCCAAGGAAGCTCGAAGCTCCCCCTTTGCAGCCCAGAATGCGGAACGCCAACAACTACTCGCTGAATTGAGTAAATTCTGGCAGATCTCTGATCAGGTCTTCGCAAACGCTAACGCCGGCGCGGACAATGCCGCAAGGGCAGAGGCATCCTCCAGCCTCTTCTCCCAGCAATCCATCCTGGCACAAACCTTTGCCAGGCTGCTGGAGGCCAACAACGAGGTGGAAGAACGCGCCGACCAGCGTGTGGCTTCCATCTATTCGGGTGTTGAACGAAACATATATGTATTCCTGGCCGCCACTATTTTAGGCATTCTTATTACCAGTTCGTTGCTCATCTTTTCCAACCGCCGCATGTTCGATCAGATGGAAGCCATGTCCAAACAGCGCCGCATCTTAGCCGCCCGCCTGATCAGCGTGCAAGAGGAGGTTCTGCGGTCTGTCTCGCGTGAACTGCACGACGAATTCGGGCAGATTCTTACGGCCGTCGGCGCCATGCTCGCCAGGGCCGAGAAGAAAGGTCTTCCGCCTGACTCCCCGTTCCGTACGGAACTAACGGAGGTACGCGAGATTACACACAGCACCCTGGAAAAAATGCGTAGTCTCTCCCAGATGCTTCATCCGGCTGTAATCGATGACTACGGTCTGGTCAAGGGCTTGGAGTGGTATGTCACTGTTTTCGAAAAACAGACGGGCATTGCAACCAAATTAGTCGTTCACGGAGTCCAAGAACGTATAACGGGCCCTGCGGCCATTCATACCTTTCGTATCGTGCAGGAATCATTGAACAACGCGGCCAAGCATTCCGGAGCCAAGCGAGCGGAAGTGGAATTGGAGTTTGGCGCCAAGGACCTGACGGTCACGATTATGGATTTCGGCAAAGGCTTGCGCAATGCCAAAGACCCCGAGAAAAAAGGCCTGGGTCTTATCGCTATGCGCGAACGAGCCGAATTGGTGGGTGGAACGCTAAACATCCGCTCCACGCCTGGCGCCGGCACCACCGTCACCATGGTCATGCCGCTGCACTCGGCCGAACAAAATGCCAGTTCCGAAAGAATTGAAGAAGAGGCGGCCTTCAGCCGCCATGCGTGAGTAAATTATGAGCGAAGAAATTACAGTACTTTTAGCCGACGATCACAGCCTGGTCCGGAGAGGTTTCCGCCGCATCCTTGAAGATGAAGCGGGCTTCAAAGTTTTAGGCGAGGCCAGCAACGGAGTGGAAGCCATTCGCATGGCTTACGAACTGAAACCGCGCGTGGTCGTTATGGATCTTTCCATGCCCGAACTCGACGGTGTGCAGGCCACAAAAGAGATCATGAAACACCTGCCGGGAACCGAAATTCTGGTTCTCAGCATGCACGCCGACGACAGCTATGTTCGCAACGCCCTGGATGCCGGCGCCAAAGGCTACCTCCTCAAAAGCGCCATCGACGTTGACCTTGTCGGCGCCATCCGCACCGTTGCCGAAGGCAAGCGCTATATGAGTTCCGGCGTTAAGTATGTAGTTGGCGAACTCGACGACGAACTGAAAAAGCTCACCAGCCGTGAAAAGCAGGTTCTGCAATTGATTGCTCAAGGCAAATCGAACAAAGACATCGCCGCCTTGCTCGACCTCAGCGTCAACACAGTCTCCGTCCACCGCGCCAATCTGATGGAAAAGATGAACATTCATCGCACCGCCGAACTCGTGCTGTTCGCCATCCGCAAAGGTCTAGTCGCGCCGCAGTAAGCGCAAAGGACGCGGCTGCGCGCCGCCGAGGAGGAAAGGAACTCGCTAGCTCTTTCGGCGGGGCGATTGACACCGCGGCCGTCTTGCGCGTGTTGCTTAAAACTGCTCGGCGCCGGTAACCAGGCACTTTTCCCCTGCATACTGCGCGAATTTCAAAACGGCTTCCGGGGTCTCATACGGCAGCCGTTTCGCGATCGCGAGTTTTGCGATTCCGTGCACCATCGACCAGTTCACCAGCGCCAGTTGATACGCGTCGCCATGATCCATCAACCCAACTTGCTGGCAAGCCTCCACCAGCCTTACCAGCAGTCCAAACGCCTCGCCTCCGGGCCCTTTTGTCTGCTCGCAGGGATCAACCGGAGCCTCAAACATGGCGCTGAAATGCTGCGGCCTCCGCAGCGCGAAATGCACATAGGCTAAGCCAGTCGCCCTCATCTGCTCCAGCGGACCCGTCACCAAGGTCGAAGCAATCGTCATGGCCTCTGTCAGTTCGCGAAAGCCCTGCTCCGCTACGGCTCCCAGCAATTCCTCGCGGTCCTGAAAATGCCGGTAAGGCGCATTGTGCGAGACGCCTGCCCGGCGCGCTACTTCGCGGAGAGTAAAGCTGGCCACCCCCACTTCGCCAATTAACTGCACCGCCGCTTGCAACAGCGACTCCCGCAAGTCCTGATGATGGTAGGGCTTCAGATCTTTTTTAAACATCGCTTGTACATTTATGTTGACACAAGCAACATTGAAATGTACGATGTTGACAGGAGCAACATTAAATGCCGATCTTGTTCAAACTAAGCAGCCTGTTGACCATGCCTTTCTGGGCCCTCATGATACTGTTTCCGCACTGGCGATGGACCGCTCGCATCCTTAAATCGCCCTACGTCATCGCCCCGGCCGCGCTGCTGTACGCCGCGCTGGTACTTCCCTTGCTAGGGACCATTCTTCCGGCGGTGACCAACCCGAGCTTGCCCGGCATCGCCGCACTGCTGTCTTCACCCGCTGGAGCCACCATCGCCTGGGTGCATTTCCTGGCGTTCGACCTCTTCGTCGGCCGCTGGATATACCTCGACAGCCGCGAGCGCGCGGCCAACCCCTATTTAATGGCACCCATACTGTTCCTCACCATCATGCTGGGTCCTCTAGGCTTGCTGCTCTATCTGGCCGTTCGCGCCGCTCGATCGATTCGGACCCCTTCAGCGATGAACCGTCCGCTTGTCTTCACCGGTTGCATCATGCTGCTAACCTTGGCCGCAACCTTGGTCGCGATGCTGGTCGATCATCGCTTCATCACCGGCGTGCCAGCCTGGATTAAACCCGCGAAGTTCGCCCTCTCCATCACCATTTATTGCTTCACCATTTCCTGGCTGCTCACTTTTTTGCCCAATCGCCCCCGTCTGAAAGCCCTCATCGCCAACGTCACCTGCGTCAGTTTGATCGTCGAGATGGCCGTCATCGCCATCCAGGCCGCCCGCGGAACCACCAGCCACTTCAACGTCTCCACGCCCATCGACGCTTTGCTCTGGGGAGCAATGGGAAGCTTCATCATCCTCGCCTTTATAGCGGCGCTGCTGCTTGCCATCCTGCTCATTCGTCAGTCCCTGCCTAACCGCGCCTTCGCCCTGTCGCTCCGCATGGGTGTCGTTATCTCACTCGTTGGTATGGCACTCGCATTTCTAATGACCAAGCCGACGCCTCGACAGATAGACTCGATGCAGCAAGGACAAGCCGCGCAAAACATCGGAGCGCATACCGTCGGTACAACTGACGGCGGACCAGGCCTGCCATTCCTCGGCTGGAGCACGGTAGGTGGAGACCTGCGCATCCCCCACTTCGTCGGCCTGCACGCACTCCAGGTGCTGCCCTTTCTCGGCTGGCTGCTGACGCGGCGCAAAGGCCTTGGCGAACCCCGCAGCGTCCGGCTCGTCTGGATTACCGGTTGCGCCTATCTCGGATTCGTGCTGATCCTCCTATGCCAGGCGCTGCAAGGTCAACCGCTGATGCATCCAGGCGCCGGCATTCTCATCGCGGCCATATCACTAGCTGCGGCAGCGGCCATCGCGGTAGGAGTCGTCCTGCTTAGCGGCCCCCGGCAAACTTCTTCAGCCACCAACAACCGCATAGCGATGACCGCCATCTGAAACCTCGTGCCACCGCCGCGCCTGGGCGATGGAAATCAGATGCAGGATCAGGAACAAAGGCACGGCAAATGTCGGAATCACACTCAGCGGAAGCACCGTCATAGCACTCGTTGTAATCGCGTGCGGGCTGATCAGCGCGGCAATTGGACCCAGAATCATGGCCAGCGTCAGGTCCACGATGCCTAGGATGTGCCAGATGATAAAGCGGCTTCGCCCCGCCCGCATGTTGACCCGCATAGCGACCAGCGGCGCGGTGACGCCGATAGCTACATCACCCCAGCCTGCTGGTAGCGCGAAAACTCCCGGCAACAGGCCGTACGCATACAAAACCAGAAATGTAAACCCGATGATGCGCCCGGTTTGCGTTAGCGTCAGCGCTTGAGGATCTAACGAGAACAAAAACTGCCGGAACCCTTCCGATCTGCTGAACCAGGTTGCGAACACGCCAAGGGGAAGCAGAACCGACAGCCCGAGCGCCAGCGGCGGCCGATTCGGAGCGTTATCGAAGACATGCAGGGCTGAAGCCAGCAGCGAAAGGATGAACCAGGCGGTAATGATCCGCAGCGTAAGTTTTCCATAGTTTGTCATAAAATCTCTCCTTGTTCCGCAACCGCAGGTTGCTCATAGGAAATAGATGTATATGCAACTATTTTGCGATTCAGAAAACATCGCTGGATTCAGCCTGCGCGATGAGCTTGTCCGCGTCTTCCGGCAGCAGCACCCGATCGGCTACCCCCTTGGCCGCGGCGCGCTTCACTAACTCAACGTAATGCTCGTGCGTGCCGTACCGCTCCTCAATCGAAGGACGTGGATCATGCTTAGCCTCGCGTTCAGCCTTGCTCCTGGCAAAAGGAATGTAGCCGCCATTCAGACCGCACCCTGCGCCACGATTCCAGCCGGAAGCAGTCACGTTCCAGTCGGTATAAGTTCCCAGCGGCACCTGACGGAGCACAGAGGCAACGCCACCCAGATCGTTGCCATCGGCGTCAGTCTTGGGCACCAGGGTCGGCACTACCTGACGCGCGGGCGGCTCTTTGGTGATCGCGCCGGCGAGATCGACATAGCGGAATTCCGGCCCGAAGTCATACTCGTAGATTGGATTAAGCGAGTTATCCGGCAACGGCTCGCCGGGGATAATGGGAAAGCCCATCGCGCTGTGGTTGGCCGCCACCAGTTGACCCTCGTCTCCGGTCTTCGGGTGAAGTTTGGGATATCTGCTTGGCGGCGGCTCCGTTACCTTCGTCACCCACTCAACAAGATCGGCACGCAACGCGCGCAAGGTGTCAGCCTCAGGGTTGGGATTGGCGGGCAGAACACAATTCCGGGGCGTAGCCGGCGGTTCCACTGCGAAGCCGCCGCGTCCGCCGCCATGCGTAGTGGCGGGGAAGAAGTAGCGGCGCACATTATCCGGCAGCGGAATGTCTTCTTTCGCGTCAGTGCCAACCAGGTCTGCCGACATGCGCAAGCCCCAGAATTCAAACCCGCCGAAGGTCTCAACGATCTTCGGGCACGTCTTCGTGGTTCGGCAGCGATCGAGCATGCCTGCAGGCTTGAGTCCGCGCGCAACGTTCGGATAATCCTCCCACCACACCACGCCATCCGAGCCCGGTTCATTCATCAACGAGGTGCCCCCAGCCACGGCAAAACGGTAGTTCATCGCCAATTGCCGCGGCGCAATGTTCGGGTTGGCGCCGTCCCAGACGATGCGGTTCGCCTCATCCTGATTGAAGCCCAGGTGGATATAACTGCGGATGAAGTTTCCAGATTGCGAATTACCTTCGGCGATGGCCCATTTAATTCGACCGGCCAACGGGCTATTGGCCACTTCATAGCGAAGGAACGAATTCAGGTCGCGCGTGGCTGCGTACCCGATACCCAGCACCAGCGGGTCTTTGCTGGTGTAATGTACCTCGTACAGCAGCCTGTTATCGAGCGGGTCTTTCGTGCAGATTTTAGCTGGATCAGGCTTGCCGGGGAAGGGAATTGCGCTGCAATCCGCAAAGGCCCATCCGCTGGAAGGAATCGCCGTGCGCGGACCATCTTCCGAAGCGCGCTTCGTCAACTCGGCTTTGGCTGTATCAAGGGAAGCCGGCAATTGATAGACAATGGCGCTGGTGGCCGCCGAAAGCGGGATGGTTGTGATGCCGTTTGCGAAATCAATAAAGCGCGCCGCGATTGGACCAGTGATGGACGATCCATCGGCATTTTTCGCGATCGGCACTGTGATCGTCTGAGCATTCGCGCGCGGGATAAGGTCGCCTTGCCAGCCGGAGACGAAACTGACGTCGCCAGCAGCATCGGGTTCAGGCGCGCCGTTGCCGCGGTTGACGACAACGTACTTCATCAACCGGCTGGCCTTCGACATGTCGATGGGTTTAGCGAGCGCGAAGCTAGCCGTGTATTCCACCATGCCCCGACCGTTGCGGACAGCCAACTGGATATCGTTGATGGTCTGGTTGTGCGGGTCCTTAGGATCGAGTTCGCCGCTGAAGTGCCCAGTCAGCAGTTCATACTGTCCGGCTTTTCCGAACACCTTGCCGCCATACGCGGGCGATTCACGCCGCTCGATGGAGAATTTGATCACGCGCGCGTCCAGGCGGCATGTGAGCGCCACAAGAGCAATCGCCACTCCTATTTTGCGCATGTTAAACATCGAAGCCGTATCGTGTGCGCCATTGCTGGGCATAATGCTCATTCGCCGGCCATTGAAAGCAGATCACGTACCCGTCGCAGTCCTTGAAATAAAGCTGCCGCATGCCGTAGGGCGCCACGCGCGGAGGCTCCGCACTTATCCCGTGCGCGCGCAGGTGTTCATAAGCGCTATCAAGCTCACGGCAGGCGAAGTACAAGCCGATATCGGCATGGGCCGCAGCGCGCGGCGCGTCCGGTTGTGGCGGACGATGCTCTCGTTCGTACATGGTGTTCAGCATAACTTCCGCCCCGGCCCGCGCCAGGTGGCACCAGTCAAACTCCTCACCCTCAGACGACTGGTTCACCATTTCAAAACCAAGTACATCGCGATAGAACCGGACGGCGGCCGGCATGTCATAGACCTGCAACAAAGGCGCGACTCCAAAAAATTCTGTTTTCATCAGAAGCTCTTGCGCTATTTTCACCCCGGCCCGACGATGATAGTGGCCAGGAGGCGGTCATGCCTGCGCAAGAAAAAATCGATTGGTCAGAATGCCCGCTAGTGCAGGTTAAACCGGGAGTGCACAGAAAAAGTCGATGAAGCCGAAGCGGGAAGGTATGTCTTCATCGAAATACCTCTACCGCCTAAAGCGCAAAGAAACTGACACTTAAATGTGTCGATGCCGCCAAGCGCCATCTCCCCCTTGACAAAGTATCAGATGAGACTTAGTCTAAATTGGTGGTCGACGCGGAACAGATCAAACAAACGCTCCGTGAAAGCGGTCTACGCTGCACTCCCCAGCGTTACGCCCTGATGGCCTTCTTGCTGGAACACCCTAGCCACCCTAATGTTGCCGAAATCTTCGCTGCTGTGAACAGAGTAGACCCGCGCTGTTCCAGGGCAACCACTTATAACAATCTACGCGCTCTGGTACAAGCCGGTCTGGTCCGTGAAGTGGCCGTCGAAGGCCGCGCCGCCCGCTTCGATGCCAAAGGCCTGCAGCATCACCACTTCATCTGCGATCGCTGCGGCGAGGTCGAAGACATGGATTGGTACGACGTTCCCTTGCCAGCCTCACGAACACTCGGCAAACGCACCATTCGCGAATCCGAACTCATTTTCCGAGGCGTCTGCGAGAAATGCTCTCGCGGCGTTCCTCCCAAGCGCCCCCGTCGCAAAACAATTACAACCTGAATTCAAGGAGAATCATGAGTACTACAACAAACACCCTCAATGCGGAAGTCGCCGTACCCGCAAATCACGGGCAGGCCGTTCCTGAACCCGGAAGCAAATGCCCTTTTTCGGGAACCAGTCCCATCCCAGCCGCAGCCGGCGCCTGGTCAAATGCCGACTGGTGGCCGAACCAGCTGAACCTCAAAATCCTGCACCAGCACTCCAAACTTTCCAACCCGATGGGCGAGGAATTCAATTACGCCGAGGAATTCAAAACTCTCGACCTCGACGCTGTCGTCAAGGACCTCCACGAATTAATGACAAGCTCGCAGGAGTGGTGGCCCGCCGACTACGGCCACTATGGACCGTTCTTCATTCGCATGGCCTGGCACAGCGCAGGTACCTACCGCATCGCCGATGGCCGCGGCGGCGCAGGTTTTGGCACACAGCGTTTCGCTCCCCTCAATAGCTGGCCCGACAACGTAAACCTCGATAAAGCGCGCCGCTTGCTGTGGCCTATCAAACAGAAGTATGGCCGCAAGATTTCCTGGGCTGACCTGATGATCCTCACCGGCAACGTCGCCCTCGATTCTATGGGATTAAAGACGTTCGGTTTCGGCGGCGGCCGCGCCGATGTCTGGGAACCGGGCGAAGACATTTACTGGGGCCCTGAAACCAAGTGGCTGGGTGACGAACGCTATACCGGCGATCGTCAGCTTGAAAATCCCCTCGGCGCCGTGCAGATGGGTCTCATCTACGTCAATCCCGAAGGTCCTAACGGTAAGCCCGACCCACTGGGTGCTGCTCGCGATATCCGCGAGACTTTCGGCCGCATGGCCATGAATGATGTCGAGACATTCGCGCTCATCGCCGGCGGCCACACCTTCGGCAAGGCCCACGGCGCTGCCGATCCCAACAAGTATGTTGGTCCCGATCCGGAAGCCGCCCCGCTCGAAGCACAAGGCCTCGGCTGGATCAACAGCAATGGTAACGGCCATGGCAACCACACCATCACCAGCGGCCTGGAAGGCGCCTGGACCACCAGTCCGACCAAGTGGGACAACAACTATTTGGAGAATCTCCTCGGCTACGATTGGGAACTGACCAAGAGCCCGGCCGGCGCCTTTCAGTGGACCCCCAAAAACGGAACGGCGAATGGCACTGTGCCCGATGCCCACGATGCATCCAAGCGCCACGCTCCCATGATGTTCACCACTGACATGGCTCTGAAGATGGACCCCATCTACGCCCCCATCGCCGAGCACTTCCGCGCACATCCCGACGAGTTGGCCGATGAGTTCGCTAAAGCCTGGTACAAGCTGACGCATCGCGACATGGGTCCGATTCAGCGATATCTCGGACCGCTGGTTCCCTCCGAGATCATGATTTGGCAGGATCCAGTTCCTGCTGTGGATCATAAATTGATCGACGCCGCGGACATAACTGCACTTAAGGCCAAGATCCTCGCATCTGGCCTGTCGATCTCCGAACTCGTAACCACTGCCTGGGCCTCTGCCTCCACCTTCCGCGGTTCCGACAAGCGCGGTGGCGCCAACGGCGCGCGCATTCGCCTCGCTCCGCAAAAGGATTGGGATGTGAACCAGCCATCCGCACTCGCCAACGTGCTGCAGAAGTTGGAAGGCATTCAAGGTGAGTTCAACGCCTCACACTCCGATGGCAAAAAGGTTTCCCTCGCCGACTTGATCGTTCTGGGCGGCACCGCAGCCGTTGAAGAAGCGGCGAAAAAGGCTGGACACGATCTGAAACTGTCCTTCACGCCGGGCCGCACCGACGCAACTCAGGATCAGACCGACGCTCACTCCTTCGCCCCCCTCGAGCCCACTGCTGACGGCTTCCGCAACTACCTGCGCAATGGCCATACCAAGGCCTCCGAAGAGTTGTTGGTCGACAAAGCTCAATTGCTCAATCTGACGGCTCCTGAAATGACGGTACTCGTCGGCGGCCTGCGCGTCCTGAACGCTAACTTCGACCATTCCAAACACGGCGTATTCACCAAAACACCCGAAACGCTCACCAACGATTTCTTCGTAAACCTGTTGGACATCAACACCAAGTGGAACGCAACTGCTTCCGAGGGCATATTTGAAGCACGTGACACCAAGACCGGCGCAGTCAAATGGACCGGCACCCGCATCGACCTCGTGTTCGGTTCGAACTCGCAACTTCGCGCCATCGCGGAAGTCTATGCCTGTTCCGACTCGCAAGCGACCTTCGTGAAAGATTTCGGCGCCGCCTGGACCAAGGTGATGAACCTCGATCGTTACGACCTCAACTAACGTCAAAACCGCATAGCCATTAACCGACCCGCTGACGAATCAGCGGGTCGTTCTGCAGTCAGAACAAATTTGTGCCAGCGTGAGCGCCTCCAAAATACCGTAGTCATCAAACCTGTTATCCTACCGTTGATTCTCCGTGGAGGGTAGCTAAATGCCGAGCTTCGATACGCAACCGGACGAGGCCGGATCAAACCCGATAACCGGGGAAGAAACTCCTAAGTCTCATCGTGCTTTCTCCAGACTGAAGCGAGAACTGTCGGATGACGAACTTGGGTCACCGGGCGTCCAAAAGTTGCTATTGGACTACCTCGCGCAAGCTGAGGACGAAAATGCAACGCTCAAATCTTTCCGTGATAGGTTTCACGAAGCCGACAAAAGAAACGGTGTTTTGGAAGAAAAACTCAAGATAGATACAAGTGCTGAAGTGATTTCAATGGCAAGCCTCGCCGTTGGAGCAGCGGCCCTGGGTTATGCGCCATCACTTTGGCCCACTCCACACGATGGCCCATTCGCTCTTGCATTCGGCACAGTTCTTATCGCCGCTGGCATTTTGGCAAAGGTGATTCGCAGATGAATTTGGAGATTAGATCTTTCGTCAACGCTGGAGACCTTTCAAAGGAGCGGATCATTCTTAAAGCGCTCGCGGATCTTGACGTTGGAGACTATGCCGTATTCCGTTCAGGCGTGGGTGCGGGACGCCGCGAGCCGACTTCAGGCCGGAAGATTGCCTACTGGTTCCCAGACGAAAAAGTGCAGGTAAATGATCTTGTAGTCTTGTACACAAAGAAAGGTACGAGCAGAACGAAACCCATTGAAGGGGGACGTACAGCGTATTTTTTCTATTGGGGAAGAGATGAAGTCCTTTGGAATGACAACCAATTCGGAGCCGTTCTCGTAGAAGTTGCGGCTTGGCAATTCATGGTGCCCGGCTAAGTTCTCGCACCCTCCCTAATGGCTCCGGCGGACCTCCCGCCGCTCGGTTTCCCGGGCAAGTACCGCGTGCCCCGAAAACGATGCACGCGAACCACCGAAGGAGCATTAATCGCCTCGCTGAGCGGCGGAGGTGCCACTAGTAGCATAACGTCGTCTGCGGCCAAATAATAACCTCGTCACGCCTTGAATTCTATGAAGGGACTGGGGCCACTCGGGTGCCCTGTGACTCGGGAACCTGTCCTATAATATTCTCAAAACCGCGCTCCGGCCGCGACGGGAGTGGCATGCATCCGGATAATGAATCGGAATTAAAGAACAGAGTTGTTCAAGCCGCTGAGGCCACTCTGTCTCGCCAGCAATACGTCAGTGCAATCGATGTTTTATGCGGAATGGGCCTATTGGTGCCCACCCAGGTGGAGTCATGGCGAAAAGGGCGAATCGACTTCCTGGAGCGGGTGATCCAAGGCAACCTCAACAAGATCTCACTTTCGATGTCGCTGTTCCGTCAGTGGGCGCAAGCAAAAGGGCTTAAGCCAAGTGAGACACGCTATGTGCGCAGCGCTCGGTCGGGAACCGCGGATCTCCGATTCAGCAAGAGCGGAGATCCTGGAATTGAGAGGAGCTACCGCACTCATTATGTGTCGCCCGCCCTGTCGCAGCGCAACCAGGAGCGCCTCAAAGAAAAGCTGAGCAAGGCTGCCCTGCCTGTCGTATTCCAGGTCGTCCGTGACACCCGCTGTTCCGAGTGCGACGCCGAGATGGCGCGGAACTCCTTCCTCCTGATGGAAGCGGACAAACCTCTGTGCCTGCCCTGCGCCCGCCTTGACGATCTCGAATTTCTGCCGTCAGGCGAGGCGGCCTTGACGCGGCGAGCGGCCAAGTACAGCGGCCGCACGGCGGTGGTTGTGCGTTTCAGCAAAACCCGCGGACGCTACGAAAGACAGGGCATCCTCGTGGAGGCGGCCGGGTTAGAGAAAGCCGAGCAGGAATGCACGGCCGACGCCAATGAGCGTGCCGCTGCCCGCGCACGTGGCGCCGCGCAGCGCCGCAAGCAGGATGGCGAATTAGTTGCCCGGATGACAAAGCAGATTGCCGACTTATTTCCCGGCTGTCCGCCTCGCGATGCCGCTGCTATCGCGCAACACACGGCTGTCAGGGGAAGCGGCCGCGTTGGAAGAACAGCGGCTGGGCGGAAACTTGAGGAGCCAGCCTTGGTTTTGGCCGTCGCTGCCGCAGTTCGTCACAAGCACACTAAATACGACGCGCTGCTGGCCGGTGGCATGGAACGTTCTCTCGCCCGGCAACAAGTTGCCCATCAGGTGCACGCGATTATGGAAGCTTGGAGGCAATAACCCCCTTCCACAATCCGCGCCCGTAACCGAAATCTTCTTCACCCTTGTTATACTCAGAGCCGTGAACGTCCGTTGGCTGATGGCGCTGTCAGTCGCATTCATCGGCGTCAGGGCCTTCCCGTCTCCCACCTTCACCAAAGACGTAGCGCCCATCGTGAGGGATCACTGCGTCAGATGTCACCGCCAGGGTGGTATTGGTTCGCCCATCGAGTTCACCTCTTATGAATCGGTGCGCTCGTGGGCCAAAACTATCAATGATGCGGTTAGCTCCCGCCAAATGCCGCCGTGGTCTGCGGACCCAAACCTGTCTCTGAAGTTCAAAAACGATGCCCGCCTTAGTGCCGCCGATATCGCCACCTTACTGGACTGGGTGAAGGCCGGAACACCAAAGGGCGAAGACGCCAATCAGCCCGATCTGGCGGCCGCCGCGCAAGACTGGCAAGGACCCGGTGGCCGCAAACCCGACCTCGTTGTCTCCATGACCCACGACCTTCAGATTCCTGCCAACGGCGATTTGCCCTATGTCCAGATTCTAGTACCGGTCCCTGTCCTCGAAGACAAGTGGATCTCTGCCTGCCAGGCTCGTCCGGGCAATGCATCTGTGGTCCATCACATGGCCATCACCGAGATTAAGGTCCCCGACGGCATGCCTGTCAACGATCTCGACGGATTGACAGCATTCATGCACCAGATGCATCTGCCCACATCAATCCTGCAGCCCGCCGTTCGGTCGGAGTCTCAAGCCATCGACATGCTTGCCATTTATACGCCGGGTTTCGCGACTGAACAATATGATCACGACAGCGCCAAGCTCTTACGAGGCGGCAAGAACTACTATCTGGCTTTCAATATTCACTACACGGCCAATGGCAAGCCAGCCACCGATCGCTCGCAGGTTGCCTTCTGGTTCCGTGATTCACCTCCCAAACACCAGATCCTTCGCGTCGCGATGTCGGGTGAGACGATAGTCGCAAACGGCAAAGAGCTGTTCACCGATACGCCAGGAGAGAAAGCCGAAGGGACGCGCGTGGTAGTTCCGCCCATAGCCCCTGCGCAAGCAGACTACCAGCTTATTGGAGTCACGGCATTCACTCGTCCGATAACCATCTACCAGCTCCATCCGCACGCGCACTTTCGCGCCAAAGCTTTCAAGTATGTGGCAGTTTATCCCGACGGCCGCGAGCAGACTCTACTGACAATACCTAAGTACGATTTCCACTGGCAGTTAGCCTACGATCTGCAGCAGCCTCTCACTTTACCCGCAGGCAGCAAACTAGTGGTGACAGCGCACTACGACAACTCGGCAAGCAATGAGTTCAATCCAGCCCCGAACAAAGAGGTCGCCTTCCGTCCGCAAAATCTAAGTACCGATGAAATGTTTTCCCCTTTCGTCCAATACTCCGAGAATATCGATCAGTCGCCCGGCTTACCCGTTGTCCAGACCGTTGGTTGCCTCGCTCAGAACCAGAATGTCTGGAGGTTGATACACGCCACCGTCCCAGCCTCTGTGTCAGTGCAGGCAACCGGTTCCGCAGCCGTCCAAAAAGCCGAGCAAGCCAAGCCTGGTAGCGAAGAGTTCCAGTTAATTGGTCTCTCCGCGTTTAATCCCGCGCGCTATCAGGGACAAGTTGTAGTAGCAAGAGGCGTCGAAATACAGAAGCGTCTGAACGTTACCTCGCTCGTCACTACTTCCGCCGCTTGCTCGCCCTAGTAGTTGAATGTAAAAGTTGTACTCGCGCTTAAATTCCCCGAGGTGCCAGTCACAGTGATTTTGCTGCTGCCCGGCGCTACCCCTGATGGCACGTAGATCACCAGCGTAGAAACCGTTGAGCTCTGTTGCAGGAAGGTATAGCTGATTTTGCTTGTGGCGGGATTCAATGGACTTCCCGACAGCGAATAGGTGACCGTCCCGTTGAATCCATTTGCCGGCGCGGCGCTAAAGTTCAGTGTTCCGCCCTGTCCTGCCGCCAGCGTAAAGCTGGAGGCGCTTGGAGCAATCGTAAAGCTTCCCGGCGCGGCGTTCACCACAACGATGATTTGCCCTACCGCAGCCGCCGCGCTGTAACTGCTATTGCCGGCCTGATTGGCGATCACGCCGCAGTTACCCGTATTCAGGAATGTGACAACACTTCCCGCTACGCTGCAATTTCCATTCTGAACAACCGTGTAGGTAACGGGCAAACCGGAACTCGCAGTGGCCGTCATTGTGAGGGATGCGCCAACCGGCTGAGCGGAAATGGCGCCGAACGTTATCGTCTGCGCGGCTGTTGTTTGCGCTGGGGCACTATTCACCACGATAATTTGCCCCACCGCAGGAGCAGCCGCATAAGCGCTATTGCCAGCTTGGTTTGCAATCACTCCGCAGTTGCCAACATTCAAGAAAGTAACTACGCTTCCCGAAATACTGCAATTGCCATTCTGCACAATGCTGAAGGTTATCGGAAGCCCTGAACTCGCGCTAGCGCTGACTGTTAGCGACGCGCCCACAGCCTGCGAAGGAATCGCGTTAAACGTAATTGTCTGCGCTTGCGGAGCAGTCGCCGCCGCGCTTCCACCCGAAAGCGTCATCGCCATGAAGGCGGCATTTCGGTTAGAGGGCAGAGTGATGCTGCTCACCGTCTTCGCCGGGTTCAGCGCGAAGCTATAGCCATAAAGATTGCAAGCCAGTGGCACGGTTCCGGAACCAGGACTGACTCTGTACGTCATCGCTAGGGCGATGGTCTCGCCCGTGTAATTCTGCGGTGCGCACCAGTCGCTCATGCTTTGCGCAAAGGTGCTGGTGCTGCCGTCGCTGTAAGTCACCACAAACGACTGGTTTGTTTGGTTGCCGTTTATACCCGCTCCGGCCAGATTAATCGATTGGAAACTTCCCGCCGGCAGTGGCACAGTGATATTGGAAACCGCATTCGCCGTTCCAGGAACTCCGAAATAAAACGGCACGCCAGGCACTGAAATCGAAGGGCCTAACAGGTTCGCCGAATACGCCCAACTCTCCGTGTCGAACGCGCCGTTGGTAGGCGTAATGTTGTTTAGGAAACTTCCATATACGTTAGCCACTGAAGCCAAGTTAACGGCTACTGGACCAGGTGTATTGGAGACACTCACCGAAACCGTTATAGATTGCGACATGCTGCCTGATGTGCCGGTAACAGTCACCGTAGCCGGCGTCGTTGTATTTGCCGCGCCTGACGCAGCCGTCAAAGTCAAAGTAGCTCCGCTTGAGCCCGCTGCCGCAAACGCTGCCGTCACACCGCTCGGCAATCCCGACGCCGTCAGTGTCACTGTTCCTGTGAAGGAGCCAACCGGAGCGATTGCTATCTGTGTGCTCGCCGACGAGCCGGGAACAACGCTGAGTGACTTCTGAAACGCCGACAGATTGTAAGAAGCATAGTTAGAAGGCAGCAGTCCGTAAACCTGAAGCTGGCTATCGGAAGCCAAAAACACTTTCCCGTCGGCTACCGTTGGAATGCCATTCTTTTGCGATCCGCCAGCTCCATCACGAGCCGGATTTTGCAGGCTTGTCCACAACGGCGTCGTCACGTTCGAGGCGTTGTACGCATACAAATACTGGATGGGATTGCCCTGGTCCCGCACCCAGTCATCGGCCCAGACGATGCCATTGCTCGTACCGTTTGCCGACACCGAAGGAGACGCACCCTGGAAGGTGCCTGTATAGTACCCTCCTCCAGCCCCAGGTTCGGTAAAAGATCCCTGCGACGCCAAGCTCAGCGATGGCGTGCCACTGGTGGGCACGCTTAGCGCGTACTGCTGGATGTTGGAGTTTGCGCCCCAGAAATAAATGCTGCCATTGAAATAAGCTGGAATACCCCACAGTCCCAATCCATAACTACCAAACGAAAACTCCTGAAGAACCTGATCAGCCGTAGTATTGTAGCCGCCTAAGTTATCCCGATTCAGAAGATATGCTTCACCCGACTTACTTAATTGAACTGCCAGGTGTGGATAAGTCGTGCTCGCCTGGTTAGGCAGAACCAGTGTTCCTGCCGAACCCAAATCGATATCGCCCGCCGTCAACTGTGCCTGCGTTCCAGGAGTGAATGAGTCTGTCACTTGCGGCGTCCCGCCTGCCACGTTCAGGTTCAACACGCTTTCGGCCCAATCGCCACTCGAGTCAAATGTCCCATTCCCAGTGGCTACAAATATCCGCGGTGCGGTGCCTTTACCATTGCCAAGTGACCCGCTGGCGCCGTAGTTATCCGCCGCCAGACCCGCGCCGCTCATCCACACACCCGAAGACGCGCCATTCGGACTACTCAGGTAAACAAACGTCTGCTTCAGCGTGCTCGCGTTGTAACCCAGCACCCATCCGTGCCACGGGCCCGAATCGCAATGCGAGCCCCAGCCCATATAAACCGTGCCGTTCAGAAGAAGCAATCCAGGCCGCTGATTGTCCCACTTCGCATCGAATGACAG
>PLRJ01000197.1 GCA_003163855.1 Bryobacterales bacterium | reverse complement strand
CCCGGCATGTCGGTTGAGCCGAAAGTCTGGTTCAAGTAGGAGTGAGGATGATTACTGAATTGTCTTTTGGCTTGTGTTGCTCGGCGAAATGGCATCATGGGCACAACTGAGTCCAGAGAAGTAGCTGCGTGGCGCCCATTATAGAAACACACGGTTGTTCGTTGTTAGGTGATTCATCATCGCAGAAATGTACGGAATCCACGGACCTCGATCCTGACCATTCTGCCCCGTGTCACCCGCAGCGCTGGATAGATCATGTGTGACGGCGAAGTGGCGATCTGAGGATCGAGCGCTGATCGCGGCAGGATGACGCTATGGTATCGCCATAGGCCCGACTCGTATCTTCGGTTAGCGGTTAGGCTTGCTCCTGAGCGAAGCCGAGGGAAAATAGGTGATTTGATTCGTTCATCGAGCAAGTTACGCTGGGGATCTACGAAAGAAGCATCCAATTGACTCAAGCCGAAAGAGATTCTCGTTCCTTAGATCCAGATGCTGATCTTCTGGGAATGTTAGAGCGCTTCGCGCGCTCACAGTCACGGAGCGAACCCACTGATCTAGAGTTCAAATCGGACTTTGACGGTTCCAAATCGGCGTGGCTAGACGTGTTGAAACATTGTGCTGCTATGGCGAATAGCGGCGGCGGCAAGCTGGTATTTGGTGTCGGCAAGAATGGTGATCATATAGGCATCGTATCCTCGCTCTTGCAAACTTTCGATCCAGCGAACATATCGAACAAACTGCGATCTTTCACTGGAGCTAGGATCGATGCGTCGTATCGAGAAATTCAGTTGGCCGGCAAAGTGTTCGGCTTTCTTATCGTGCGCCCGGCTTCCCGCCTCATTGTATTCGAAAGCGACGGAAACTATCAGGCTTCGGATGGCAAACAAGGCCGTGCGTTCATAAAGGGAGTGGTCTACACTCGCGTACCAGGGAGCACCAGGGAAGCAGAGCAACTCGATTTGGACCTCATCATCGACCGACTTGTTCAGATCAAGCTCTCTGCCGTTCTGGCGCGAATCGAGACGGTTGCGCGAACACCCTTGGAGAGTGACGTGATCATTACGGATCCGGCGGACGCGTCGAAAGGATCAGTCGTGGGCACGAGCACTCCGGTTACGCTGATACCGCAGAGGCCGAATCCAGAGACATTCGGCAACGCGCCAGTTGCCATGCGCTTTGCGCCGCACGATTCTAAAGCAATTCCAATCTTTGAGATCGCCGACCCCACCGCTCCATTCTCGTCGATGGATCTAGAACTCCAGACTCAGGTGAGACTGTGGAAGAATTCACATGGATTCCAGAGAATTCCTAGTGCGACGCTTCATGGATTCTATCTTCATAGGGCGGAGCTGACGATTTCGTCGGACGCGGCAGAACTCTGTTTCATGTCGGCAACGGTTGCTAGGGGCTTCCCGTTCTTCTGGGCCAGCAGAATCGATCCTGCAACGAGAAGAGAGGTCATGAAACGAGAGTTGATGCACGCAAAGAGTCCGATGACAGAAGTAATGCCGTTCGTGGTCTGTGCGTTCGAATGGGAACTCCGAAAAGACTTGCTTTCCCAGCCAAATACTAAAGCGCTTCGTAAGCTTAAGGCGCGAAATATAGTGGCAAAACTCCTGAAGTTCGACAAAAAGGAGGACTTCATCAGAAGAAGTAAGAAAGGAGCCACGTACCTGGATCTCGACGAGAAGCGATATGCGATGGGCCAGCTATTTAGTGACCGCCAGGTGGGACATCAGGTATTTGAGCGAATCGTCCAGCTTCACCTAGAAGGAAAAGCTGACGACAAGCTAAAGAGTTTTGGTCAGCGCTTGGATCTTCTGTTGCACGCGGATAGCACATAATCCCGCGGACTCACTTCTTCTGACGCCAGGAGCCTGAACTCAATGCCCGACAATCAGCAGATCGCCCCTTACGGCGCAGGGTAGTTCTACCCTTGCCGACTAGGACGGATCTATGCTATCCGGCTCTCCGCTTCCGAATCGCCGACGCTGCTCCAGCGTTCTTTCAGGCGAACTCATTGATTCTTGCCCAGGTGGGATGAAGTCGTCGCGCCGTCCCAACGAGTAGAGCGTGAACAGCTCTGCCCTCTTCGTCCTCTCTGCGCCCGCTGTTGTCGAGAGCCGTAACAGCCATCCAGCCCGGAATCGTTGGATCCGCGCCAGACGTAACGAGAAACTCCGCAACCGCTAGGCTGCAGGAATAGGCAACTGTGGCAAGCGCAGTGTCGCCGGACATTTCTTCCTGCCGAGCGTTCGCATCGGCTCCCGCCCGGAGCAGAACCCTCATCACTTCGATGTGCCCGCACGCGGCCGCATAGTGAAGCGGCGTGAAGCTGATTTCATCGAAGTAGTTGACGGCAGCACCTACGGCGATCAGTCTCTCTACCTCCCTTACATCTCCATGCTGTGCTGCACGGTGGATCCGCTCTTTCTCATACCAATCATCAAAGTTTGGTTCCTCCGCCATTCGAGAAGAATAACTAATTCAGTTGCTCCAGGATCACGCGCAATCCGAAAAGTGGAACAGCTACGGCAGGATACATCCTCCCTGTCGGCGCCGGGTAGTCCAATCGGTCGCTTATCCTGACTTGGCGACAGTTTTCAGACCCNNCTATGTTCTTGAAAAGTAACAACTACGAAGGTAATTCCTACCAACGCCGAGCCCGTTGCCCTGATGAACCCACCACCGCGCAAAGCCGGGACTGGCTCCCCGTTTTCGCACCAACACCGCCACTCCAATAACTACCCGGTCAAGGCGGAAACGGGGTGCCTGTCCCAGCGTTTTGCACCGTCCGAAAAGCCCAAACCCTCGCCCCGAGGCCACCGTTCCGCCCTTCTCGACCCGCTTTCCTTCCCCGTTGCGGCCAACCCGCCGTGGGCCATTCACAAAATTTCCAAAAAAACCGGACCATCCCAACCCCCTACCCATCAGCCACTTAGCCAACTCCCCCCAATTCGCCCGCCATCAACCCGAACGCCCCAGATGCGAGGCTGCGAGTGAGCTGGCAAGCTGGCCCTCCGCCCGCCCCAGTCCATTCCCACTAAGAAGGAGTTCTATCTCAAATGTCAAAACGTACGCAACGCCGCGCCGAACAGCGCCGCGCCAATCGACTGAACCGCGAACAATCCGCAGAAACCACGCTTGCGCAGCAAGCTCACACCGGTAGACCGGCCGGGACGGTCGCCTCGGAAGCCCAAATCGCTGCTAACCGCGAAAACGCCACTCATTCCACGGGCCCAACCTCGGATGCCGGAAAGGCCATCGTCAGCCAGAACCGCACCGTACACGGCCTCAACTACAATCCAAAAAACTTCCGCGTCCTCGTCTGCGAAGATCAATCCGCTTACGACGGCCTCCTCAACCAGCTAACCACCGACCATAAACCGGCAGACACCACCGAAACCCTGCTCGTCACCGGCATGGCCCAGCACCGCTGGCTCTTCGACCGTGCTAATCGCCTCCAGGAGTCCTGCTTCAATCAGGAAACTGCCGAGATCACCGATCAAAAACTCTTCGCGCTCTATATGCGCTACGCCACAACCCATGAACGGGCCTTCCATAAGTGCCTTGCAGACCTGCTAAAGCTAAGAGCCACAAGGCAAAAGATCCAAATTGGGTTTGAATCGGAAAAACGCCGCGCAGACCGTCACCAGCACTTCCTCGAACTCAAAGATCTGGACTTTACCATGCGCCAAATGAAGATCCTGAAGGATCAAAGCGACATCCGCCGCGCCGGGCACCCCGAAATCTGGCCGGCAAAAGCCAAAAAGGCTGCCTAAACGGCCTCCAACTGAGCCCTTCGAACCAAGCCAGCACCCAAACTGGGCCTAAAAGCGTTTCTTTGAAGGATACACTTGGATGTGGGCGTTCATGCTTCGCGCTTTCGCGTAGGGTCGGTGGGATTTCTAAACCCGGTTCCGCTGGTTTGGGGTATGCTGCACGGCCCGCAAAAAGAACGAGTCGATTTATCCTTCTCGCTTCCTTCTGTTTGTTCGCAGCAACTGGAAACCGGAGAAATTGAAGTAGGTCTTGTCCCGGTGGCTGAGATCGCCCGCCAGGGATTGGAGATTATTCCCGGCGTGGGCATCACTTGTTTCGGTTCGGTGCGCAGTATTCTGCTGGTGTCAAAAGTGCCAGTGAGGCAGATCAAGGTTCTGGCGGCCGACTCAAGTTCACGCACATCGATCGAACTGGTGCGGGTGATTCTGCGAGAGCGTTACGGATGCGAGCCGCGCATGGTGCGGCATGCTCCTGTTCTAGACGAGATGCTGGCCGAGGCTGACGCGGCGGTCATCATTGGTGATCCGGCGCTGCATATCGACCCGATCACAGTTGGCTATGAATGCCTGGATTTGGGCGAAGAGTGGCGGCTGTTAACCGGCTTACCGATGGTGTTTGCGGCGTGGGCCGGCAAGGCTGGATTGCCGTTCAGGCAGTTGGAACAGATTACTCGTGGGTCTTATGAGTATGGCGCCGCAAGAATAGACGAGATTGTGGAATCGGAGCATCATAAAAGGGGCATCTCAAAAGACTTGGCGGACCGTTACTTACGCCAGTACATTCGTTATAAGTTGGGAAAGATGGAATTGCAGGGCTTGGAAACATTTCTTGCATTTGCCGGATTGCCAAGACCGGTTGGAGCAAAGGTTTGATCACCAGAGAACAAGCGATTGATATGTACAACAGCGATGACCTTGTCGGCATCGGAATGGAGGCGGACGCGGTACGCCGTCGCTTGCATCCGGAAGGCGTTGTCAGCTATATCATCGACCGTAATATCAACTACACTAATTTCTGCACCGAATATTGCAGCTTTTGTGCTTTCTACCGTCCCATGGGGCACAAAGAAGGCTACATCCTACCGCACGAAACCATCCTGAACAAGATTCAGGAGACGATGGATTTAGGCGGAACGGGAATTCTGATGCAGGGCGGCCTGCACCCGGACTTAAAAATTGAATGGTATGAGGATCTGCTGCGTACCATCAAAGCCAAGTTCGATATCTGGTGCCATTGTTTCTCTGCTCCGGAAATTGTGAACATAGCCGAAGTCAGCGGGTTGTCTCTGCGCGATACCATCGCGCGCCTCCGTGATGCTGGCCTCGATTCCATCCCCGGCGGCGGTGCGGAGATTTTGGATGACGGTGTGCGGCATAGAATCAGCCGTTTGAAGTGTTCCTCGCAGGAATGGATAGACGTTCACAGGACCGCTCATTCACTTGGCATGCGCACTACCGCCACCATGATGTTCGGGACTGGCGAGACCATTGAGCAGCGTATGAATCACTTCGAAATCGTGCGCCATATCCAGGAAGACACCGGCGGCTTCACCTCGTTCATCCCCTGGTTCTTTCAGCGCGAATATACGTCGCTCGGGCGCTTTGTCAAAGAAGAAGCCACGGCGGTCGAGTATCTCAAGATGCTCGCCTTAAGCCGCGTGTATCTCGACAACATTCTCAATGTGCAGGCCTCGTGGGTGACGCCAGGACTGAAAGTCTGTCAACTTGGCCTGCGCTTCGGCGGCAACGATGTCGGCAGCATCATGATTGAAGAGAACGTCGTTTCCGCAGCCGGCACCCATCACAGCGCTACCGAAGAGCAGCTCCGGCGGCTGATTCGCGATGCGGGATTTATACCGAAGCAGCGAGACACGTTGTACCGGACCTATTTTCTCAACTAAAGCGCACTACAGCGGAAAACCCGGACTGACTTTGTTTTTGCCGCCACGATCCTTTCTCGAACCCTGCAAAGCCTAACGGCAAAAACATTGTCTGTACCGGCTTTCCATAGACCGAAAACCTACATCTCTCACCCGCTGATAACTAAAAAAGCCGGACAATCGAGAATTACTTCTCTGATTGTCCGGCTAAAACGTGGAGACAAAAACTAGCTGGCTGCGGTTGCCTTCTGCGGACGGCTCGCCTTGATCTTCTTCATGTCAAGAGACTTGTTAGACCAGTCTTCCGCCTGGGCGATATCTGCTTTCGAGGCATCCGGCGTGTCTTCCAGATCTGCTTTCTTGCGGAGAAGAAGATTCATATAGGACATCGCGTCCTCATTTTCCTTGTCATATTCAAGGCACTTCCTGAGATCCGCGATGCCCTCATCGATGTCCTTTTCATACTTAGCCTTCAGTTCGTCGCGAATTTTGACATCCTTGATTGGCCCTGGATCATCCGGCTTCATACGCTGTTCCACCCGGACGGTCTGAATAGGCGCAAACGCTTCTGCCCAGTCGATCACACCCAGGTAATAGTAAGCTTCCGACTCCTTCGGGTCTACTTCAATACGGCGCATGTTCCATTTCTTGGCTTCTTCCAGGAACGCGTTCTTTTGTTCCGGGGTGCCGCTGGTAGCGCTGTTATAGGCCATGGATGCGAGCGAAGCAAGCGCCAGAGAATTCTTCGGGTCGGTTTCAAGAATCTTGTCGAACTCCTGCTTTGCCAGGTCGTAATTCTTTTTGTTGTCTGGTGAATCGGCGCCTGGAATCCACTGGATCATGTACGATGTCGCCAGATAAAGTTGCGCGTTCTGATTGGTGGGATCGAGCCGCACGGCTTCCGAGAAGTGCTGAACAGCCTGCGAATAGTGGTTGTTCTTGTACGCCTGTACGCCCTTATTCATTTCATCGCGCGACTGCAGTTTGGCGCAGCCGCTGAGAAGAAACAGGACACCAGTGCAGAGAACCAGCGAAACTTTTGAATTAAAAGGCTTCACGTTATTGCCCTGCCTCCACCTTTGGAGTCATGATACCGACCTTGTCCAGACCTGCGCCCTTGGCATCGTCAATGGCGCGGGCGACATACTGATAATCGACGTCCGGATCCCCTTTAACGAAAACAACCTTGGTAGCGCGCGTCTTGAAGATATCCTCCAGGCGAGCGGTCAGGTCGCGCTCGGCGATGGGCTGGCCGTTGATCTCCATGGAGGCATCCTTCTTTACTTCCACCACCACCGTCGGGTCCTGGTTAGGCGGCGGGGGCGGCTGGTTCGGAGGCGGTGGTTGCGGAACCAGCGTATCCAACCCATGTGGGGTCAGGGGCGTGATCACCATGAAGATGATGAGAAGTACAAGCAGTACATCAATCAGCGGCGTAACATTAATGTCAGCCTTGGCTCCGCCGGAGCCACCCATTGCCATTGCCATATTTCGTTATCCTTCTCAGCGGCGCTCTAGCTTACTAGAGGCCCATTGCCTTTTTCTTGTCTTGGATTGTTTCTGTAATGAGGCCAACCGAGTCCACCTGAGCGGTCCGCAGATTGTCGATGACATCGGTCACGCTGGAAAAGCGCGCCCGGGCATCGGCCTTCACGTAAACTGTCTTGTCGGTCCGGTTGGTTTGCAGATCTTTCACTTTACTGCCCAGATCCTCAGGGTGTACCGGAATGTTGCCTGGGCTCAAGAATGTCTTGCCGTCGCGAGTTATGGCGATCAGCACAGCATCTTCTTTGTCGGCTTCCACCATTTTGATGTCGTTCTTTGTTTTCACCATGTTCACCGCTACGCCCTTGGACAACATAGGCGTGATGACCATGAAGATAATCAGCAGAACCAGCATGACGTCTACCATCGGCGTCACGTTAATATCCGAAACCACTGCGGGCGCTTTTTTTAGCTCCATCTTCTTCTCCTGTTAACCACCTATGGAAGCGCTTTCGAACCGGTGGCCAAGGCAAAGTGCCAGCTTGCACTTTGCCCGGCCTTCAATTCAACAAGCGATAGCTATCTTCAAACGACTTATAAACTACTTGGCAGCAACGCGGGCTTGCGTGCGCTTCAGGAAATAGTCGATCAACTCAGAACTGGAGTTACCCATTTCGACATCGAACGCTTCAATGCGGTTGGTGAAGTAGTTGAACATCCAAACGGCGGGGATAGCCACGAAGAGACCGACGGCGGTGGTGATCAAGGCTTCCGAGATACCGCCGGCGACAGCGCCCAGACCAGTCGACTTGGAGGTCGAGATGGACTTGAACGCATTCATGATACCGGTAACCGTTCCGAGCAAACCAACGAAGGGAGCGGTGGAACCGATGGTGGCAAGGCTGCTGACGCCACGCTTCAGTTCAGCGTGAACAATGGCTTCGGCGCGTTCCAGAGCACGGCGGGAAGCTTCAATGTCTTCGCCAGGGATCTCAGCGCTCATCTGATGAGCCTTGAACTCCTGCAGACCGGCGACAACAACTTTGGCCAGATGGCTCTTGTTGAAGCGGTCGGCGATCTTGATAGCCTCGTCCAGTTTGCCTTCGCGCAACGCGCCTGCCACGGCAGGAGCGAAAGCTCGGGACTGCTTGCGAGCTGCATTGTAAGCGAGCACGCGGTCAATCATGACGCCAATCGACCAGGCCGACATGATAAAGAGGATGGCGACAATGCCTTTGGCAAAGTAGCCCATGTTGCCCCAAACCGTGCGCGGGTCGAAGCTGAGTCCTTCGGACTCCTGGAGTAACCAGAGAGCCCATATCTGAATTTGTAAAACCATGTTTATCTCCTAAGTTGAATCGAATGTTGAATTGAAAAATTGTCTAGCTAAACTTCAAACCGTCCAGAAAACTTACTGACTCAAGGTGAAATTCACGATGATGTCGGTGACCACTTCCACCGGCGAACCATTCAGCATGGTAGGCCGATATTTCCACTGCAGCACCGCTTCCTTAGCTGCGTTTACCAGCAGCGGATGGCCGCGTACTAACTGCAGATTCTCAATGTTGCCTTCTTTGCTGATAACCGCGGTGAACTCAACGGTACCCGACACGCGTGCCGACTTTGCCAGCGGAGGATACACAGGTTGCACACGGCGGATCAGGTTCGCTTCCGCTACCTGGCCACCGATCTTCACTGGGCCGGTCGGAGCTTTTGGCTTTGGAGGAGGCGGAGGAGGAGGCGGTGCACCAGGCACGCCACCGACAATGCCACCAAGAACACCACCGGCCATACCGCCTGGGTCGCCGGTTCCACCGATGACACCGCCGGTGTCAGGCGCCGGAGCCGACTCTTCAATATGGGCAATGGTTTTCGGTATCACTTTGGGCGCCATTAGCTGGTTAGACACAAACTGCTTGACGACCGGCTTCACTTGAACCACTTTTTGCGCCGGAGGCGGCGGAGGTGGCGGCGGAGGCGGTGGTGGCGGTGCTACCAGCATGCTTTTCAACTGCGCACTTGGCAGCGACTGGGTGTAAATCAAAGGAATCAGAATGAAGATGCCGATGAGTCCGATCTGCAAAAGCAGGGACACAACGACCGTGTACTTCTTTTTCGTTTTCTGAGTTCCGTCGACGAATGTTTGTTCGAACATATCAGTTCCCTCATTTCCGGTCTTACCCGGTTTTCACTTGCAGACGATCAACGCTTAACTGCTTTCGGACCTTTAGCCGAAGATACGGCACGGCTCTCCAGACCCGCCGCTGGCCGGGACCCGTGTTTACGGGCTTCCGCCAGGTTATGCCAGAACACAAGAATCGGACTGGCGACAAAAATCGATGAATAAGTTCCGACAATAATACCAACTACCAAGGCAAACGAGAAGCCATTTAGTACTTGTCCGCCAAATAAGAACAAGGAAAGAGCGGTCAGAAAGGTAAGTCCTGAAGTAAGGATGGTTCGGCTTAGCGTCTGGTTGATGCTGAGATTCACGATGTCGCTGAACGACCCGCGCACGCCAAGCTTCAGATTTTCGCGGATGCGGTCGAAAGTCACAATCGTATCGTTCATGGAATAGCCGACCAGTGTCAGCAGCGCCGCTATGACGGTAAGGTCAATCCCCTTATTGAATAGAGAAAACAGACCTATAGTGATGATGGTGTCGTGGAAAACGGCGATCACGGCAGCTACGCCATAGATCCACTCAAAGCGAAACGCGATATAGACCAGCATCGCTCCCAGCGCAATCAGCACCACATCGATAGCCTGCTGACGAAGGTCGGCGCCGATTTTCGGCCCCACTATCTCCACACTTCGAATGGTGAAGTTACCCGCGAAGCACTCCTGCTCGATTACCTTCAGAATTTGTGGCGTAACACCCGGAACGCTCGAGAGATCCTGCAGGTTCTGAACAAGACCGGAGCGTGGCGGAGTATCGCGATAGCTGGTAATGGCTTTTGTCAGAGCCTGCAACTGGTCTTCTGAAAGGGAAACCCCGGCGCGCAGCAGCGGATCGCGTAAGCGGTCGGCCAAGGCGGCCTGTCCCGTCATATTCAAGTCGAGTTTATTGTTATCTGCGGCAGAGTTGAAGGTGGAGTTCAGGGTGGAAATCATCTCGCCACGCACAATTTGCAGGGCGCGATCATCGCGTGCGCCGGTCGAAATAAAGACCTCCTGCGTGTTACTCACTTCCTGCACTTCAATCTCTCCGGAGATCCGTTGGTGGAGTGCCTTGCGGATTGCTTCCGCAGAGGGTCGCTGCTTGAAATTAACGTCCATGAGCGCTCCACCACTAAAATCTATGCCATATCTAGGGCCGCCCTTGATTGCCAAACTGACCAGACCGGCCACAGTGAGCAACAAAGACAGGATGACAAACGGCCACTTGTTGCCAAGAAAGTCAAAGTTCGTTTTCTTAAAGATTTCCATCTAGCTTCAGAGGTTGGCATCCACTACGAATAGACACCGGTTTTTCACAATTGTTCCCAAAAGTACAGCCCGCTTATAGCGGAAAGTAATAAGTTCCTAAGTCCGCTCAAATACTCAGAGCCGTCACCGGCTTCGGCCGTGACAACTCCCAGTCGAAGATAACCTTCGACACAAAAACTGCTGTAAAAAGATTAGCCACCAGCCCGATGACAAGGGTAACGGCGAAACCCTTCACGGGTCCCGATCCGAAAAGGAAAAGAATGGCGCACGAAACCACAGTTGTGACGTGCGTATCGATGATGGTTAGCAGCGCCTTCCCGAATCCGGCATCAACCGCCGGTATTACCGCTTTACCCGCACGAAGTTCTTCGCGTATCCGCTCGAAAATCAGCACGTTGCTGTCCACCGCCATACCAATGGTTAAGATGATGCCGGCGATTCCCGGCAACGTCAGCACGGCGTCGAAGTACGCCAGACAAGCCACTAGGATCAGCGCGTTTAAGACCAGCGCCAGGCTGGCGTTGATGCCCGCTTTCTTGTAATAAATGAGCATCGAAACGATGACCGCCAGCACACCGGCAATACCGGCTACAAAGCCTTGGCGGATGGAATCGGCGCCTAGCGATGGACCCACTGTACTTTCCTGCTCGTACTTCACGCTGGCCGGGAGCGAACCTGCCTTTAAGTTGAGGGCGAGGTCGGTGGCGTCCTGCTGGCCACCCATATTGGTAATGTTGCCCTCATCATGAATCTCTGACTGAACCGTCGGCGCGCTCAGCACCTTGCCGTCCAGCACGATTGCCAGACGTTGGCCAATGTGGCTGCCGGTATATTCGGCAAAGCGTTTACCGGCCTCCTGGCTCAGCACAAAGCGGGTCTCCCAACTGTTGGTGGCCATTGCCTGCTGCGGCATCGCGTCTTTAACATCGGGACCGCGCACAACCGGAACGCGTGCAACCAGGTAAACGCCGCCGCCGCGCGCATTGGGCTGATCGGCCGGAGCGGGCGTGCCGATTAATTTGGTTCCCAGCGGAAGAACGCCGCCATTCTGCGCCAGGGCCTCGGCGCGGCTCGCAAACGGACCGCCCTTGACGTCGTACAGCTCCAACACGGCCGCCGTTTGCAAAATCTGTTTTACCCGGCCCGGATCGTCTACGCCAGGCATCTGCACCAGCAGTTCCGAATCCTTGTCTTCGCGCCGTTGCTGCACGGTTGCTTCGCTCAAACCAAGTGCATTGATCTTCTTGTCGATAGTGTTCTTCGACTGCGCCAGTGTTTGCTGCCACATACTCAGCGCGTCCGTCGGCTTCATCGTCAAACGGTAGTCCGTCTGATTCAGATTCTTCAACAGCCAGGTGCCGAACTGATCGTTTACAATTCCGCGCAGCGTTCCCGCCTGCGTTGTGGGTACGCCTTTGATGACAATGGCGGCGTTGGTCGCATCCTGCAGCGACTTCGCCTCTTCCACCTCGACATCGCTGAACTGCAACCCGGCTTTGCGAGCGGCTTCTTTTAAGCGGTCAGCATCGGAGCCTGCCTTCGCATTGAAAGCGTCCTGCTGTTGCACTTGAACAACCAGATAAGTGCCGCCGCGGAGATCCAAACCCAGATGGATGCGCTGGTGCCAGTTGGCGATTAATTCATCCTTGCTTCTGGGAAGGCCAATAACCCCGTAAATGCAAACCAGGATTACAACCAGGATAAAAACGAACTTAAACCGTAGATCTTTCATTACTTTCTGACTGGCTTTCTCTTAGGTTTTCGCTAACACCCTGCTCTTACTTTTTTGCCAGTTCTTCCGTTCCTACCAGCGAGGTTACGGAACTGCGGGCAAATTGCAGCTTTAGGTTATCGGGCTTTATGCGAAGTACAAGCGTATCATCGTTAACCGCGACGATGGTACCCACTATGCCGCCGGTCGTCAGCACGGTCTGGCCATTCTGGAGCGATTTCAGCATTTCTTTCTGCTTGGCTTGCTGGCGCCGCATAGGCATAAACACCAGGAAGTAGAAAATGGCGATCATCAGAACGATAGGAAGCGCCTGCTGCAGAAGCGCAGTCGCAGAACCGCCGCCCAGTTGGAGTAAGAGGAAAGTAAATGGCATGACGTATCAGTTGTAGCGCACTTGCAGTGCACTGGCGAGCGAGTTAAGTTTCCTCTTCGGCATTTGCCTGCGCGTACGGATTAAGTGCATTGCGCAGGAAACTCGGGAATTCGCCAAGTAGAATAGCCTCCCGCATCCGCCGCATAATGTCAAGAAAATACTGGATGTTATGCAAAGTGGCCAAGGTGGAAAACAGGATTTCACCAGCCTGAAAAAGGTGCCGGAGATAGGCCTTGCTGAAGGTTTGGCAGGTGTAACACGGGCATGCCGGATCAAGCGCGCTCCCATCGTCAACATATTTGGCGTGCTTGATAACCACCTTGCCTTGCGACGTAAAAAGATAGCCGTTACGGGCATTACGGCTAGGCAGTACGCAATCCATCATGTCTATTCCATGCGACACATACAGCGGCAGTTCTTCCGGCATGCCCACGCCCATCACGTAACGCGGACGCTCCACCGGAAGCAACGGCGCCGTAACCGCCGTCATCTCCTGGCTCAGTTCCCTCGACTCACCTACCGACAAGCCGCCAATGGCATAACCGGGCGCATCCAGTTCCAGCAATGCTTCGGCGCAGGTTTTGCGCAGGTCCGTGTACATTCCGCCCTGCACTATCGGGAACAAGGCGCAGTGCAGCCCTTTCTCACGCTTCAAGTAGTGCGCATAGCCATCACGCGCCCAGTTTAAGGTTCGATTCATGGAGGCCAGTGCCGCGTCATGCGTCGCGGGATGTGCCAGGCATTCATCCAGCACCATCATGATGTCGCTGCCGAAAGCAAGCTGAACATCCACCGTGCTCTGCGGCGTAAACATGTGCTGGTCGCCATTCAGGTGCGACCGGAACAGCACGCCCTCCTCCGTCACTTTGCGCAAGCTATCCAGGCTGAACACTTGAAAGCCGCCCGAATCCGTCAGGATTGCCCGCGGCCAGCTCATGAACTTGTGCAAACCGCCCAGCCGCTCGATGCTCTCGTGCCCCGGCCGCAGAAACAGATGGTAAGTATTGGCGAGAATAACCTTGGCGTTCAGGTCGTTGGCCAGGTCGCGCGGCGTCAGGCCCTTCACCGTTCCCTGGGTGCCCACCGGCATAAACACCGGGGTTTCAATTACGCCGTGGGCGGTGTGTAAAAGGCCGGCGCGCGCCCCGGTTTCGGGACATTTTGTCAGGATTTCGAAGCGTAGGGCAGACATAGGAAAACCTTATTTTGAATGATGGCGAATCAAATCAGTCCATTTCGATGGACTTGCTACGATTGAAACTAAACTGTCCCGCGATGGCCCTCCGCTTTTACAACACCCTCACGCAAGAACTGGAACTCTTCCATCCCCTGAAAGACAACACCGTGCGCATGTACACGTGCGGTCCCACCGTTTACAACTACGTTCACATCGGCAACTTCCGGACTTTCACCTTCCAGGATGTCCTGCGGCGCTGGTTGCGCTATCGCGGTTTTCAACTCGATCACGTGATGAACGTAACCGACGTGGAAGACAAGATCATCCTGAATGCGGCCAAAGAAAACAAGTCGATGGAGGAGTATACGGCGGTTTACACCAAGGCGTTTTTTGAGGATGCCGCGAGTTTACGACTGGAGCAGCCGGAACACGTCGCGGTAGCTACGAAACACATTGCGGAAATGGTGAGTGCCATTGAGGAGTTAGAAAAGAAAGGTGCCACTTACACCAAGGACGGCTCCACTTACTTCCGCATCTCCGCTTTTCCCGGCTATGGCAAGCTTTCGCACAACGACTTCAGCGGCATACGGTCGGGCGCACGCGTGGACGTGGACGAATACGACAAAGCCGACGCGCGCGATTTCGTTTTATGGAAAGGCCGTAAAGGGAATGAGCCTTTTTGGCCGGCGCCTTTTGGCGATGGGCGGCCCGGTTGGCACATCGAATGCTCGGC
>PLRJ01000072.1 GCA_003163855.1 Bryobacterales bacterium | reverse complement strand
GAAGGCAGTCCCGGTTTTGCGCGATCGTGGTTCATCAGGGCAACGGGCTCGGCGTTGGTAGGAAATAGCTTCGTAGTTGTTACTTTTCAAGAACATAGCGCCGGGCGTTTTCGAAGGACTGGCCCGGGGCGGGTTCGCCGCGACGGGGGATGAAAGCGGGTTGAGAAGGGCGGAACGGTGGCCTCGGGGCGAGGGTTTGGGCTTTTCGGACGGTGCAAAACGCTCCGGTTTTGCGCGGTCGTGGTTTCATCAGGGCAACGGGCTCGGCGTTGGTAGGAATTAGCTTGGTAGTTGCCGTCATTGCGCTGCATGGTGGTTCCGAAGAGATTTGCCGCCGTTTATCGCGATAGCCAGCAGAAGCCGCTTCATGCGACGGAGTGGTACGAAGCTGGGCGAAACTCCCAATCGGCTGTCGCCCGGCCGCTACGATTAGTGCAGATGAAATTCCACGCGCCGCCTCGACTCTGTGCGCTCTTACTTCTCTGCTGCGCAGCCGTTCAGTCATCTCCAAACGACGACTTACCCAAGCTCAGCGAAAGCTTCTGGTCGTGGCGCGCACAGGAACAGCCCTTCAGTGAAGACGACATCCCTCGCATCGAACGGCCCGATAACTTTACCGTCAACTGGTCCCTGCCAATTGTGCAACAGCGCCGTCAAAAGCTCTCCGAGTTCGAACAACGGTGGAAGCATCTGAAACCGCCTGCCGATTCACCCATAGCAGAACAAGTGGACTACCGCCTAGCCGGGTCCGCTCTGGCACGCGTGCGTTGGGAACTCGATGTAGAACAAGCCTGGAGGCGAAACCCCGAATTCTACATCGACCAGACGCTGGGAGCCATGGCCGCCTTGCTGCTGCCGCCGCCACCGTTTTCGCTCGACCGGCAAAAGCAATTCATCAGCCGGATCGAAGCTTTCCCCGCTACGCTTCGCTCCGCGCGCGAGAATCTAACCGACGCCCGTCAGCCCTTCGCCCAGCTCGCCATCAATCAATTAGACGACCTTTCTGGCCGCATGCGGAAGATGCAGGATGCTCTTGCATTGCAATTCACCGGCGAAAATCAGGCGGCATTGGCCAAAGGCGCGGCAGCTGCCGTTCCAGCACTGGAACAGTATCGCGCCTGGCTGCAACAACGCCTGCCTCAGATGAACAAAGCCACCGCCATGGGCCGCGAACCCTACATCTTCTTTCTGCGCAACGTGGCGCTGCTGCCCTATTCGCCGGAACAACTGCTAGCCATGAGCCAGCAGGAACTGAGCCGCACCTTCGCCTTTGAAACCTATGAACGCGCGCGTAATGCGGACCTGCCATCCCTGCCGGTCTTTCCAACCCAGGCCGCCCAGATTGAACAAGCAAAGGCCGACGAACAAGACATCCGCGACCTGCTGGCAAAGCAGCATCTGTTAACCGTCCCCGCCTGGATGAAACACTATCGCGATCTACCGCTTCCCGCTTACCTGGCGCCGTTTGAAGACGTAGGCGAAGGCGACGACATGACCGGACCCTCCAGGCTTGACCAGGACGGCACCCGCTACATCCCGGTTCCGAGCACGCATCTCGGATTTTTCAGTCTTTCCAGCGCGCAGGATCCGCGGCCCATCATTGTGCATGAAGGCGTGCCTGGGCATTACTTTCAACTGGCCCTAAGCTGGGCTAACCCGGACCCCATCCGCCGCCATTACTACGATTCCGGCGCCAACGAAGGCATTGGATTCTACGCCGAAGAGATGATGCTGCAAGCCGGTCTGTTCGATAACAAACCGAGAACGCGCGAGATTATCTACAGCTTCATGCGTCTGCGAGCCCTCCGCGTGGAGGTGGACGTCAAATTGGCGCTGGGTCTCTTCACGCTGGCTGAAGCCGCCGACTATCTGGCCAAGAACGTGCCCATGGACCGCACCACCGCGCTGGGCGAAGCGGCCATGTTCGCCAGCACCCCCGGCCAGGCCATCACCTACCAAACCGGCAAATTGCAAATCACTCAAATGCTGGCCGACGCGCGCCGCACCGAAGGCGATAAGTTTTCCCTCCTCAAATTTAACGACTTCGTCTGGAGCAACGGCAACGTACCCATCTCGTTACAGCGTTGGGAAATGCTAGGCGACCCGCACGATGTGCCCGCGCCCGTTAGCTTGTCTAAGTAAGCCGCAGCCGATGCTACTGTATGGAAACTGGACACCTTCATGAAGCTGAGACTGTTTGCCGCCGCGATTACACCTCTTCTCTTCGCCGCAGGCCTGTTCGCACAAGCCATTCCTGTGAGCGTAAAGCTGGCCGAGGAATCGATAAGCGCTGAAAATATCCGCGCGCAGGTGAAGTTTTTGTCCGACGATCTTTTTGAAGGCCGCGGCCCCGGTCTGCGCGGCAGCGAACTGGCTGCCAAGTATATGGCCACGCAATTTGCGCTCTATGGATTGAAGCCGGCCGGTGACGACGGGACCTATCTTCAGCAGATCAACTTCGTGGGCATGAAAGCGATCCCGGCGGAAACCAGTTTCTCAGTGATTTCTCCGAACGGGCCGCCGCTGCATCTTGTTTATGGCGAAGACTATACCGTCGCCAATCAGACTCTAACTCCAAGCGTGACTCTCGACGCTCCCATCGTCTTCGCCGGCTACGGCGTCACCGCACCGGAATTTCAGTGGAACGACTACGCCGGCGTGGATGTCAAAGGCAAAGTAATTCTCTGCATCGTGGGTGATCCGCCGTCGGACGATCCGAAGTTTTTTGGCGGCAAAGCCCTGACCTACTATGGCCGCTGGACCTACAAGTTTGAACAAGCCGCGCGTATGGGCGCAGTGGGCGCGCTGATTATTCATCGCACCGACTTGGCCAGCTACGGCTGGGATGTGGTGAAAAACTCGAACACCAGCGAGAAGACTTTTCTGCGCGACGATAAGAATCCGCGGCTGGAAGCGGCCAGTTGGATTCAACTGGACGTGGCTGGCAAGCTGTTTGCCGCAAGCGGCATGGACCTGGATACGGAAATGACAGCAGCCGGCAAACGCGGATTTAAGGCCATCGAGTTGCCGTTGCGCCTGAAGGCGACAATAACGAGTACCGTTCGGCCATTCCAGTCCCCCAACGTGGTCGGCATTCTGCCGGGAACCAATCAGGCCAAGCCCGATCAGGCGGTACTATACACAGCCCACTTCGACCATCTAGGCTTCGTTTCCGGAATGGCCGGCGACAACATCTACAACGGAGCCGCCGACAATGCCACCGGCTGCGGCATGCTGCTGGAGATGGCGCGTGCCTGGACCGAATCGCGCATTCACCCGCCGCATTCCGTCATCTTTGCCGCCGTAACGGCCGAGGAACAGGGCTTGCTTGGATCGGAATACCTGGGCCAACATCCGCCCGTGCCCGCCTCCCAAATCACGCTGGATATCAACTACGATATGGTGCTGCCCATCGGCATCCCGCGCCAGGTGAATGTGAATGGCGCCCAAAGAACCACTTTTTTCCCGACTGTGGAAGCAACCGCCAAGCGCTTCGGGCTGACCATTGTTCCGGATCCCCGGCCCGCGGCCGGCAGTTATTACCGCTCCGATCACTTCAGCCTCTCGCGCGTCGGTATACCCGCCTTCTCCATCGAAACGGGTCTCCTCTACGAGGGACATGATGAGGCCTGGGGACAGAAGCAAATGGATGAGTTTGAAGCGCACGATTATCACAACTTCAGCGACAACTATCACGCCGACTGGGATTTCCGCGGCAACGCCAAGCTCGATCGCTTCGGCATGGAACTGGGCTGGGAAGCTTTAACCGAGCCAAAGGCCATACAGTGGAAAGCGGGCGACGAATTTGAGGCGGCGCGTATCGCCAGCTCGAAGTAAACCCCCGGTGGGGCAGCCTTTCAGCCTGCGGGCTCGCTTTAGGGCCGATCCAGGCGACTTCGTCGCCCTCGGCAAGCAATTTCCCGAAACCGGACACTCAGCCCGTGGGCGAGCGCCTCAATGCCGCCGTTTCAGCGCCGACATTTGGCACACAACGTGCCCGCACGCTCATCATGAACGATATTCGGCTGGCCTTCCGCAATCTCCGGCATAACCCGGTTTTCGCTCTCACCGCAATCGTCTCCGTCTCGTTCGCGGTCGGCGCCGGGGCCACAGTCTTCGCCGTCTACGACGGTGTTCTCTTCCGTCCCCTTCCAGTTGCGAATCCGGGCCAGGTTATGACACTTTCTTCGCGCACCCCCGCACAGAACTTTGGGAACGTTTCTTTCGCCGATTATTCCGATTTTCGCCGCCTCAAATCCTTCAATGGCCTGATAGCCTTCCGCATGACGGCGTTCGGTTTTGCACGAGATAAAGACTCGCAGCCGCGTATGAAAGCTGGGTTTCTTGCCAGCGGAAATATCTTCGAAGCCTTGGGCATTCGGCCTGCTGTTGGGCGCGCCTTCCGTCCCGAAGAAGACCAGGCGCCCTCTCGTGACGCCGTTGTTGTTTTAGGAAATGACTTCTGGCGCGAAGAATTTGGCGCGGACCCGGATGTCGCAGGCAAGCACATCCTCCTAAACAACATCGACTTCACAATCATCGGCGTGGCCCCATCCTCCTTCACCGGCCTCGACCAGTTTTTCCATCCGGACCTCTTCGTACCGGCGATGATGGCTGCTGCCTTGTCGAAAGCGGATAGCACTCTTTTGACGGACCGCGCCAACCGTGCCTTTGTCGTCAAGGGGCGCATCAGACCAGGTGTATCAGTGCAGACGGCCAGCGCCGAGGCGATGTCGTTGGCGCAAGCGCTCGCCAAATCCTTTCCTGAAACGAATCGAGGCTTCGGCGCCACTGTGCGTACTGAGTTGCAGTCGCGCCTCGACACACAGCAAGGGGATGCGTACGGATCAGCGTTCCTCTTCTCTCTGGTTGCCGTTCTTCTGCTCATCTCCTGCGCCAACGTTGCCAATCTGATGCTCGGTCGTGCCCGTTCGCGCACTCGCGAATTTGCGGTGCGCCTTGCCATTGGCGCCAGCCGAGCACGTCTGGTTCGCTCGCAGCTTACCGAATGTGTTCTTATTGCGCTGGCCGCTGGAGTCCTGGGCCTGATCATTGCGCAAGCCGGTGTGGCGCTCGCATCAACCGTCGAGATCCCCGGCGACATCCCGCTTCATCTCACCATCACGCTCGACCCGCGCGCCCTCCTTTTTACCCTCGCCCTCTCACTTTCCAGCGTCTTCGTGTTTGGTCTTATGCCAGCGCTGCGTAGTACGCGCGCTGACCTGGTACCGGCTCTCAAAGCGGGCGAGCTCGGGTCGACGCGCAGCGGTCTTTTGGGCCGTAACGCGCTAGTCGTCCTGCAGGTCGCTTGCGCGCTCATGCTGATGGTGCTTGCGACCCAGCTCTCGCGCGGTTTTTCGTATCTTCTTTCCCACAATCCTGGTTTCGAAACCCGTAACCGACTCTTGATGAGTTTCGATCCTGCCATTGCCGGCTATACGCCCGAACAGACAACAATTTTCTATAACCAGCTGCTGCAAAGCGTCAGCCGCCTTCCCGGAATACGATCCGCAGCCTTCGCGCACTTTATCCCTACAGGCACAAGCTACGAAGGTGAAACCGTAGCCCCGGAAGGATTCACCTTCCCTCCGGGCCAGCAAGGCGCCTCCATATCAGCCGCTACCGTCGGCGAAAACTACTTCCAAACCATCGGCACTCCTATCCTGGAAGGCCGCGGCTTTCTCCCCACTGACGACTCCAAGGCTCCGCTGGTGGTTGTCGTTAATCGTTTCTTCGTGGAGCACTACGGCATCAAAAATCCGATTGGAAAAAGGCTACTAATCGGCCAGCGTCCTGGGCGCTGGGCGCAAATCGTAGGCGTCGCTGCCGATGGTAAATACAATTCCGTTGTCGAGCCGCCACAGGATTTCCTTTATCGGCCTATGCAACAGCAGTCCCTAACTGCCATGACCCTGATAGCCGAGTGCCGCTCCGATCCAGCCGCCTCTGCCGAACCCATTCGCCGCTCTGTCCACGCCATCGCTCCCAACATGCCCATCTTCGCCGTTCGAACCTTTGACGATCTGTACCATCAGCGCTCGGTCAAGATCATTCACATCCTGCTCACCGTTGTCGGGTCCATGGCCCTAGTTGGCGTGGCGCTGTCGCTGATCGGTTTGTACGCCGTTGTTGCTTATCAGGTGGCACAGCGAACCAGGGAAATAGGCATTAGAATGGCCATCGGCGCCAGCAGGAGCCAGGTTATGCGCATGGTGATGCGTCACGCTGCATCATTAGGTGTCACTGGCGTCGCTATCGGTCTACTGCTTACCATCGCCATAGGCGAAGGATTGAAAGCGGCACTGGCACTACCGTCTTTTGACCTGGTTCTTCTCGCGCTGGTTGCCATCGCACTGCTCTTTGTGACAGTGGCGGCCTCTCTCATCCCAGCTAGGCGCGCAGCCCTGATCGATCCTATGCGCTCCATTCGCCAGGAATGACAAACTGCGGTTTATTTTACCCACAAGTTATTGAGCGGGTTCCACCGGCGACATCCACCAATCAGCGCCTTCACCTCTTCCTCCGGTAGTGGGTCACGGGTGGCCACTACTCAGTACCACTCGGCAGTTCGGGCTTGTCGCATCAACAAACTGCCCCAGCGGCCCGGGCAGCGCGCGCTCTGCTTGCATTGCCTTTGCGAAATGCCTCTAATGTCAGTGACAGCTTCCACTCGTCGCAGGCTGCCAGATCGCTGGAATCGCCCAAACGGCGAACCTCCGTTCCCGGATGGAGAATCTTAGACACCAATGAGTTTCTTGGTGAAGTCGAGGCTTTCTTCCAGTGCAAGGCGCTCACGCTCCTGCTGGTTTGCGGTTTCCCACGGCTCTTCCCGATAGGGTTTGCCGCTGTCAGCCAATTCGCGGTAACGCTCAAACTCCCAGGCGGGCATGTTGCGGTATTGATCCCAGAAGCTTTTGTCGCGGAACGGTATGACACGCGGGCCAAGCAGGATAGATTCCATCGACAGTGCCTTGCCTGGGCACAGTTCGATGTATTTGCGCACATACGAATCGATGCCGACATTGCCGCGGCCCATCTGTACCCAGGTGACGGCCGCCCCCTGCGGCACATTCCAGACGGCGCTGTCGCGGACGTGGCTGGTAAGGACGTAGGGATGCAGGACGTCGAGCAAGACGTGCGGATCTTCCATCGTCCAGAGCGGATTGCCGGAATCGAGACATACGCCGACAAATTCGGGGCCGGCTTCTTCGATAAGCCCTTTCAGTTCGAACGCCTGCATGTCGCCGGCGTGGTTTTCCACGGCAATTTTGATGCCCGCATCCATGGCGCGCGAGCGAACGTTGTGCAGAACTTGCACCATATCGTGAATGTGTTTTTCGATGGGGCCGGGCTTGCGATCGTCGGCGCTGCCGAGGACACAGCGCACAATGGGTGAGCCGATCAGCTTGGCGGAATCGATCATGCGCGTGAGCTGTGCTTCGGCGGTGCCTTGCGAGGCCTCAAACATTTTCGACGTGGGACAGATGGACTTCATGCCAATTTCCAACTGAAGACCGAGCTTGGCGGCGTGGTGGCGGACAGTTTCGAGATTGGAAGGGTCGAGAGAGCCGAGGAAGCGGACTTCAGAGAAATGGACGACTTGGACTTTTTGGGCGGCGCAGTAATCGAGGTATTGAATGGGGGTCCACTTTTGTGAGCGGAGGCTGAAGATGTCGATGCCTAATTTTACGGGCTGAGATTCTTTGGCCATGACGAGGGGAGAGGCGGCGGCGAGGGCTATGAATTCACGTCGATTCACCAATGTAATTTAGCATTGCCGGTTGCGGGCATATAGGGCGGCGAATCGCCAGGTGAGAACATAAATCTTTCCCTATGTCTCGCTACTTCTACCTCGCCGTCCTGCTTTTGATCAGTCCCCTCGCCGTTTCCGCCCAGCCCGCCTCTAACAAGATCGACCAGATGCTGGCCAACCTTGAAGCCATTCATCAATTCGAAGGAGTAACCATCTCTCCCGACGGCAAATGGGTCACCTGGACCCAGCGCGCCAACGGGAACAGCCAGATCTTCCTCCAGGAACGCGGCGCAAGCACCCCGCCCCTGCGGATAACGGCCGGCGATGGCAAGGCGAACTATCGCGAGGATACCGTCGCCTGGGCGCCCGACAGCAAACGCTTCGCCTTCCTCTCCAACGCTATCGTAGAGCAGCAGCAAGTCTTCCTACGCGGTGTCAAGTCACCCGCCAAACCCACTCAACTCACCCAGTTGCATGGTGACCTCGCCGACCTCCGTTGGTCTCCCGACGGCAAAACCATCGGCTTTCTCATCACCGAAGGTGGAAGCACGGGGGGCCCGCTCGCTGCTGTCCCTGAGCAGGTCGGCGTCATCGGCAGCGACTTCCATAACCAGCGCCTGGCGGAAGTCAGCCCCCATGGGGGCACGCCGCGCCTCATCACCTCGCTCGACATCAATATCTATGAGTACAGTTGGTCGCCCGATGCCGCTGCGTTCGCTGCGGTGGCCGCTCCGGGTCCTGCGGACAACAACTGGTGGGTCGCTAAACTCTACACGGTCGATCGGACCAGCGGAAAAATGAACCTCATCTTCACCCCCGCCGTTAAGCAGCAGATATCCATTCCTCGCTGGTCGCCCGACGGCTCGCAGATCGCCTTCCTCGGAGGTCTCATGAGTGACGAAGGTTTTCTCGGAGGTGACATCTACTCGGTTGCACCCACAGGCGGTCAGGCGCGCGATCTCACGCCCGGAACCAAGCTTTCCCCGAGCGGTCTGCGCTGGCTCGACAACGGCAAAATCCTCTTCAGCGCCTCAGTCGATGGCGGCGGCGCACTGGCTCACTTGAACGTAGCCAATGCCACCACCGAACTCATCTGGAAAGGCGATCAAGCCCTGCATGAAGACGGCAACTATCCAGATTTTTCCATTGCTGGCGATGGCTCGACCAGCGCTGCTATCGTCTCCACCTGGGATCACGCACCCGAAATCTGGACAGGCAAAATCGGGGAATGGCAGCAGGTCACTCACTCGAACGATAAGGCCCAGCGCTTCTGGGGCAAAGCCGAGAGCGTTCTGTGGAGTAGCGGCGGCTTTCGCGTACAAGGATGGCTCATCTATCCAGACAACTACGATCCACAGAAGCACTATCCCATGATCGTCAGCATCCACGGCGGCCCTGCCAGCGAACACTCCGCCTCTTATCCAAGCGTCCACTTCGACATGTCAGTCATGGCCGGACTCGGTTACTTTGTCTTCTTCCCCAACCCACGCGGCAGCTATGGCGAAGGCGAATCCTTCACAGCGGCGAACGTCAAGGATTTCGGCTATGGCGACTTGCGCGATGTTCTCGCAGGCGTCGACGCGGTAGAGAAGAAAGTTCCTGTGGACGACTCCCGCATCGGCGTCACCGGCTGGAGTTACGGCGGCTACATGACCATGTGGACCGTCACCCAAACCAATCGCTTTCGCGCCGCCGTGGCAGGCGCCGGCATAGCCGACTGGCTTAGCTACTACGGAGAAAATTCCATCGATGAGTGGATGATTCCCTACTTCGGCTCTTCCGTCTATGACGATCCCGCCGTCTACGCCAAAAGCTCACCCATCACCTTCATCAAGCAAGTCCACACGCCAACGCTGGTGGTTGTAGGTGAGCGCGACGGCGAATGCCCAGCACCGCAGTCATTCGAATTCTGGCACGCGCTGAAAACTCTCGGAGTCAAAACCGAGCTTGTTGTCTATGCCGGCGAAGGTCACTCGTTCCGCCAACCCAAGAATCGCGTCGATGTTTTGAAACGAACTCTCAACTGGTTTGAAAGCAACCTGCGTTAGTGCTCTATGCGTTACCAGCGATCCGGGACATGCTGGCGCGGCTGATGGCTTCGTCAGACAGAGGCGCGGTATCCGGAAAACTGTTTACCCACGCGTCGAACCCCTCTTCCCACGTATCTCTTGGGTTCTGGTTTGACGGCGAAGTCTCCGACTGTAACGGCGCGGTCTGGTCAACCAGTTGCCTCAGCCACTAGCGCTTGGTAGACGGCCTCTCTTTCAGGCGAAGTATTTATGGTCACGGTCATCGGAAGGCGTCCTTCGCTCCTGGTTCCAGGGTAAACGACCATTCCCTACGTCAGGCCCCGCCCCGTGCAAAATAAGACAAATGCAGATCGAAACCGAGCGCCTCCTCCTGCGTCCCTGGAAGCCCGAAGACCTGCCCGTCCTAGCCGCCATCAATCAGGATGCCCACGTCAGCGAATTCTTCCTCACGCCACTGACACCCGAACTCACAGAACAGGCCGTTCTCCGCTATCAGACCGCGCACCATCACGATGGCTATGGTTTCCTCGCCGCCGAACACAAAGCCTCCGGCGAGCTTATCGGCATTCTCGGCATGCAAACGATGTCTCTTCACATCCCCGGTCTGCCCCAGCCCGTGGTCGAGATCGGCTGGCGCTTAGCTTACCCTCACTGGGGAACCGGTCTGGCCACCGAAGGAGCCCGCGCCGTCATTCACTACGCCTTCACCGTAGTGCATCTGCCGAAAGTAGTGGCAATCACCTCAGCCATCAACTTCCGTTCTCGCCGCGTGATGGAGAAACTCGGCATGATCCATCGCACCAACCTCGACTTCGACCACCCGCAGGTCACTCCTGGTCACGCTCTGCAAAAACACGTCGTCTATGAACTTGGCTCAACGCAGTGAAGCCACCGTCACCGCCCGCCGGACAGAAGCTTCCCCATCCTCTGCCTTCTCTTTCACCTTCGACGGCTCACTGGTCTCGGTCGCCTTGCGAACCGTGATCGTCCCATGCGTAGTCTCCAGGCTCAAGTCCGGACCGCTCCCCACCGTGCCCTCCAGCTTCGCCCCATGTCCCTCGCTGGTAGTCTTCAAAATCTCGCCGAAGTCATTCTCAATCTCACCCCGCCGCGTTGTCGCATTCATCTCAAACTTTGCGTCTTCCGGCAGCGAAAGCTCAATATTCCCCGAGGTCGCATGCACCACCATCCGGGCAACCGGCACATGGTTTGGACGAATCTCAATGTCGCCCCGGTCCACCGTCAGCTCTAACCCAGCCGTAAACCCATCCATCGTTACATCGGTAGAATGCGTCTGCAGTTTCACCGGGCCGACCACATTCTGTGCGTTAAAACTCCCGCGTTCCAGCCTCACCTCGCCGGGAATCTCCTGCACATCAAACTGCGTATGCGTATTCGAAACCCGCACCTGCTTCGCGAGCTCCCGCAGCGAGACAGAGCCCCTGTAATCGCCGCTAATCGTCACCTGGCCGCCCACCTTTACCAGGTCCACATCGTCGCCGCGCCCACGCAGATCCACATCGCCCTTGATGTTCTCGCAGCGGATCAAATCGCTGCGCCGTGTCTCCACTTTCACTTGGCCGCCGATGTCTTGCAGCCGTACGCCGGCATTTTCACTCGATAGCGTTACATCACCGGCAATACCTGTCACGTCGAGATCCCCGCGCGTCCCCACCATCTCTACGCTTGCGCCTTTCGGCACCGACAACTGCAGATTCGTCGTCACGGGAGTATCGGAGTTCGCGCGCTCCTGGTGGCACTTGATCACTACCGTGTTGCCTTCGGTCACCATCTCCACGCGCGCCGCCGCATTCGCCGCGTCCGCCGAACCATTCTCCATCGTGCGCACGCTCTTCTCGCCGCTTACCGCTACTTCATGCGAATCCGTACCAGTTATCTTCGCGTCGCCGCGAAAACTCTCAATCACAATATGCGGCGCCTCACCTACGGTTTTGCTCGAAGGCTCAACCGAGAACTGATGTTCCTCACCGATGCCGTCCACTACGCCCTGCATAAAGCCGTTGCGGGTCCAGAACCAGTTCCGGTCCGGCCGCCCAAACTCAAACGTTGACATGCCAATCAGGCAAAGCATAACCACGAAGAACCATCCGCCCCCCGACACGCCATTCGCGGGCAGCGGACGGTTCCCGATAAACCGTACGCATACTTCTACCAGCGCCACGGTGCCCCAAAGGATCAAGAAATAGGGCCAATAACGCCCCAGCATCTGCACCAGCGGAAATCCCGGCTGAATCTGGCGCAGCAGGAAAATGGAGCCGATGATAATTAAAACCAGCGGCCCGGCGACAGTTCCACGCGTCCTCATAACCGTGGCCCTCCTGGTGGAGGATACTGCTGATACCCTGCTTGCGGCGGAACGTAAGCTGGGGTGGCCAACCTTTCAGCCAGTTTAATCACCCCAATGACGATAATCAGCAGCGGCCATGAGCGCCAGAAGCTCAGTGTTCCGGCCTGATGCAGCGCAAACAACACGCCTACCGCGATCAGTAAAATAGGCCCGCGAATCGCCTGTGCAAACAACGCTCCTCTGCTCATTGCCGCGTCTCTCCATACTCGTTAGCCATAGGGGGAGGCACGGCATTGCTGCCCGTCAAAACACCCGGCTCGCGCAAGCGGTTATAGAGCATGAACGCACCCACCAGAATCAGCACCACCGGCCAGAAACGCGCCAGATCGCGGAAGTAAAGCCATCCCAGCGTGTTCAGTAGAAACAACACCCCAATCGCAATAAGCAGGATGGGCCCAACCGGTGTGCGCGTCGAGATCTTTTGGTTCGGCCCCATCAGACTCGAGAACTCTTCCACCGGAACCCCGGCCAGGCGCTTTTTGGCCGTGTGGTACGCCTCAAACGGCATATAGAACACGAACACCATCAAAACTACGGCCAGAAACGGCGCGCCCCCCTCGTTATGAATGCTGTCCAGCATGCTTATCAGCAGGCCGAAAATAATGGCATGCACCAGACCTTTCAAATACTGCGCATTGTAAATGGCGCCCACTCCCGGAATAAAGCCGAGCACAAAAGCTAATCCTGGCGAAGTGTGTATCGCCGGTCCCGTCTGTAAGTAGGGGTTCGGTGCACTGGCGGTGTAACTGGGATTCATAGGCGGGCGCTCCTGGGGCCCTGACGAAGGTTGCGGAAAATGTTCCTGACAAAAGACGGTGTCTCCGGCGGGTCGCTGGCACGCGCCGCACAGCGGCCGCCCGCACGACCGGCAATAAGCCACTGCGGGTATTTCCTCATGCAGATAGCAGTTCATTTCTGTCCCCCCTGTTCCGGCTTCTGACCGCCGTCTTTCTTATCTTGCGAACTTGGCGTTGTTGAATCGTTGCTGCTCTGCCGCTGCACTTCGCTCAGGCGCGATTCAATCTCGTAAACCACGCGCAAGTTCTCGTAGTTCTTAACCATCCGGTCTTTGCCCCGCACAATCTTGTCTTCCAGGTTCATCACTATCCGCATCGGGTTCAAATCCGCCGAGGGCACATGCTGCACCTGCACCCCTGTGCAGCGCTCCAGCATCGCGAACGACAAAACCGTCATCGCCATTCCCATCGCCCAGCGCGGCTGCAAAATGGGTTGCAGCCATTTCGCCGTCAACCGCCCCCACCATCCTGGCGGCTCGTCAAAAGCCTCGCGCGTCCGTCCCTGCGGCGTCTGAAAGGCGATCCGCGTTATCAGTTCCTGCGGCGGCTCTACTTCGTGCAGTTGCTCCAGCAGCGCTATCCCGCCGCTGACTTCGCTCATGAACTCCCGGCAGCCCGCGCACTCTTCAGCATGCTTTGAAAGCGCAGCTCTGCCTGCGGAATCCAGCGTCCCGTCCAGGTAGTCAGCCAAAATGCTTTCAAATACTGCGCAGTCCATTTACTTACTCACTCAAACACTCACACGATGCCGTTTCAATATCTTCGCTAATTCCGCGCGCCCGCGGTTCAATCTCGATTTAACGGTGCCCTCCGGAACATTCAGCACCCGTGCAATCTCGCGATACTCCAATTCCTGCAAATCTCGTAGGATGACCGCTTCGCGCAACTCGGGCGATAACTTTTGCAGCGCCGCCTGAATCAGTTCGCCTGCTTCGCGCCCCGCCAGCATCCCGTCCGTGCGCGCCGATTGTGCTGTCTTCTCTTCCAGCACCGCCAGCTTGTCTTCAATCGCATCCGTCGCCCGGTCGCGCTTCGTCCGCCGGTAATGGTCCACCAGCAGGTTGCGCGTCAGCCGGGTCAGCCACACCACAAAGCTGCCTTCGCCCGCCCGAAACGAACCCAGCGTCCGGAATACCCGCAGAAAAACCTCCTGAGTAAGGTCCTGCGCCTCGTTGTCGCGGCCGGTAAACCGGTAGCAGATGGCGTACACGCGCTTGGTATAGCCCTGCACCATCTCGTCCCAGGCACCCTGTTCCCCCGCCAGGCAACGTTCCACAAGTTGTATTTCCGCGTTCAATGCTTCGGTCGCTCTCGCCCTTGCCGGGCCCATTCCCAGCCAAGGCGCTAGCTTCGCCTTCGCAAGTGATGGAATGCTTGAGTTTATCGAAATGGCTGCTATTGCCGCGGCTGACATCGACCTTCGTCCTCTCGTCTTACATCCACCTAAACGCTGAATTCACCCGATAAGTTCAATCCGTTTGCGCTGTCCTGGCCCCGCTGATGCAAGATATAGCCATGCTGTGTCCGTTCTGCGGTTTTCGTGAAGACAAGGTCATCGACTCCCGTGAAAGCAAAGAAGGCGAGTCCATACGGCGCCGCCGCCAGTGCCTCTCCTGCGAACGCCGCTTTACCACTTACGAACATTGCGACGAAGTGCCCTACATGGTCATCAAAAAGGACGGGAGGCGCGAAAAGTTCGACCGACAAAAGGTTCTGAACGGCCTCTTGCGTGCCTGCGAAAAGCGCCCGGTTAGCATGGGGAAGCTGGCCGAACTGGTAAACGAAGTTGAATCTGTCCTGCTCGAAACCTCGGAACGCGAACTATCTACCACGCTCATCGGCGAACAACTGATGGATCGGCTGAAAGCAATCGATAAAATTGCCTATGTGCGCTTTGCCTCGGTCTACCGTGACTTTCAGGATGTTGAGGAATTTTTAAGCGAACTGAATAACGTATCCGCGGTCCGGAAAGTCTAAATAGACATAGGGGAGTCTTGGGTAAATTGTTCTCGGCAGTAAATCACTGTGTACAGTGTTTTCTTTGGCGCCTTTAGACATTTATCTTTTGTGAAACCAATCACTTCCGTGATCATCCCCTAATTAGCTGTTAACAAAGGCTTAAAAACGGTTATAATAAGTGCGCGCAAATATTACAGCATTGGCTCGTGTTTCCTTCGCTTCGGCTTGGCCGGCACACCACTGTCTCCCAGCGGAGTATCGCTTCCATCTTCCCCTTGGCTGCGTGACTTTGTAAGTTCTTCTCGCGTCAATTGCGGGAGAGACGTCTTAACTTTATGGGATCGCAACGTTTGCGGTCGAAATGTATTTGATGGTTGGTTATTTAGAGGTGATTAGGTAAGTGGATCAATTCGAAGATCAGTATTTGGCTGACGGTCCGGAACCTTTGGGTCTCCCGTTCGACGAGGAACCCAATTTCTTCCATCCCGAAGAAATTCAGGATGAGGAGTTTCATACCAGTCAGCAACCGGTAGAAGAGTCAATCTACACCGATGATCCGGTGCGTGTCTATCTCCGGGAAATGGGTTCAGTCCCTCTGTTAACGCGCGAGGGTGAAGTCACCCTGGCGCGCAAAATGGAGCGCGGTAAGGTCCGCATGCAGAAAGCCATCAGCCGCTCTCCGCTGATCCAGGCTCTGGTCAACAGCTTTTCCGATCTGGTTCGTAAAGGCGCCGAAGACGTGGACAGCTACGTCGATTTTGGCCCTTCCGATATCGAAGAAGGCAGCGCTGCCGATATCAAGCGCCGCAACGAAGTTAGCGAACTGTTCCAGAACTATCTCAACGCCGACAAGAAACTTGTCCAGACCGTGGATAAGCACGCCGCCGTGCCTCCCGCCAACAAAAAGCTGCGTAAAAAATGGGCTGGCAAAGTAGCCCGCGCTACGGTTGAACTTTCGCAATCTCTTCGCGCCATCCCGTTCAATCTGGCGCGCTGGAAAGAATTTGTCCGCACTATTGAAGAAACCGTCGAAGAAATGACTCTGCTCGACGCCGAAATCCGGAAATCCGAGCCGCGCGCCACCACCGCCATCCTCCAAACTCGCCTTAAGGAGCTGAAGCGCGACCTGAAGAAGCGCGAAACCGAAGCGGGTGCCTCGCTGCAGGATCTGAAAGCCAGCCTGGCTATCATCCGCCACGGCGAGATTGAAGCCGAGCGCGCCAAGAAAGACCTGGTGGAAGCCAACCTGCGCCTCGTGGTCTCGGTCGCCAAAAAGTACGTCAACCGCGGCCTCCACTTGCTCGATCTTATTCAGGAAGGCAACATCGGCCTCATGCGCGCCGCCGACAAATTTGAATACCGCCGCGGCTATAAGTTTTCAACCTACGCCACCTGGTGGATCCGCCAAGCCATCACCCGCGCCATCGCCGACCAGAGCCGCACCATCCGCATCCCCGTTCACATGAACGAGAGCATGAACAAGTTCCTGCGCGCCACGCGCGAACTGGAGAAGGAACTCGGCCGCGTCCCGACGAACGAAGAGATCAGCCGCCGCATGGACATCCCGGTTGAAAAGGTCCAGAAGCTGAAGACCATCTCGCGCGACCCTGTTTCGCTCGAAACGCCCGTCGGCCGCGACGGCGAATCCGCCCTCGGCGATCTTATCGAAGACCGCTGGGTCGGTTCGCCCGTTGACGCCGTCATCGACTCCAACGTCCGCGACGAAACCGCCAACATCTTGAAGACTCTCTCACCCAAAGAAGAGAAGGTCATCCGCCTGCGCTTCGGCATCGGCTGCGAGCGCGAACACACGCTCGAAGAAATCGGCCAGGAATTCGACGTCACCCGCGAACGCATCCGCCAGATCGAAGCCAAGGCTCTGCGCCAACTCCGCTCCCCGGAACGTGCTCGCCACCTGCGCGCCCTCTTAGCCGCCCGTTAAGCCTCTCGGGACGCCCGGGGGCTAGCCATGGGGCACATTATCTGGTCCGAAGCGCAGGCGTGTCGCCCCTTGCCTCTGCGTCCATAATCGCCTCCGGGGGCACTTTCGAACCGCGCCCCGAAATTGTGACAGGCGAATTCAATTAAGCTGGACCTATGCATCTGGCTGAAATTAACATTGGTCGAATCCTCGCTCCCATGGATTCACCACTGATGGCGGAGTTCAAGGCCAATCTCGATCCAATCAACGCGCTGGCTGAATCTGCTCCCGGTTTCGTCTGGCGGCTCCAGTCCGATTCCGGCAACGCGACCGATATCGTCTATTCCGAAGATCCGCTCGAGCTGGTGAACATGTCCGTTTGGGAATCGCTAGAGTCGTTGCGAGGCTACGTGTACCAATCGCACCATCTAGACTTCTTCAAACGCCGTGCCGAGTGGTTCGAGAAGGCAACGCAGCCGACCTATGCACTGTGGTGGATTGAGGCGGGACACACTCCAACCGTCGCCGAGGCGAAGAAGCGCTTGCACCACTATCAAATACACGGTGCTACGCAATTCGCTTTTTGGTTTTCTCAACCCTTTCCCGAGCTTCTTCCGGTGCTACTCCCCGGCGCCTCGCCGACCGACGCCCCCGGCCGCAAGTCGAGCCTACCCTGAACTTACTTGCTTGCCAGGGTTTGCTTGTGGAGGGCGGCTTGACGCTCGTCTTCTAAACGTTCGCGCTCCTCCTGCTCGTGGGCTTTTTGCTCACGCTCGGCAACAATTTGCTCATACTGCTTGGCTTGTTCGGGAGTCAGGATGGATTTGACTCGGTCCAACTGAGCCTCTTTCACCTTGACCATTTCCGGATGGTAAGACTCGCGAACGGCTTTATATTTAGCCTTGGTTTCGTCGAGGATGACCTGGAGTTTATTGATCTGGCTGGTATTCAGGTTGAGCTTCGACTGCATTTCCACAATGTATTTGTGACGCCAATCTTCAGCGGTCGGCCTAGCGTTGACGACGGTGGCAGCGTAGAAACGATGACCGAGGGCTCCCACAGCAGTGCCCAAGGCGAATAGGAGCAGCGCAAAGAGCGCGGCTTTAGCTTGATTACCCTTCATTGTCTTTTCTGGCGGGAGATTACTGGTTGGGATCGAGGTCAACGTCGGGCGCATGACGGCGGATGGTCTCGGCGTAATAGGTTTTTTCGGCGCTATGGTCGGCCATCAGCGCGTCGGTGTAGCTGGGAACGGGAGCGCTCTGCGTGGTGGCGGTAACGTAGTTCAAGGCGAGCAGAATAAGCGCAAGAGCGGCGCAAGCAGTCATAGCGGTGCGCGCAAAACCCTGGAAAACAGACCAAAATCCCTGGCGGGCTTCAATCTTCTGCCATAG